>DASZBO010000088.1:0-11856 GCA_035944075.1 Sphingomicrobium sp.
GATGGCGGCAACAACGCCGGTAGCCGTGAGCGGTCGCGACCGGACCGCGTCGACCGTATTCTCGGCAAGATCCGCGCCCTTTTCCTTGGCTCCCTGCCAGGTGTTGCGGGCAAGAGTCTTGGGGCTGAGCCGATCCTGCAATTCGTGCGCGGTGGACATGAGCCGTGACTGGCAGCGGTCCACCTCCGCACGGGCCGCAACAATTTCTGGGGTATCCTTCACAGGTCACGTCTCAGCTTTGCATAGCCGGCCCAGCCGAGGAGTCCGGCGACCGCTGCAAAGATCAACATGCCGACGAACCCGGCGGCCAAGGGGCCGATGTACGTTTCCAGCGCGATTACGACTCCAACAACGAGGGCGTTGACCGCGGCCATGCCGATGAACAACGCCGCAACTAAGAGCGCCGCCGGAACAGCAATCGCCTTGCCCTTGGCCGCTGCAATCGCCTTCAGGAGGCCAATTTCGGCGCGCGCATAAGCCTTGCCGTCCTCGATAAGCTCGTGGACGAGCTCACCGACAGGCCGTTCCTCCTGTGATCCGGGATCGACCGGCTTGAGCATCAGCGCTCGGCGTTCTCGTCGCTGCTGCTCGTGGCGGCGAGACCGGTCTTCAGGAGCCTTGCGACGACGAAGCCCACGACTGCGGCGCCCGCGAGCGCGATCCCGGGGCTGTTGCGGACGAAGTTGCGCGTGTCCTCGATGAGCTCGTCAGGATTTTTCGACGCAATGGTGTTTGCCACATTCTCAATCGAACCGGCGGCCCGGCGCGCATAGTCGCCATAATCAGCGCCAAGCCGTTCCTCTATACCAGGGGCAGTATCGCCGACCATTCGGGCGACATTCGCGAGCGCTTCGGACGTGCGCTCGAGCCCTTGGGTGACTAGGCCACGGGCTTTGTCGCCGGCCTGGCTGCTTAACTGTTCGCGGCCGCTGCGAATCCGTTCGACGATGCTGCTTTGCGATTCGCTCTCAGTGTCGGCCTTGCTGCTGTCGCTCGATACGCCCGTCGTCGTTCCCGTCTTGGCACTAGCGCTGCCGATCGCCGGCCGTTCGGCCTCATCGCTCGACGCCAAAGTTCCTTGTTGCGTGACCAAAGCCATATCCTCCACCGTTGCAGTTTCGCCGTTCTTGGTCTTTGCGGCACCTTCGATCACGTGGTCCGTTCCGTCCGGCAAAGCGGCAGTTCGATCATCTCCCATCGCACTATACTCCTTTGCCGTCTTGAACCCGGAGCCTCGCGCCTTCGTTCCGCGAATTGAATCTGAAAGTTGCACACGCAAGCTCGCCGCTTATACGCGCTTGCAACAGCCCATATCGTTACACCTGCGGAAGAAAGAAAGAGACATGACCGCGATCGTTGACGTCCACGCCCGCCAGATTCTCGACAGCCGCGGCAACCCGACGGTCGAAGTCGAGGTAATTCTTGAAGATGGGAGCATGGGGCGCGCGGCCGTCCCGTCGGGTGCGTCCACCGGCGCTCACGAAGCGGTGGAACTGCGCGACGGGGACAAGGGCCGTTGGGGTGGCAAGGGAGTGACCAAGGCGGTCCAGGCGGTAAACGGCGAAATCGCGGACGAAGTCGTCGGGTTCGAGGCAGAGGATCAGTCAGCGCTCGATGCCGCGCTCCTCGCGCTCGACGGGACGGAAAACAAGGGGCGGCTCGGCGCCAATGCCATTCTTGGCGTCAGCCTCGCGACGGCAAAGGCTGCAGCCGACGCGGTCGGCCTGCCGCTTTACCGCTATGTCGGAGGAGTGGACTCGAATCTGCTTCCGACGCCGATGATGAACATCCTCAACGGCGGCGTCCATGCCGACAACGGCATCGATTTTCAGGAATTCATGGTGATGCCGGTCGGCGCGCCGAACTTCGCGGAAGCGCTGCGCTGCGGAGCGGAAATTTTCCACGCTCTAAAAAGCGGACTTCACCAGGCTGGCCTGTCGACTGCAGTGGGGGACGAGGGCGGGTTTGCGCCAGCGATCAACTCGTCCCGAGAAGCGCTCGACTTTATTGACAAGGCAGTGACTGCCGCGGGCTACGTTCTTGGCGACAACGTCCTTCTCGCTCTCGACTGTGCGGCGAGCGAATTCTTCAAGGACGGTGCATACCGGATGGAGGGAGAGGGCAAGACTCTCTCGTCGGAGCAGATGGTCGATTTCCTCGCCGAACTCGTTGAGCAATATCCGATTGCGTCCATCGAGGACGGGTTCGCCGAAGATGACTGGCAAGGCTGGAAAGCGCTCACCCAAAGACTTGGAAATCGCGTTCAACTCGTCGGCGATGACCTTTTCGTTACCAACGTCAAGCGGCTTCAACGCGGACTCGATGAGGGGATTGCCAATTCGATTCTGATCAAGGTCAATCAGATCGGAAGTCTGACGGAAACGATCGACGCCGTGAAGCTTGCGCAATTTTCAGGCTATACCGCCATCATGTCGCACCGCTCTGGCGAAACCGAAGATTCAACGATTGCTGATCTCGCCGTCGCGCTCAGCTGCGGGCAGATCAAGACCGGCAGCCTTTCGCGTTCGGACCGAATTGCGAAATATAATCAGCTGCTTCGCATCGAGGAGGAATTGGGCGAGACGGCGCGCTTTGCCGGAAAGGCCGCGCTTAAGGCTTACAAGCCGGCATGACGCCAGGCGTAGCGGCTGTGAGCAGTGAAAGTGCGCACGAAGACCAGTAACGGGCTCGAGGGCGACTATCACTTGCGTCCAGCAACGGGCTCGACCCTCGATCCACATTTTTATCACCGGTCTTTCCACCAAATCATTCTTTTTGCTTGCGTTTGCGACTCACTCGTGATTCTTCTTACGTCATGGTTGGGGGACCGAACCGTATTGTTGCGCTAATTCGCAGGGTCGCGATGCCGGCCCTCGCGGTGATTGTCGTCGGCACTTTCGCCGGCCACGCGATCGCCGGACCCAACGGCGTTCTAGCCTGGGGGAGCTACCATCGCGCGTTGCTGCAGCGGCAGGCGGAGCTCAGTGAAATCGAACAGCAGCGCGCCGAGCTGAAGCATCGTTCCGAACTACTTAACCCGGACAAGGCTGACCCGGACATGGCTGACGAGCTGGTTCGCAAGAAACTGGGTCTCGTCCGTCCTGACGAGGTGATCGTCCCACTCAATTAATTGCGGCGGCGGCCCTGTTGCCCGGTGCCGCACCGCCTCCTATAGACCCGCCGCCTAGCTGAGGGAGAGAGATCGCCGTGGCGCGTTCCGCCAACAAAGCCCCTGTGTCATCGCAGCCGCAATCGACGCAAATCGAGCGGCCGCCGCAGCCGCAACTGTTCAAAGCCGACAAAGACCAGCTCTTGCAATTTTATCGCGAGATGCTGCTTATCCGGCGCTTCGAGGAGCGCGCGGGTCAGCTCTACGGTCTTGGTCTTATCGGAGGCTTTTGCCACCTGTACATTGGACAGGAGGCTGTAGCTGTTGGCCTCCAATCGGCGATGACCGTCGGCAAGGACAGTGTCATCACCGGCTATCGAGATCACGGTCACATGCTCGCCTACGGCATTGATCCAAAGGTCATCATGGCCGAACTCACCGGCCGCGCCGCAGGCATCTCGAAAGGCAAGGGCGGGTCGATGCACATGTTCAGTGTCGACCATGGCTTCTACGGCGGCCACGGCATTGTCGGCGCCCAAGTCCCGCTCGGTACGGGTCTCGCCTTCAAGCACAAGTATAGCGAAGATGGGGGCGTCTGCCTCACTTATCTCGGCGATGGAGCCGTCAACCAGGGCCAGGTCTATGAGGCCTTCAACATGGCGAAGCTCTGGGACCTGCCAGTCATCTACGCGATCGAAAACAATCAATACGCCATGGGGACTTCGCTACAGCGATCTGCGGCCGAGCCCTTGCTCTACCGTCGCGGCGAGGCACATCGGATCCCCGGCCTTCAGGTTGACGGAATGGACGTTCTCGCCGTCCGCGGTGCGGCGGAAGTGGCACTCGAGTGGACCCGCGGAGGAAAGGGGCCAATCATCATCGAGTTCCTCACCTATCGCTACCGCGGCCACTCAATGTCCGATCCCGCTCGATACCGGACCCGCGAGGAAGTGCAGGGAGTCCGCGAGAACCGAGATCCAATCACTCATGCCGAGCGAGCGCTCGAAGCCATGGGCGTCAAGGAGGAGGACCTCAAGGCGATCGACAAAGAAATCAAGGATATCGTCGTTGGTGCTGCGAAGTTTGCTGAAGACGCGCCTGAGCCGGCCCCGGCCGAACTCTTCACCGACGTTCTGGTGGAGAGCTACTGATGGCAACTGAGCTTAAGATGCCTGCGCTGTCCCCGACCATGGAGGAGGGCACTCTTGCAAAATGGCTGGTCAAAGAAGGCGACGACGTAAAATCGGGCGACATTCTGGCTGAGATCGAGACCGACAAGGCAACGATGGAGTTCGAAGCCGTCGACGAAGGCAAGATCGCCAGGATTCTGGTCCCGGAAGGAACGGACGGGGTGAAGGTCGGTCAGCCGATCGCGCTCCTGGCCGCTGATGGCGAACAAGTCGGCGATGACGCACCGCCGGCCACCGAGACGAACGAGGCGCCGAAGCCCGCAACGACCAACGAGGCATCGGTTCCGGTTCCGGCTTCGCAGCAGAGTGAAGACACGCCCACTCCGCACGTCTTCGAGACGGCTGCGCGTGAACTCGTGGCCGATGTCGCGCGAACTAAGGACGAGCCGGAATTGCCCGAAGGCACGCCGCTCGTAACCTTAACCGTGCGCGAGGCTCTCCGTGACGCCATGGCGGAAGAGATGCGCAGGGATGAGCGCGTTTTCGTCATGGGCGAAGAGGTCGCGGAATATCAGGGCGCCTACAAGGTCACCCAGAACCTCCTCCAGGAATTTGGACCCAAACGTGTCGTCGACACGCCCATAACCGAATATGGTTTTGCGGGACTTGGCGCGGGCGCAGCGATGGGCGGCCTCCGGCCGATCGTCGAGTTCATGACCTTCAACTTCGCCATGCAGGCCATCGACCACATCATCAATTCGGCAGCAAAGACAAACTACATGTCGGGTGGCCAGATGCGCTGCCCCATCGTGTTTCGAGGTCCGAACGGCGCCGCTGCCCGCGTCGCAGCGCAACACAGCCAGAACTATGGTCCTTGGTACGCCCAAGTGCCCGGGCTCGTGGTCATCGCGCCCTACAGCGCGGCCGATGCCAAGGGCTTGCTCAAGGCCGCGATCCGGACCGACGATCCCGTCGTCTTCCTCGAGAACGAGCTTCTTTACGGGCAGCATTTCGACGTGCCCCAGCTCGATGATTATGTCCTTCCCATCGGCAAGGCCCGTGTCGTTCGCCCAGGCAAGGATGTGACAATTGTCAGTTACTCGATCGGCGTCGGCGTCGCTCTTGAAGCGGCACAGGAACTTATGGCGCAGGGCATCAACGCCGAGGTAATCGACCTTCGAACGCTGCGCCCACTCGACAAAGCAACGGTGCTCGCCAGCCTCAAGCGTACCAACCGAATGGTCGTGGTCGAGGAAGGTTGGCCCCAATGCTCCATCTCGTCCGAGCTTATCGCGGTCGCGATGACCGAAGCCTTCGACGATCTCGACGCGCCGGTACTACGGGTGACGGATGTGGATGTGCCGCTGCCTTATGCCGCGAACCTTGAGAAGCTGGCCCTTATCAAGGCGTCCGAGGTGGTCGAGGCGGTGAAAGCCGTCTGTTATCGCTGATCGTCGGCTCGACCACGACCGCGAGGTCGCGCTCGAACAAATGCCGCGGAACATGCGGCCCGCATTCTTGGCGTTATGGAACCTCGATCTGGCTTTTGCAGACGTCGTATCGACGAGCAGCGATCCGCGCCTTGGGGCGATTCGGCTCGCGTGGTGGCGCGAGCGGCTTGACGATCTAGGCGCCGGTGCGGCGGCACCGTCCGAGCCACGCCTCCAGGCCGTTGCACGTGAGCTTCTGGCCCGAGGTATAGCCGGGAGCGAGCTGTCGAAGCTCGAGGACGCGTGGCTTCCCCAACTTGAACCATTCCCATGGGGCGAAGCCCAGGCCGAGGGTTTTCGGCTCCGTGGGCGTGTCCTTTTCGAGGTTGGCGCCCGGCTTCTTCGCGGCGATCCGCGCGCAGCGATGCCAGCGGGCGAACTTTGGGCGCTGATCGACGGAGCGTCGCATTGCAGCGACGCGCGATCACGCGATTATCTTCTTCGCGAGGCTCGCTCGACGAAGCCCGGGTCAAGGGTGCCGCGGCACTTGAGGCATCTTACCATCATCACCGCGGTCGCTGTGGAGAATGTTCGGCACCCGTCGCGCTCTATCGCACGGGGCATGGCGGCAGTCGCCCATCGGCTCGTCGGACGCATGCCACAGCTTTGAAGGATTTCTCCCTGCTTGGTCGTCCGTGCTGGAGGCATGAAGAACGTAGGCCTCGTTCGCGATCCAATCATTCGGCAGCATAGCCGAGGATAAGAACGACTGGACCGAACTCACTTGCTAGCGGCTGTTTCCTCCCTAATGCCGACCGATGTCCTTGAAGTCGTTGACCTGTACCAGCCTTGGCGGCCTCGATCTTGAGGCGGCTGATCTCGAAGCCATCCACCGCACTGCGCGCGAGGTAAATGCACTCGAAGGGGTCACCGGACTCTTGATCTTCAACGGCACCCATTTTCTACAGATTATCGAGGGCGCGCCGGATGCGATCAAGGATCTTCTCGAGCGGCTTCGGCGTGATCCGCGGCATAACGGTATCGAAATCCGCGATGAGCGCCTGATCGAAGAGCGGAGTTTTCCCGACTGGTCGATGGAACTGGTTCAGGTAAGCGCCAGCTATTTCGAAGCCAAACAGAGTGTCTCGGACCGCTTGCCAGCCGTGACCGCTCCCGAGGTCCGTGATCGCGTGATTCGGATGACCGAAGCGATATCGGGTACAATTGCCTTCTAAACGCTCTCGCTGACGTCCTGCTCGATCATCCAGGTTGCGAGCGCCGTGCGCGCGCGGTCGGTGTAGGCTTTTTTCCGTTCGGCGCTTTTCCACCGGCCGGTCACCGGCGGCATGAGCCCAAAGTTGACGTTCATCGGCTGAAAGGTCTCGGCGTTTGCCTCGCGAGTGATGTGCGCCAGGAGGGCGCCCAGGGCCGTTTCGCGAGGAGGCGGGGGCAGGCGCCCGCCGCGCAGCTCGGCCGCTGCAAAGCGAGCGGCGAGGAGGCCGATTGCTGCGCTTTCCACATAGCCTTCACAGCCTGTGATCTGGCCGGCGAAGCGAACATTAGGCTTCGATTTGAAGCGAAGTTCACCATCCAACAATCGGGGTGAGTTAATGAAACTGTTTCGGTGTATTCCTCCGAGCCGCGCAAAGTCCGCTTTCTCGAGACCGGGGATCGTCCGGAATATGCGGACCTGTTCGCCATGCTTGAGCTTGGTCTGGAAGCCCACCATGTTCCACAATGTACCAAGACTGTTGTCTTGCCTCAGCTGGACGACCGCGTAGGGCCACCGGCCGGTCCGCGGATTGTCGAGACCCATTGGCTTCATTGGACCATGTCGCAGCGTCTCCGGCCCGCGTTCGGCCATGACCTCGATTGGCATGCAGCCCTCGAAATAAGGAGTGTCCATTTCCCAATCGTGGAATGGCATCTTCTCGCCATCGACGAGCGCTTCGACAAATGTCTGATACTGCTCCTTGTCGAGCGGGCAGTTGATATAATCCTTCCCGCCCTTGTCCCACCGCGCTGCCATCCAGGCGACGTCCATATCGATACTGTCCCGATGGACGATCGGCGCGATCGCGTCGAAGAAGGCGAGCGTGCCGACGCCGGATTCCTCCGCAATGGCGGCGGCAAGCTCGGTCCCAGTAAGAGGACCTGTCGCAATGATCGCAGGATGATCGGGAAGGTCATCCACCCGTTCGCGGACCACGCGGATATTGGGATGCTGCTCGACCATCGACGTGACTTCGGCGGCGAACCCCTCGCGATCGACCGCCAATGCCGAACCCGCGGGAACGCGGTGCCTGTGGGCTGCTTGCATGATCAATGATCCGAGCGACTGCATCTCCTGATGAAGAAGTCCCACGGCATTATGTTCGGCATCGTCGGAGCGGAAGCTGTTGGAGCACACCATCTCGGCTAACCGGTCGGTCTGATGCGCCGGCGTACCGCACCCGGCACCGCGCATTTCGCTCAGGCGAACGCGCAGCCCCGCTTCGGCGAGGTGCCAAGCGGCTTCGCTTCCAGCAAGGCCGCCACCGACAACGTGCATGTCGAAGGACATCAGGTGCCCACTAGTGCGCACGCGGCTCAGCGTCACGTCGGAACTTGTTTCGCTCGCTATTTTGATGGAGGGCGCGGTCGTTCCGAAAATATTGGCGCTGAAATGACTTCATCATGACAGGAACCAGATTGCGGATTTTCACGATCGGATACGAGGGTGCGACCATGGCCGAGTTCATCGGAGCGCTCCAGGCCGCGGGCGTACAGCGCATTATCGACGTTCGCGCACTCCCGCTTTCGCGGCGCCCGGGTTTCTCCAAGTCGCCGCTGCGAGCCGCTCTTGAGGAAGCGAGCATTGAATATGTGCATCTCAAAGCCCTCGGCACCCCTGCGGAAGGGAGGGCGGCCGCGCGCTCTGGCCGCCATGCCGATCTCGAACGCATCTATGCTTCCCAGCTGGAGCTCCCCGAGGCCATAGCGCAATCGGCACTGATGCTGGAACTCGTCCGCGAAAAGCGGAGCGCGCTATTGTGCATGGAGCGTGAGCCAGCGCATTGCCACCGGACACTCCTTCTCGATGCGGTCGCCGAGCACGCCGACGTCGTCCATCTCTACGCTTGAGGTGCGCAGGTCAGTCGTCGATGCCTCGCTTTCTCCAAACCGGTGGCGACAATCGTGAATGCTCGTCGTGGCGACCATCGCTCACAAAGCGAATGTCTCGTTCCTCGCGGGAAAGTGACGATGCAAGCGTTCAGCTTGCGCTTCACTGCGCGCCTGCCGTCGTCTGCCTCCTAAGCGGGGGGTAGCTCCTCGGCGCGCGTATGTCCGTTGAGCAAAGATTCGATGTCCGGGATTGGCCGACCGCTCATTTCCTTATTCACCGTGCAGACGATCCGTTTCTCGACTTCTTTGTGGAGGTACTTCCGCAAATGACCGAGCGCTTTTGGCGGGGCGATGATCGCCAAGGCGTTGAAGTCGTTGCGCAGGGCTCGCTTCTTGAGTTCGTCAGCGGCTTCTTCGATCCAGCGGTCCTCTTCCTGCTGGTGAAAATCGGTCTCCGTATATGCGGGACGGTGTGTTGCGGCGCCGCCTGAGCTTTTCAAGACCGCCGCGTTGCCCGGTGCGTCGGTTTTGAGTTCGCGATCCTTCCTGTCTTCGCGCTGATCGTGCGCTTCCGTACGCAAATCGATCTGGTTCTCATCGCCGTAATTGCGGAAGAACAATGTCTTGCGGCCGTCGGCGACCAGGACCAGCGCGTTGTGGGGAAGGGGCATGGATGAATTCCTCCTCGAAGTGACTTGCCTAGGAGAACGCGGACTTTGGGGAGCGGTTGCTGCGGCTCGTCGCACGGTTCGTAATACCGAACGTGATCGTCAGGCGCGAATAGACAGTTCCTGGTTACTGAGAAAGAAGAGCAAAGGATCGGCCCGGCACGTTGTTGATTACGCCGGGCCGGTCTCCGGATCCGCGGGCTTGTCGAATTCGCTTTCGCCAATGATCGCGTCCGGAACAGGAGCAAGCTCGTCGCCGCCTTCGACCTCGATCTCCTCCTCTTCGGACTCTTCGATCTTCGCGACACTGACGACATGCTCGCCATCTGCGACCTTGAAGATGGTAACTCCCATCGTGTTGCGGCCGGCAATTCGAATATCTCCCACGGTCGTGCGGATCATTTTGCCCTGATCGGTGACGAGCATGAGCTGTTCGCCTTGGCGCGCCGGGAAGCTTGCGACCACGCAGCCGTTTCGCGTCGACGTGTCGATGTTCGTGATGCCCTGACCGCCTCGATTGGTTCGCCGGTATTCATAGGCCGAGGATCGCTTGCCGAAGCCGTTCTCCGTGATCGTGAGGATAAACTGTTCCTTGTCATGGAGCTCGGAAATGCGCGCGGCGTCAAGCGAGCATTCCCCGTCCTTTTCTCCCTTCCACGGCGCAAAGCGCAAATAGGCTTCCCGTTCCTCCTGGGTCGTGCCGACGCGGTGCAGGATCGACATCGAAATTACCTCGTCCGCCGCCGCGAGCCGAACGCCGCGCACACCGGTCGATGTGCGTGACTGGAACTCGCGAACGTCTGTCGCCATGAACCGGATTGCTTTGCCATTGCGGGTAGCGAGCAGGACGTCATCGCCTTCGGTCAACAAGGAAACGCCGATCAGACGGTCCGTTGGATCGGTCTGTTCGTCACTGTCTTCGCTTTCGGCATCTTCAACCGGGCCAGTGCCAAAGCGCATGGCGATCTTGCCAGCCGTCGGGATATTCGTGAACGCAGCCATGCTGTTGCGGCGGACAGTGCCGTGCGCTGTTGCGAACATGATGTGGAGGCGCCCCCATTCGGCTTCGTCCTCCGGCAGCGGAAGAACCGTCGAGATCTTTTCTCCGTCGGCGAGGGGCAGCAGATTCACCATCGGCCGGCCGCGGGTGTTTGGACCGCCCTCGGGCAATTTCCAGACCTTCATGCGGTAGACGCGGCCTAGGTTCGAGAAAAACAGCACCGGATTGTGCGTCGACGTAACGAACAAGGTGGTGACGGCGTCCTCTTCCTTGGTTGCCATGCCCGCGCGGCCTTTGCCGCCGCGCTTCTGCTCTCGGAACAAGGCAAGTGGCGTCCGTTTGATGTATCCACCAAGGGTCACGGTCACGACCATGTCCTCGCGCTCAATGAGATCCTCGTCCTCGATCCCGTCTGCAGCGGGTGCGAGCTCAGTCATCCGCGGCGTTGCGAACTCGGCTTCGACCTCGTCGAACTCCTCGCGCATGACTTCGTAAAGCCGAGCGCGATTGGCGAGAATCTCGAGCAGCTCGCCAATGTTCTTCGCGAGCCCTTCGAGTTCATTGCCGATCTCGTCGCGACCCAGTGCGGTAAGACGATGGAGACGAAGCTCCAGGATCGCTTTCACCTGCGCTTCGGACAATCGGTAGGTTTCGCCCGCGGCCTGCGGCTCGACCGCTTCGACCAGTTGGATATAGGATCGGATCTGGTCTCCTGCCCATTCGCGTTCGAGCAGCTTTTCGCGCGCTGCCGCCGGCGACGCAGACCCCCGAATGAGCCGAACCACTTCGTCGAGGTTCGTGACCGCCACGACGAGGCCGAGCAAGATGTGAGCGCGTTCGCGCGCCTTGAACAGTTCAAACTTCGACCGCCGCGTGATGACTTCCTCACGAAAGCGAACGAAGCTTTCGATGATATCGCGAAGGGTAAGTGTTTCAGGCCGGCCGCCGCGGATCGCCAGCATGTTCGCTGGGAAGGAGGATTGCGCCGGCGTGTGGCGCCACAATTGGTTCAGAACAACCTCAGGGGTCGCGTCGCGTTTGAGGTCGATGACGACGCGGACGCCCTCGCGGTTCGACTCGTCGCGAATATCGGAAACGCCTTCAATGCGTTTCTCCTTCGCCGCCTCGGCGATTTTCTCAACCAGGCCGTTCTTGCCGACTTGATAGGGAATTTCCGTGAGGACAATGGAGCGGCGTTCGCCGCGGTTTTCCTCGACATGGTAGCGCGAACGCAGAAGGATCGAGCCACGGCCGGTTGTATAGGCGCTGCGGATTCCCGATTGACCAAGAATGAAGCAGCCCGTGGGAAAATCCGGGCCCTTCACATGCTCCATCAAGCCTTCCGTGCTGATCGAGGGGTCGTCGATGAAAGCACGACAGGCCGAAAGAACTTCGCCGAGGTTGTGGGGCGGGA
>DASZBO010000089.1:0-37129 GCA_035944075.1 Sphingomicrobium sp.
AGCGCCACCCCGCACCAGACCACCACATGCGGTCCGCTGTGCAATCATGGTTGTGCCACACCCAGCGCGGATAAGCCCGATCCGGCCGGTCGTGCCACCAGTCGTTGAAGCTGTCAGAGTTCCAACTGCGATCGATATCGTAATTGGCGTCGTAATAATCAGGCGGATAGGCGTAGGCGAAGCCACCCCGGCCGGCCCGGCGACCCTCGCCACGGAACCGTGCGCGAACATCGATCCGACGGTGGACCCGAACGCCATTACCGCTGGATTGAATCCGGCTGGGCGCGGCTTCAAAGACCGTCGAAGCGCGGAACCCCGCCGCGGCGACACTGTTCAACGACGAAGTCGCCATCAGCGCTGCGCCCAGTGCGAGACCTTGCAAAACGCGATGCATGGGGCTGCTCCTTCCGGGTCCGTTTCGGACGCGAGATAAACGTTCCTTCGCGCGCGATGTTGCAATCCGTAACTTTACCCATTTGCGTGCCTGTTCAGTCCCTCGAAAGCTCCGTCGCGAGATGGAGCCGCGATGGCAGTTGGCATTCCTGTCGCGTTCCTTCTCTTCGCTCAGGCGGTCTCGGTACCCTCGAACCCGTCGACAGCGCAGAAGACCTATGGCCCCGCTCCCGCGGCAGTCCCCGCACCGGCACCCGCCCCGAAGCCCGAACGCGAGTGCACCAACCAGAACAACGACCCGAACGGTAACGAGATCGTGGTGTGCGCGATTAAGCCTGAAGGCTATCGTCTTCCGCCCGACATCGTCGAGGCACGCCGCCTCAAGAAGGAAGGGATAACCGTCCGGCCTCACAACCCGCACGAAGCCTATCTCGATCACAGCTGCGCGAATGTCGGTCCCATGGGGTGCCGCGGCACGCCGACACTGAATATGCTTGCCGTTGCCGCAACGGCTGCGGAGATCTCGCGGCGCCTCGCGGCCAGCCAGGAGGTCGGGAGCCTCTTCGAAACCGAGAAGAGTTCGACCGATTACCAGCTCTACCAGATGGCGAAAAAGGAGCGCGAGGAGAAGGAGGCGGTCGCCGCGGCAAAAGCGGTTCGGGACAAGGCCCGGGCCGCGGCGCAGAAGGCGGCACCAAACGGCACACCGGCTCCTTCTGGAAACTAGAGAAAGACCGGCGGAACGCTGGCCAATCCCGAGGATGTTCGAGCAACCTTGGAAGCGCAGGCGCTGCCACGCGGGCGGCGATCGTCGGTGAATTGCATGAACTTTTCACGCGAACCGCTCACCTTTGCGCAACCCGCCGGTAATTTCTGCCTGCTATAGGGAACCCGATGCAGCGCAACGCAACCCTTTCGAAGTATCTCAATCCGTGGAAGTTCAAGCGGGAGGAAGCCGCTCGATTGGAGCGTGTGCTCGAGCTTCGACGCCGGGACGGCGACAATTGCCAGCGCTGCCGCCGCCCGCTCCGCTTCGATTTGCCACACGGCCACGATCAGGCACCAAGCTTTCACGAGCTTGCGGCCACTCCTGGCGAGGAATTTCTACCGCCGGTCGAAAGCCAGTGCCTGGTCCATGTTCGCTGCAACGCCGCCGGCGCCGACAACACCTCCGAAGTGACCGAGCGTGTTCGGCGCAAAAGCGAAGCGGCCTTGTTCGCGAACAATCGTAAGCGCGCCTAGCGGCTTGCGCTGCCTCGGGGCAGCGCTAGTCTTCCCGCTCAACGGGGGAGACAATCTTCAATGGAAAAACGTCCTGTTTCACTAACGGTAATCGGCTGGCTTCTCATCGTGCTGGCCTTGTTCGGCCTGTACGCGGTGGCGACCATCGGATCGAACCCGATTGCAATGAAGATGCTCGCACAGATGCACGTCTCGCTGGCGCTTGAGCAGGCTTGGGGGGCACTCGGAGCGATCGTCAATCTCATTTGCGCTTATGGCATCTTGAAGGGCCTTCCCTGGTCGCGCGTGCTCTATGCGGTCTGGGGAGTCATCGGAGTCATCGTCAGTTTCTATATCTCGCCCATGAAAGCTGCTGTTGTCGTAGGGCTCATCATTCTCGTGGTTGTTGCAGCCTTCCTATGGACGAACAGCGCGAATGACTGGTTCTCGGCGCGCGGGTTCATGCTGAAGCGCGAGCGGCGCCGCTGAGACATTGCGCGTTCGTGCGGACGAACGATTGCGCGCGGGAAGCTGGCCAAACGCGCAACAGTTAACGGAAAGCCGCAAATTGCGCGTGCGTAGGATTGCCGATCACAAGATCGATGGGCGGCTTTCGTATCGAGAGGAAAGGATCGGCCGGAGTTCGGGGGCAACGCGCTCCGGCCGATCCCGTCCCCGCTACAGGTGACGGCAAGCGACGTCGGTCCATCGTTTTTCCGCGCACTTGTGCGGGGACCCTGAAACGCCTTGTCCAAGAAAAGCTTAGCAGTAGCCGGCCTTATTTACATTAATGCAAGTTAGACGCGGATCTTGCAGCAAGACGCAAAGAGCGCGGCCGTTTCGAACGCTTGCGATAAATTCCGAGACGGAGCGAGACCGAGCATGCGATCACGCGGCGAACCCGTTCCGTCTGGCCAGCCGCCGTTCGGGCTCCACATTCTTTGAGCGATGAGGCAAGCAAAGGCCGGCGCACGGGCCGGCCTGCCGAACCCTTATTCCGCAGCTACCCCGGCAGCCTCGAACATGTCGGGTCCGTCGCCCGCAACAGCACCGTCGTTGGCGGCTGCATCGGCTTTTGCCTTCATCCGCCGATCGAAACTGTCCCACACCTCGTTCCAGCTGCCGCGCGTCGCCGCCTTCGAATATTCGGTTGCCCGTGTTTCGAAGAAGTTCGCATGCTCGACACCATTGAGAAGCGGCGCGAGCCAAGGGAGCGGATGCTCGTCGACCATGTAGATGGGCGCAAAGCCGAGCTGGCCCAGCCGCCAGTCGGCAATGTAGCGGATGTACTTCTTGATCTCCCGCGGGTTCATGCCGTTGACGGGTCCCATCTCGAACGCGAGATCGATGAACGCATCTTCGAGGCGTACCGTCTTTTGACACTGGTCGAGAATGTCTTCCTTCACCCGTTTCGTGAGGCAGTCACGTTCCTTCACAAACGTGTGGAACAACTTGATGATGCCTTCGCAGTGAAGGCTCTCGTCGCGGACTGACCAGCTGACGATCTGTCCCATGCCTTTCATCTTGTTGAAGCGTGGGAAGTTCATCAGCATCGCGAAGCTTGCGAACAGCTGCAGCCCTTCGGTAAAGCCGCCGAACATCGCGAGTGTCTTCGCGATGTCCTCGTCGCTATCCACGCCGAAGGTCGAAAGATAGTCGTGCTTGTCCTTCATCTCCTTGTACTGGAGGAAGGCCGAATACTCGCTCTCGGGCATGCCGATCGTGTCGAGGAGATGACTGTAGGCCGCGATATGCACCGTCTCCATGTTGGAGAAAGCGGTCAGCATCATCTTGATCTCGGTTGGCTTGAACACGCGACCATATTTGTCGTGGTAGCAATCCTGGACCTCGACGTCGGCCTGCGTGAAGAAGCGAAAGATCTGCGTGAGCAGGTTCCGCTCATGGTCCGACAGCTTCTGCGCCCAGTCGCGGCAGTCTTCGCCGAGCGGCACTTCCTCGGGCAACCAGTGCAGCTGCTGCTGGCGCTTCCAGAATTCGAAAGCCCACGGATATTCGAATGGCTTGTAAGACTTGGAGGCTTGAAGGAGGGGCATGGTCAGGCTCCTTTGGCAAAATCGATAGCGAGGGCCGCGCCGCGAACGACGCTTCGGGGTGTGTCGGCCGAGCCGAAGGGCTGGCAGGCGCCGGGATCAAGGTTCGCGCGCATCAGCGCCTCACCACCACGCGGTCACGATAGACCGTGTGGCCACGTTTGGCGCCGACGCCGAACACGACGATGCCAAGAAAGTAACCAAAATTGTACCATCCGCCGTTGTTGGGGACGGCATAAACCGCGACGCTATTGGTGAAGACGGAGACGACCCAGGAGAGCGGAAAAATCAGCCCATGCCAGAGGCCAGCCCAGAACCCCGGTGCGCCCGTGGCAACGGTATGAGCGTCCTGCGTCGCGACGCAGGCGTTGTGGATGCAGGAGGCAAGGCTCATTGGACGGCTCCGGCATTGAGGTCGAGCGGCGCGGTGTTGCTGTAGACGATCGCGAACCCGGCAATGACAATGCCGAACGCTGTCAGCATCATCCCGCCGATCAGCATGGCCATGTTGCCCGGAGCAGCATCAGGTCCGCGCCGGATGCCGGTGACAACAAGACTTGTCCCAGCAAGGGCGGCGATGATGCCGACGATGGTGAAGGCAGTCATCACCGGCCCCTCCCCTGCATGGCATCGGCTTCGACCTTCGTTGGATGATAATCGAGCCCGCCAAGCGCGTGGATTCCCATGATCACCGAGATCACCAGCAGGATGACCGCGCCCTGGTTGCCGTAGCTGTTCCCGTCCGCGGGCTTGCGGCGGTAAAAGACGACACCCGCAAGCAGCAGCAGGGCTGCAGCAACGAGCTCGATCATCCGCGGTGTGGTCATTAGGGCTTCGCCATTCGCGTCACTTCATCGAGACGGTCCGCGTAATCTTCGATTACCTTGGCGGTGCGCACGACATAGTTTCTCGCATCATCCCAACGGCGCTGCTCGATTGCCTCACGAACGCCCGGCAGGGTCTTCGCGCCATAACCCGTCAGCGTTCCTGGCGCGTAGATCAGGTTCTGGAACCACGGGCGACCGGGGAGGCCCTGCGGATCGAGCAACAACTGATCGATGTGCGCGAGGCTCGCATTGATGCGCGCCTGTGTTTGCGGCGAAAGGCTTTCCTCGCGGCCGAGCATCGCATCCGCCGCGGAGGCGGCGCGCTTCAGGTGATCGACCGCGTTCTCGAGTGGAAGCATGTCGATGAGCGGCGTGATCCCACGGTCGATCGGCGCCACAATCGGGTCCTGCGGCGAGCTTGCAAGGCGGAAATCCCCCTCGCGGCGGAGGTCGGCAAGAGTCCGATCCTTCTCGCGCTGCTCTGCAGCAAGCTTTTTGATCTCGGAAAGATAGCGCGAGACCGTTGTTGCGAAGTCGCCATAGCGGGCAGGAACCCGGGGCGCGTCGGCGGCACGCAACACGAGACGGCCGACGACCTTTGACAAGGCGACGCCATATTGAAGGCCGGGATCGTCGAAATGCATGACGTGGTAGAAGCTGTCGTAGACCGAATGATAGCTTCCGGCGCTCTCATTTTCCCCGCCGAAACCGAGGTTCATCGAGGCGATCCCGAGGTGCTGAAGGAAGGCCGTGTAATCCGACCCTGAACCGAGCGCTCCAAGCGGCATGTCGCCACCGACCTTGGCCGCATCGACAAGCTCCGCATCTTCGCGGGGAGTGCCCATGTAGGCGCCGGCAAGAATTCCGGCACGACCCCGCTGCGCGGCCGAAACGCCAGTCCTTGGATCCGTGACGTCGTTCGCCGCCGCGTTGAAATAATGCTGAAGCTCGTGGCTCCCCTCGCCGCGCAGGAATCCGCGGCCGTTAGAATCCGTATTTATGTAAAGAAGGGCCTTCTGCTTGAGCTCGGCTGCATGCGCCTCGGCCCATTCGGTCGACCCGAGGAGGCCCGGCTCCTCCCCGTCCCAGCTCGCGTACACGATCGTCCGCGCCGGACGCCAACCTTGTCGGTAAAGGGTGCCAAGGGCCTTGGCTTCGTCCATCAGTGCGACCTGACCCGTTAGCGGATCGGATGCACCGAAAACCCAACCGTCGTGATGGTTACCGCGGACAATCCACTGATCGGGATAGGTCGAGCCGCGAAGCATTGCGATCACGTCATAGACGGGCTTCAGCGACCAGTCGGACTTGACCGCGAGGTGGATTTTCACCGCGTCGGTCCCGCCCCAGTGATAGGCAAGGCCAAGCGCTCCACGCTGCTTGCCCGTGACGAGTGGTCCCTCAAGCGCTGCAAGGATCTTGCTCGCATCGCCATAGGAGATCGGCAGCGTCGGGATCTTGAGGATGGTGACCGCCTCCGCCCGTGTCAGGCGCTTGGCACCCGGGGTCGCGCCGACTCCGGGCGTTAGCGGGTCGCCGGGATAGACCGGCATGTCGGCAACCGAGCCTCGCTGGACGCCCGTATCCGGGCGACCACCGCCGCGCGGATAGACATCCGCCTCCGCATAACTGTCGTCGGCCGGGTCGGAATAGATGAGGCAGCCCGCTGCACCATGCTCCTGCGCCAGCTTGGGCTTCAGGCCGCGCCATCCGCCACCGTAACGGGCAAGAACGATCTTGCCGCGCACGTCAATTCCGCGCTGCGCAAGCGCGTCATAATCGTCGGGCATTCCGTAATTTACGTAAACGACCGGAGCGGTGACGTCGCCGTCGCCCTGGTAGGCGACATAGGGCGGAAGAGCGCCGGCGGTTTGCGCCGACGTGGGATCGCTCGGCACCGCCGGCTCCTGGCCGCCGAGCGCGACGTGCCCGGGACTGACCAGCTCGAGCGTCGTCGAGATGGGCGTTGGATAAAGAACGTCGAAGCGCTCGATATGCGCGTCCCAGCCCCATTGCTTGAAGAGCGCGAGCTGCATTTCGGCATTGGCCCGGTCGTGAGGCGAGCCAACATGATTGGGCGCCGACGACATCTGCTGGAGCCAACCCGTCTGCTCGGCTGGGTTGATCAACGCGTCGAAATTCTTCTCGAGCACCTGCGGCGAGCTAATGCTCTGGGCAGCCGCTCCGGACGCGATCGAGGCAAAGGCAAGGGCAAGAAGACTAACGGCCGAACGCATGATCATCTTTTGAGAAACTCCGCTCCGACAACGAGGGTGACAAGGGTCGCGACGGCATCAAGCGCGACGAGGCACAGCACGACCGTTCCTGCGCCCCGGGCTACGTTCTTGAGAGTGAGTGCGCGCTTCATTTGCGGACTCTCTTCTTCCTTAGTGACGAACCGGAGATGAGGATCCCTACTGACACGCCAGGCATTCGTCATAGTCGGTGGTGGACGCGAGCGGGATTTCCTTGAGTTCCGGCGTGTTGTCGGCTTCGACACCGCCGGCGAAGCCCGCGCGCTGAACCGACTTCGAGCGCAGGTAATAGAGCGACTTGATGCCGAGTTCCCAGGAACGGAAGTGCAGCATCATGAGGTCCCACTTGTCGACATCGGCGGGAATGAACAGATTCAGCGATTGGGCCTGATCGATATAGGGCGTGCGGTCGGCAGCGAGTTCCAGAAGCCAGCGCTGATCGATCTCGAAACTCGTCTTGAACACGTCCTTCTCGTCCGGGCTTAGGAAATCGAGATGCTGGACGCTTCCGCCATTCTCGAGGATCGAGTTCCAGACGGTCGGGCTGTCCTTCGATTTCTCTTTCAGCATCCGCTCCAGGTAAGGGTTCTTGATCGAGAAGCTCCCCGAGAGCGTCTTGTGGGTGTAGATGTTCGCCGGAATGGGTTCGATGCACGCACTGGTGCCGCCCGCGATGATCGAAATCGACGCCGTCGGAGCAATCGCCATCTTGCAACTGAACCGCTCCATGACACCCATGTCGGCCGCATCGGGGCAGGGCCCGCGCTCCTTGGCGAGCATCATCGATGCCTGATCGACCTGCGCACGGATGTGCTTGAACATCTTGAGGTTCCAGCTCTTCGCCATGGCTCCTTCGAACGACAGGCCGCGCGCCTGGAGGAAGGAGTGGAAGCCCATGACGCCAAGACCGACCGAGCGCTCACGCTCCGCGCTATACTTTGCCCGCGCCATTTCGTCCGGCGCACGGGCGATATAGTCGCTAAGCACATTGTCGAGGAAACGCATGATGTCCTCGATGAACTGCTTGTCCTTGTTCCACTCGTCCCAGGTTTCAAGGTTGAGCGAAGACAGGCAGCAAACCGCCGTACGGTCTGCACCAAGGTGATCCCGGCCGGTGGGCAAGGTAATCTCGGAACAGAGATTCGAGGTCGAGACCTTAAGACCCAGATCGCGGTGATGCTTGGGCATCGCCTTGTTCACCGCGTCGATGAAGATGATGTAGGGTTCGCCCGTCTGCAGCCGGGTCTCGACCAGCTTCTGGAACAAGGAACGAGCATCGACCTTGCCGCGAACGCTTCCGTCCTTGGGCGACTTGAGCTCGAACTCGGCGCCGTCCCGCACCGCCTCCATGAAGTCGTCGGTGATTAGCACGCCGTGATGAAGATTGAGCGCCTTGCGGTTGAAGTCGCCCGAGGGTTTGCGAATTTCGAGGAACTCCTCGATCTCGGGATGCGAGACATCAAGATAGCACGCAGCCGAACCGCGCCGCAGCGATCCCTGGCTGATGGCGAGCGTCAGGCTGTCCATCACGCGCACAAACGGGATGATGCCGCTGGTCTTGCCGTTAAGGCCGACGGGTTCGCCGATGCCGCGGACAGACCCCCAATACGTGCCGATGCCGCCCCCTCGCGAGGCGAGCCAGACATTCTCGTTCCAAGTACCGACAATGCCTTCGAGACTGTCGGAAACGGTGTTGAGATAGCAGCTGATCGGCAGTCCACGGCCCGTGCCACCGTTCGACAGCACCGGCGTCGCGGGCATGAACCAGAGCTTCGAGATATAATCATAGACGCGCTGCGCATGTCCCGCGTCGTCCGAATAGGCTGCGGCAACGCGCGCGAAGAGGTCCTGATAACCCTCGCCGGGCAGAAGGTAGCGGTCCTTCAGCGTGTCCTTTCCGAACTCGGTCAGGAGAGCGTCGCGCCGGACATCGGTCTCGACGTCGAAGCGCGGAGCGTGAACCGCCTTCGATCCGGTCGAAACGGTGCCGACATCATCACTTTGAACTTCGCTGCCGGTTGAGAAATCCATCGCGCTTCCCCGTTCCTCTACGGCCCTGCCCAGGACCGTTTGTTCCTGACTTGTTCGACTCGGAGCCATTTGGCCATCCTAGCCTTATTCCGCGCTCTACGGGGCTTTTTCACCCCCGCCCCCTGTGGAAAGCGGGGACGAGACTGGCCATCACCGGAATATAGTCATTCCCGTGTCTGAACACCAGTTATTGAGTGTTCCCCCTCGATTGCTACTAGCTATAGTGCCTCAACCGCCGCTGGACGCAAGCGGGTAAATCGCGCGTAACCAAAAAATGTTGTGGATTTGCGGCAGTGCAACAGGTGCGGCCCCTCCACGTCAGTGACGCAGTTGTCGTCGCCGCTCGGGTCTACTAACGCAAACGCCACACCAACAGGGGACACAATGTTCAACTGGTTCCAACGTCTGCTCCCGAGAACGAGCGACTTCTTTGCCATGTTCGAAGCGCATGCGACGACGCTCGTCGCCGCTGCGAACGCCATGAACAGGCTGGTTGATGGCCGCGCTCCCGCCGAGGATCAGATCCACGAGATCAATCGGCAGGAGCACGAAGCCGACGAAGTCATCCGACTGGTGCTGCGCTCAGTGCGTCAGACGTTTCTTACGCCGTTCGACCGCGGCGCGATCACCTCGCTCATTGGAGCGATGGACGATGCAATCGACGAGATGCAGTCGACCGCACGCGCAGTCGATCTCTACGAACTGCAGACCTTTGAATTCGAAATGAAGCAGATGGCGGGGATGATCCTTGAGCAGGCGAACCTCACCGCCGAGGCCATTCCCATGCTCCGAAACATCAGCGACAACGGTCCACGGATCCACGCGATCACCGAGAAAGTCGTGAGACTCGAGGGCAATGCTGATGACGCTCATGCCCGCGGCCTCAAGCGCGCTTTCCAGCGACACGCGAACGAGCCGATGCAGTTCATGATCGCGCGTGAGATATACAAGCATCTCGAACGGATCACCGACGCCTTCGAGGATGTCGCGAACGAGATCGACGGCATCGTAGTCGACCACGCCTGAGCGGCCGCGTGTTTCACCTCGCCCTTCCGCTACTTGCCGGTCTCATTGCCGTCGCGCTTGCGTTCGACTTTCTCAATGGCTTGCATGATTCGGCAAATTCGATCGCGACCGTCGTTGGGACCCGGTTAATCAGCCCTGTCGGAGCGGTTGCCTTCGCGGCCTTCTTCAATTTCGCCGCCTATTTTCTCGCATTGAAATGGCCTGCGCTCCACAACGTCGCCGACACGATCGGCAAGGGACTGATCGACAAGGACGTCGTCACGCCCGCAGTCGTTTTCGGCGCTCTCGTCGGGGCAATGTTCTGGAACGTCGTCACGTGGGTGAAGGGCATTCCTTCTTCCTCGAGCCACGCGCTTGTCGGCGGGATCATCGGAGCAGGCGTTGCGCACGCGGGCATCCCAAGCATCCAGTGGGTCGGGCTCAACAAGACGCTGATCGCAATCGTCCTCTCGCCCGTTCTGGGCCTTCTCGTCACCATGGGCATCATGCTTTTGACGAGCTGGCTCGGCGTTCGGGCAAGTGCTCGCGGATCTGAGCGGACCTTTCGCGGCCTTCACCTCCTGTCATCGGGAACGCTGTCGCTCAGCCACGGCCTGAACGATGCCCAGAAGACCATGGGCCTGATCAGTGTCCTCCTCTATTCGACAGGTTACCTGCACGGCCATTTCACCGTTCCCAACTGGGTAGCCTTGAGCTGCTACGTCGCAATGGGCCTCGGGACACTCACCGGCGGCTGGCGGATCATCGAAACGATGGGGACGCGGATCACCAAATTGTCCCAGCACCAGGCGTTCAGCGCCTCGGCCGGCGGATCCGTGATGCTGTTTGCGGCATCGCTTCTGGGGATCCCTGTTTCTACCACCCACACAATGACCGGCTGCGTTATCGGTGCCGGAGCCGCACGGCGGGCGTCGGCCGTTCGCTGGGGGCTTGCGGGCGACGTTGCGATCGCCTGGGTCATTACGATCCCGGCCTCGGCAACGGTCGCGGCCTTGTTCTACTGGCTGATCAGTGGCCTCTTCATTCGCGTGCTGATCGCGGTCGCGCTGATCGCCTTCGTTGCTTATTCGGCGCGCGAGTGGAGCGTGCAGTCCTAAGGAGCGACCAATGAGCCTCAAGCCTTTCGCCGCCTTGCTTTGTCTCATGGCCATTGGTGCCGCGCCGCCCCAGGTGAACACGGCGCGCATGGCGCAGATCACGCGCACTCTTGCCTCGGACGAATTCCAGGGTCGTGCGCCCGGCACGCCGGGCGAGGACAAGACGATCCCTTACCTCATCGCGCAGTTCAAGGCGGCCGGCCTCGAACCTGCCGGCGAGAATGGCGGGTGGACGCAGGAAGTCCCGATGGTCCACACCCAATTGAAGACACCCGTGAATCTGTCGGTAAGCCAAAACGGGCAAAACGTGCCCCTGCACTTTCCGGACGATATCTACGTTGGGACCGTTCGGCCCGTCGATCGCGTGCGAATTGCCAACGCACCGATGGTGTTCGTCGGTTATGGAGTGACCGCGCCGGAACGCGGCTGGGACGACTTCAAGGGAATCGACCTTCGCGGCAAGGTTGCGGTGATGCTGGTCAACGATCCCGACTTTGAAGCCGCGCCGGGAGAGCCGGTCGCGGGCAAGTTCGGCGGCAAGACGATGACCTATTACGGTCGCTGGACTTATAAATATGAAGAGGCGGCGCGCCGCGGCGCGATCGCGGCGCTTGTCGTTCATGAGACCGATGCGGCCGGCTATCCCTGGAACGTCGTTAAAAGTCCGGCGGGCGAGTCCTACAATATCGCCCTTACTCCCAATGCGGCGCAACCGGTGCTGCTTCAGGGGTGGATCCCGCAGGGCGTCGCCGCAACCCTGCTGAAGCGGGCAGGCTATGATTATGAGAGCGTGAAGCGCCAGGCTCGAACGGCGGCGTTCAAGCCCATCGACCTCAAGGCAAGCTTCTCGGCCGACATTCCGGTGAGCGTCGCACGGATCACCAGCCGCAACGTCCTAGGGAAACTCACCGGTTCCGTTCATCCCGATGAGACCGTCAGTTATGGCGGCCACTGGGATGCCTACGGCATTGGTCCAGCCGACGCCAACGGCCACACGATCCGCCCCGGTGCATCCGACGATGCACTGGGCCTTGCGGCGATGCTCGAGGATGCGCGGCTGTTCGCATCGGGGCCACGTCCCCAGCGCACCCTCCTGTTCGCGGCGTGGACTGGTGAGGAGCGCGGGCTTCTTGGATCCGAATATTATGCGCAGCACCCACTCTTTCCGATGGAAAAAATGGTGGCGAACCTCACCTTCGACACCTTGCAGTTCAATGGGCCGGTAAAGGACGCTGTGCTCGTCGGCCGCGGACAGAGCGAGATGGAGGATTATCTTGCGGCGGCCGCGAAGGAACAGGGTCGGTATGTAACCGACGAGAACCATCCCGAACGGGGTCTTTTTTACCGCGCAGACCATTTTTCGTTTGCCAAGCGCGGCGTTCCGGTCCTGCTCGATATGGCGCTCGCAGGCGCCTACGACATGGTCAATGGCGGACGGCCCGCCGGCGAAAAGTGGCTCAGCAGCTTTACTGCCAATTGCTACCACCAGACATGCGACGCCTATTCGCCGGCCTGGGATCTTCGCGGCGCTGCTCAGGAGGCAGAGCTCTTCTACAGGATCGGAGCAGGGCTTGCGAACAGCCGGACCTGGCCAAAGTGGAACCCCACCTCGGAGTTCGCCAAGGTTCGGGCCAAAAGCGCTGCAGCGCGAAGCGAGGCTGCGACGCGCTAGGAAGGCTTGCAGACGGCGAAGTCTGCGTCCCTTTCCTGCGATCGCCGAGCGCCGGCAACGGCGCCTATTGCAATGACCGTGCCTGACCCGAAAGTTTAAATTGCCAACGCCGACGGAACGCCGTCACCTGTCTCCTCGCCCGACCAAGCGAACGCGCGGCGCCGGGCTTTTGGACCCGACGGGGCCGCTCCATTCGACACACGGGTACCGTCGGCGAAGACTTGCGTCGCGTTCCAGACGATCTCCCCTTCGCTAGCGGGATTGGTGGCAAGCAGGCCAAACTCGGCAAATTCCATGGGCTCGAGCTTCCCGGTCCAGCGGACACCGCGGATTGCGCCCGAAGAATCGCGCAAGATCTCCGCCTTCCAGCCGACCTTCTGCTCAAGGGCACTGAACTTCAGCCCAAGAGGAAAATGGAGCTCCAGTGCGACCGTTTCCGCCTCCTTCTCATCAGGCAGGCGCACGACGTATTTCTCACGTGCCCCAACCGTGCTTTGCTGGGGCGATATCGTGACATGACCAATGGCGGGTCCCGCAATAAATGTCGCAAGGATCAATAGTGAACGCATCCGCTTAGATCCCATCATCGATGCCAGTGCAGCTCGGCCGTCAAGGTGCGGCCGGGAAACGGATGAAACAGGAAGTAGCGCTTGTCGGTCAGGTTTTCGACACCAACGGCGACGTCGAGCCGCGGCGTCAGCTGGTACGTTGCGCGGGCGTCCGCGACAACAAATCCCTCGAACCCCTGGTAGGTGTGGCCAATGCTGTCGCTGTTGTCGATCGTTGCGAACATCCGGCTCGAATAGCGAACAGCCCCCGTCAGAGAGAGCTGCTCGTTCGGTCGAAACGTCGCAACAATCGTCGCTCTGCGGCGAGGCACTTGCGGGATAAGCTTGTTCCGGGCGGCGGGCAGGAGCGGATCGGAAACCGTCCTAGGATCCTCGAGCGTGACGCTGCCCGAGAGATCGAGGCGCGAAAGAAGGTTGCGCTTTTCCGCGACAAACTCGAGCCCATTCGTCCGGGTATGGCCTATATTCTGGACATAATTGAAGAGCTGGGTCGAGCCATTGAGCAGCGCGGCCTGCGACACCAGCGCATCGTCGATGTCCTCGCGAAAGAGCGAAAGCCGAAGATGCCCTCCCTCCATGTCGCGTTGAACGGCAAGCTCAGCCGAGGTCGCTTTTTCAGGTTTAAGGTCCGGGTTTGGGATGCTGATCGTCGGCCCCGTAGCAACAGCCTGGTAAAGTTCGCTCACCGTCGGGAAGCGCAGCGCTCGGCCAGCCGACAGGCTTAGGCTCCACTTCCCGGAGGCCTGCCATCGAAGAGATGCCTTGGGCGACACTCCTTCGGCGATCCGGGCTGGCTGGCGCACGTCACGAGCGGGTGACGCTGAGAAATTGCGACCGCCATAGGCGCGCCACCATTCGTAGCGCGCGCCAAACGTCAGGATCAGCCGCGGTGCCAGCATCCAATGATCTTCGCCCCAGAGCGCGAACGTGCGTGTGCGCCCCCGGGCTTCCTGTTGCAGCGTCCCTGGGCCGCCATCGAGCCAGTCGATCGTTGCGAAGCGATCATTGCTAAGCGTGAAGCCATCGTAATGAGCGCCGGCATGAAGCTCGTGCTTGCGGATCGTCCGCGTATATCCGTGCAGATCGAGCGTCTTCCAGCCCGTACCGCCCATTCGCACGAGCGAGCCTGCGCCGCCATTGAGCCCGTTCGGAAGAGCGAGCGACGGGAGCCGCTGATCGTCTTTTCCATAACGGTACAGGGAACCGATGAGGGACCAGAAGTACGCATCGGTATTCTGCTCGAGTGCCGCCGAGTCCATCCAGTGCCGCTCGCTGAGCCGATAAACCTGGTTGGAGAAGCTGCTCGCCGGGATTGTTACCGCACGTCCGCCGCTATTGACCTGGCCCGCGTAAACGGGAGCGCCGGCGGCATCCCGCAAATAGCTTTGGGCGTGCGCGTCCGTTTCATTGAGGAAGAGGCCGGTCTGCCAAGTGAACTTCATGGCGCCCGGGAGATCTAGAGCAAGTTTCGCTTTCAGATTGTCCTGACGCTGATGCTCGATCGCGCCCGCTCCGATTACCTCGATCGGCACTCCGGTCCGGCTAAGAGTGTCGAAGGCGCCGGTCACGGGGAGTCCGGCAGCCGAGACCGGCGAGGGGCGGTTTACGGTCACGTAAGCGAGTGGCTGGGCCCAGCTGTCGACGTGGTTGGCCGAGACGAACCAGGCAACCGGGCCGAACGCGTCACCAAGCGTGCCGGAAAGCTGACCCACGGGATAATTGCCGCGCGTGCCATATTCGCGAAAACGTTGAACGTTACCCGCTGCCGTAAGCGAGGCTTCGAGCGTCTTGGGAAGGCGCGTCGTAATGTTGACGACCGCGCCAATGGAGTTTCCGGGATAGGCCGCCGAGAATGGGCCATAGAGGATGTCGACGCGCTCGACTTCTTCAGGCGAGACCATGCCCCAGCGAGGCGACGCGAAGCTGTTGTTATTGCCGATGAGTGCGGACAGAAGGACACCATCGGCATAGACGAGACTTCGTGCGCTCGAGCCAACTCCCGATGTTCGGGTTGCAATCGGTGCCTGCGTATCGCCAACGTGGCGCTTCCTCACGAAAAGGCTCGGGAGATAACGCAGCGAGTCTTCGCTGTTGCGGAGGTTCACGGTTCGTCGAAGCTGGTCGACGGTCACGGATTCAGTGGAATTGGCCGTCTTGTGGGCCGCTTCGCGCGTGCCCACCACGACGATCGTCGGCGCCGCCTGCGGCTGAGGCGCCTCAATTGCTGGCATTTCAGTTCACCTGATAAGTAGTCGTAAAAAGGGACGGCTCGGATCAGGTGAGCGATGGCGGTCCGGTCGCTGGAGGAGGAAGTGCCGGCGGTCCAGTCGAAGAAACTGGCGCTGCGAAAAAGGCCCTGGGTATAACCGTACCCGGTGACGGTGCCGGCACAAGGCGCACTTCGGCAGCGGCGGCAAAGCCGCTGTGATAAGGGGAAAAGGAGCAGTCCGAACCGCCGTGATCCTTGTGAGCGGCATCGTGATGCGCAGCCATCGAATGGCCAACCATCGCCATCGATGCGCCATCCGATGCCGGGCACGGAGCGATTGCGAAGGCCCCCTCGCCTTGCGCGGGCATCCATCCGACAGGCACCAGCGCGCGAAGCGACAGCGCAAAAAAAAGTGCCAGGAGAAGCGGAAGTCGCGTTAGGCGAACCATCGGCAGCAAGACTAGGCGCGTCGCCGCCGGATTTCCATATGCGATAATGTCCTTCGCGACTTCAATCCCGGAGACTTGGCCAATAACTGGTACGCTTCGCCCCGCGGCGGCGGCCCGTTTTAGCTCCTTGCAGGAAGCATGATGCGTGTTCGGTGGCGGCAGTGCCAGCCTAGCATCGCGAAGCCGATAAGCATGGTCGCCCAGGTCCCGGGCTCCGGCACGGCGGAAGGCTCAAGCACCGGGCCCCCTGGCCCCGGTCCCGGGAATGTCGCCGGCGGCGGTCCGCCGGAGGGACCACCGGGTTCCGGACCGGGAAGCACGATCCCCCCAAGTGTCGGAGGTGGAACGCCAAGCTCCTCCGCGGGCGCCGGCGGTGCCCAATCAACGCTCGCGGAAACCAACGCCGGTGTGCCGAGCAGAGGATTAACTACCATTTCGGTCTTCGAGGCTGCCGAGTTCGGCCCGATGCCAGGCCTTTGTGCAGGCCGAGACCTTGCAAGCACGCGTGACTGCTTGGTTTTGGTCTTGACGAGTTCGCCTGAACTGCGCGCGCCGGGCGAACGCTCACCGATGAGATCGCCAAGGCTTTGCGACTTTGCGACCGCAGCTTTCATAACGTCGGTGCCGGTTAGGGCCGCCATCATCCAAAGCCCACTGCCCGCCAGTGCAATCGCGACGAGAGCGACAAAAGCGGCAAGCCGGCGACGGCGCTTTGCCATAACCCTCGGCCAGCGCGAACGGTCGACCGCACGTTCAAGGCTCGCTTGGTTGTTCGCGCGGTGCATGCCTCAAATCAGGGGGTAAGAAACCCAACCGGTGCAAGGTTAAGGACGCGTCCGCCTCATTTTGGGGCAGGTCGATAGGCGCGCTTGCAAGACCTTGCACGCATCGAGAGGAACCAACCCGTGCCCACCAATGACGAAACGAGACCGTGCATTGGTAGGCTATCGTCCCAAAGCGCCTGATACCTCAGCCGCCGCGCCCACCCGAGGAATGGCGCGATTACCGGAAGATCGAGGCCTATCGCGTTGCTCGAGACAAAGTTGCCGAGCCGCGATCCGCAAGGGAACGCCGCTGGAGAATAGATAGACGACAAGATGACGGCATCGAGCCGCGAGCGCGTAAAGATTGCCAATGGAATTGGCGGGGAGCGCGCGAAGGATTTGTGAACTTTTTTCCACTCCTCTCGACGCATTGCCGCAGAACCTCCATTAAACGGCCATGCGGGTTGAGACAGCGCTGATTTTCGCGATGATGGTCGTCCTAAGCAGTGCGGCTGCTGCTGCGGAAGATCCGCCGATCTGTCCCGATCGGCCGAGCAAATCGACGGGACCCTGCACCGTCCCACAAGGCAAATGGCAGATTGAAACAGGACTTGTGGACTGGAGCCGCGATAGGTCCGACGGTGTCACGACAACCACGGCGATCTGGGGCAACAGCGCAATCAAGTACGGCATTGCGCCTAATGCCGACATCGAACTTTGGCTGACACCGCTCGAAACCGTCAGCGCCCACGGCGGCGGCGTCGACGAGCATCACTCGAGCTTTGGCGACACGTTATTGCGCGTGAAATATGAGATCACCAGGAACGATGCGCCGGTCCAGGTTGCGCTCGACCCCTTCGTCAAGATCCCGACCGCCAACCATCAAATCGGCAATGGCCAAGTGGAAGAGGGCTTGATGATTCCGGTCCAGATTGCACTTGGGAAAAGCCCTTTTACCGTTGCGCTTGACCCAGAGCTCGACTGGCTGGCCGATCAGGACGGTCGCGGGCATCACGCAGCGATGATCGAGCTCGTGAACCTTGGCTGGCAGGCAAACAAGAAGCTTACACTCACGACCGAAATCTGGAGCCAGTATGACTTCGATCCCGCTGGAACGGGCAAGCAATGGTCTTGGGACGGCTCGGTTGCTTACCTCGTCAACAACAATGTCCAGCTTGATGCGGGGGCGAACTTCGGGCTCAATCGCCAGACGCCGGCCGTTGAGCTTTATACCGGCTTGTCTGTCCGCTTTTGACGGTCGGTTGCGTCGGCGAGCGCAATGATGTGCGCGTCAATCGCGTTGTCCACACGGTAGGGCTCAGCCAACCGTCGAAGATCAGCACAATCATCCGTATTGAGACAGCGGTCGATCGCTCCGGCGAGCGCCTCGGAGTTGCCGATCGGAACGACGGCACAGGAGGGAGAGCTACCAAGCAGTTCGCGCGCCGCAAAGAAGCTTTCCGTCGAAGCGACTGGAACGTTTGTTGCGAGTGCTTCGACCACTACCGCTGGAAGGCCTTCGTAATCGGAGGAGAGCACGAAAAGGCGCGATTTTTTGAGCCACGGGACAATATCGCCGACATAGCCCGGCATCGCGACCCGGTCCTCGATTCCAAGCGACTTTGCGAGGCGCTCGAGCTCGCCACGCTGCGGTCCGTCGCCAAGGATCGTCAAACGGGAATCACGGTGCTGCACGTGCGCAAAAGCGCGTAGAAGTACATCGAACCGCTTCTGCGGCACCATTCGGCCGGCAGCGAGCAGGCGTGATGGTCCCTGCGGGAATTTCTGCTGCGCGTCGGCAAGCATTTCGCAGGTGACATAAGGGTTAGGGACGGTCTTCAGCAGGTCCCCACGGCCCGGGTGCACGCCAAGCACATGGCTGCGCTCACCCTCGCTGAGAGTCAGTACGAGGTCGAGCCGATCGAAAATGAACTTGAACAGGTTCAAGCGGAAGACGCGCCGTCCCGGGCCGATGTTGGGTCGAGAAAGCCGGTTGGTTAGCTTGAAAGCAAAAAGGATTTGCTGGTCCTGCCGCCGGCGAACGAGTGCGGTGGTTAAGGCCATGTTGTCGCTTGCGCCGAGCACCACGGCTGGGCGAGCAGCATCGATCTCTGAACGGACCAACCGAATACCGCGAAAGCGCTCCAGATGCCTGTGGCCGAGCGGTTGGCTCCGGCCGGGGAGCTGCAGCCCGAGGGGTTTGCCGCCGCTCACGACCGACACGGCCGGATCGATGAGCGCGCGGATCTCAGGCTCGCCGCACTCGCGCATGAGAACGATCCGGGTCGGGATGCCCTTCCCGGCGAAACCGTTGGCGAGGAGCACGGCAACGCGGTCTCCGCCTCCCTGGCTCATGGAATTCATGATCATCAGGACGCCGCCGCGCTCGGCAAGACGAGCCGCCGCCAGGTCAACCTCGGCACCTGTCGGCACCTGTTGTCTGTCGGAGTTCGCCTGCGCCTTCGCGTGCATCACGCGCCCTTAGCAGACGCGAAAGGCGTGACAGCCTTCGAACGCGTTAAAAAACGGCCATGGTTCGCGGGGTCGCTCGTCATGGGCGCGTCACTGTTCGCAGTGTGGCTCGCAAATCCCGTCAACTGGACAGCATCTTTTTTACGCCCCGCGCGGCCTGCCGAAGCCGCTGCTCATTTTCGACAAGGGCAATCCGGACAAATCCTTCGCCTTCTTCGCCGAAGCCGGCCCCCGGAGCGACGGCCACATGAGCCTCGGTCAACAGCCGTTTTGCAAAGTCGACCGATCCGAGATCCCGAAAACGCTCCGGAATGGGTGCCCAGGCAAACATGCTCGCCTGCGGCACGGGAATCGACCACCCAGCCCGCCCGAAACACTCGACCAGCACGTCGCGCCGCTTCCGATACAGTTCGCGGTTGGCGGCGACGATATCCTGAGGGCCATTGAGGGCCGCAACCGCCGCTGCCTGGACCGGCGTGAATGCGCCATAATCAAGATAGGATTTGACGCGGGCGAGCGCTTCGATGAGCCGCGCATTTCCGACCGCAAAGCCAATCCGCCACCCCGCCATCGAATAGGTCTTCGACATCGAGGTGAACTCGACGGCGACGTCCTTGGCCCCGTCGACCTGAAGGATCGAGGGTGTGGGAGCATCGCCGAAGTAAATCTCCGCATAGGCAAGATCGGAAATGATGATGAGCTCGTGTTCGAGCGCGAAATCGACCAACCGCTTGTAGAAGGGCAGATCGGCAACATAGGCCGTGGGGTTCGAGGGATAGCCGACAACCAGGACTTTGGGACGGGGCACCGTGTAACGCATGGCATTCGTCAGCCGTTCAAAGAACTCGTCCCCGGGAGCTGCCGGGATGGAACGGATAGCGGCTCCAGCAATGATGAAACCGAATGTGTGGATGGGATAGGAGGGATTAGGCGCGAGGACCACGTCGCCGGGCGCCGTAATCGCTTCGGCGAGATTGGCGAGGCCTTCCTTGGATCCAAGTGTGACAATGACTTCCCTGTCGGCGTCGAGGCTCACGCCGAACCGGCGCTCGTAATAGGCGGCCTGGGCCTTTCGCAGCCCCGGAATGCCGCGACTTGCCGAATAACCGTGAGCCGTCGGCTTTCGGGCGACGTCGCACAGCTTGTCGATCACGTGCGGCGGCGGCGCTCCATCAGGATTGCCCATGCCAAGATCGATGATGTCTTCCCCGCGGGCGCGCGCTGCCGCCTTCATCGCGTTCACTTCAGCGAAAACGTAGGGCGGCAGGCGCCGCATCCGATAGAAGTCTGTGTCCATCCCCAAGCCTTTCGAGCCTCCGCGGCAAGTGCATCAATCGCGATAGGTGGGCAAGGACCAGCCTCGCGCGATCGCGGCCCCGCGAAGCGCGAAGGCGGCGAGGATCGCGACAATCGCAGCGATCAAGACCGATACGCCGGCGAACATCAGTGCCACAAACAGCCCGGACGCAAGCGCTGCAGCCGTGACATAAAGCTCCGGGCGCATGATGATCGACGGCTCGCCGGCAAGCACATCGCGAACGATGCCGCCCATGCAGGCCGTAAGAACGCCCATTGCAAAGGACGGAACGGGCGCAACGCCATAAGCGAGGGCTTTCGCCGAACCGTAGGTCGCGTAGGCGGCAAGGCCCGCTGCATCGAACCAGGCGAGGGCCTTGCCCGAAATCCGCCGACTGCTGAGCAGCCACACCGCGAGCGCAGCGCCGATACAAATAAGCAAGGTTGCATTTGTGTGGACCCAGAAGACTGGCGCACCAATCAGGAGATCGCGCAGCGTGCCTCCGCCGACACCGGTCGACACTGCAAAGAAGATAAACGTGACGAGCGTCTGTCGCTTCTTGGCCGCAAGGAGCGCTCCCGAAACTGCGAACACGGCAATGCCGAAGAAGTCCAGCAGGACGAGCGCGTCAGACACATGCGGAACAAGCGGAACCGCCATGCAAGGCTCATGCGGGCTGGCGACCGTCAGCGCAACCGGCGAACTACTTGTGCATGTCCTTTTGCGCTTCCTCGAACCAGCCGCGCTGCGCGACGCCCCGCTCGTTCGCGGCCGTCGGCCGGGCTTTCGGAACCGGCTGAGAACCCGGGAAGGCGACGACCATGATTGCGATCGCAAGGATGCCAAGAAGGCCAATGAGGGCGATAAAGGGAAGCGTTGACAAAAGGAGTCGCGGACGCTCGGGTTCGGTCCGAAGCTGTTGACGTCGTTCCCGCCGGAGCCTGCGCTTGCGCGCCATCGCGCCGATATAATCTTCAGCCCTGGTCCATGGCCGCCCCGGCGCAGGACTCGCGACGCGCTGCTTCTCTTTCACGAAGGGCTAGGTGCGCTTCACCCAGGGGGAATGCAATAACCCCAAAAGGCCCGCTCGCGAGGTTTCGTCGAGTTGGTGTCGCCCTGCGTCGACTAGCCTTTGGGAGGCAGCTGAAGGTCTGCCACAACCTTGTCGCCGCATTCGACGCTCGCCTCGTTTAGCAAGGCGCTGTTGGGTGAAGTGGCGCCGACATGCCACCAATTGTCGGGCGTCGCATAGCCTGTGTCATTCTGCACGATTGTCGGAACGAGGATGGCCTTCCTTGGTCCGACTTCGATCTTTCCAAAGGAGGCCTTATAGCGCGGATCCTGTACGTGGGCCTGGCCCTCGACGGTGATGTCGCCGTTTCGGTCGCGCGAGATCTTCCAGCCCTTCAGCTCGTCGTCCTTGAAGAAACAATAGGCCGGCTTCTTGGGAGGTTTTACCGCATTTCCGGACGCCTCGTTCGCCGCGCTCCCATTGGAAGACGGTCCGCAGCCCGCAAGGATTACCGAGCTGCCGATCAGAATGCACACGCTCCGCTTCATTACCCCTCCCCCGTTCAACCCGAGTTGAACGGTAAGGAGCGGTGCTGGTCAAGTCCCACTGGGGAGCGGTCGGAGCCTAGTCGAGCGGCTGCCCGCTCTCTTCCTGCTCGAAAAGGTCCGCAACGACGTCGGCGCGCGCGGTGAGACGGACCTTGTCGCCCTCCACTTCGGCGACGAGACCGCGCGGCACAAAATGATGATGCTGTTCATGACCGACGCCACTGTCGGCGCGGATTAGCTTGATCCGGTTTCCTTCGACCCGGTCGACGGTGCCAAGATGCACGCCGTCGGCGCCGATCACTTCCATATGCTCACGCACGTCCTCGAAGCCGCTCATAACCTTCTCCTTGCTGGGTACCGGCTCAACGCTTCGCTCGCGCCGGGAGTTCAACTCGCAATAGTCGGCGCTTCATTCGACTACGCCTGTTTGAAGGACGAGTCATCCTGGCCGTCCCGGGTTGTTCCCTACAGCGCTCAGCCCTAAGTCCCGCTTCCTATGGCCGATGTCCGAACCACTGCTGCCGAGGATGCCGCAATGGCGCCCGAGGTGCCGCCCGCTCCGAGCCACGTCACCATTCGTCGCGAGGATTATCGTCCGCCAGACTGGCTGGTGCCAGAAGTGAACCTCGACTTTGATCTCGAGGCTGAGACGACCCGGGTCCGGGCGATCCTCAACGTGGAACGCAATGGCAAGCACGACCGCCCGTTGAAGCTTGATGGCGACGGTCTTCAACTCGTCTCAGTGACGATTGGGGGCGAGCCTGCCCAGTTCCGGATGGAAGGACCGTCCCTGGTCATCGACATCGCCGAGGATCGGGCAACCGTCGAAACGCTGGTTGAAATTCATCCTTCAGCGAACACCAAACTCATGGGTCTCTACGCCTCGAGTGGGATGCTCTGCACGCAGTGCGAGGCCGAAGGATTTCGCCGGATCACCTTCTTCCCCGATCGGCCGGATGTGCTTTCCAAGTACCGGGTGCGCCTGGAGGGCGACGCCGCGGCCTTCCCCGTGCTCCTCTCGAACGGGAATCGGATAGCGCAGGGCGAAACATCCGGCGGTCGTCACTGGGCCCTCTGGGAGGATCCTTTCCCGAAGCCCTGCTACCTGTTCGCACTGGTCGCTGGAGATCTCGAGGCCAATCACGACCGTTTCACGACGATGAGCGGCCGCAACGTCGACCTGTTCGTCTGGGTACGCGAGGAAGACCTTCCAAAGACCCGGCACGCGATGGAAAGCCTGAAGCTCGCCATGGCGTGGGACGAGAATGTCTACGGCCGCGAGTACGACCTTGATCAGTTCAACATCGTTGCGGTCAGCGACTTCAATATGGGGGCGATGGAGAACAAGTCGCTCAACATCTTCAACTCGGCCTATGTGCTTGCGGACCAGGAGACGGCAACCGACGGCGACTTCGACAATATCGCCCGGGTCGTCGCACACGAATATTTCCACAACTGGTCCGGCGATCGCGTAACCTGCCGCGACTGGTTCCAGCTGAGCCTCAAGGAAGGATTTACGGTTTTCCGCGATCAGGGCTTCTCGGCCGATGTCGGAAGCGCGGCCGTGAAACGGATTGAGGATGTCCGCGTCCTTCGTGCAGCGCAGTTTCCGGAAGACCAGGGACCGCTCGCTCACCCGGTTCGTCCTGACAGCTACATCGAGATTTCGAACTTCTACACCGCGACGGTCTATAACAAGGGCGCCGAGCTCATCAGGATGTTCCACACCGTGCTTGGGGCGGAGAAGTTTCGCGCAGGGACCGATCTCTACTTCGACAGGCACGACGGCGAGGCAGCGACCTGCGATGATTTCGTCAAGGCACTTGAAGACGCGAGCGGCGTCGACCTGACGTCCTTCAAGATTTGGTACAGCCAAGCGGGGACCCCGAAGGTCAAGGCGCATCTCGACTATGACTTTCAGAAGAAGCGGGCGACGCTCCATCTCGAACAACACGAGGACCCGACCCCAGGCGAAGCGCTCAAACGGCCGATGCCGATCCCGCTGAGGACGGCCCTTATCGGCGAACAGAGCGGCGCCGAGATATCTCCGGAACGGCTCATTATTTTCGAACGGCCCCAGCAGAGCGTCGTGTTCGATAATGTCGACGAGCCGCCGCTCTTGTCGATCAATCGCGGCTTTTCGGCACCGGTGATCATCACCGCCCAGCGCCGACCGCACGAGCTCGAGCAGCTGGCGCAAGCCGACGCGGACCCGTTTGCGCGCTACGAGGCGATGCAGGAGCTGATGATGGCGGTTCTCACCGCCAGCGCGCGCGGCGAGGGCGCCGATCCAAAGCCGGTTGTTCGGGCCGTCGAGGCAACCCTTAAGTCCAACGCGCTTGATCCGGCGTTCAAGGCTGAGGCCATCCTTCTCCCGAGCGAGGGCCTCATCGCCGATCGGATGACGGTCGTCGATCCGGATGCCATCCACGCCGCGCGTGAGCAGCTTCGAACGGCGATCGGCACTGCGCTGACCGACGACCTCCTCGCGGCGCACGCTCTTGGAGGCGCGGCGGGCGACGACCTCTCGCCTGCCGCCAAGGGCATCCGTCGTCTCAAAAGTGTGGCTCTGGGGCTGATCGCTGCTGCAGAGCCGGACAAGGCAGCAAGCCTTGCCAAGGCGAAATTCGATGGGGCCGACAACATGACCGATCGCCAGGGAGCGCTTGGAATCCTCGTGTCGCTCGAGGCTCCCGAACGCCAGCAGGCGCTCGACGCATTCTACTCCCGCTTCAAGGACGATCCGCTGGTGCTGGACAAATGGTTCGCGCTGCAAGCGTCCGCCCAGCGTCCCGACACCGTCGATCAAGTCCTAAATCTTGCCCAGCATCCTGATTTTTCCATGGCGAATCCCAATCGGCTGCGCTCGCTTGCGGGGGTGTTCGGGGCAAACCACTGGGCATTTCATTCCGCCGACGGCCGCGGTTATCGCTTCCTCGCCGACATGATTATCGCTGCCGACAAGCTCAACCCGCAGGTCGCGGCGCGCCTCGTGCCGCCGCTCGGCCGATGGCGCCGGTTCGAACCCCAAAGGCTCGCGCTGATGCGCCAGGCGCTCGAGCGGATCGCCGCGACACCCGGGCTCTCCAAGGACGTGTTTGAGCAGGTGACCAAGTCGCTTGCCTGACCATCGCGCTCCGCTGATGGCGAGCGCGACTATCCCCCAATCCAGCGCGCCACGTCGAGTGCGACCTGGTTCGCTGCACGATTGAGCGCCGGGCCGACGGTCAATGCCGACCCATCGGCCGGAGCACTGGCACTGAAGCGGCGGGTCTGGACGCCGGCTCCGCCCGCCTTCGCCATGGTCGCGTCGTAAGTTACGACGACTGCGCCCGTCGACGCGTCATAGCCAAACCGCTGCAATTGCCCGCCAATCGTCATCCCGGGATCGACCGTCGACTGTGCCGGATCGAGCACCACCCGATTGGTTGTCCTCCGGACCGTTTCCTCGAGCAGGCCCTGGAACAGCCGGTTGGGCGTATCGACGAGCTGCAGGTTCGTCACATATTGGACATTGGTCGGCGTCAGCTGGACGGGGACCCGAACAAACGTCAATTCCTTTGGAACGGTCGGGATCGCGATTGTTACCGACTGGGCTACTGCGGCATTTCGGACCATCTGCGCCGGGGCTGGCGCTTCGGGCATGAGTGTCACGAGCGTCGCGGGGGGTTTGCCCCCGCCGCCAAGCAAACCGCCAAGCGAGCAGCCACCCAGGGCCGCCGCCAGGATAATCGCGGTTCCAGTCCGGGTTAGCAGCCTCATTTGCGTTTTCCTGGATTGTAATCGGGGAGCTTGGGCGCCGAGAGTGCGCCTCCGATGCCCTGCTGGTTCACACGGTTCGACACGGCCTGGAGCGACTGAGTCAATTGACGCAGATCGTGCACCAGCCGGTTTGCCTCGGGCAACGTCGATTTGCTGAAGTTCTGGACACCCGGACGCGCATCGCTGATCATCCCGTTGAGGTTTTCGGTGGCCTGCTGGACCGAGGCGAGCGACTTGTTGAGGTTGTCGAGCGCGGGCCGGCCGTCGTCCGTGATCAGCTTGTTCGCGTTGGCCGAAAGTATCGCGACATTGTTCGCCGCGATGCCGGCATTGCGGGACGCCGTCTTAATGTCAGCGATCGTGTCGCCCATTTCAGGAGCGCGCTGACGAAGCGTCCGAGTGGTCGCGTCGATGTTCTCGAGGATGTCCGAGATCGAGTTCTGGTTCTTGTCGCTAAGAAGCTCGGTCAGACGTTCCGTGAGGCGCTGGATCCGGTCGATGAGCTCAGGCGCGCTGTTGAGGAGGGCGCTGATGCCGCCCGAAGTCGCGGGAATAACCGGGCATCCCTGGGGACCCATCTGGTCGATCGCAGGCCTGCCGCGCTGCGCGCCGGTGAGCTGGATCTGGCTTGCGCCGGTAAAGCCGACATCATGGACCTGCGCGCTCGTTCCCTGGAGAACCGGCGTCTGTTCATCGACCTCGATCCGCACCCACACGAACTCCGGACGGTTCGGGAGCAGCGAGATCTTCGTCACCTGACCGACGGGAACGCCAGAGAAACTGACATTCGACCCCTTGTTGAGACCGCCTACTCCCTGTGCGAAGTAGATATCGTAACATTTCTTGGTGGTATTCGAGAGGCCGGCAAGCCAGACGATAAAAAACAGGACGCCGACCAGCAGCGCCACGGTAACGGCGCCGACGAATACATAGTTGGACCTGGTCTCCACTACGCCTGCGCCCCTTCTTCGTTCACTTCATAACTTCGGGCCGCAGTGCGTCCGCGCGGCCCGTTGAAATACTCTTGTATCCAAGGATGGTCCAAAGCCAAGAGTTGCTGGATCGTTCCCACGGCGATCACATGACCATCCGCGAGCACGGCAACGCGGTCGCACACGGCGTGCAGTGTATCGAGGTCGTGCGTGATCAGAAACACGGTCAGGCCAAGACGCTGCTGGAGCGATCGAACGAGCTGGTCGAAGGCCGCTGCCGCGATGGGATCGAGACCGGCGGTTGGCTCATCGAGGAAAAGGAGCTCGGGATCGAGCGCGAGCGCGCGGGCCAAGCCCGCGCGCTTGATCATGCCGCCGGAAAGCTCGGACGGATATTTGGGTCCCGCGTCGGGCGGCAGGCCTCCCATCGCGATCTTGTAGGACGCAATCTCGTCAAGGAGCGGTGGCTTGATGAAGGGAAAATATTCGCGGATCGGCACCTCGACATTCTCGGCGACCGTCAGCGTCGAGAAGAGTGCGCCGTTCTGGAACAGGATCCCCCATCGTCGGCGGATATTCTTCGCCTCGTCCTCCGAACGGCCGACCATGTTCTCGCCAAGAACGTCGATATTCCCTTTCTCCGGCGTTTGCAGACCGATGATCGAGCGAAGAAGGACCGACTTGCCCGTGCCCGAGCCGCCGACCACGCCAAGGATCTCACCCTTGCAGACGGTAAGGTTTAGCCCGTCATGAATGATCTGCTCACCAAATGCGTTGCGCAGGTCGCGCACCGTGATGACCGGATTGCAACCGTCTGGAACATTGGCGGGGTCGAGATCCTTCGGGATCATATCCAGCCGATGTTCGAGAAAAAGACTGCGAAAACGGCGTCCAGCACGATCACCAGGAAGATCGACTGAACGACAGCAGTCGTCGTGCGTGAGCCGACTTCCTCGCTGTTTCCCTGGACGAGCATGCCCTGGAAGCAGCCCGCGAGCGCGATGATGAACCCGAAAACCGGAGCCTTGATAAGGCCGACCCAGAGGTCCGTCAGCGGGATCACCTCCTGAAGGCGCTGGACGTAGGTCAGAGGCGCGATGCTAAGCGAAAGCCAGACGAAGAATCCACCGCCGATCAGGGTCAGCAGCATGGACCAGAAGGCAAGAAGCGGCATCATCACTACGGCGGAAATGATGCGCGGAATGACGAGGGCCTCAACGGGCGACACTCCGATGGTGCGCATTGCATCGATTTCCTCGGTGATTTTCATCGTGCCGAGCTGCGCGGCAAACGCCGAGCCTGAACGACCGGCAACCATGATTGCCGTCATCAACGTCCCAAGTTCGCGCGCGGTGATGCGACCAATGAGGTTGATCGTATAGACTTCGGCTCCGAACTGCGCGAGCTGTACCGATCCTTGCTGGGCTATGACGATGCCGATGAGGAAACTCATGAGGCCGATGATGCCGAGCGCGCGAACGCCGACAACGTCGAACCGCTGGACCACGGCGTTGACCCGGAATCGTTTCGGGCGACGAATGACGTTCGCAAATCCGACTAACGTGGCGCCGAAGAAGCCGAGCAGGCCGATGAGTGTTCTTCCGGTTTCGACGACCCAGAGCCCGAGTTCCCGAAGGACGCTGGTGAAGCCTTTCGGTTCGTCCGGAATAACCCGCGTCGGAACGTCGAACTGACCCACTTCCTTAAGAAGGCTTACCTCATCGCCGCTCGCACCGACCACCTTCGCTCCGCGATCGCGAACCGTGCGGTAGATGATCCAAGCGCCCACCGTGTCCATCCGCTCGATGCCGCTAAGATCAATGGTGAGCGGATCGGGAAGAGCATCGATCTCGCGCTGCGTCGTTGCGGCCCGCGAAATAGTAATCGATCCCGCAACGCGGTAGACCGACCCGTGACGGTGATCGTTATCCTGATCCGTGACTTCGGTCATTCGCGGCTGAGTAGTGCGCGAAACTGTCTCACTCGGCAAGTGACGACGAGTTAACCGGGTCTTTCCTGCCCCGTCGCGCGCCATTATGCGCATCGAGGTGAGCGCCGAAACGCCCCTTCTCTTCATACCCATTGGCAGCAATTCCGCCCGGCCGTTTGACATGGACGCCCGGCATCGAGCCTGCCGCCTCGCGACGAATGCCGGGTTCGAATGCATGCAGACCGCGATCCCCGGGCGGGCAGCGATCCTTGCAAGTATGGCCTATGGCTGGGATCCGGCGTGGCTCAAGGCGCTACGAAGCCGCCCGCGAACGTTCCTGACTTCCGGCGGCAAGCCCGTGATGGCGCATGTCCCGGCAGGCGAGGATGCGGCCTTGGCAACCGATGCACTTGCCAATGGCACGTCCATCCCCGGATATGACGAACTCGCCGCGGAGACAGCCGAGCTTAGCTATGCCGACCTGCGCAAGCGCGAGCGTCCTTTTGTCATGCCGCTCGACCCGGCAGACCCCGGGGCCGTCGAGCGCGCGGCCTACGACGCGGCGTACAAGGGCGTTACCGATCTTCTTACCCTTTACCTCTGGCGACGATCCGCTTTCTACCTGACGCGCTGGGCGGCCCGGGCAGGACTCGCGCCCAATTTCATAACGTTCGTCGGCGCAGTGCTTTGCATCCTCGCCTTCATCCTGTTCTGGCGCGGGGACTACTGGTCGGGGTCTCTGTCCGGTTTCGTCTTCATGGTACTCGACACCGTTGATGGGAAACTTGCGCGCTGCACGGGCGCGTCATCCAAATGGGGAAATGTCTTTGATCATGGGATCGACCTCATCCACCCCCCCTTCTGGTGGTGGGCCTGGCTACATGGTCTCACGGCCTACGGGCGTCCGCTCGAGCCGGTAGCCGCGACGATGGTCCTTTGCATGATCGTCGGCGGCTACGTCGCGCAACGGGTAATCGAGGGGCTGTCGATCAAGCGCTTCGAGGGAATGGAAATCCATGTGTGGCGCCCGCTCGACAGCAAGTTCCGACTGATAACCGCGCGGCGAAACCCCAACATGGTCATCCTCGTCATCGCCTTGCTTTTTCAACGGCCCGACATCGGGCTTGAGGCGGTGGCCTGGTGGACGCTCATCAGCCTCATCTTTCATGCAATACGCCTCGCGCAGATGACGGAGCTCAAGGGACGCGGCAAAGCGGTGATATCCTGGCTGGAAGCGTGACCTACAGCGCCCTGGTCCTTGCCGGTTCGCGCCCGGGCCGCGACGCGTTCGCACAACGCTTCGGGACCGATCTCAAGGCGCTGATTCCTGTCAGAGGAGAGCCGATGGTAATTCGTCCGATCCGCGCACTGCTCGAAAGTGCAAAGATCGGGAAGGTAATCGTTCTCGCGCAGCAATCGGATCGGATCGCCAATGTCCTTCCTGCAGACAGCCGCCTCGAGGTTCGCCAGTCTCAAGGGACCATCGCCGAAACAATGCTGAAGCTCCTTGATGATCCCAAGCTGCAATGGCCAGTGCTGGTGACAACGGCCGACCACGCCTTGCTACAGGCCTCGATGATCGAAGAATTCTGCAAGCATGCGCGTGGGGCGGACGTCGCGATCGGCGTAGTGCGTCGCGCTCCCCTGGTACGTCGCCTTCCCGCGACTAAGCGAACGTGGCTGAAGTTTCGCGGCGGTGCTTATACCGGGGCCAATCTCTTCGCTCTCGCATCGCCCTCGGCGCGTCCGGCCATCGACCTTTGGCGGTCGGTTGAGCAGGACCGCAAGAAGGCTTGGCGCGTCATTTCGACGCTCGGGCCCGGTACATTGCTATGCGCGGCGCTGCGCATCATCAGCCTTGATGATGTCCTCGCTCAGCTCGGGGGCAGGATCGGCCTTCGGCTGCGGGCCGTCCGACTTTCCAATCCGCTTGCGGGCGTCGACGTCGACACGGCCGAGGACCATGAGCTGGTTGAGGCAATCCTCGCGGGAAAAGCATGAGCGATCTTGCCGTCTACGATATGGACCGCACGGTAACACGGGGAGCGACCTACACGCCGTTCCTGCTGCACTGTGCCGTGCACAAGGCACCCTGGCGACTGCTATTTGTACCGCTCGTAGCGCTATCAATGCTGGCCTATGTCACGCGTCTGATCGATCGTGCCCGCCTCAAGGAGATCAACCATCGTCTGCTCCTGGGCCGGACAATCCATCCGCGTGAGCTCGGTCCACTCGTCGAGAGCTTCGCCGAGAAACAGGTCGCGACCAACATCCGGCCCGGTGCGCGCGACGCAATTGCCCGTGACAAGGCCGAAGGACGGCGACTCGTCCTCGCGACCGCTTCCTATCGCCTTTACGCGGACGCGATAGCGAAACGGCTCGGGTTCGACGACGTCATCGGCACCGGCTCAATCATCGGTCTCGACGACCGGGTCCATGCGACGATCGCCGGCGAGAATTGCTACGGTCCGGCAAAAATGCGGATGATCGCCGACTGGGTTGAAGCGTCGGGACTAAAAGGCATTCATGGCCACGTCCGCTTCTACTCGGATCACGTCTCGGATCGTCCCGCGTTCGAATGGGCCGACGAACCCGTTGCCGTTAATCCTCACGAAAAGCTGCGGCGTCTCGCCAGCGAGCGTGGCTGGGCTATCGAGGATTGGGGCTAGGCGCGTCTCAGCCGAGCCGGCTCGCGGTAGCCCCTACAAACGACACCCGTTGGCGGTTCGCCCGTTCGACGAGCTTCACATCTTAAAAACCCGCCCGCATCCGCACGATCACACTGGCGTGGTCGTCCTTGCCGCTGCGCTCCCGGTCAGACCGCGTTGAGCGCATTGGCAAAATCGGCAATCAGGTCGTCGGCGTTCTCGACCCCAATCGAAATCCGGACGAGATTGGGCGTGATGTCGAGTTGCTTCTTTCGCTCGTCGGGAACTGAAAGATGGGTCATTGCGGCAGGAGCGCTGGCGAGCGTCTCGGTTCCGCCCAGGCTGACGGCAAGGTTCGCAATCTGCAGCGCATCGAGGAATGCGAAAGCCTCGGCCTCGCCCCCCTTCAGATAGAGGGAAAAGGTGGATCCCGCACCAAGACAATGGCGCTTGAATATGTCCGCCTGGCGCGAGCCTTCCTCGAGAAAGCCGAGGTAACCGATCTTTTCGACTTTCGGGTGGGTGCGGAGGAAATCACAGACCTTTGCCGCATTCTCGCCCGCGCGGGTCATGCGAAGTTCGAGAGTTTCGAGACTGCGCAGCAGCATCCAGGCCGTGTTGGGATCGCAGATCGTCCCGATCGTGTTGCGCATCATTCGGATCTGATTGATGAGACCCTTGTCGCCGACGATCCCGCCCGCAACGAGATCGCTATGACCGCCGACATATTTGGTGAGGCTGTAGACCGAGAGGTCAGCGCCCTGCCCAAGGGGCTTCGCCCAGAGCGGCCCGAGGAACGTATTGTCGATCGCGATCGGTGGCCGCTCCCCCTCGCCGAACGCGGCGTTGCGCGACGCTGCCACGGCCTCGACATCAACAAGCATATTCGTCGGGTTCGCCGGGCTTTCGAGATAGATGAGGGAGACCCGGCCCTTTTCCTTGCCTTTGGCAATCGCGGCGTCGATCTCTTCGCGCGTCGCGCCGGACGGGAAATCGACCCACGAGACGCCAAATTGCCCGAGGATCTTGGCGATCAGCGTTTCCGTCGCCGCATAGAGCGGCCCGGAGTGTACGACGCAGTCGCCAGGCCGGACGAAGGTCAGGAGAAGCGTAGCGATTGCGGCCATGCCGCTTGAAAAAGCCAGCGCGTCATCGGCATCCTCCCAGACGGCAAGGCGATCCTCGAGGATCTCCTGGTTGGGACCGTTGAACCGTGAATAAATGAGACCTTCAGCACCCCCTGGACGCTTGCCGGTGACCCCCTCGAAGAATCGCTTGCCGGCCGCCGCATTCTCGAAGACGAACGTCGAGGTGAGGAAGATGGGCGGTTTGAGCGATCCTTCGCTGAGCTCCGGATCGAAGCCGTAGCCGAGCATCAAGGTTTGGGGGCTTAGCTGCCGATTGCCCACTTGGGTCGGTGAGGGGCGCGGAGCCCGCTGGTGGGATATGGCGCCGCTAATTTCGTTTTCCGTTGGCAAAAAGACTCTCCTCGTTCGCCCGGCATTAGCCCCAAGCGGGGCGCCGCGCCAATCAGGTCGCTTGCTGCTCCGATAAGCGTGACTTTTCGGCTCAGCCCGGGATTGCGATCGCGCTGAGCTGACGCCCGTAATCTTGCTCGCCGCGGTGCGTCGACCGTCGAAAACTGAAGAACCGCTCCGTATCGCGATACGTATCAAGGCCAAGGGCTTCGACCTCGCCGACGCCGGCGGCGATCAGGCGGTGAACGACATAGCCTTCGAGGTCGAACTGGGGCTTGCCTTGCTCGCCACTTACGAAGAAGCGCTCGTTATCGGCATCGTGCTCGAGGAAGCGCGCTCGGAAGGCATCGTCAACCTCATAGGAACTCTGTGCGATGCAGGGCCCGACGGCGACATGAATGTTTTCCCTACGCGCGCCGCGGTGGACCATCGCTTCAATTGTCGCATCGGTGACGCCTGCAAGCGCCCCGCGCCAGCCCGCATGGGCCGCACCGATGATGACCGATCGGTGGTCCGCAAACAGGACCGGCGCACAGTCCGCGGTAAGAATGCCGAGCAGAAGATTGGGCGTGTCGGTCACCATCGCATCCGCCCGTGGCCGGTCGTTGAGTGCCCATGCACGATCCGCAACCACCACCTCGGCAGAATGGATCTGATGGACGGTTGCAAGTTCAGCCTGCGGAAGAATGGCAGCCACGGCAAGGCGCCGGTTTCCAGCGATCGTCTCGCGATCATCCTGGCTCCCATAACCGACATTGAGGCCAGCAACTTCGCCCACTGACATTCCGCCCCGACGGCCGAGGAATCCGTGCGGCAACTGCCCGAGGCTAATCGCCCGGATGACGTCGACGCTGCTCAAAGTGACTTCCGCAAGATGATGTCTTCGTCCGCGTGATTTCCGACCATGAAATCATAGCGCCCAACTTTCTCGAAGCCGTAACGTTCATAGAAACGCTTCGCCCGGTGATTATCGACGTAGACGGTGAGGTAGATCTCGCGCGCGTTTCGCCGTGACGATTCCTCTAGCGCCCAGTCCATCAGCCGGTGAGCAATGCCCGTGCCGTGATAATCCTTGAGAATGTAGAGCTGATCGAGGAGGATCGCCGGACCGCTCGGTTCCACGGGAAGCTTCAGCGGGCCAAGCTTCAGATAGCCGACAGCCTCGCCGTCCGCATCGGCGACCCGGAAACTGAAGGCGGGATCGCGAAGTTGCTCCTCCCATTGCGAGCGGGAGACGCTCGACAGGAAAGCGTCGAGATCTTCGTCTTTGTAAAGGTGCGCAAACGTGTCGCAGAAGCTCGTTTCGAATATCCGCTCGAGCCTCGCGGCGTCGGCAGGCCCGGCATTGCGGTAGGCAATATTCATGGAAGGCCCTGCGGCGCTGGCCATCCGCGCGAATGGACTGCAATGACCTTGAAGAGCTTGCCCATCTCTTCGCGCGACGTGAGCCGATCGACCGCGGATTGCAACGCGTCGCGTCGGCCGGGATTTGCGCGCGTCAAGGCTTCGGCGCGCGCCTTGATGCCCAGACGCAACAGCCAATCGCCCTGGCAGACGAGCGGCGTGACTTCCGCTCCGGCCGACCGCGCAGCCATTGTCAGCGCTTCGAAATCGACGTGGCTCGTGAGATCCTGTTCGCCGGGTTGAGCGAGGACGGGAGCGAAGCGGTGTTTGCGGACCGCCTGTAAAGTATCGCCCGCTGCGCTTCGCTCATGGCCATAGTCGATGAAGATCGCGACGCCGCCGCTTGCGACACAGCGGTCCGCGACGGTGCGAACGGCATGATCCCTTGCCGGTGAAGTTTCGATCACCTCGCCGTCGCGGTCAAAGGCGAGTCCGCCCGCGGCAACGATGACCTGGCGTTCGATCCCCGCGACGTGCTGGCGGATGGGCAATGCGTCGAGAAATTCATTCGCGACCAGCAGCAGCGGCCCCGCCGGCAGGTCGTCGATGCTATCGTGCCATGCCGCGTTGGGCACTTTTTCATGCTGGGCCTGTCGAAGAACAGGGCTGGTTTCAATCATATGCACGTCGCCCCGAAAGCCGGCGGCCTTGAGGACTCGAAGGGCGTCGCTCGAAAGTGTCCCCCTGCCCGGCCCCAGTTCCGCATAGACCGCGTTCTTCGGACAACCGGCGCGCATCCAGCAATCGGCAAGCGCTGCGCCGATGATCTCACCAAACATCTGGCTGATCTCCGGCGCGGTCGTGAAATCGCCGGAAGCGCCGAGCGGGTCGCGGGTCGCGTAATAATAGTCGTTGCACGCTTCCATGTAGGCTTCGAGAGAGATCGACCCCTTCGCAAGGATCCGGTCGCGAAGCGCGCGTTCGAGAGGAGTCACGCGACCGATGCAGTACCCGCAGTTGACTCCACGCGAACTCGGCGGCTCGCCGCGGAAATCATGAGGTAAAGCCCTCCGATGATCATCGGCAGCGAAAGCCATTGGCCCATGTGGAGGTGCGTCGCTTCGGCAAATCCTCTCAACTGCTGGTCCGGCTCCCGAATGAATTCGACGCCGAAACGGAACAGGCCGTAGAAAAAGATGAAGGTTCCAACGAGCTTGCCGGGCTCGTAGCGCGCCTTGGTCCGCCAGAACATGAAGGCGAGGATCGCGAAAAGCAGGATGCCTTCGAGGACGGCCTCGTAGAGCTGGCTCGGATGTCTCGGCGGTCCGAGCATCGGACCAAAAGGCGTCTGCTCGACGAACCGAATGGCCCAGGGCACGGTCGTCGGCGCGCCCCAAAGCTCCTGGTTGATGAAGTTCGCAAGTCTTCCAAAGAAGAGGCCAAAGGGTGCGCAGCACGCCACATAATCGTGGATGCGCAGCCAGTTGAGCTTCTCCTTTCGCGCGAAATAGATGATCCCGAGCGATGTCCCGATCACGCCGCCATGGAACGACATGCCGCCATCCCAAAGTTTCAGGATCTCGATCGGATGCTTCAGATATTCCGCGAGATTGTAGAAAAGGACGTAGCCGATTCGGCCGCCAAGAATGATGCCGAGAGCAGCGTAGAAGACGAGATCATCGGCATGGCGCCGAGCCATCGGCGCGCCGGGCTGCTTCAGAAGCTTCAGCAAATACCAGAAGCCGATGAAAATGCCCGCGAGGTACGCGAGACTGTACCAGCGCAGGTCAAATGGGCCGATGTGGAGAGCAACAGGCGAAAGCCCGAGGTCCGGAAAGGCAATAAAGCGGTTATTGTCGACGGCTTGCAAGGGCTTCCCCATGGATGTTCAGCGCCTCATAAGGCGGTGACGCCCAAAGGCAAAGGAGCGCACGACCGAATGCCAAACGAGCTCGACCGCCGTTTTGATGAGGAATTGGCGAAGGTCACCGGACCTGACGGACGGCTAAGCATCGGAGATGACGGGCAAGGTCGGGCAATTGTCACCAACTTGCCGGCAACTCTCCCGGCCTTTTTCAAAACCTTCTGCGCGCTCAATGGCGCAAACGAAGCCGTGGTCGCGGGCGAGGAACGGCTAACGTTCGGCGATCTCGACCGCTTATCGGACCAGCTGGCACAGAGCCTTGTGGCGCGCGGCATCGCGAAAGGCGATCGCATTGCAATCGCGATGCGCAACTGCCCGGCGTGGATCGTCAGTTACATGGCCATCGTGAAAGCGGGAGCGATCGCGACCCTCCTCAACGGCTGGTGGGAACCGTTCGAGATGGAACATGCAATCCAGCTCACCGAGCCCAGACTCATCATTGCGGATGAAGCGCGCGGCAAGCGGATCGCCGAGCGATGCGCCATGATCGAGACAACATGCCTGCCGATCGGCGAACCGGTGGAGCGAGCGATCCAACCGTTGCTCGCGGCCGCCCGCGGCGACTTCACCCTGCCGGAAATCGCGCCCGAAGATGATGCGACGATCCTTTTCACGTCGGGATCAACCGGCGAGGCGAAGGGCGCGGTCGCGACGCATCGCGCCGTGACGACGGGCGTCTACGCCTATTCGACCGGCCTCATCGTGCTTTTGGGCCTCCTGACGCAGGACGGGAGAGCACCGGCCCGTCCAGCGCGGACGCTGCTGAGCGTGCCCCTGTTTCACGTCACGGGCGAAGTTCCGGTGATGCTGAACAGCTTTGTCATCGGGCGCTGCATGGTCATCATGCCCAAGTGGGATGCGACCGAGGCACTGCGCCTGATTGAGAAGGAAAAGATCACCTATTTCGTGGGCGTCCCGACCATGAGCCTCGAGATTATGAACCATCCCGACCGGCAGAAATATGATCTTTCCTCGCTCAAGGACATCACGGCTGGCGGAGCACCGCGGCCGGTCAGTCATGTCGAGCGGCTGAGAAACGAGTTCCCTGATGCTCAGCCTGCGCTCGGTTATGGTCTCACCGAGACGAACGCCACCGGCTGCGCCAACTTCTGGAGCAGTTACGCCGCAAAGCCCGCCTCCACCGGGCGCGCCCAGAGGCCCCTTGTTCAGGTTTCAATCCTCGGCTCGGACGACCAGCCTTTGCCGCCGGGCGAGGTC
>DASZBO010000090.1:0-25151 GCA_035944075.1 Sphingomicrobium sp.
ACGGGGAAGACCTATCTCGCGATCGAACGTATGTGCGGGCATAGCTCTGGAGTCATCGGCTTTCCGCTCCGTCTGCTCGCGCGTGAGGTCTATGATCGCGTTGTCGCGATGAAGGGGGAAAGTCAGGTCGCCCTTCTGACCGGCGAGGAGCGCATTGTTCCGCCGCAGGCACGTTATTTCCTCTGTACGGCCGAGAGCATGCCCGTTTCCGACGGCGACCGCGGTCACGCAGCCGAGCTCAACCGGGACTTTGCCTTCGCGGCGATCGACGAGGCGCAGCTGGGTATCGACCCGGAGCGCGGCCACGTCTTCACCGATCGCTTGCTTCGCGCGCGGGGACGCGAGGAAACGCTGATCCTCGGTTCAGAAACGCTGAAGCCGATCGTCCGCGAGCTCCTGCCGGAAGCGGAGGTCGTCAGCCGTCCGCGCTTCTCGACACTGCGCTATTCGGGTAGTGTAAAGCTCTCACGCTTGCCGCCGCGATCGGCCGTGGTCGCCTTCTCGGCGGAGCAAGTCTACGGCCTCGCCGAGATGCTGCGGCGCTTCCGTGGCGGCGCGGCCGTAGTCATGGGAGCCCTCTCGCCGGCAACGCGCAATGCCCAAGTGGCAATGTTCCAGCGCGGTGAGGTCGACTATCTCGTAGCGACCGACGCGATCGGCATGGGGCTCAACATGGACGTTACCCATGTTGCCTTCGCGGGGCTCGACAAGTTCGATGGACGTCGCGACCGTCGGCTGACGATCCCAGAAATGGCGCAAATCGCCGGTCGTGCCGGGCGCCACCAGAAAGACGGCACTTTCGGCACGCTTGGGCTTACCGAGGAGAGTGGTGGCTTTAGCGATGAGGAAATCGCGGCCATCGAGGAACACCGGTTTCGCCCCCTCGATTTTCTGTACTGGCGCAACGCCGATCTCGACTTCGCGGACGTCAAGACGTTGATTCGGAGCCTCGAAGCAAGGAGCGATGATCCGATCCTGCGATCCGCGCCGGAAGCGATCGACCTTGCCGTGCTCAAGATTGTCGCGGAAGATCCGGCGGTCGCCGCCAGAAAAGGGATCCAGGCGCGCCGCCTGTGGGCGGTGTGCGGTCTTCCCGACTTCCGCAAGGTTGGCCCAATGCACCATGCGCGCATGGTTCGTCGCCTGTTCAGCTATATCGGCGAAGGTGGCCACGTTCCGCATGAATGGTTTGCGGCCGAGGTAGCACGCCTCGATAACGTCACAGGCGACATCGAGGCCCTGGCGGATCGGCTCGCTGGTATTCGCAGCTGGGCTTACATCGCGCATCGGCCGGACTGGCTGAAAGATCCCGCAAAATGGGCCGAGCGTACCCGTGAGGTCGAGGCACGGTTGTCGGACGCACTACACGAGCGATTGACGCAGCGTTTCGTTGACCGCCGCACCGCAGTCTTAGTACGCGATATCGGTGCACGAGGCGCCGATGCTCTGCCAATGACCGTCGCTGCCGACGGCGAAGTCAGCGTCGGACCCGAACCGATCGGCCACTTGTCGGGCTTCGAATTTCGAGTGGATCCATCCGCGAGTCTTGCGGACAAGCGTCTTCTCCTCGCCGCAGCCGAGCGCCGTCTCGGGGAGGAACTTGATCGCCGCGCAAAGGCGCTCGTCGAAGCGAACGACCAAGCGTTTCAGCTCGTGGTCGACCTCAGCGGCGGAATTTCCGTAGCCTGGGAAAACCATGCGCTCGCCCGTCTTGCCGCCGGGCGATCGCTGCTCGAACCCGCACTCCGGACTTCCCGCACCCTGGATCGCCTGTCCGCACCAGTGCGCGCCGCCTTGCGTGAACGCTTGGAGCGTTGGCTTGACTCGCAGGTAAGCCGGCACCTTCGCCCGCTGGAGAAGCTCGCTGCGGTGGCGACGGATCCCGCAAGTTCAACAGGCGTGCGCGCACTTGCGGCAATGCTTACGGAGGCCGGAGGCGTTCTCCCGCGAAAAACCGCGCTCAGTGCCATAGCCCACCTTGAGCAGCCCGATCGCCAGGCATTGCACAAGCTCGCCGTGCGCCTTGGCCCACTCGATGTGTTCCTGCCGCTCCTTCTGAAGCCGGTTGCTCAATATTGGCGCGCTGCACTGATTGCCGTTCGGCGAGGGGAACCTATGCCGGCACTTCCCGCGGTCGGCGCTTCGACATTGGGAGCTGACGCTGACCCTCGAGGCGCTTCGCTTGCCTATCGACGCCTTGGCCAATCCTGGCTGCGAATTGACCTTGCCGATCGTCTCGCCAGTCATGCGCGCAAGGTCCGTTCTGCCGGCGGGAAAGACCCGGTCGATCGCGAGTTCGCAACGTCTGTCGGGCTGGGCGAAGAGGCAATTGGGCGGTTAATGAACGAGATCGGCTTCACTCGGGCGGGTGACGCATGGCGCTGGCGCGGGCGGCGCAGTCCCCGTCCTGACAAGCGGGCAAATCCCAGCAACGCCTTTGCCGAATTGGAGAAGCTGCGCCGCCGGTGAGGATCGATCGCTTCCTTGTCTTTATTCGCCTCGTCAAGAGCCGAACACTCGCGCAGCGACTGATCGAGACCGGCCATGTTCGCGTCGACGGCAAGCGAGTCGAGAAGCCGTCCGAAGACGTGCAGGTCGGCAACACCATCGCCCTCCCACTGCACGACGAGGTGCGCGTGCTTCGCGTCCTCAGCCTGCCGACGCGCCGCGGTCCGGCTCCCGAGGCGCGGGAGAACTACGAAGAACTCCGGAATTGACGAGGCGAAACCCGCGACCTAGCGAAGCCCACGTAAAGGGAGCCGTGAACCAATGACCTATGTCGTCACCGACGCCTGCATCAAGTGCAAGTACATGGACTGCGTCGAGGTGTGCCCCGTGGACTGTTTCTACGAGGGTGAAGTGATGCTGGTCATTAACCCCAATGAATGCATCGACTGCGGTGTGTGCGAACCTGAATGTCCCGCGGAAGCGATTCTCCCGGATACCGAGAGTGGCCTAGAGAAATGGCTCGAGCTCAACTCGAGCTTCTCGGCGGATTGGCCAAATATCACTCGGAAGAAGGATAGCCCGGCGGACGCCGACGAGCACAAGGGCGAAGAAGGCAAGTATGACAAATACTTCACGCCTGATGCCGGAGCGGGCGACTAACCGCGCCGCCGTTCCCCTTGGGCCCGGAACTTCCCGCGGGCTCGTCCGCTGTGGCGCGCATGAGAAGAACACGGGCCGTAATCATGCATCGCTTCGGCTGTCTGGCGCTGTTTGCGACGATTGCCGCACCGGCACTTGCGCAGTCCTCCGCAGCGCCCATGGCGAGCGGCCTTCCTAGCGCGGAAGATATTGCAAAGCGCGATACGTTCACCGTCGGTGTCGGCGGCGCGCTTCTCCCCGACTATGAAGGGTCGGATGACTATCGGGTCATACCAGCTGGCGCGATCCGGGCGAAAGTGAGCGGCATCGCGATCAGCACGAATGGATCGTATCTTACTGCGAACGTGATCCCCCAGTCTGGCAAATTCGGATTTGATGTCGGCCCCATTATCGGGCTGCGCTTCGACAGCAGACGCCATAGCGACGACCAAGTCGTGCGCCTCATGCTCAAGCGGAAGACGGCCTTTGAAGCTGGCGGATTTATTGGCGTCAGCATGCACGGGCTCGTTGATCCCTACGATACACTGTCATTGCACCTTGATGTGCTTCACGACGTCGGAAATGCGCACAAGTCGACGGTTTTTGATCCGCATGTCGATTTCTCGACGCCTGTCTCCCCCAGAACGTATGTCAGCGTGAGTGCCGGCGCCGAGATCGTCAGTGACAAGTTTGCTCGATACTATTTCGGAGTGAGCCCAGGCGATGTTATCGCGACAGCGGGAGCTTTGCCTCTTTATTCTCCACGCGGCGGACTGAAGAACTTGAAGGCGAGCCTTCTCGTCAACCAGTCGATAACCGGTAACTTGCTTGGCGGTTTTTCGGTCTTCGGCCTTGGCCAATATTCGCGGCTCGTCGGCGACTTCGAACGCTCGCCCGTCGTCGAACAACGGGGAAATGCAAATCAATGGTTGGCTGCGGCGGGAGTGGCCTACACCTGGTAAGCCTCAGGCGCGCTTCATCAGAACCTCGACGATGCGGTCAGCGGCCTCCTCTGCGCTAACCTGTGTCGTGTCGATCCGGATTTCGGGGCTCGCCGGCTCTTCATAGGGACTGTCGATGCCCGTGAAATTCTTGAGTTCGCCGGCCCGGGCCTTGGCATAAAGGCCCTTCGCATCGCGCTTTTCAGCTTCCGCAAGCGGGGCATCAACGAAGATCTCGATGAACTCGCCTTTGGGAAGCATCTTGCGCACCATCTCGCGCTCGGCACGGAATGGAGAGATGAAGGCGGTGAGGACAATAAGGCCCGCATCAGCCATCAGCCGGGCAACTTCGCCAACTCGCCGAATGTTCTCAATTCGGTCAGCTTCGGTGAAGCCAAGATCGCGATTCAGTCCGTGCCGGACATTGTCACCGTCGAGCAGGAAGGTGTGCCGGCCACGGGCGACAAGCTTTTTCTCGACAAGATTGGCGATTGTCGACTTGCCGGCTCCGGAAAGGCCGGTGAACCATAAAACTGCGGGCTCCTGGCCCTTCAATGCGGCGTGGGTTTCGCGGCTGACGTCGAGATGCTGGCGATGAATGTTCTGCGCGCGCCGAAGTGCAAAGTGTAACATGCCGCAACCAACCGTCGCGTTCGTCAGCTTGTCGATCAGGATGAATCCCCCGAGCGCGCGATTGGGGCTCGAGCCCTCATCCGCATAAGGCTCGAAGACGATCTCCCGATCGGTTGCGATTTCGGCAACCCCAATCGCGTTCAGCGCAAGTCTCTTGGCGGCAAGATGCTCGAGCGTGTTGACGTTGATCTCGTACTTGGGCTCGTGAACCGTCGCGGTCACCGTCTGCGTGCCGATCTTCAGCCAGTAGCCCCGGCCCGGGAGCAGTTCATGCTCGTCCATCCAGACGATCGTGGCTTCAAACTGGTCTGCAACTTCCGGCGGAGCGGGCGCGGCAGCAATCACATCCCCCCGCGAACAATCCAGCTCGTCGGTGAAAGTCAACGTGACGGATTGGCCTGCGACAGCTTCCTCCAGATCTCGATCAGCCGTGACGATCCGGGCGACGTGCGTGAGGCGACCCGACGGTAGCACCCGCACTTCATCTCCCGGAGCAACACGTCCCGATGCGATCTGGCCAGCGAAGCCGCGAAAATCCTGGCTCGGCCGGTTCACCCATTGCACAGGCATGCGTAAAAGCTTGTCTCGGTCGGCCGATGCATCAAGCGGCACAGCCTCGAGATACTCGAGGAGGCTTTGTCCCCGAAACCAGGGCATCCGGGCGCTCGACCGCACGACATTATCGCCGCCAAGTCCCGAGACCGGGATTGCAATCCAATCGCGAATGCCGATCTTCTCGGCGAACGCGCCATAATCGCTCGTGATCGCGTCGAATGTCGCCTGATCGAAGTCCACCAGGTCCATTTTGTTGACGGCAAGCACGAAATTGCGAATCCCAAGCAGTCTCGCCAAGCACGAATGGCGTCGCGTCTGGGTTAAGACACCTTTGCGGGCGTCCACCAGAAGGACCGCGAGGTCCGCGCTCGACGCGCCCGTGACCATGTTGCGCGTGTATTGCTCGTGTCCGGGGGTGTCGGCCACGATGAATTTACGCTTTTCGCTCGAAAAATAGCGATAGGCGACGTCGATGGTGATCCCTTGCTCGCGCTCGGCCGAGAGTCCGTCGACCAGCAACGCAAAGTCGATCCCGTTGCTGTTCGTGCCATGGCGACGGCTGTCTTCTTCGAGCGCTGCGAGCTGGTCGTCGAATACTTGCCGGGTCTCAAAGAGCAGGCGGCCAATGAGGGTCGATTTTCCATCATCCACACTGCCACACGTAATGAAGCGCAACAGCTCCTTTTGGTGCTGAAGCGCAAACCAGGACTTCACGTCGACCGGAAGGTTCAAAAGTAACCCTCCTGCTTCTTCTGCTCCATGCTTGCGTTTCCACCGTCGCGGTCGATCGCGCGGCCTTGCCGCTCACTCGTGGCACTCGCGAGCATCTCGCGAATGATGTCCTCGACCGTTCTTGCCTCGCTTTCGACGGCGCCGGAGAGCGGGTAACAGCCGAGGGTTCGGAAACGGATAAGTCGGCTCACGACTTCGTCGCCGGGCTCGAGCCGCATGCGTTCATCATCGACCATCAGGATCAAGCCGTTACGCGTCACGCTCGGCCGCTCTGCAGCGAAATAGAGTGGGACGACCTCGATCCCCTCACGAAGGATATATTCCCACACGTCAAGCTCGGTCCAGTTCGACAAGGGGAATACCCGCATGCTCTCGCCGCGGTTCTTGCGCACATTGTAAAGCGACCAAAGTTCGGGCCTCTGTCGCTTCGGGTTCCAGCGGTGGTTCCTGTCACGAAAACTGAAAATCCGTTCCTTGGCGCGGCTCTTTTCCTCGTCGCGCCTCGCACCCCCGAACGCGGCGTCGAAACCGTAGGTGTCGAGGGCCTGACGGAGCCCTTCCGTCTTCCACATATCGGTGTGCCGTGGACCGTGATCGAAGGGGTTGATCCCCTTATCCAGCGCCTCGGGATTGCGGTAAACAATAAGTTCGATGTCCGGTTCGGCTGCAATTTTGTCGCGTTGCGCATACATTTCCCGGAACTTCCACGTGGTGTCGACATGAAGCAGCGGAAAAGGAAGCGGACCGGGGAAAAATGCCTTGCGGGCGAGGTGCAGCATGACCGCCGAATCCTTGCCCATCGAATAAAGCATCACCGGCTTTGCTGCCTCGGCGACACTCTCGCGCAGGATGAAGATACTTTCCGCTTCCAGGCGGTCGAGATGAGTCAGTCGATCAGTCATGCTAACAGCGATTTGCCTCGTTCGTTCAAACTTGTCACTTGCGGGTCGCCTTGCAGCGCCTAGGCTGCTGCCCAGAACCCTTGGAGCGCACCATGATGAAGACGTTTTTGATCGCCGCAGCCGTGGTTTTCCCGCTTACCGCCTCCATGGCGCAGGGGCCACAGCCGCCAAAGCCAGTCAACCGAACCGATTACGTCAAGACCGTCGACGCGCATTTCAACCAGATCGATACGAACCACGATGGCAAACTGACGAAGGAGGAACTGGCCGCGGAGCTGCAGCGTGAGATGCAATTGGCAAACTCCCGTATTGCACAACAGCTTCAGGCCAAGTTCAAACAGCTCGACACGAACCATGACGGCCAATTGAGCCTCCAAGAGTTCATGGCGATTCAGCCCAGCATTCGTTCATCGGAAACGCCGGAGCAAATGCTGCAACGGCTCGATACAAATCATGATGGCAAGATTAGCGCCGATGAATTCCGCGCGCCGGAACTGGCAAAGTTCAATCGGCTCGACACGAACCACGACGGAGTTGTGACGCCCGCCGAGCTCCAAGCAGCAAGCGGGCACAAGTAGAGGTCGACAGCCTTGCCCTCGCGAACGCGCGACTTCGAGACCAATCCGGCTGAACAGGAGTCCGAGGCACTCGCGAAACGCTGCCACCGGCCCCCGTGCACTTGAGGGAGATCTTCGCCACCGACATGTCGAACCGAACTTGATGGGCTGGCGCGAGCCTCGGCGCAGGCCTATGGCCGAAGTACCCTGGGGCAGCGCTGGACGGCGCTTGAGAGGCCTGTACGAGCAGGCGACCCATCGAACCTGATCCGGCTGACACCGGCGGAGGAAGAGGAGTTAGAATGGCCGACATTCCCGCGCGCACCGAACTCAAAGTTACAACCGGGCCCATCCGTGGATCGCGCAAGATCTATGTCGAAGGGCGTAACGATGTTCGTGTAGCAATGCGAGCCGTAGACCTCGAGCCTACCAGCGGTGAGCAGCCAGTCGTGCTGTACGACACCAGCGGGCCCTACACGGATTCCCTCAAGAGCATCGACATCATGTCCGGCCTGCCGGAGTTGCGGCGAGCGTGGATCCGCGACCGCGGCGACGTTGAGGAGGTGGCGCAGCGGGAACTGCGGCCCGAAGATAATGGTCAGCTTGGTCCGGATCGCAGTGGCGGTGTTCAGTCCTTTCCCAATGTTCGAAGGAAAGTGCTTCGCGCGAAGCCGGGCATGAACGTCACGCAGATGCACTATGCGCGACGCGGCATCATTACGCCTGAGATGGAATATGTCGCCATCCGGGAGAACCTTGGTCGGCAAGCCGCAGCTGATGCCGTTCGTGACGGCGAGAGCTTCGGCGCGAGCATTCCGGACTTCGTCACTCCAGAGTTTGTTCGTGACGAAGTTGCGCGCGGGCGCGCCATCATCCCGTCAAACATCAATCACCCCGAGAGTGAGCCGATGGCGATCGGCCGCAACTTCCTCGTCAAAATCAATGCCAATATTGGTAACAGCGCCGTCGCGTCGGATGTTGCGTCCGAGGTCGACAAAATGGTCTGGGCAATACGCTGGGGCGCAGACACGGTGATGGACCTCTCGACGGGGCGTAACATCCACGACACGCGCGAGTGGATCATTCGCAATGCTCCGGTGCCCATCGGGACGGTGCCCATCTATCAGGCGCTCGAAAAGGTCGGAGGCATCGCTGAGGAACTCACCTGGGAGATTTTCCGCGACACGCTCATCGAACAAGCCGAGCAGGGCGTCGACTATTTCACGATCCACGCCGGCGTGCGCCTTCCCTACGTCCCGCTCACGGCAAAACGGGTAACGGGGATTGTGAGCCGCGGCGGCTCGATCATGGCGAAATGGTGTCTTGCGCACCATCGAGAGAGTTTTCTCTACGAGCGCTTTGACGAGATCTGCGAGATCATGAAGGCGTACGACATTGCCTTCAGCCTGGGTGACGGACTGAGACCCGGAAGCACCGCGGATGCAAACGACGAGGCGCAGTTCGCCGAACTTTACACGCTTGGGGAGCTTACCAAGAAGGCTTGGGCCCAAGACTGCCAGGTGATGATCGAGGGCCCGGGCCACGTGCCTATGCACAAGATCAAGGAAAACATGGACAAGCAGCTGCAGAGCTGCGGGGAGGCGCCTTTCTACACGCTAGGGCCGCTCACCACGGATGTGGCTCCGGGATATGACCATATCACGAGCGCAATTGGCGCCGCGATGATCGGTTGGTTCGGAACGGCAATGCTTTGCTACGTCACGCCCAAGGAGCATCTTGGCCTTCCTGACCGGGATGACGTCAAGGTCGGAGTGGTCACGTACAAGCTTGCTGCCCATGCGGCGGACCTCGCCAAAGGCCATCCTGCCGCTCGCTTCCACGACGATGCCCTAAGCCGCGCACGCTTCGAGTTCCGCTGGCGCGATCAGTTCAACCTGTCCCTGGATCCGGAAACGGCTGAGGCCTTCCACGACCAGACCCTGCCTGCAGAAGGGGCCAAGACCGCCCATTTTTGCTCGATGTGCGGGCCAAAATTCTGCTCTATGAAGATCACGCAGGAAGTAAGGGAGTTCGCTCGGCTAAACCCCGACCTCAAGCCCGGAGAAATCGCTGAAGTGCGGGACGTTGGCAGTACCGACGACCCGGAAACCGGCATGGCGAAGATGAGCGACCGTTTTCACGAACAGGGTGGTGAGATCTACCTTCCTGTTTCGGAATAACCGAAGTTCGTATCCGCCCACGAATTCGGGGCATTTCGTGGTATAAATTGCTGGTCAGCTTTTCTGGCGAGTCGGTATCGCGGTGCACGCCGCTGGACATGCCGTCCCCCGGCACGAAGCGCCGTGGGGCTTTGATTCGGAGATTCGCATGTCCGCGCAGAATATCCAGGCGGTGCGTCAACTTTACGACGCTTTTGAGAAGGGTGATCTTCACGCGTTCGAGCAGGGGGTTAGCGAAAGCCTGCTGTGGAAGGAGGCGGACAACAGCATCTATTGCGCCGGGAATCCTTATCGTGGTTTTGCAGCAGTTCGGGACGGCGTCTTCGAACCGTCGTTACGCGATTTTGAAGGCTTTCACGTCGACCTCGAGCAGCTGATCGATGGCGGCGATTATGTGATCGGCTGCGGCCATTATCGCGGCAGGAGCCGTGTCACGGGGAAAGAGCTCGCCTCGCAGTTTTGCCACGTGATGCATGTCGATCCGGGCGGAAAGCTCGATCGCCTTCAGGAATATAGTGACACCCTTCAGGGCGCCGAAGTCACCGGAAAGATGCAGGTACTCGAACCGATGAGGGTCATGCAGCCCGCGATTTAAGGGGTTGCCGCCCGGCGTTCGGCACCTGGGCGGCAAACCTCACAGGAGCCGATGAAAACCATTTCTTCACCAATTGGGCAGCAGAACGGCGGCTCGGGTAGGATTGGCGATGGCTCAAGCGGCAAAGACCCAGCAAGACCGGAGACGCGTCGAGCGACTCGCGCTCCGTCTCACAGCGACGATGCGCGATGCCCGGGGTGGCCGCGTAAGAGTGCGAGTCATCGATATGTCGACCCACGGTTGCCGGATCGAATGTACCGCGTCGGTCGACGACAACAGCTGGGTCTGGCTCAGCATCGCCGGACTTGAGAACCAGTATTGTCGGGTGGTGTGGAACTGCCAGGAGTTCATCGGGCTGGAATTCGAGCGGCCCTTGTCCGAACCGGTGTTCGAAAGGCTTCTTGCGGACCAGGGTCAACTTTCCGAAACCGCGATCAAGGAACTTCGCAACATCGCAAGCCGGACACATTGGCTTGCGCGCTCCGCGACTGACGACCAGATCTCCGTTCTCGCCGATCTGTCGCGCAAGTGCGCCGTGGATTCGTTTGTCGAAGCACTTCGCGGTGGCGACGCCCCGAAGCAGCCCTGACGCCTTCGCTGCTCGGAGCGGTCGAATGACCGCTCAAGCAGCCTTTGCTTCCGGGTTGAGGATGCCGCCGATCCCGCCAGCAGCCTCGATCCGCTCGGCGAGGGTCCCTCGGGGAAGCTCTTCATCAAACGCCCAGGCGAGCACGGCCTCAAGCTGTTTGATTGTGGGATCATCGCACATACCGGCAAAGGCGAGCTTTACGACCGGCTTCATCGGCGAGCGTAGCTGAATCTTGAGACCCTGCGCCTCGACGAGGCGGAGATACTCCTCTGGCGCCTCTTCCGCATCCAGAGCGAAATCATAAGCTGCTCCAAGACCTTCATAAAGAGCGGCATTGGCCCGAAGCCTAGCCATCCGTGCTTCGTCGGCCTTTGCCCGCACCTGCGTAAGTTTGTTTTGCAAGGATCCCTCCAATATTCCCGGAGCAGCGCACTCCTCCGACGTGACATGCGAAGGCTTCTCGGCAAGCGTCTCTTCCGCACTTGCCTCCGTGTCGACTTCATCAACGACCACCTTGGCTATCTCCTCGGCAACAGCAGCTTCCTGCGGCGGCGAAGCCCCCTGCTCTTGCTCGATTGCGGGTTCGGATGGCTCGACCATCGCTTCGACCCTCACGGGGTGGCTCCCGTAAAAGCCCGTCAGCCCGGCTAGGCTGTCGAGCAGCTTTGAGAAGCCCGGCGCCGCTTTCGCGGGCACGGATGCAGGCGCGGTCGGTGAGCCGTCATGGCCAGGCTCACTCTTTTCCGTTGCCAGGCCAGCAAGCGCGTGATCGTCGAGAAGCTCTTCGGGTCGTTTCGTCTCAGCGGCCTGTTCGATGGGCTTGCCTGCGACGCTCACTGCCGAGGGCTCATTCTCGTCCGGTTGTTCCGTTGAAATCTCGCTTGCAGCAGGTTCCGCCATTGCCTCTGTCCCAACCTCCTCGTCGAGGTCTGCATGTTCAGGCTCTCCCGGCACTTCCTGATCGGTTGCCTTGGCCTTCTTCGAGGTATCGACGGATTTCGTCTTTGCCGAAATCGGCTCGACGCTCACCAGTGCGTATACATAATCCACCCAGGCTCCGCCCGCGCTCAGCGGTAGGAGTGTGACCGAGCAACGCGTCTTCCCGGCTGCGGCCTCATATTCATCCTCGAACGCGAGGAAATCGCGGCTAATCGCGACGATGGGCAATTTCTTGGCGATACACGAAAGAACGGAGGGGTTCGGTGCATCGATGATCCGCTCTGGCCAGGCTTCCTCCCGAAGCGCCTCGCCTAAGTGCCGAATCTCCGCATCATGGCCACCGCTAATCAATTCCATCAGAATCGAGCTTGGCCCCGCGTCCGAAAGCTCAAGGGGATCAAGATCGTGAAGTGGCGGGAATTCCTTGTCGCCGCGAACGGACAACCAGTAGTTCAGCACGCTTGCATGGCGCCGCCGCTCGGCTGCGGATAGAGTCTTGAATGCAGTCAGGAGCGATTCTGCAGCGGGCTGATCCGCTGCCTTCATGCCTGATGCCGAGGCCCCCATTTTTCGACTCCGCTTCTTTACCCGCGCAGAATTGTGCGCGAGCGGTGCTTAGAAAGGGTTAAAGGCTTCCCTGGCCGGGCGCCTGTGATGTGTTGGCGGATTGAGAAAATAGCCCGCCGAATGATCAGCTACTGGAGAGGCAACGGACGCGGTCAGGTTTCAAGCTTCGCCGATGACACAGCACCGCCGCCCGGATAACCGGGCGGCGGCCGCCTTTTCCAATTGTGCCAAAGGCTAGGCGAATTCGCTCTGTCGCTCCTCCTGTCGCTCGTCGACCATTCGCTCCGGCAGCCCCGCTGTCGGCTCGATCGGCTCGGCAAGGCCGGCGGCAGCATCGCGCTCGCGTTTATCGAAGAAGGCGGCGCGTTTCAGGCGCGTCTTCAGCGAAACAGACGGATTAAGCGGGCTCGGGCCGCGATAAGCGCGTTCTATCCACGTTTCTCCCGGTCCACGATCGTCGCTCTCCGTCAGGGTTTCACGAGGCATCGCTACCGGCGATTGCTCAGTCGCCCGCCAGTCGTAAGCAGAAATCGGCGGCGCCAGAATAGCGGGCTGGTCCGACTGAACGCGAGTGTCACGGCTGTCTTCACTATCGCTCGCGACGTGCACGTGGCTGTTGTCTTCGTCATCGAGCCACTCTTCCTCATCTTCGTCGCGACGTCGGTTCGCCGCGACGGCGGCGCCACCAATGGCGAGCAAGGCCAGAACGCCGCCAGCGGCAATGGGAACGGTATTGTCATGCTTGTGCGAACGAACGCTCTGCTTGGCCGTGGCTGTTTGCTTGGTCTGTACGTCGACCGCCGGCCCGGATGCCGGAGTAGATTGACTGGAAGCAATGGGGACAGGCGCCGCCGGAGCGGGAGCCGCTGGAGCGACGGCATTACTCGCTACAGGAGCGCGCGCTGTGCTCATACGGGCAATTGTGCTCCGAGCAGTCGCATGCCCCTGCCGCGTAGCCGGCAGCGCCGCGGCGCGCGCGTGCATAACGCTCTTTGGCTTCGATACTGAAGCGGTGGTTTTTGCAGGCTTGTCGACTACTGATGACGTCGAAGTTGCGCTCGAATCAATGGGCGATCCGGCAGTCGGAATGGTGTCACTGACCGCTGGCACCGGGTCAGGTGCGGGAGCCGCCTGATCGGTTGTCACCGGCGCAGGCTCCGTCTGGACGGGTTGAGCCTGCTGGGCGAAGACCGGGGTTGATGATAGCGCCATGGCCGCGGCAATCGCGGGGAGGGCGCTCGCTCGTGCGTAACGGGTGCTCTTTTTCATGTGAGTAGAAACACCCACAATGGATTCATGTGGCACAGTTATCGTTTGCCCGACCGTAGTGAGCGATGAACGGTGAGCGTCGGCTCGTCGGGTAAAAACGCGTTTACTCTCGGTTGCTACTGTAAGGCGAGTGCGCTTCCAAACGTGTCTTGCCCACGGAACCGCCCCGATCCTTCGTGGCGACACGGAAAAGGGCGCCCGTCGCCGGACGCCCTTCCGTCTTCATCGCGTGCTCTCGCGTGAACTTATTTCTTCTTTGGCGCCGCCGTGTTGTCGGTCGAGTTCGAAGCCGAATTCTTCACTGCCGCAGCTTCGTTGGCACCTTCATTCTTGATAGCGGCCGCTTCGTTCTTCGACTCGTTCTTGACCGCGTTCGCCTTGTTTTCGGCGTTGTTCATGATGCTTGCCGCCTCGTTCTCGCCCGCGGCGGTCACGTTCTGGGCCTGATTTTCGGAATTGGCCTGGATTTCCGAAGCCTGGTTCTCGGCTGGGCTTTTCTTGTTGCACGCCGCGAGCGCGACGACGCCTGCCGCGATGACCATGCTGGTGCTGATTCTCATGACGCTTTCCCCTTGTTGGAGCCGTTAAGGCGAGCGCGGGAGATAACGGCCGTTCGATGACGGCTACATTGCTGCAACATTAACTGCCGTTCGGTTGCTGGGCTACCTTAGTGCCTTCACCGCGGCCAATGTCTTGGCGACATGCTGGCTGTAATCGAGATCGTCATGAACCATAACGATCTTGCCCGACTTGGTGATGACGTAGGAAGTGCGCGTCGTGATGCCGGGGTGCGCAGCCCAAGCAACATCATAAGCTTTTTGGACTTCCGGGGTCGCCGTCGCAACGGGGAAGGCGCTTCGGCATTCCTTTGTGGAGAAATCTTGGAGCGTTTGAACGTTATCGGCGGACATGCCGATGACCTGGGCCCCGGCCTTCTTGAAATCCCCAATCGCGGCGCTGAACGCGTGCGCTTCGGCCGTGCAACCGCTCGTAAAGGCCTTTGGGAAGAAATAGAGTACGACGGGCCCCTTCTTGAGTTGGTCCGCAAGGTGCAGCTTGAATTCCTTGCCGCCGACCGCGCCGGAGGTCGAGAAGTCGGGTGCCGTGTCGCCGACCTTGAGGGCGGCAAGTGCGGGGGAAGCGACGAGGGTTGTGGCGGCGAGTGCGAACAGAAGCTTGCGCATGAAATTTCCCTCTTGAGCGGATGTAGGAATGCGTTCGTGTGCTGCTTACGCCTCGGCGTTCAACAATGCGAGGGTGCGATGATCCGGTTCTGCGTCGAAGAAGAGTTGGAGGGCGCGCGCGTATAGGTCATCGTGTCCGGCCCGAGCAAAGAGCGTCAACGACGATCGAAGCTTCATTGCGTCGACAGGGCCAAGGATTTGCTCGACCGTGCGCGTCGAGGACCAGGGCAACAACGCTTCCACAGATTGCCGAAGCCTCTGACCGAGAAGCGGATGTCTGCAATAGGCGAATGCTTCATTAAGCGATGATATCGCGTACATTCGGGCGGTAGGGCTGTTCCCGAGACCGGCAAGTTGCGGGAATATGAACCACATCCAGTGGCTCTGCTTTAGGCCAGCCTTCAGTTCCGAAAGAGCGGTCGTGAAGGTAGAGGCCTGCGCATCGACAAAACGTTGCAGATTGTAAGGATCGCTCACGCGCCTTGCCATGCGCATCAATGGGTTGAAAGGGAAGAGCCGCCCGCGCTTATTGACGCGGCGCGAGCAGCCCGGCGAGTACGTAGAAGACGACCATTACGGGGCCCGTCAGCAGCGTCAGTGCGATGAGGCCAAGCCGCACGATTGTCGGGTCAACACCGGCGTAATCGGCGATGCCTGCGGCGACACCCATGATCTTGGCGTCGCCGCGATTGATCACGAAACGTTGGTTCATGGAAGGTTTCCTTCCCGTCACAAAGATTAGGCGATCGGCAGAGAAGTCGCGGCGGAAACCAGGAGCAGCGCCGAAAGGAAAGCGCCGGCGACGATGGTTGCGGTCTCACGGACGGATGCGATGGTGAACATGATTAAACCCCTTGTCATTCGGTTGGACCCGACCACCGAGCCCATGCACTCTACAGAGCAAGGGGCGTGCCAATTCGAAAAAACCTTTATTTGTCAGCGATTCAATCATTCGGTTGGCAATTTTAACCGAAATTTTGACCATCTATTCGCAAAAATTGCCATTTAAGTCCGGCCATTCCGGCCAACCAGTGTCCATAATCGGACAGGCGGTGCAACCTGAGTCCGGGATCGGTCAGTTGTCGTAGCCCAGTCGCCTTGCCCAAGGGATCAGGATCGGGAGTACCTCCTGGAGCTGTTCCTGGTAGCGCAGCCAGCGGCCGGACGGGCTGGCGCCCAGTCGTTCCGTGACCTGATTGTAGCTCGTGTTTAGCAACGTAGCTCGTTTCTTCGCCGTGGCCTCGTGGTCCAGTACGCGATTATCCCACTCAAGGCCGAGTGCGCGAACGGCCGGCCGGAGTACGCGCTCCGGATCGCTCACGAGTTCCTCGTACACAAGCGTTTGGACCTTCAGCGGAAGCGCTGCCCGAATCGCGAACCAGGCCTTCATGACGACGTCGTAAAATTCGGCCGCAGCCTTCAAGTCCAGAAAGCTGGCCATTCCCAAATTGGGCTCGAAGCTCTGCATGAAACCGCTAAGCACGACATCACACGGATGGCGCTGGACGAACAGCAATGGCGCATCCGGGAAGAGACAATGGATGAGCGGCGCGGCCAGAAGGTTGAGAGGGAATTTGTCGATGATAACGTCAGTGGGGAGCATTTCTGCAACGCGCTGAACTTGCCCGAGATAGTCCCGACGAACGTGCTCGAGAGCCGGAAGGTCGACCATGTCCAAGCCGGTGATCGCGCCCAAAGGGGCCGCGGCCGCGTTGAGGATAGGCAATTCCTCGATTATGCGGCAACGGGGGTGGCCCATAAGGAACGTGTCGGCGAGCGTGGTGCCCGAGCGTGGGAACCCGATGAGAAAGGCGAGCTGCAATTCTGGCGCCGCCTCCAGCCTTGGCAGTTTGGCGGCCCATTCGGTCGTAACGGTGCGCGCGAGCTCAGCGATTTCGGCGCGGTACTGCGTCGCCAGAGCTTTCGCATGATCGGCGTCCGGCACCGCCCGGTTCATTGCCACTGCAGCCGCAAAGGCGCTCGACGCATCGCCAAGTGCGTCGAATGTCCGGACCCTCAAGCGATTCCATCGCACGGGATCGGCATTCGTTGGGGGAGTTCGGAGGATCTCATCTGCAAGATCAGGCCGACCCAACCGCAACTGCAGCAGCGCCCAAGGTTCGGCAAGAACGCTTTTCGCAACCCCACGCTTGAGCGCTTCGTGGAGCAACGACTCCAGCGCGTCGATCTGGTTGGTGCGCTCAAGAGTGAGCGAAAGCTCGAAGATTGCGGGAGCATGGGACGGGACTAACGTGAGCGCCTGCCGATAGGCGCTTTCCGCTTCGCCGAAGCGGTTTTGGGCAAGGAGACTTCGCGCTAGGTTTATCAAGGCGAGCGGCTCGTTCGGGCGCATTTCGCAGAACGCAGCCCAAGCCTCGCTCTCGAGGTCCCGGCGATTTGCCTTGAACGCCGCTTCCGCGCGCACAGCCAAGATCTCAAGACTGCTCGGCTGCGCCTCAATCGAGAGTGACGCGATTTCCAAGGCCTCGGTCGGCTGCCCCGAATCGATCAACGCTTGAGAAAGGATGAGGCGAAAGCTTGGATTTTGCGGCTCGGCTAGAAAGGCCCGGCGAAGCCATTCCATCCCCTGCGCGCCATATCCCATCCGGCACGCGATGAGTCCGGCGAGGTGATGAAGCAAGGGAGATTCATCGTTTGCACCGAGCCGCTCCTCAACGAGAGCGCGAGCGCGTGCGAGATCACCCCTTTCAAACGCGGTAGCCGCTTCCGTAACAGCTGGGTGTTGATGCACGTACGAGCTCCCGTACCCTGCATCATGGAGCGGGTCATTAGCGAAGTTCTACTCGCAAAGAACTGCGACGGTTGCAGAAGCGCATTCGCTCAGCTTGACGTTGTGTTTCCGCCGTCAGGGTGAAGCACTTGGCCAGTCATGTAAGTGGCGTCGTCGCATGCTAGGAATAGGAAGGACGGTGCCACCTCGTTTGGCTGACCCGGTCGGCCCATCGGGGTATCCTTTCCGAATTCCGGAATCTTTTCCTTCGGCTGCCCGCCGAAGGGGTTGAGCGGCGTCCAGATCGGCCCGGGTGCGACCGCGTTCACGCGAATTCCTTTGTCGACGAGATTCTTTGCAAGTGACCGGGTGAAGCCGACGATGGCCCCCTTGGTCGAACTGTAGTCAAGCAGAAGCTTCGAACCCTGGTAGGTCGTCTCGGAAGTGGTATTGATGATTGCTGAGCCCGCCTTGAGGTGGGGTCGAGCAGCCTGTGTCATGAAGAACATGCCGAAGATGTTGGTCTGAAATGTCCGGCGAAGCTGTTGCTCATCGATGTCGGTGATTTCCTCGTCCCAATGCTGCTCGCCGGCATTGTTGACGAGCACATCAAGACCACCGAGTTGTTCAACCGTCGCGCGCACCGCGCGTTCGCAAAAGCTCTTGTCGCCGATGTCGCCGGCGATCGTGACCGCCTGGCGCCCTTCACGCTCGACAATCTGCTTCGTCTTTTCCGCGTCGTCATGTTCGCACAGGTAAACAATCGCGACATCCGCGCCCTCGCGCGCGAATAATGCGGCAACGGCACGGCCGATGCCGCTGTCCGCGCCCGTTACTAGCGCAACCTTGCCCTTGAGCCGATCGGACCCGCGATAGCGGGGTTCCCAGTCAGGCTTCGGTTCGAGATGACTCTCGTGTCCGGGTTCCTTGTCCTGGTGGACCATCGGCTCAATAAGATCGGTTTCGCCCTGCATGCCAACTATTCCTTCGCCGCAATTCCCATACCGCGTTCGCCAAAATCTTCCGGCGTTGGCTGAGGTTGAGGCCCGTCCGGACCGGGTTTCTTGTCAGCAGTCCTTCTGGTTTGATCGTGTTCATCCGTGCGCGAATGACCTTCCACGGAATCTTGCGATCGGATTTTGCCCCGAACCTGATTATCTCGCGTTTCTGCGTTGTTCTGGATTTTGAATGACATTTTCGCTCCTCCGGCGGAGAACCGCCGTGGTCCACCCGCGGTTCCTACGGCTTAGGCGCGGCGAACGCGGCCCGCCGGCGACTTGTCACGTCGGGTTTCGGCCGTCGTCGCCGTTTGAGATCGACAACGCGCAAGCAGGGTCGGGAAGTCGAAATTGCTATTGGCTTCCAGCGCGGCGCTTGTCGCAGCGTCGCACTCCGATTGGGTTGCGTAGTGTGTCTGGAGGGTGGCGACGGGTGTGCACGCGCTTCCACCATCCGCGCAGCCTAAGATTGCGATGACGAAGTAACCGGGTCCCATTTACCGAAATCCTGATAAGTTACTGAAACAACCGCCGGTTTCGCTTCAGGTTCCGTGATCTCTTCGGTTGTTGTTTGCTCCGCGCGATCCGCGTTCCTAACTAGGCTCCATGCCAGAAGCGCCGTCCCCGCAGAAGAAGCCGAACGCAGGCTTCGCCGCCCTCTGGCGGTTCCTGCCGCTTTTATGGCCCAAAGGAGAACTAGAGCTAAAAGTCCGTGTCTTTGCTGCGCTGCTGCTCGTGCTTGCTGGCAAAGGAATAACACTCGCTGGTCCCTATGCACTAAAACTCGCCGTCGACCGCATGAGCGGGCATGCCGCCGTTGCCGTCGTTGCGGGACTAGTGCTCGCGTACACCGGCGCGCGGTTCGGCGGCGTGCTTTCCGATAATTTGCGCAATGCGGTCTTCGAGAAGGTCGGCCAGGATGCGGCGCGTCGGCTTGCCGCCAAAGTATTCCGGCATGTTCACGACCTGAGTCTTCGATTCCATTTGGAACGACGGACAGGCTCGCTAACCAAGGTCGTCGAGCGCGGAACGAAAAGCATCGACATGATGCTCTATTTCCTCCTGTTCAACATTGCGCCAACAGTCATCGAGCTCGGCGCAATCTGCGTTATCTTTTTCGTCAAGTTCGGCGGCGGACTGGTCGTCGCAACTCTGGCTATCGTCGCAGTCTACATTGCGTTCACACGGTGGGTGACGGACTGGCGCTCGCAGATCCAGCGGGACATGAACGAGGTCGACAACCGGGCCATCGGCCGGGCCGTCGACTCGCTGCTCAACTACGAGACGGTCAAATATTTCGGTGCCGAAGAGCGCGAGGCGCGCCGGTACGAGGAAGCCGTCGGCGCCTTTGCCCGCGCGTCGGTGCGAAACGAAGTAAGTCTCGCGTGGCTCAATATCGGGCAGGCTCTTATCACGAACCTTATGATGTGTGGAGCGATGGTCTTCACCGTCTGGGGCTGGAGCCGTGGCCGGTTTTCTCCCGGGGACCTCGTGTGGATCAATGGCCTGCTCATGCAGCTTTTTCGCCCGCTCGACATGCTCGGTTGGGTCTATCGCTCCATACGCCAGGGACTGATCGACATGGAGGCGATGTGGGATCTGCTGGATACTCCGGCCGAGGTGACCGATTCTTCGGATGCACCCGAATTGCATGTCATCTCGGGGAGCGTTCGATTTGAGGATGTTCGCTTTGGATACGATCCTGGGCGGGACATTCTGAAGGGCCTCAGCGTCGAAATACCCGCGGGCACCAGCTGCGCGATTGTTGGACCGTCTGGTGCCGGCAAGTCGACAATCGCCCGCTTGCTCTATCGTTTTTACGATCCGCAAAGCGGACGTATCCTCATCGATGATCAGGACATAGCGAAGGTCAGCCAAAAGAGCCTCCGCGCAGCGATCGGTATCGTGCCCCAGGACACCGTCCTGTTTAACGACACTATCGGGTATAATATTGGCTACGGGCGTGACGGAGCCTCGGAAAGCGATGTCGCGGCCGCCGCTCGCGGAGCCGCCATCGATCAATTCATCGCCGCGCTGCCCGAGAAATACGATTCCATGGTTGGTGAGCGGGGACTGAAGCTCTCGGGCGGCGAGAAGCAGCGGGTTGCCATTGCGCGGACGCTTCTCAAAAATCCCCCGGTCCTTCTGCTCGACGAGGCGACAAGCGCTCTCGACAGCCGCACCGAGCAGGCGATCCAAGAGACGCTTCAGCGTGTTGCGAAAAGCCGTACCACGATCATGATAGCGCACCGACTTTCGACGATCGTGGACGCGGACCAAATCGTGGTTCTCGAACATGGGCTCGTGGTGGAGCGCGGTACGCACGATGAACTGCTGAATGCCGGTGGACTTTACGCCGAGCTTTGGCAGTGTCAGGTCGCCGAGCAACTCGCCGAAGAAGTCGCGCAGGCGGCGGAGTGAAGGGCAAGAAGGACTGGCGAGAATCGTGTCTCGGGGCATGTTTGTCGCGGCGATCCTGCACGAGAAGCCCGCAAGGTGCCGACCGGACGAACGGAACGGTCGCTCCTTCGTATCGGTCTGGTGATAGGCTGAAAGCGGCGCTACGGCGCGCGGCCGCCGCGCTATCCGAGTGGCACCTTGCACGAGTTTCATGATCGACCCGCACCAGCTTCTGAAGCGCCTTTTCGGCTTCGACAATTTCCGCGGCGTACAGCAGGACGTGGTCGAACGCGTGTTGGCCGGTCGGCACACGCTTGCGGTAATGCCCACGGGGGCCGGAAAGTCCTTGTGCTATCAGCTTGCGGCGGTCGCGCGCGAAGGGACGGCGCTTGTTATCTCGCCGCTCATTGCCTTGATGCATGATCAGATCCGAAGCGCGGATGCGATCGGCCTTCGCGCTGCCTCGCTGACATCTGCCGACGCTGACCATGAGGTGACTGTTGAGCGTCTCCTCAAGGGTGAACTCGATCTCCTTTATGTTGCTCCTGAACGAGCAACCACGGACGTATTTCGACGACTGATCAGTCGGGTCGATCTTGCGCTGATTGCGATCGACGAGGCTCATTGCGTCAGCGAATGGGGACATGATTTCCGGCCGGATTACCGGCAGCTGCGGACTCTCTTCGATTCCCGCCCGGATGTCCCGCGACTCGCCCTCACCGCGACGGCCGACGAGCGAACCCGCGCTGATATTCTGGCGCAGCTTGGAATCCCGGACGAGGGATTGGTAATCGCCGGGTTTGACCGGCCCAACATACGTTATCACGTGGTCGAGCGCGAACGCATGGGTAAGCAGCTTGAACAGTTGCTTGGACGCCAGACTGGTCCGGCCATCATCTATGCTCCGAGCCGAGACAAGGCCGAACGCCTCGCCGAGACGCTGGACCGGACCGGCAGGCATGCACTTCCCTATCACGCTGGCCTTGAGCCGCAGGTTCGAGCCCGGAACCAGGCGGCTTTCGTTCAGTCGGAAGAGATGGTGATCTGCGCAACAATCGCCTTCGGGATGGGCATCGACAAGCCGGACGTGCGGCTGGTCGCCCATAGTGCGATGCCCAAGAGCATCGAGGCCTATTACCAGGAGACGGGGCGAGCAGGACGCGACGGGGAACCGGCCGAAGCCTGGCTCTTCTGGTCAGCCCAGGATCTTGCACGGGCGCGCTTGCGCATCGAGCAGGAAGTTCCGGCTGAGCGGCAGCAAGCCGAGCGACAGCGGCTCAATACACTTGCGAAGTTCGTCCAGGCCGTGACCTGCCGGCGAGCGATTCTGCTCCGCCATTTCGGGGAAAACCCGCCAGAACAGTGCGGCAACTGCGACAATTGCCTCGATCCCCCAGCGAGGCTTGAAGCAACCGAGCTTGCACGCAAATTACTTTCAGCTGCGTTTCGAACCGAGATGCGGTTTGGCATTGGCCATCTCGCCGACGTCCTGTCCGGCAACGACACCGAGAAGGTCCGCAGCTTCGGTCATCACCGCCTCTCCGTCTTTGCTATCGCGGATGCTGATGAGCGTGGCTTGATCCGGCCGGTTGCGAACGCCCTCATCGCCTGCGATGCCCTTCGCGCCGATGCTTACGGTGGCCTAAGCCTCGGACCGGCTGCTCGTCCCATCCTCAAAGGGGAGCAGCGATTGCACATCGCGAAGCCGCTTCGCGCAGCACGCCGCACGCATGAGCGCCACGATGGTCCGAGCGATGATCTGTTCAATTCTCTTCGCGAAGCGCGCCGCAAGCTGGCTGCGAATCTTGGAGTGCCGTCCTACGTCATCTTCCACGACTCGACATTGCGCGAGATTGCCGCGCGAAAGCCGGCAAACCTCAAGGAGCTCAGTGAAATACAAGGAGTCGGCGCGGTCAAACTGGAGCGGTATGGTCAAGCCTTGCTCGATGTTCTTTCGACGAACGGCTGATGTTCAGACTTGCGTAACCGGCGCTTCAGTTGAAGAGCTCCCGACGTCAATCCGAGCCCCCAGGAACCTTCATGATCCGTACCGTCCTTTTCAGCGCAACGGCGCTTACCCTTCTAAGCACTACACCTTCGATTGCTGCCGTGCGCAAAACATCGGCGCTGGCAGGAGTGGCGCTGCCCGCCTCGAACCCATTCGCGAAGACCAGCACGCTGCCGTTCGAGACGCCTGACTTCTCGAAAATCAAGGATAGCGACTACCTTTCGGCCATGCTCGTCGGAATGGCGCAGCAGAAGGCCGAAGTGACGGCAATTGCGAACCAGAAGGCCCCAGCGACCTTCGATAATACGGTTGCGGCGATGGAGCGATCGGGCAAGCTGTTGGAACGGGCGAGTCTCGCATTTAGTGCAGTGAACGGCGCCAACACCAACGATGTGCTGCAGGCCACGGACACGAAGACTGCGCCGCTGCTCGCGGCCCATCAGGACTTCATCTATCTCAACGCGAAGCTCTTTCAGCGCTTCAGATACCTGCACGACCACCAGGCATCGCTGAAGCTCAACAGCGAGCAGGCCAAGCTCCTCGACGTATATTACAAACAGTTTGTACACGCGGGCGCCGAGCTGCCGCCGGCAAAGCAGGCGCAGCTCAAGATCTTAAACGAGCGGGTCAGCACCCTTCAGACCGCGTTTGGGCAGAAGCTGCTCGCGGCCGCCAAGGCGGGCGCACTGCACGTCGACGATCCTGCAGCCCTTGCCGGGCTTTCACCCCAGCAAATCGCGCTAGCGCAACAGGCCGCCAAGGACCGCAAGGTTTCGGGCTACCTCGTGCCGTTGCAGAATACGACACAGCAGCCGCTGCTGGAATCGTTGAGCAACCACAACACGCGCCAGAAGCTGCTCGATGCGAGCCTCAATCGCGCTGAGCATGGCGATGAAAACGACACGCGGGCAATCGTCAGTGAACTCGCGCAGCTGCGTGCACAAAAGGCGGCGCTGTTCGGCGCTAACAATTTCGCTGATTACAATTTGTACGATCAGATGGCGAAGGACAGGGCGACGGCAGTCGGCTTTCTTGATCGCCTTGCGCCGGCAGTTTCCGCCAAGCAACGGCAGGAGGCCGCTGACATTCGGGCGTTCGCCAAGGCGCAAGGAGCCAATTTTCCGGTCACCGCTGCAGATTGGAACTACTATGCCGATCAGATCCGCAAGCAGCGTTACGCACTCAATAACGACGAACTGAAGCCCTATTTCGAGTTCAACAAAGTTTTGACGGACGGCGTCTTCTACGCCGCCAGTCAGCTGTATGGCCTGAGTTTCAAGGAGCGCCACGATATCCCGACGTGGAGCTCGGACATGCGCGTGTTCGAGGTTTACGACGCCGACGGCAAGGAACTGGCGCTTTTCATGATCGACCCATGGAAGCGCGACAACAAGAATGGCGGCGCGTGGATGTCGAACCTCGTCAATCAGTCGTACCTGCGCGGGACGAAGCCTGTCGTTTACAATGTTCAGAACTTCACAAAGCCCGCGCCGGGTCAGCCGCTGCTGATCAGCTGGGACGATGTCACGACGATGTTCCACGAGTTCGGTCACGCGCTTCACGGAATGTTCGCTGCGCAAACTTATCCGACCCTTTCCGGTACGAGTGTCGCCCGCGACTTCGTCGAGTTTCCCTCCCAGTTCAACGAGAATTGGGCGCTCGATCCCAAGGTGCTCGCGCACTATGCCGTGCATTATCAGACAGGGCAGTCCATCCCCCAGGAACTAGTCGACAAGATCAAGCGCTCGAGCACGTTCAATCAGGGCTATGAGCTTGGTGAAACCCTCGAAGCCGCCCGTCTCGATCTCGATTGGCATTCGCTTCCGGCGACCGCACCCCGGCAGAATGTTGACGCATTCGAATCCAACGCGCTCGCGCATGGAGGATTTGATGTCGCCGACGTTCCACCACGCTATCGGTCGAGCTATTTCCTCCATATCTGGAACAACGGCTATCAGGCCGGCTATTACGCCTATCCCTGGACGCGGATGCTTGCCGAAGACGCATTCGACTGGTTCGGAACGCATGGCGGCCTGACGCGCGAGAACGGGCAGCGCTTCCGCGATCAAATCTTGTCGCGCGGAAACACCGAAGACTATGGACAGATGTATCGGGCATTCACTGGACACGATCCGGACGTCGGACCTATGCTCCGCTTCTATGGCCTCGCCGTCGGTTCGGACGCTGCGGCGACGCCGCCTAAATGATATGCGAGGCTCCGATGATGCGTTCGCTTGACGGCAATCTGATGGTGAGCGGCCAGGTCGCCCCTCACGAAGTTGCT
>DASZBO010000091.1:0-4024 GCA_035944075.1 Sphingomicrobium sp.
CCATCATCATGCACGCCATGCTTCGCCACGGCACGACGTTCCAGCCGGCCTGACCACCAGGCCAAAACGAGACAGGAGGCCGAACCGAGCTCCCGAGCAGGAGCAATGCCCGAGGGAGGGAGTAGATGAGGGCGCCGATTCTGAAGCACCGGAATAACCGAGTGCGTTTTCAACCTCGCCGCTCTGCACCCAGCTTACCCCATCAAGTGCCGTGAACCGAGCACGTAGAGAACCCAGGCACCCAAAGGCAAAGCACCCTCAGGACGCCGAGCAGCCGCCCTTGACCCATTAGAGAACAGTATCGGCCGTTACCGGACCGTCCGCTTGCCTCCGATTTCGCATACGGGTCGCGGACATTAGCCAATACATCTGAATGGCGTACCAGTCGGTTAGGGGCGCACTAAGACATTTCCATTTTGGAAACGGATGCCCGGGGGGAGCGGCGTAGTGTGTCGTGATGGCGGTTCGGTCTAGTCGGCCGGTACGGCGTTGGCGGGCAAACGCGGTTTTGGATTAGACCGTTAGAATCACCGAAGCCCCGCGAACGATCGAGCAATCCGTCTTGTGCGATCGGATGTGGGCGGCTCGAGCTCTTCGCCCAAACTGCAAAAGCGAAGATCATCGATTTCCACGTCAGGTAATCCAGCCTTGATCCGCGCCGTGTGCCAGCTGGCAGCAAACGAGCGATACGGCATTTTCGTGGCGGGGTTGGCGAGCAAATACGGGCAATCGTCCCAGCGCGGCAGTTCACGCAGAACGTCGACGGCTTCATTTGACAGCGTGACCCGGCGTTCGTACCCAGCCTCGAGCGACGGGATCGTCCAGACCTTGCGGTGCAGGTCGAAGTCCGCCCATCGCGCCTCCAGCAAGTCCCGTTGCCGGGCATGCGTACGGATCAACAGCTGAACGATAAACCTGAGCTGTTGATTGCTGCTGTCTTCGGCTGCCTCGATCAGACGCCGAAGCTCTTCCCCGCTGAGCGGGCGTTCATGAAGATCGCGGCTCGAGTGCGTGGACGTGGGACCGGTGCCGACCCCCACGAGGCCTTCAGATAGATTAGCGAGCGCAAGTTCGGCAGGACCAGTTGTGGGGTGCTGAGGCATGCCGAGCTTGGCGCGCAACCCCGCCAAGGCATCGTTATTGTTCTCATCCGGCAGCAGGTAAGAGGGCTGGTCGGTCGGGGAAGGGATTCCCGCTTTCTGAAGGACATAAGCCGGCACTTGACGCGCACTGCGGAAGCCGCCTTCACCATCGAAGATCAGTGCCTCCTCAAAGACGACACCCTGCTGACGGTTGCGCGACCGCTTAACCCTCGCGAACACTAGGTTGCCGTCCCCAAAGTCTATGATCAGCTGACTATCATAGGGTAGGTCATCAAGTCCTTCCACGAGAGCGCCGGTTTCCGAAAGATTACGGATTAGCACTGACCGCACGTGATTGCCGAAAATCGCGCGGATCTTCCTGAACATGGATATGCGCTCACTACGCTGACGGCTTGGGCCCGATGGAGCGATGCACCATTCCCCAGCGCCGACATTCTCCTTGAGCGCCTCGCAATCGATCGCCGGGCTGTAAATATAACCCTGGACGTGGCTGACGCGGAGCTTTCTGATCAGCTCCAGTTGGTCCTCAGTCTCGATACCTTCGGCGGTGGTCTCCAGCCCGAGCGCTTCAGCTAGCGCGACGATGGCCGCGATGATCGCGGCGTTGCGGGAGCCCGGCAGGGTTGCTGCCCGCACAAACGTTTTGTCGATTTTGATTTTGTCGAAAGGCGCGGTCCGCAAATAGCCGAGGGAAGAATAGCCGGTGCCGAAATCGTCAAGCGAAAGGCGCACTCCAATTTGTTTAAGAGTTGCGAAAATCCCATCTGTGGCCGCTGAATCACTGAGGAATATCCCCTCAGTGATTTCCAGCTCTAAGCGCTCCGGCGACAGACCTGAAGATGCAAGCGCAGAGGTGACGATTGCCGGGAGGGAGCCACCGATGAACTGCGTCGGTGATACGTTAACCGCGACCCGGAGTTTGCCAGGCCAGCTCGCGGCATCATCGCATGCTCGGCGGAGCGCCCATTCGCCAAGCTGCGCAATGAGGTTTGCTTCTTCGGCAATCGGGATGAAAAGGTCTGGGGTGATGAACCCCCGCTCAGGATGATGCCAGCGCAGAAGCGCTTCAACACCTGTGACCGTGTTGGTCGTGGTGTTCACGAACGGCTGATAGTAAACCTCGATTTCACCACGACTGAGGGCTTCGCGGAGGTCCTCTTCTAGGATCCGCTTGTCCTCCGCTTCATTGAGCAGGTCGGTAGAAAAAAATGACGCGCAGCCCCGGCCTCGACCCTTGGCATCGTATAGTGCGAGATCAGCGTTCCGGATCAACTGGTCGCACTCACGTCCGTCCTCTGGAGCGATGGCAATCCCAACCGACGCGCCAATAATGCACCGGCTCCCAAAAACTGCGTACGGCTGCGACAACATAGCGATGATCCGCTCTCCAAGTTCTTGCAGAGCGTCGCGATCCGCAAACTCACGGACAATGACCTGGAATTCGTCACCTCCAAGACGGAAGATGCGTTCCTTGTCGCCGATAATTCGATACAGCCGGTCCGCCACCTGCTTGAGCAGCTCATCACCGGCCGGGTGCCCGAGTGTGTCGTTGACCTGCTTAAAACGGTCGAGGTCCAGCATCATCACCGCGGACTGCCGCTTGTGAACCGCGACAGCTTTAAGCTCGGTCGATAATACGTCCGCGAGACGCAGGCGATTGGGCAACCCGGTCAAAGCGTCATACATCGCTAGCCGGGCAGCATGCTTCGACGATTGCAGTTGTTCGGTGATGTCGACGGCGCTGCCACAATAACCGGTGAACTGTCCGTCCGAGGCAAATTGGGGCGATCCAGCGAGTGCCCAAAGGGTTCCAGAGTCGCGACCTGTCGACTTCACGACGACGTTGTCAAATTTTGCTTGTTTGGTCAGCAAGAAGGCCAAGGTACGGGCGGGCTCGCTCACATTTTCGTCCGGTCCGAGAACCTCCTTTAGCGGCATGCCGATGAGGCGCTGGGGCTCGACCGCGATCTGGGCGGCGACGTGCGGTGTGATGTAGCTAATTCGTCCAGCGGCATCGGTTTGCCAAAACCAGCCCTGCCCCGAAATCTCGTACGCATGAAGCAACGATGAGGCATCTGGGAGCGGCATGACCTCGACGGCACTTTGGCGCGCAGCCGAGCCTGCACTTGAGTGGGGTTCACTCGGTTGACCCGGGGTTGATTTGCGATCTTGCCAGAACCCCATGTTTGTATTTCGCTCCGATTGCCGAATTTTGCTTTACCGTTCGAGCATTAGGGAAGGGTAAAGCGGAACCACTTACGATCGGTCGCTGCCCGATGGAGTCGGTCAGGTAACGTCTCAACGACCGACCGCTCTCCGGGCTATCAGATCCGCGGCCGTACGGCCGGTAATGGCGCTTAGCGGAACGGTATAGCCTGGCCGTGAGGAGACGGTCTCCTTTTGCCGCGACGCAAGCGTGCCAGACCTTGGTTCACCATCGGCTGAACGAACTGGACCTACACCAATGGCCAGCCTGTTTTCTAAGACGAGTTCCAGCTTTTGCCGAATCGATGTCGTGAAAGCAGTGGACGGCCCGCCAAAGGGAGCGCTCGGCCAGTCACTAATCCTTATCTGAGAAGACTACTGTTGTTCGTTGCCTTGCTGCTGGTCCTTCCTGACCTCATGTTGGGCCTTCGAGCCATTCGGCGCCTCCTTCCCGGCGGCGGGTAGCCCCTTCGACGCCTGGGGCGTTCCAGGTGGTTTCACGGCCTGGTGCGCTTTGGCTTGAACCGCCGCCGCTTCATGCTGCTTCGCCTCAGCATCGGCTTTCTGCGCAGCCGCAGCCCGTGCCGCCTTGGCCTGAGCGGCGGCAGATTCCGTATGTCGTGCTTCCTCGGCAGCCTGACGAGCGTGAGCGGCCTGCGTTGCGTGTGCCTGAGCTGCTGCTTCCTGCTTCTGTTTGGCATCGGCTGCAGCCTTCT
>DASZBO010000092.1:0-53009 GCA_035944075.1 Sphingomicrobium sp.
CTCGATGCTTTGGTTACTCGGCGTCCTCATGTTCGGCGCTCAGCTATTGCGACTCGCGCGCAATCGGTCGCCTCACCGCACACTGACGCCCGCCGAATAGCCTAGGTGCGCACAGCAGTTGTCAGCGGTCGAGCAGCAAGCTTCCCGATCTGCCGTGGACCGCGATCGAGGCTCAGCGGACCAAGCTTCTCGCCCGCGGTATCCCGCCCAACGAGATAGGCCGCCGAGGTCTGGGCCTCGCCGGCGCTCCAAGAATATAGCGCGTTAAAGGCAATGACCGGGACGAAGACTTTTCTTCCACCAAGTTCATATTCCTGAATTGCCTCGCGCGGCGCGATGACCTGGTTGATGAAGGTGACACGTTTCATTGGCGGCACCGCATCCAGTCGCTCGCCTGCTCCGACTGGATTTGCGAAGAACGCGGCGAGTTCCTGCTCCTGGTTCGCACCTGCATTGAACAGGCTGGCCTCGGCGAGCACTGCGCGGGCCGGTGCAGTGCCAGAGTTGAAAAGCTCGAGCTCAAACTCAACGACCACACGACCTTCCTCGACAAGACAGCGAAGTGGCCGAGCATCGACCTCGAGCAACGGGCGAAGTCGCGTCGAGACAATTCCCACGCTGGCAGGCTTGGAGCGAGGCAACTCCTTGGGCTGCAGAGACGTTGGAGGCGCCGGCGCTCTTGGGGAAGCCGGAGCGGGTGCCGGTGGGACACCGACAGGCTCGGGAGCTCTAAAAAGGTCAATCTCGGGGCCGCCAGCAAATGCGCTCAGCTGCCGGCGACGCCACAGCAGGAAGAATGTGCCTCCAACGAGCGCGAGCGCCGCGAGCAGCCACGGCCAGATTAGCAGCCGGTGGTCGGAGCCGATCGTGGCCGACGGATTCGGGCTCGGCGGCGCTGGGAACGACGACGACTCGAGCGGAGGCGCGATTGCCGGTGCTTGTCCCAGGCTTGCTTGCGGTGTGATGTCCTGTTTTCCCCCGACGCCGCTCGACGCCTCGGAGGACGGTTTGCTCGGTGGGACAAGGGCCGGACGCGGGCCTGTTCGCCTTGCGTCCGTGTTGCGAACTAACTCCTTTGGTTCCGCTCGCGCAGTGGCGCGCGCCGCACCATCCCGAGGAGATGCCGAAGTCGCTGCCGGCGAAGCACCTACCGAAGTAGACTCCGGCTGCTTATCGGCAGGCTTGGTGACGTTGCCGGGCAGGCTGAAATTCTGAAGCTCCTGCGGACCAATCGCGCCGGTTGCGGCCGGATTGCTCGGGGCCGAATCAGGCGCATTTTGCGCCAGTGCCACCGAAGGCAAGAGCAACAGCCCGCCAAGCATGAAGTTCTTCCAGCGCAAACTCGCTCCCATCCGCTCCGCTCTGTGCTTAGATCGCTGCCATTCACCCGCAGCGCTCCCGGTCCATGACGGCTGCCTCCGCCTTATTCAAGCAGAGGCTGGATGAACGGTGGCGGAACCTCGTTGAGTCAACGGTTTAGCGGGCGTCGACCAGCACGAGCTCGCTATCGTCTTCCGCGTCAATCTCGATCCTGTTCTCACCCGTTATCGCGATGCCGTCACGCGGCTCCGCTTGCGCGCCGTTCACCCTCACGCGGCCACTTGGTACGAGATACAGGTGTCGCGAGGGATCGGCGTCAATCGCCAAGGACTCACCGGCTTTCACCGTTGCTCCAAGGACTCGCGCGTCAGCGTTGATCGTCAGCGATCCGTCCTCTGGATCACCACTCGCAAGCAACTGAAAAGCGCCGTCCCGCGACTCCTTAGGGAACGGCATTGCACCCCAGCTCGGCGGCGCCGACGGCTTGTCCGTCTCAATCCAGATCTGGAAGAGCGTCGTCTGCTCATTCTCAAGATTGTATTCGGCGTGCGTGACGCCGGTACCGGCACTCATGACCTGGACGTCACCAGCCGCGGTTCGGCCCTTGTTCCCCATCGAATCTTGGTGCGTGATCGCCCCGGCGCGAACATAGGTTACAATCTCCATGTCCCGATGCGGATGCGGAGGGAAACCACTTTTCGGGCCGATAGTATCGTCATTCCAGACCCGAATGCTGCCCCATCCTATTCGCTTGGGGTCATAGTAGTTCGCGAAGGAAAAATGATGATGCGCGTCGAGCCAGCCGTGGTTCGCGTGCCCGAGGCTCTGGAAAGGGCGGATGTCGATCATGCGCCTCAAATGGCCCTGTAGCTTGCCGCATCAAGTGTCATGCGTGTCACCTTCCGACGCGTGAATGTCCTTCTGATGGCGCTTTCCATGTACCGCTCGCATCGGCGGCCCCGCGACACACAAGGGCGGCGAGCCGACCTCTAGCTTCTCCCCGTAACCTGCGGCCCCGACGGCGGGGAAGCGAACTCGAGTGGGGGCACATGCGCCCCAGGAGAATCCCACGTGACGACCCGGTAGAGTGCCTGACCAGCACCGCTGTAGGTCAATACTTCGATCAGGACGAAAACGCCGACCATCGCGCCGACCCCAAAGCGCCACGCCGGGTGGATCCGACCGTCGCGTCGAAGATCGGCCAAGATACCTGCGATTGGGAAAACCAGGCCGGGCGCAAAACTTGCTTCCCAAGCCCACGGCTGCAGCATCGGCATCGGCAAGAGCCGGCCAAACCCGGGTCCCATCAACATTGCCATGCCGCACAGGTGAAGTCGCCGATGCCACTCGGTTCTTCGGTAGAGCACGATCGCCGAACCGGTCAGAGCCACAAAGGTCAGGAGAGACAGAGGATCGAACACAAGGAACTGCAGTGGCCGGAAGAAGAAGGGTACCTGGCCTCGGCGCACCATTGCGAGTGTCACTGCGAAACCCAGCACGACCATTGGGACCATCCATCCCGCCGCAACCCAGCCGAGCCGCCGGTGAAATGCCATGCGGTCGGTTGCAACGAAGATGTTCTGGAGGAGGTAGATCATTACCCACCCCATGAACATGATCGCGTGGGCGTGGACCAAAGGCGGAGAGTAGAAGCTTGATCGGCCAAACGCGAGCTGGTTGGAAAAGCCCGCGACAATGACCAGGGTCATCGTCACTGAAGCCGCGAGAAAGAAACCTTCGCTTCCCGATCGAGACTCGAATGGTCTCTCGAGGATCGTCGCCATACTGAGTCCCCCAACACGAATGCGCAGCAATAATAGCGCAATAGATTTGCTGTTCAAAACGTCAGCTGCTGGCGACCTTGTTGAATTGACGCACGAGGCAATCTGCGACCTCAAGCACTCGTGACGGCTTCAAAGATTGACGCTAGTCGGCATCGATGACTTCACAGCCACTTCCTCCCAAGCGGATCTTTCCCACCTCGAAAGTCGATGCGCGTGCTGCCGAGCACGTTCCGCCCGTCCCTCAAACGGAAAGTTCGGCCTACAAGCTAGCCTTTCAGGATACCGAATTTCTCCTGCGCGAGGATTTGCGGCCGGTGCGGTTCCAACTGGAACTGTTGAAACCCGAGTTGCTGCTGAACGAGGCCAATATCGGGTCTACCTTCGTTTTCTACGGCTCCGCGCGCATTCCTGCCCCGGAAATGGCTGACGCACTGATTGCGGCCGCGACGAACGAGCAGCAGGAAAAAATCGCCGAGCGGCTGAAAGCCAAATCGCGCTATTACGACGTCGCGCGAGAACTCGCCCGGATCGCAAGCCGTTGCGGCTGCGATGCCGAGGGCAAGAAACATTTCGTCGTTTGCTCGGGCGGGGGCCCATCGATCATGGAAGCGGCCAACCGGGGCGCCGCGGATGAGGGGCGCGAATCCGTGGGTCTCAACATCGTGCTCCCGCACGAACAAATGCCGAACCGCTACGTGACGCCAGATCTAAGCTTTCAATTCCATTATTTTGCACTTCGGAAAATGCACTTCCTGCTCCGCGCCCGAGCAGTTGCCGTATTTCCCGGTGGCTATGGCACGTTTGACGAAATGTTCGAGCTGCTGACGCTTATCCAGACAGGGAAGGTCCGGCCCCTGCCGATCCTGCTGTTTGGCAAAGACTATTGGAATCGCGTCGTCAATTTCGAAGCAATGGTCGACGAAGGCGTGATTGCGCCCCACGATCTCGATCTCCTCCACTGGAGCGAGGACGCGCAGGAAGCCTGGGAGTTCGTGCAGGATTTCTATGCGGATCATCCGGCGGCGCCCGTGGTGCGGCCATCACCGCCGGAATGAGAAAAAGCTAGTCCGGCTCAGGGCTTCTTCTGGTTCTGCCCAGAAGCGTCGCCGCCGCTTGTCTGGGGGGAGGTCCCCGCGGCAGAGGCGGGAAGCACCGGTTCCTTGGCCGCCTTTTGGGGACCATTGTTGGGGCCCGTGCCCGCCGGTGTACCGGAGGCTTGATCGCCCGCGCCCTTCGCTGGCGCCGGCGCTGCCGGAATCGGCTTGGGAGCATCGCTATGCTGGTTGAGGAAAGCAATGACGTTCGCGCGATCCTGAGGATCACCAAGACCCGCGAAGGTCATTTTCGTGCCGGGTGCGAAGTTTCGCGGACCGGTCAGCCACTGGCTGAGATTGTCCCAGTTCCAGGTACCGCCCTTCTTCGAAAGCGCGTCCGAGAAGGCGAATCCTTTGCCCTGACCGATCGGCTCGCCGAGCACGTTCCAAAGGTTGGGTCCGAGCTGGTTTGCGCCGCCCTTGTCGGCATTATGGCAAGCAGCACATTTATTGAAGATCTGCTGCCCCTTCGAGGGATCCGCTTTCGCGAGATAAACCTCGATCGGCTGCTCGGCCGCAGCGCCGGCTTCGCCTTCCTGCGCCACGCCGGCGATCGGATAGCCCATTTTCTCGGGTCGTTCGGCGTGAAACATTTCGCCGGCAACGATCGAGGTGCCCAATGCGACAATGCCAGCAAACAGCACCCAGCCGGCAATCGTGTTAAAGCGGTCGTCCATGAAGCTGCCCTGTTGACCCCGGACGGGGAGAGGATGGATTTTCGCCGCCTCTTAAGGGCGAGTTTTCGCTAACTCAAGCGGCCAACCAGTGTTCAAGCAGCGTGCGGGCAATGGCCGTCCTCGGCGGCGCCTCAAATGGAGCGTCCGGCCGCCCCTCAAGCGCCGCCGCGACCTCTTGGCGATTGAACCAGCGCGCGTCCTCAAGCTCGGCCGTGTCGATCCGGAGCTCTGCTCCTTCCGTCTCTGCGTGACAGCCGAGCATCAGCGACGACGGGAAAGGCCATGGCTGACTTGCGACGTAGCGAACCTTTCGCACACGCACGCCGGCCTCTTCGAACAGCTCGCGCGCGACGGCGGCCTCGACGTCTTCCCCGACTTCGACGAATCCCGCGAGGGCCGAATATCGGCCGGGCGGGTATTGGGGCTGCCGCCCGAGGAGCAATTTACCGCCATGCTCCGCAAGCATGATCACGACCGGATCCACACGCGGATAATGTTCGGCCTCGCAATCCGGACACCGGCGCGACCAGCCGCCTCTGACGATCAGCGTCGAATGCCCGCAATTGGCGCAGAACCGATGGTGCGAGTGCCATCGCGAAAGGCTTAGGGCAGCAGCGAAGAGTGGGGCGTCCCGACGATCGAGGAGCGCCATTTGTGGGAAGGCAGAGCGTGCATCCGCAGTAACCGGTGTGATCGGCGAGAAGCATGGTCGCTCGCCGTCCATTCCGAGGAACAGCGCAGGATCGGCTGCTGCATTCCAGGCGAGCCGCCCGTCGGCGGCGACCTTCGGCAGGCCATTTTCCCACTGGAGCTCGCGGGCGAAATCCGTCACCGATAGTGCGCGAATAGCCTCTTCGTCGGCGCGAAGCGCATCGGCACGGTCGAGGCCAGGACCGCTGAAAAAAGGTTCAAGTGGCGCGTTGGTCATTGCTTGAGAGGGCATGGCGGACAGCTTTACGGTAGAGCGCGGGAAGACCTGCCTGATCCACCTGGTCAAGAGGCTGCCACCAGCCTTCCCCTTCCGGCGCCGAGCTTGGGACGAGGTGAAGGTCGAGCGAAAAGTGCGAGAAGACGTGGCGCACCTTGCCGATTACCTGCGACGATGGCGGCTCGGATCCCGTCCACTCAGTCCCGGGTAAGGCTGGCATACCGCCAAGCAGCCCTGTGGCGGGGCGGCGCACAAGCCAGACGTGCTGGTCGCGCTCGATCCAGAAGGCAATCCCGTGCCGGTGCGGACGAGCGGCACTCTTGCGCCTTTCCGGAAAACTCTCCGGACTATTGCTGGCGAAGGCAACGCAATGGGGCGTGAGCGGGCACTGGTCACAACGCGGCTTGCGTGGGCGACAAATGGTTGCGCCAAGGTCCATCATTGCCTGCACGAAGTCGCCCGGACGATCGGTCGGAAGCATTTCTCCCATCAGCCCCTCAACCTCTTTTCGAGGCGACTCTTTCAAACCGTGGAGCCGGGCCACGACCCGCTCGACGTTGGTATCGACCGCAGGCGCGCATTCGCCGAACGCGATGGCCGCGATGGCCGCTGATGTGTAGGCGCCGATCCCCGGCAACTGTCGTAGCCCCGCTGCAGTTCGCGGAAATCCGCCGCGTTTCGCGACTTCCCGCGCACAGGCAATCAGGTTCCGGGCACGCGCATAATAGCCAAGGCCCGCCCACTCCTGAAGGATCTCTTCGTCTTGTGCCGCTGCAAGGGCCTCAAGCGTCGGCCAGCGTGCAAGAAAACGTTCGAAACGCGGGCGAACGGTGGCGACCGTTGTCTGCTGAAGCATGACTTCGCTTAACCACACTGGGTACGGATCAGGCGCGACTTGACCCGGAGGCGAGCGCCACGGAAGCTGCCGCGAGTTATCCACATAATGTTGGATCAGACGCTTTGCGGCATTGGCGGTCACCAAGTCGCTATGGCATGCTCTTTCGTCATGTCGAAGCGAAACCGCCCGGAAGATTCACCCAGGAGCTGCCGCGCGCGAGCTGCCGGCGAACTCGTTGGCGATGTCGGCGGCCAGTCGTTCCGGCGATTCGGTTTTGTTCAGCACTCCATTGTCAGCCGCTGGTCCGAAATTGTCGGCGAACGCTATTCAAAGGTGTCCTCGCCGGAATCGATCAAGTTCCCTGCGGGCAAGAAAGCCGGCGGCGTCCTGACTTTGATGGTCGACGGCGCCCACGCGCCGCTTATCCAGCATTTAACCCCGATGATTGTCGAACGCGTCAACCGTTTCTTTGGTTATGCGGCGATCAACCGGATTGTGTTCCGCCAGGGCAAACCCCTGGCCCCCGCGCCGAGGCCTCAGCGCCCGCCACTTCGCCCCGTGCCCAAGGAGCTTGGCGAGGGGCTGCGCGAGATTGCCGATCCCGAACTTCGCCACTGCTTGGAGTCGCTTGCCGCACAAATTGCGGCTACCAGCGGCCTGCCATCGCTCTCGCCCGAGGGCGAGGAACCCATACCCGTCATCAACCGGAGCGAATGAATTGACGAAGTTCAGAACTCTCATGGCAGGCACCGCCGCGGTCTTGGCGCTCGCCGGATGCAACAAGAACAAAACACAGGGCACTGCAACGACCAACGAAACCGTCACGATCACGCAAGCCAATCCAGCAGCAGGCGGAACATGGGCGGACGTCGTGAACGCGACGTCAGCCGGTTACATGATGGGCAATCCCAGCGCGAAAGTGAAACTGGTAGAAATCGGGTCTCTCTCCTGCCCGCACTGCAAGAAGTTCGATGACGAAGGCGTTCCGGTCCTCATCGATAAGTATGTCAAATCAGGCCAGGTGAGTTGGGAATTCCGACCCTACGTAATCCACGGTCCCGTTGACATGGCCGCCGACCTCATCGTGCGTTGCAACGGAATCAAGAGCTTCTTCCCGCTCGTACAGGCGCTCTACAAGGACCAATCTGTGTGGATGGCGAAAGTAGTGGCGACTCCGCAGGATAAGCTCAATCAGATCCAGAACATGCCCACGAACCAGATGTTCGTCGCCATGGCCAACCTTCTTGGTCTCCAAGATTGGGCTGCGGCGCGCGGGGTGCCGCAGGCCAAGAGTAACCAATGCCTTAGTGACCAGAAAATGATCGACCACGAGGTCCAGGTCACCAGCGACGTGAATAACGAGTATCCGGACTTCGAGGGCACTCCGTCTTTCGTCATCAACGGGAAGCTTCTCAAGGCAACTGCGAGTTGGGACAAGCTGCAGCCGCAACTCGACGCGGCATTGAAGTGATCAAGTTCGCCGTTGCGTTGACGGCTGTCCTTGCTCTGCCGCCGGCGTCGGCGGCAGCTGCAGTGCCAAAGACAGCAAATGCGAGCCGCAATTGGGTGCGGCAGGTGGTAATGACACCGGACGGCGGCTTCCGGATGGGAAATCCCGCGGCCCGCGTGGCCGTCGTCGAATATGGCTCTCTCGCTTGCCCGCACTGCCGGCACTTCGAGGAGACCGGATACAAACCTCTCCAGCAATATGTCGCCTCGGGCGCGGTCAGTTACGAATTCCGCAATCTCCTCCTTAACGGCCCCGACATTGCGGTAAGTCTGCTTACCCGCTGCGCAGGAGCGCGAAATTTCTTCCCAATGACTGAGCTCGTCTACGCACGTCAGCCCCAATGGGAGGATAAGATCCAGCGGGCGGTCGCGGGACTCAGCGATGCGCAAAAAGCCGAGATGGATAAGATGACTGACCAGCAGCGGATCGCCCGCTTCGCGGCGTTCGGCGACTTGCAGCAGCTCGGCGCGAATTTCGGGGTGACGCCGGCGCGGGCGCGCCAGTGCCTCTCCGATCCCCAGGCACTGAAGCGGCTACTGGGCGTGACGCAGGCCGCCAACAAAGCCGGCGTCGAACACACGCCAACCTTTTTCATCAATGGGAAGGTGACGGATGCGGCGACATGGGATCAACTGGAACCGCTGATCCGGCAGGCGGGCGCGCGCGGATGACCGAAGGTCCGGGAGGACTTCGATGCAGATTAAGCGGCTGAAGCTTTCCGGCTTCAAGAGCTTCGTCGAGCCGGCCGAGCTCAGGATCGAGCGCGGGCTGACTGGTGTAGTCGGGCCCAACGGTTGCGGAAAATCGAACCTGCTGGAAGCAATCCGTTGGGCGATGGGCGAGTCCAGCCCAAAGTCGCTGCGCGGCGGCGGCATGGACGACGTGATCTTCGCCGGCACCACAAGTCGGCCTCCACGCGACTTCGCCGAAGTCACCATGCTGATCGAGCGGACAAGCGGCGAAGCCCTCGGCGGTGAGAGCGAGGTCACGCGCCGGATCGAACGTGGCTCAGGCTCGGCGTACCGCATCGATGGTCGCGATGTCCGAGCCAAGGATGTTGCGTTGTTGTTCGCCGATGCGGCGACCGGCGCCCACTCTCCCGCGCTCGTTAGCCAGGGGAAGATCGGTGCGGTCATCGCCGCCAAGCCGGTCGAACGACGCCAGCTGCTCGAAGAGGCCGCTGGCATTTCCGGTCTTCACGCACGCCGCAAGGACGCCGAACAGAAGCTCCGCGCGACGGAGACGAATCTTTTACGGCTGGGAGAGATCCTCAGCGACCAGGAACAGCGCGCGGCTCAGCTCAGGCGCCAGGCCCGCGCCGCGGAACGCTATCGCAGTCTGACCGCGCAGATCCGGACCGTCGAGGGCCGGCTTCTCCACGCTCGCTGGTTGGAAGCGGAGCGAGCGGCGCAAGCGGCTTCGGCCGAGGCGGATGCAGCGGCCATCGAGGTCGAGCGGATCCATGCGGCGATGGTTGGGGCACAGGCTGCTCAAGAGGCCGCGAATGCCGCACTCGCCGAGCAGCGGCACGCGCTCAACGCGCTACGCGAACAAGGTCACACGCTCGCTCATCAGCTGGCCGCAGCGCGTGCAAAGCGAGACACGGTCATTCGGCGCTTGACCGAGCTGGATCGCCTCGACGCGGCACTCACCGCGGACATCCAGCGGGAGGAGGCGCTCCGGGGTGACGCCGCTCGCGCTCTTGCCCATCTTGAGCAAGAGCGGGCAACCATTGCGCAGCGGCTTGAGGATTCAGAAGCGCACGCGGCTCGCGTCGCAAGCGAACTAAGTGCAGCGGAAGCTGCGTCACGGGAAAGGGAAGCAGCTCTTGCCGAGCTGCTCGCACGACAGGCTGCCATGCGGGCGGAGCGACGCGTTTCGGAGGCCTCGCTTGAAGCCGCACGTGCGCAGCTTGCCCGTACAGAATTGGAGATGGACAAGCTCGGCGATCAACTGGCAGCATTGGGCGCGGGACGCGAACATCTTGAGGCGCGCGAGGCAGCGGAAGCAAAATCTCAAGCGGCGGCGAGCACCCTTGCTGCTGCCGAAATACGCCGGCTCGAAGCGGAGGAAGGTCGCAGTGCAGCCGCCGAGGCCCGCGATGCGGCCGAAAGCAAGCTTGCCTCGACACGCGCGTCATTCTCGGCAGCCAAGTCTGAGCATGACGCGCTTGCGCGCGCACTGGAGAATGGCCGAGGCGCAGCGATCGCAAGCCTGAGGGCGAAGCCGGGATATGAGCATGCGCTCGCGGCAGCGCTGGGAGAGGATGCCGACGCGGCAATCGGAAAAGACGGACCGCGGCGCTGGCAAGGCAGCGATGCCAACGTGGACGATCCGAAGCTTGCGAAAGGGCTCGACTGCCTCGCAGACCATGTCGAGGCTCCGCCTCAGCTGCAGCGCCGGTTGCGACAGGTCGCCGTTGACGATGAGGATCGAGGCCAGCCGCTCGCGGTCGGTCAGCGGCTCGTCACGCCGGAAGGCCGGTTGCGGCGCTGGGATGGATTTGTGGCTGTCGGATCCGGGGCAGCGGTTGCTGAACGATTGCTGCGCGTCAATCGTTTGGCCAAGCTTGCCGCCGCGTTGCCCGGACTCGATGAGGAGGTCGCCACGGCCTCAAAGGAACGCGACGGGGCGCTCGCGGCAATGGAGGAGTGCCGCAGAAATGCCGAAGCGGCGCGCGGAGAAGCCTTGGCGGCCGAGCGCGACGCGCGCGATGCGACGCGCACGATCGATGCGGCAACCGCCGCTCTTGAACGGCTCGAGGCGCAGCGCGCTGCACTGCAGCAGCGACACGCAGATCTTGAGCCAGTGCTCGAAGCCGCGCGCGCAGCCGTCGCGGCGTCGGAACACTCCCTTGGCGCTCTGCCCGATCCCGCGGTCCTTGACGATGAGCTCGGGCATTCGCGCGCTGCGGCGGCCGGGGCGGCATCCGTGGTGGCGGAAAAACGAGCGGAGGCGGCGACCCGGGCGCGAGAGACTGCTGCCGACCGTGAACGATCGAGTGTCGCAAGCCGGGAGCAGGCGGAATGGCGCAAACGGCACGCCGACGCCGAGCGACGGCTCGCTTCAGCGATCGGGCGACAAAGCCAGCAGTCGGTGGAGCGCGCCGAACTTGAAGCCGCGCCGGAAGAACTTGACGCCGCGATCGCCGAACTGGAACGTGCGAACGGGGAATGCCAAGTTCGGCTTGGTGAAGCGGCCGCGGCGGAACGCAATGCGGAAGAGGCGGTCATCGCGGCGGGCCGCCAAGTTTCCGCGGCAAACGAGCAATCCGCCGATAAGCGGGAACGGCGTGCCGCGGCCGCAGCCAGGGCCGAGGCTCAACAGGGCCGAAGCACGGAGTTTAGTCGCCAAAGTGTAGAAAAGTTTGAGTGCGTCCCCCACCGGCTGCCGCAAATATTAAGCTTCGACCCCGACGAGCCGCGCAAAGCTGACGAGGAAGCGATGATGCTCGAGCAACTCTCGAGCGAGCGCGAACGCATCGGCGCGGTAAATCTGGTCGCCGAGCAGGAACTTTCGGAACTGGATGCGGTACGGGCCAAGGGTGCGGAGGAAGCGGAGGAACTGACGCAGGCTATCTACCGGCTTCGAGGCTCGATCGGCAACCTCAACCGCGAAGGGAGGGTGCGGCTGCTTGATGCCTTTGAGAAGGTGGACGCCCATTTCCGACGGTTGTTCACGACCTTGTTCGAAGGTGGCCAGGCCCATCTTGCGCTCGTCGAAAGCGACGATCCGCTCGAAGCCGGGATCGAAATCATGGCTCAGCCGCCGGGCAAGCGACTGTCCACGCTGACGTTGCTTTCGGGAGGCGAGCAGGCGCTCACCGCAGTCGCGCTCATTTTTGCAATATTCCTCACCAACCCCGCGCCGATCTGCGTTCTGGACGAGGTCGACGCTCCGCTCGACGACGCGAACGTCGAGCGGTTCTGCGAACTCCTCCAGCGTATGACGGACGAGACGGATACACGCTATCTGATCGTCACGCACAATGCCGTCACCATGAGCCGAATGGACCGGCTCTATGGCGTAACGATGATCGAAAAGGGCGTGAGCCGCCTCGTCTCGGTCGACCTTGGCGGCGCGGAGACCCTGCTCGCAGCGGAATAAAGCTTTATTGCGAGTGAAGGCGACGCTCGGCTACCGTTTCTAACGTGCGAGCTCCTCTGCCCGTGCCTTGATCCGTTTGAGATCACGCACGAACAATTCGCGCTCCTCGCGCTTGCGATGCTCGTCGGGGATTCGAAGCAGGAAACTCGGATGAACGGTTATCCAGCACTCGCTTCCGTCAGCCAGTGTCAAAGGAACACCGCGATTCTTGCCAATGGCCATCGTTTTTCCGAAAAGACTGTGGGCGGCCGTGGCGCCAAGTGCGACCGTAACGGGAGGACGGATAAGGTCGCGCTCGCGATCAATCCACCAGCGGCACGCTTCCATTTCGCCAGCGCCGGGCTTGCTGTGAATTCGCTTCTTCCCTCGCTGCTCAAACTTGAAGTGCTTAACAGCATTCGTGACGTAGACCGTCGAACGCTCGATTCCTGCCTTCTCGAGCGCGGCGTCAAACAACTGACCTGCGGGTCCTACAAAAGGCCGACCGGCAATGTCCTCCTGATCGCCGGGCTGCTCACCGACAAACATGATGGACACGTCGAGCGGACCTTCGCCGAAGACCGTTTGGGTCCCGTGCTTGAACAGGTCGCAGCGCGTGCATCGGCGCGCCTCTTTGAGCAGCATTTCCCAGGAGCGCCGAAGATTTCCACCCGGCTCAATCTGCCGCTCCGCTTGGAGCGCATTGGCAAGACCTTCCTTCACGACAGAGCGATCGATCATTTCCAGCTCCCGGCTTCGTGCACCGGCAATCAGGGGCTGAACGAGCGAGGTCTCGGGCATGTTTCGCCAGTATTTCTTGGGCATCTCCTTCAGCATTGCATGGACCTTCAGTCGCGCAGGGTTGAATATGTTCGCATAATAGGTGCGCCACGTTTCCTCGATTGGGTCGCCCGACGGCGCGTCCGTTCGTAACGCTCCCGGCCCCTCCGACAGCGCCTTTCCGTCCCAGTGAATTGAGAGCTCGGGAGTTAGGATCGACCAGTGCATGTTGGTGAAGCGGTTGACGAAGAAGCCCGCAGTCCGCCGGACGATGTGATGCTCCGGTTCGAAGAATGCGATAAACCGGCCATCGATCTCGCGAAAGCGGACGAAGGCATGCATCTTGTGGATGTCGCGACGAACGCCCTTTGCCATTCCCTGCAATTTCCGGACCAGTGGATCCGCCTCATCACCAAGTGCTCGCCGATTGCCCTTCAGGCGCAGCAACATCGCATAGAGGAAAGCAAAGCGCTGAGGATCAGAATGACAGACAACATTCCGTGCGAGCTCAACGAATTGTCGCGAAATGGGGAAGCTTGGTGCGGCGGCTTGCATCGTGTCTGTGCCAAACAAATCTTCGCCAGCCCCCTCGACCTGCCACACGACGGCACTCGCAGGAACGCCGGCTTCGGCTAGGTCGCGAGCCGCATTGCGCCATCCCTCGAAGTCGTCCGGCGCAGACAAGGTCACGCGATGCGCTTCGATTGTCGGTCCTTGTCGAAGCACGTCAACCAGCGAACAGTTCGAACTGCTTATTTCGCGGTGTCAGCAGGGCCCGCAAGTCGGATCGATCGGTCAGTAGGGTTGGCCGCCAGTCAGCCGCCGTAATAAAGGGCCGCACCTTCGCAATCGAGACCGTCAGGCGCGCAACATCCTCGAGATTGATCGTGCGCCATCGTCGCGAGGAAAGGATACGCGTGACCGCCTTGGTGCCAAGACCTGGAATGCGAAGGAGCATTTCCCTTGGCGCGCGATTCACGTCGACCGGGAAGTTCTCCCGGAATTTTAGCGCCCAGGCGAGTTTGGGGTCGATATCGAGCGGCAGCATTCCCGCCTCGTCAGTCGCGCTTTGCACTTCATTCGGGCCGAATCCGTAGAAACGCATGAGCCAATCGGCCTGATAGATCCGATGCTCGCGCATCAACGGGGGCCGCTTCAAGGGAAGAACGACGCTTGCGTCGGGAATAGGTGAAAAGGCCGAGTAATAGACACGGCGCAGTCCAAAGCCGCCGTAAAGAGCACTTGCTCGAGCGACGATGTCCCGGTCGTTCGCGCCGTCCGCTCCGACGATCATCTGTGTGGATTGCCCCGCGGGCGCGAATCGCGGCGCGGACTTGAATCGTTTCGCGGCATCGCTTGCATCTGCAATCGACTGCTTCATCGCTCCCATTGCGCCTTCGATCCTGAGCGCATCCTTTTCCGGAGCGAGCGCGGACAAGCCCTCATCGGTCGGAAGTTCGACGTTGATTGATACACGGTCCGCGTGGAGCCCGGCCTGACGAACCAGTTCGGGATCCGCATCGGGGATCGTCTTCAGGTGAATGTAGCCCCGAAAATCATGCTCTTCCCGAAGCGTTCGGGCGACTTCGACAATCTGCTCCATGGTGTAATTGGACGATCGGATGATACCCGAAGACAGGAACAGGCCCTCGATGTAGTTTCGTTTGTAGAAGGCGAGGGTCAGCCGGACGACCTCCTCGACCGTAAAACGCGCACGGCGAACATTCGAGGTTTTGCGATTAATGCAATAAGCGCAATCGAAGATGCAGCTGTTGGTCAAAAGGATCTTCAGGAGCGAAATGCAGCGCCCGTCCGGAGCATAGGCATGGCAAATGCCCATTCCCTCGCTCGAACCGATGCCCTTGCCGCCTCGGCTGTCGCGCTTGGCCGTTCCGGACGACGCGCAGGAAGCGTCGTATTTTGCCGCATCGGCAAGAATCGCGAGTTTCGCCTGAAGGTCGAGCTGCGGCACTTGTTCTTAATATGTTCCGTGTGATTTTGTGTCTATACAGACATTTAGCGGTACGCTTGCTGCCGGCTCGGAGCGCCTCTACGGTTCTTCGATGAACTCGCTTGCACTCCGCCTCGCCGCATCGCTCGTGCCGCTTCTTAGCGTGGCCGCTGCGCCGCCAACACCTGCGCCCGTAACGCCCATGACCCCCGATGTGGTCGCAAGCTATGACGCGGTGATGCCATGGGCGGACTTCGTGCGGCGCGAAGTCATGGTCCCGATGCGCGATGGCACCAAACTCTACACGGTGCTCGTGATGAAGAAAGGAACGACGAACGCGCCCATTCTTCTTACTCGTTCACCCTATGACGCGCACGGCGACGCGTTTCGGAGTGCCAGCCAGCGGATCGATGACATCCTGCCCGCCATGTACAAGGAATTTGCCGAAGACGGTTATATCATCGCGATCCAGGATATCCGCGGGCTTCATCGGTCGGAAGGCACGTTCATCATGACGCGGCCAATCGTCGGTCCGCTCAATCACAGCGGTATCGACGAAGCAACGGACGCGTATGACACGATTGACTGGCTGGTGAAGAACACGCCGGAGAGCAATGGCCGCGTCGGGACAATCGGCTCCTCTTATCTCGGCTTCACAACCCTCATGAGCGAGATCAACCCGCACCCGGCTCTCAAGGCCGCAGTGCCCGAAAGCCCGATGGTTGACACCTGGATGGGTGATGACGACTTCCACAACGGCGCTTTTCGCGTCCCCTCTTTCGACTATTTTCTTGATATGAGCACCGGCAAGGCAGACGCCGGTGCGAAGATCGCCCGCGGATCGGGAGATGATTACAGCGTTTATCTCGCGGCGGGCTCGGCAGGCGATTTTGCACGCAAGTGGCACATTGAGAACGTGCCTTTCGTACGCAAGGTCATGGAGAACCCTTCCTACACCGCCTTCTGGCAGCTGCAGGCGGTCGACAAGTGGTTCGCCGCACGGCCCCTATCGGTCCCCACGATGCTCGAAGTTGGCCAATGGGATCAGGAAGACAGCTACGGCGCGCCCGCTGTCTACCGTGCCCTCAAGGACAAATATGAGGGCACTGACATGCTTCACCTCGTAATCGGTCCATGGCGGCATTCGGGTGCCAACCACTATGGCTACGAACTTGGTGAACTGTCTTTCACCGGCGACACCGCCCGGGAATGGCGCACCAAGTGGATGAAGCCCTTTCTCGACCATTATCTGAAAGGCGCGCAGGATCCCCACACACCTGCCGTTCTGACTTATGCGACGGGGGTGAACCGGTGGGAAGAGAGCCCGCGCTGGCCAATGGGCCAGCCGGTTCCTCTCTACTTCGGCCCCGATCACCGCGCCGGCTTCGAACGTCCAGGAGCGGTTGGTCATGACGATTACCGATCGGACCCGGCGGCCCCTGTCCCCTTCCTGCCGCGACCAATAAATATGGCGGATAGCGAACAGTGGCATAGCTGGCTCGTGCGGGACCAGCGGTTCGTCGACGGCCGTCCCGACGTGATCAGTTATACGTCGGAAACGCTTGACCATCCCGTCCATGTCATGGGTCGTCCGCAGGTCGATCTTTTTGCTTCAACCAGCGGAACCGACAGCGACTGGGTGGTGAAACTGATCGACGTTTATCCAGACGACATACCCGAGGCGCGCTCCCAAGGTGCACAGCCGAGCATGGCGGGATATGAACTCCCCATCGGGATCGAAATCTTTCGTGGGAGATACGTCCACGACCTCGCACGTCCGACCGCGTTAAAGCCCGACAAGGTCGAGGAATATCACTTCGGTCTCCCCAACGTCGACCACGTCTTCCTGCCCGGCCACCGCCTGATGGTACAGGTACAGTCCAGCCTGTTTCCCCTTTACGACCGCAATCCGCAGACCTTTGTGCCGAACATTTTCAATGCGAGACCGGCCGACTACCGGCCGGCGACGCAACGTGTCTACTTCGGAGGCGGCTCTTCCAGCGCAGTGATACTGCCGGTCGTTCCTAACTGACTGCGGCGGCCTGGTCTCGTGGGGCGCTAGCCACTCGCTTCCCAATCGCAAGCTTGAAAGCAACGAAAGCAATGAGGCCGATGGCCCCGCTTCCCGCGTGGATCAGCCAGAAGGTCGTTGTCGGCAAGGTCGAATAGAACCCGCCAACCCAGCCGACTAAAGCGTTCGCGATGAAGAATGCGAGATAGTAAAGGCCGATCACCGTCGCCCCGATCTGCTTTGGCGCAATCTTGGAGAAAAGCGCGAGGCTAACCGGCAGGATATGTGCAAAACCGATGCTGTTGGCGAGTTCAAAGCACAGCGGCCACAGCAGGCTGATCTTGCCGCCGGCAGGAGCGGTGAGCGCACCCATGTACAGGCATAATGCGCCTGCAATCGTGAAGACGCTGCCGATGATCATCTTTGTGATTTCGTCAGGCTCTGTTCGCTTCGCGCCCCACCATTTCCAGAATACCGCAACCACCACCAGCATGACAAAGCTGACCGCAGCATCGACGGTGATCAGCCAGCTGCTCGTGTTGTTGAGCAGACGCAGATCGAAGCGCTGGTCTCCCCAGACGAGATAGGCATTGTAGATCTGCTGGTTTGTCAGCATCGCGACGGCAAGAACGGGGATCAAGATCACGAGATAGCCGACGCAAAGCCAGTCTTCGCGTATCATCCGATCACGGGTGGTCGTCTGTGCGGCACGGACGCCTGAGGTTTGGTTCGGCAGCCACCGGTGGCCGGACAAATAAATGAAGAGCCCGAGCACCATGACAACTCCGGCGCAGCCAAAGCCGTAATGCCAGCCGACCTTTTGCCCGAGCGTGCCGGAAATGAGCGGCGCGACGATCACGCTAACGTTGATGAATATGTAGAAGATCTGGAACGCCATGGCGCGCCGAAGATCGTTCGGCGCGTACAGGTCACCAACTTGGCTGGCGATATTCCCTTTGAACGCCCCAACGCCCAGCAGCAGCGCAACGAGCGCGAACACGAAGGCGGATTCGATTGCCATCAGGAAATGACCGATCGCCATCAGAACAACCCCCGAGGATCAGAGTGCGGGTGCGGCCAAGGAGGCGATCGGCGACAATGCCGCCGAGTATCGGCGTAAAATAAACGAGCGCCGTATAGGTGCCGAAAATGGCAGAGGCTAGCGGCTGTCCGGCAAGCCCGTGATAGACATGTGCCTGCAACCATTTGAGGCCAACGACCTTGTCCATTCGGGCAGGAACGAGGAGATAGTTGACCATGTAGAGCACAAGCAGCGTCTGCATGGAGTAATAGGAAAAACGCTCGCATCCCTCGGTGACGCCAAGGTAGCCGAGGCCCTTGGGATGACCAAGAAACGCGCGATCATGCGGATCCACGTGCTCAAGATCCGGTGTCGCCTCGGCAAGGCTCATGGCTATTCAGCCTCCTTGGCAGTGGTGATCGGGACCTAGACGGCGGCTGGCCTTACCGTCTCACAGCGGCGGTGTATTCTGCTCCTGCTGCTCGCGCGCATCCTGCTTCGCCTGGTTGATCTCTTGCGTCAGGCAACCCGTGTAACCGCCGGGCCCGACTGGCGAACATTGCATCGTCCCCGTATTTCCAACGTTCATCAGCTGTTGTGACTTTTTCGCCCAAGACTGGCGCTGCTGGCGCGTACCTTGCGGGTTCTGTGAAGAGGGCAGTCGATAGCGCTGACTCTCGGGAAGATGGCGGCACACGACAATCTGGCTTTCCGTCGAGCGCGGGCACGGATCGGTACCGTAGACCACGACCTCGAGCTGATTGCCCGATTGCGCCGCTGCGACGCTCGGAAGCGCGACAAAGCTTCCGGCGATGGCCGCTGAACCGGCCAGAGACGACACAAGCTTCTTCATCGGTAAGCGCATCCTTTCACGCGGTTGTCAGCGGCTGTGATATCCATTCGTTCCTCAGATTCGCTTCGAAAGTTCGATTGCGACCCTGCATCCGGCACGGATTGCCGCAGTGAGAAGTGGATAGCCGATCGTTTGCGCCGATCCCGCCTCGCGCGCGGTGTCGCGGTGCTCGAGCTCTTCGACTTGAAACTCGGCAATATCACTTGCGAACTCGGGATCGTCATCGCCAAGCTGGCGCAGCTGCTCGGTATAATGTTTGTCGATTTCCGTCTCAACCGCGTCGGTGCAGGCCAACGCTGCTTTCTCCGACAGCATCGCTGTCGCGGCGCCGAGCGCGAAACCCGCGACGTTCCACAGGGGCTGGAGAGCGGTCGGGCGCACCCGCCGCTCCGCCATGAGGCGGTTAAACCGATCGAGATGCCGCAGCTCCTGCGCGGCCATTCGCGCAACCAGTTTCGCTTCCGGGCAGTTGCGACGAAGTACTGCAAGCTGCCCCGCGTAAATCCGAGTTGCGCCATATTCGCCTGCCTGATCGACGCGAAGCATCGAGGCACGGTCCGGCCGATGGTCGCCTGGACGCCAGCTGCTCATGCGCGCCGGCTCTTGAGGGCAAGCCCGACGATTAACGCGGCGCCGCCAAGCGACAAGATCGCATTCCAGCCCGCCATCGAGATCCCAAGAAACCGGAACTGAACCTCGTCGCACCGAACCAGCGGCGCGTGGGTCAGCTGCTTCAGCAGCTCGGCCGTGCTGAGGCCTGGCGTCACTGTCGCGGTGCATTGTGTGAAGCCCTCGAAAATCTTGGCTTCAACCCCGGCATGGTAAACCCCGATTGCGCCAGAAACCGCGATGGCAAGCGCCGCAAGAAGCGTCAAAACACGCGCGTTTCGCGACCCCGCGGGCGCCGTGAATGCCGTCAATGCAAGGAGGATCGCAACACCATGCGGCCAGCGCTGCCAGTAGCACATTTCGCACGGGTGAAGCCCGCCGAAATATTGCGATCCGAGTGCTCCGCCAAGAAGCGCCATCGGAATCAACAGCGCGATCGTTCTCGCTGCAGCTGCAGCGGACATGCTAACCGATCGTTGCGGAATAATTGCTGCAGCGTCGGCCATAGCCGCCCTAGTGTGCCTTCTTCGCCGGGGTCGCCGCAGCAACCGCCACCGCAGGGCTGAGGCGTTTCAGCGTGTTCATCGCATAAAAAAGCTGGAAATCCTTGATCCCCTTCTTTTCGAGATCCTGCGGCTTCGCCGTGAACCGCGGATCGGGGCTGTTGTCCGCCTCGAGCAACTTGTCGTCGACCTTTGCCTGCGCAAGGAGATGCCGCCGAAGATCCGCTTCCCGCACGATCACGCGATCCTTGTAATCAGGATCGCTAAGCTGTGGGACAGCTATATCGGGCTCGATTCCGCCAGCCTGCACGGAGCGGCCGGACGGGGTGTAATAGCGCGCAGTGGTAAGCCTGAGCGCGCTTTCCGGTCCGGTTTGAACGACCGTCTGGACCGACCCCTTGCCAAACGAACGCTCGCCCATGATCAGCGCGCGGCGGTGATCCTGGAGCGCACCGGCAACGATCTCGGAAGCCGACGCCGTGCCGGCGTCGGTGAGCACGATCACGGGCAGTCCGTGGGCAAGATCGCCCGGCCGGGCATAATAGCGTTCGATATCGTCCTTCGTACGACCGCGCTGCGAAACAATTTCGCCACTGTCGAGGAAGTCATCAGCGACGTCGACGGCCTGGTCGAGGAGGCCGCCTGGGTTCGACCGCAGGTCGATGATGTAACCGAGGGGATGTCCGCCGCTTGCCTTGTCGATACCGACGAGCGCGGCCTTGGTCTGTTCGGCTACGTTGCCGGTGAAAGTATTGATGTTGATATACCCGATACGGTCCTTCAGCTCCCACTTGACCGGGTGGAGTTCGATCCGCTCCCGGACGAGCGTGACCTCGAGTGGCTTGTCCCGCCCGGGACGGATGATGGTCAGTTTGACGCTTGTCCCGGGGTCGCCTTTCATCTTCGCGACCGCTTCATCAAGCGTGAGGTTGTTCAGGAACTCGCCGTTGATGTGGGTGATGTAATCCCCAGCCTTGATACCCGCCCGATACGCGGGCGTATCTTCGGTTGGAGCAATGACCTTTACCACGCCGTCTTCCATCGAGACGGTGAGCCCAAGCCCGCCGTAATTACCGTCGGTCGTTGCCTTCAGCTGGTCGAAGTCATTCGCCTCGACATAGGAACTATGGGGATCGAGCGCGGCGAGCATGCCATCAATCGCACCCTTGATGAGCGTGTGGTCATCGACGGGGTCGACGTAATTCGCCTTCACCCGCTCATAGACGCTCATGAACTTTTCGAGCTCCTGGTAATTCGTCGTGTCCGCAGCCGCAAACGAACTCGCAGTCACGGGCACAAGTGCGAGCGCTCCGACGAGAGCGAAGGAGGGGATCAGCTTCGGGTTGAATTTCATAACAATCGCGTCCTGTACCGGCGGCAAGGCTTTAGCGGGGCATTTAGCCGCCTTTGAAGTCCTTTGACAGGTTTTGAGATGAACCTGCGATGAGAGCAGGCGAGAATCGACGCCCATTACGGGACAATTCGACCTGCAGCGGTCCAAGCGCGCGACCGACGTCGTCACCGCGTCGGACCGCGTCCCCTCGGTGGAGCGTGGATGCGGCATTAACGATGAGGCTGAGCCAGCCCCCGCCGTGATCAATGATCAGTACCCCATCATAGTCACCATACGGGCCCGCGAACTTGATCATGCCGTCGGCCGGCGCGGTAATCGGGGTGCCACGTGCCGTAGCCAAGGTGATACCGCGGGCAAGTACGCCACTGTCGTTGACCGCGCCCAATCCCTCGCTGACGGGCGCCGCCACAGGCAACTGGTAGACGAAGGGGAGGCGAAGACCCAAGCCAACCGGCCGGAACGGACTTGCCGGCGAAGGTTCATCGCGAGCAAGAACGTCCGCGACGCGGCGAATGGACTGACTGCCGGTCTCCTCTGCCCGGAGGCGCTCGACATTCTCGCCTGCAGCAATTGCGACATCGCCTGCGCCGAGTGCCGCACCCGATGAGGCGAGTGCCTGCTGAACCGCTTTTTCCTCAAGCGCGGCATAGCGTTGCCGCCGTGCCACGAGCTCGTTTCGGCTGTTCGCAAGCTCGGCACGCGCCGCTTGGGCCACCGTTGCAAGCCGGTGCCCTTCCGCAAGCTCGGCAGAGATCCGTCGGGTGCGCTGACGGATCAAGGGGAGCGTCGAGTCGAGCAGCAGCCGCACTTTGACGAGCTCATCGGTGCCACCTTGATCCGCAAGAACGAGCAGCGGAGGGCGCCGGACCATCGTCGCAAGACCCGCCAGAAGCGCGGAGACGGGTTGCTGTTCAAGAGCCAGTTGCTGGCGGCGACGAGCAATGTAGGCAGAAGTCAAATGGAGCTGCGCATCCGCCGCGCTGATCCGAGCTTCGGCGGCATAGATTGCCTGAAGGGCTGCCGCCTGTTCGGCGTGCAACCGGTCCGCTTCGTTACGGGCCTTGGACGCGGCTTGCTCGAGCTTGGCCGTCGCCGCATTCGCCGCGGACTGTTCCGCAAGAGCCTGTCTTAGAGCTCCATCAAGAGCTTGGCCCCCGCCCTGCGCGAAGGCGCTCCCGGCTAGGAGCGGCGACAGCAAGAGGGCAATCGCGACCCCGCGCATGGCACTAGCCCTCACGATGATAAGGGTGGTTCGCCAGGATCGATGTCGCCCGATAGAGCTGTTCGGCAAGCATCGCGCGAACCATCAAATGAGGCCACGTTGCGGAACCAAAGGACAGGAGCAGATCCGCTCGCCCGCGCAGTTCTTGCTCGTGGCCGTCAGCGGCACCGATCATGAAGCGCGCCTCACGCTTACCGAGTTCCCGCCAGCTATCGAGCGCGGCTGCGAGCTCAACAGATGTCATGGCCCTGCCGCGCTCGTCGAGAACAACCGTGACACTGTTTGCCGGCAATTCAGGCAGTTTGCCGCCACGATCGGGAAGTTCGGTAAGTCGTGTTGGCCAAGTGATTCGCTTCACGTAGCGATCGACGAGATCCGCCTCCGGAGAACGGCCGATCTTTCCACGTGCAACAATGTGAAGCAGCACCTACCTATTGCTGGGCCGTTGCAGCCGGACTTCCGAACGGCCAGGCGAAAACGGATTTGAAGCCGTCATAGATCGCGCGCGCTGTCTCGGCGATCGTCCGCGGACGATCCGCACCCCCGCGGGTGAATATTGCAACGGCAACGCGGCGGCCGTCGGGCAAAGTGATGAACCCGACGTCGTCCGCAAGACCGGTCAGCGTCCCTGTCTTGTGCTCAACCGGCGTGCCCAACGGAAGAAGCCACTTCATTCGGTTCTTGCCCGTCTCGCACTGCGCCATGAGGTTGAGAAGGTAGTTGCGGCTCTCAGGCCGGATCAGGTCGCCTTTGTAGAGCCGTCGCAACAGGTCCACCATTGCCACCGGAGTTGCCGAATCTCGGCGGTCCCAAAGGTCGCGGTGGCTTTGCAGCAGCTCCGCAATCGTTCGGTCGACATGGACCCCTTGGACACCATTGTCCTGGAGCCATTTGTGAACCGCGTGGGGTCCCCCGACGTCCTTGAACAGAATATCGGCGGCGTGGTTATCACTGAACACCAACATGCGGCGCATAAGCACGCGCACGCTTTGACCATTGATGGTGTCATCCAGTGAGCGCTGGCCGTGATCCACATTGGCGAGGTAGAGCGCCGCAATAGCGACTTTCACCGTGCTCGCCATCGGGAAGGGCGTATTACCCTTGATGCTGACCGTCTCGCCTGTGTTGAGGTCCAGTGCGGCAATTCCAACGTCGGCCGATTTGTTGGCTACGAGCGAACTTAACTGCTGCTCGAGATTCGACAAGCTGGCCGTCGAGGCCGCAACCGCCGGCTGCGCGACGAACGCCAAAATCGACAAAGAGAATGCAATGAACCGCATGTTCCGCCCTTACCCGCGTGCAGCCGCGCTCACGCCCGAGTCGTCCCCAAATGCCCACATTCGTTCCAAATTGTAAAAGTTTCTTACTTCGGGACGGAAAATGTGGACGATCACATCGTCCGCATCGATCAGCACCCAGTCCGCTGCCGGGAGTCCTTCGATCCGGACATTTCTCCCAAATCGCTCCTTGATCTTGTCCGCAAGCTTAACGGCCATCGACGCGACCTGCCGCGTCGAGCGGCCGGAGGCGATCACCATGTGATCGGCGATGTTGGACTTGCCTGTCAGGGGGATCGATACGACTTCCTGCGCCTGATCGTCGTCGAGCGATTGGAGGACGAGCTTATGGAGATCTTCAACGTCAATTGGAGGTCGGCCTGCCTCGGAGGCAGCAGTCTCAGCGGGACGTTCGGTCAAGGGGTCTCCTCGGCGACATTGGTGAGCCGTAACGAAGGGAACGCGCGAGAAACGCATTCGTTCGGCGGTGCCAGTTGGGGTCCTGCGTGCGGATAGCCGTAGCAGACGTCGTGTCGGGCCTTAGGCGAAGAAAGACGATCGCCGGTGCACTCCACTTCGTCCATCGGCCTGCTTGGCTGGAAGGATGGACGAACCTTCGAAGCCAACCCATCGCGCGTGCCGCGTGAGCAACCAAATCATAACCGGGCCGGCGAATCACCGCAATCGGCACTTCGCGAACTAACCCCCTCCAATCACGCCATAAGTGAAAATTTGGCAGGGTGTCGCTTCCAAGCAACCAAATGAAGTCGTGCCGCGGGAAGTGCCGCTTGATTTCACGCACCGTATCGACGGTGTAACGCGTGCCTGCCCGCCGCTCAAAATCGCTGACCCGGATCGGTGCGCGGCGAGCCATCCGTCGCGCAGACGCGAATCGGTCCGCGAAAGCGGCCATATCGCGGGAACCTTCCTTGAGCGGGTTGCCCGGCGAGACGAGCCACCAGAGTTCATCGAGCGACAGGGCCCTCATGGCTTCGAGGCTGACGCGCCGATGCCCGGCGTGAGCCGGATTGAAGGAACCACCGAGTAAACCAACGCGCGCCATGCCTGTAGTGACGGCTAGCACGCCGCCGCAGCAGGGCATAATGTCCGCTCAAAGGGGAAATGATGGTCGGCAATCTTGAAGCAATCGGCGACGCAGTTACCGGAGCGGTCGTTGGCCGCGCTCTGGAGCCCGACGCGGGGTCACTTACGGATGGACACAGCAACGAGACGCATTGCCTGAACTGCGGCGCCAAACTCAACGGAGCCTTCTGTCATCGGTGCGGGCAGCATGCGCATGTCCACAAGACACTGACGGCCTTCTTCCACGACCTTGCCCACGGCGTTTTCCACCTCGAAGGCAAATTGTGGAACACGATCCCGATGCTCGCCTGGCGACCGGGTGAACTGACGCGGCGCTATATTGACGGTCAGCGGGCAAGGTTCGTCTCGCCGATCGCCCTGTTCCTGTTTTGCGTCTTCCTGATGTTCGGCGTTGTCGGACTGACAAGCAACACCGGCACCGCCGTGAAAAAAGCCTCGACCGATGCGGCGCAGGAGCTTCGGAAGGATCAGCAAAAACTCGCGATCCTCGAGGATCAACGATCGACGGCGACAGGTCCGATGGCCACGCAACTGGACGCAAAGATCAACGATCTGAAAGGCGAAATGGCCACGCTCGAAGCGGTGAAGGAAGGAAAGATAGACGCGAGCGTCCGCTTCTCGAACAACTTTCTTGGTGGTCTGGGCCATGCGGTCGGCGGGCAACTCAACGAAGCCGCCAAGAATCCCGAGTTCCTATTCTACAAGCTCAAGACGAATGCGTACAAGTTCAGCTGGGCGCTCATTCCGATCTCGGTTCCGTTCGTGTGGTTGCTGTTCCCATTCAGCCGCCGCTTCAGGATATACGACCACACCGTCTTCGTGACGTATTCGTTGTGCTTCATGATGCTTCTTCTGGCCGCTTCATCGGCAGTCGGTGTGGTTTCGCAAACCCTTTCAAGCCTCGCCTGGTTCGTGCCGCCCGTTCACATGTACCGGCAGCTTCGCGGTACCTATGGCGTGAGCAAGGCCGGCGCTGTGTGGCGCTCAGCGTTGCTCAGCATCTTCGCCTTCATCGCGATTTCGCTATTCGCAAGCTTTCTCGTGATGGTGGGCGCGTTCGAATAGCGGGCTCAGACCCCGGCTGTCGCCGGGCCACCGATAGCGCCCGACTTGGGACGCTTGGCTTTGGGAATGGAGGAGCCCGCAGTCGGAAGCGAGGGCCCCTTGCTGCCACCACGATCAACCGGCTCGCCAGCAATCACCTTCTGGATCTCATCGCCCGACAGAGTCTCGTATTCAAGCAAGGCTTGGGCGAGTGTCTCGAGCTTATCGCGATGTTCATCAAGCAAGTGCTTAGCGCGCGCGTAGCCTTCATCAACGATCCGACGAATTTCCTTGTCGATCTGCTGAGCCGTCTCGTTTGACATCTGCCGCTGGCGATTCACCGAATAGCCAAGGAAGACCTCCTCTTCGGGTTCGGCATATTGAAGGGGTCCAAGCGCATCGGACATGCCCCAGCGCGTAACCATGTCGCGCGCCAGCTGAGTTGCATATTGGATATCGCTCGAAGCACCCGACGAAACCTTGTTGTAACCAAAGATCACTTCCTCCGCGACGCGGCCACCCATCGACACGGCAAGGTTCGCGTACATCTTGTCACGGTGATAGCTGTAGCTGTCTCGCTCCGGCAGACGCATGACCATGCCAAGGGCACGCCCGCGCGGAATGATCGTCGCCTTGTGGATCGGATCGGAAGCCGGCTCATGCAGGGCGACGATCGCGTGACCGGCCTCGTGATAAGCCGTCATGCGCTTTTCGTCCTCGGTCATGACCATGGACTTGCGCTCGGTGCCCATCAGCACCTTGTCCTTGGCCTCCTCGAATTCCTGCATCGCGACCAGGCGCTTGCCCTTGCGTGCGGCGAGAAGTGCCGCCTCGTTCACGAGATTGGCGAGATCGGCACCCGAGAAGCCCGGCGTTCCCCGCGCGATCACTCGAGCGTCGACGTCGGGCGCCAACGGCACCTTTTTCATGTGAACCGTAAGGATCTGCTCGCGGCCATCGATGTCCGGTCGCGGCACGACCACCTGTCGGTCGAAGCGGCCGGGCCGCAAAAGTGCCGGATCCAGCACGTCCGGGCGGTTGGTCGCCGCGATAATGATAATGCCTTCGTTCGCCTCGAAGCCGTCCATTTCGACGAGCAACTGGTTCAAGGTCTGTTCGCGCTCGTCATTGCCATTGCCAAGGCCGGCACCGCGATGGCGGCCGACGGCATCGATTTCATCAATGAACACGATGCACGGCGCCGATTTCTTCGCCTGGTCGAACATATCGCGGACCCGGCTCGCGCCCACGCCGACAAACATCTCGACGAAGTCCGATCCCGAGATCGTGAAGAAGGGAACTCCCGCCTCGCCCGCGATAGCGCGAGCGAGAAGCGTCTTGCCAGTGCCGGGCGGACCGACCAGCAGAGCGCCTTTCGGTATCTTGCCGCCAAGCCGCGCGAACTTGCCCGGATCCTTCAGATACTCGACGATCTCCTGCAGCTCTTCACGTGCTTCATCGATTCCCGCAACGTCGGCAAAGGTAACCCGTCCCTGTTTTTCGGTCAGCATTCGCGCGCGGCTCTTGCCAAAGCCCATGGCCCCGGAGCCGGCGTTCTTCTGCATCTGACGCATGACAAAGAAGCTGATGCCGAGGATGAGAAGGAATGGCAGCGAGTTGTAGAGCATGTACAGCCAGATGCTCGACTGCTCCTCCGCCTTGACCTGGACCGCAACACCCTTCTGAATCAGCTTGTCGGAAACGTTCGCGTCGCTCGGCGCGATGGTGTGGAATTCCTCACCGCTCGCAAGCTTGCCTGCAATCGCGTTGTTGCCGCTCGATCCGGTCGCAATGGTAACAGCGCGTACGTTGCCCTGGTCAACCTGGTGCACAAAATCGGAATAGGCCATCGCCTGGCCCGCTTGGGCGCGGCTTCCGCCGTCGATCATTTGCACGAAAAGGACGAGCGCGAACAGGACGCCTGCCCAGATCAGCAGGTTCCTCGTCCACGGGTTGCCCGGCTTCTTGTCTTTGTCGTTCATCGCTCGTCTTTCGCAGGCGAAAAGGCCTTCGTGCCTAAAATAGGCGCATTGCATCCAATAACAATGCGACCCTTAGGACTGCGTGAACGCCTCCGTCCCATTTTCGGGCGCGAACCTCGCGCCTGTCCAATCGCTCGGTTTCCCTTATTTCTCCCGCACTTGCGGAACGTCTCCGGTCGCCTGTCGCGGTAAGCCCTCAGACCGTCCGACCATGAGCAACAATGCGCAGAACCCTTCGTTCGCATTTCAACGACTTTCCGGTGGACCAACCGGAAGAACAACGAGAGGATCTACGAATGCGTACATATCTGATCGGCGCGGCGACCGCTGCAGCGGCGCTTTTCACCGCCGCTCCAGCTGCCGCCCAATATGGTTACAGCTACGGCTACAACCCCTATAATAATGGCTATTCGTATCCGGGCTACGGCCAATCCTATCCGAGCTATGGCTATTCAAACCCAAGCTACGGCTATTCGAGCGGATACAGCTATTCGTATCCAGCCTATCGTAACTACAACTCGGGGTACTCGAGCTACGGCTATAGCGGCAGCTACGAACATCGGCGCCATCATCACCACGATCGAGAACGTTATCGGGACCGCGATCGCGACTAATCGCTAGCTTAAAGGAAATCGGCGACCGGCCCGGCTTGCAAGCCGGGCCATTTCGCATTGAGGCTACCGCCGAGCCGCCGTCCACTCATCGACGCGGCGCTCGAGGACCGGCAGTGGCTGCGATCCGTCGCTGATGATGAGATCGTCGAATGCCTTGACATCAAATTTTGGTCCCAGCGCGCTTTCGGCCCGGTGTCGCAACTCCATGATCTTGAGCATACCAATCTTATAGCCCGTCGCCTGTCCCGGAAGCGTGATGTACCGACGGACCTCTGAGCGCGCTTGATCGGGCGACAGGCGACCCGTTTGGATCATGTAAGCGACCGCTTCTTCCTCGGTCCAACCCAAAGCATGGATTCCTGTGTCGACGACGAGGCGCGCCGCTCGAAAATGCTCCTGGTCGAGATGCATGAAGTCGGAGGCAAGGTCCGGATAAGCTCCCATCTCCTTGCAAAGTTGTTCAGCGTAAAGCGCCCAGCCCTCGTTGAAGGCAACATAGCCGCCGGCCCGGCGGAACTTCGGCGTTCCTGTCTGGCGAACCTGAATGTCGCCCGCCATCACATGCCCCGGGATGCCCTCGTGGCACATGAGGTCCGTCAGCAAGGCTGGATCCGCGGTCTTGCCCAGAAGGTGGACATAGACACGTCCGGGTCGCGCGCCATCGGGACTTGGCCCAGATGCGTGCGCAGCGCCTCCGGCGACCTCACTGAATGACGGCTCGCGAACGACTTCGGCCCGATATTGCGGAAGATTGTAGAACCGTGCGGGGAGAAGCGCGCGATTGTGCGCCACGGTCGCATTCGCCTTGCTTAGATAGTCGGCGCGCAGGGCTTCGGTCCAGGGCTGCGAAGGGTAGCGACGCGCTCGATCCGCGTAATAAGCGTTATGATCCTTGAAGCCCGCCTGCCGCGCGAGCGCATCCTGCGCGATCTCAATGCGCTTTACCTCGTCGAGGCCGATCTGGTGAATCTGTGCCGCGCTGAGATCAAGGGTCGTATTAAGCTTGAGCGCTGCTGCGTACCATGCCGCACCTCCAGGAAGTGACGCCGCACCCACCCGGCCGTTCGGGGCCGCCGCGAGCTCTCCCTGCTCCCAGGCAACAACACGCTCATAAGCCGGTTTCAATGCGAGCAGCGCTGCACGCGTATCTCCAAGGAGAGCGCTCGCTTCTGCCGGCGTGACTTTGCCGGCAGCCTGAAGCTTGGCAATCTTCGCCCGGGCATCCGCCCATAGAGGTGAATCATGGCCGCCGTCGAACGGCGCGCCGGCGATGATCACCTTGCTTCCGCTGATGACGCGTTCGACCTCGAAACGCGGCGCGCGGACCCCTTGCGCATCCGAGAGCCTGGTCTGCGCGATCGCCGTGTCGAGGACGGCGGGGATCGCGCGAAGTCGGGCATTGTAAGCCCGCATGTCGGCCGCATCCTGGACCGCGTGCGTATTGATCATGAAATCGGGGAGCTGCGAGTGGACGGAGTAGAGGAAGGAGTAGAAAGGGGGCTGATAGCGCCGATACTTGTACTGCACCTCCATACGCTGAAGTTCAGTCTCCCAGATGTCGAAGTTCGTCTGCCCGCGCGGTGAGAGCGTTTTCCGGTCGAATTCAGCCTTCATCCGCGCGACACTGGCGCGGCGCGCCTCGAGCCGCTGCAGCTGGGCGGTGTCGCTGATGTCGTCGAGCCGGTCCCCGCCTTCCTTGATCCCCAGCCTCGTCGCGAGCTGGGGTCGAAGCTTCAGATCTCGCGCGAACTCGGCGTCGAGGAACGCAGTGAGCCGGGCGTCTTCGGCGTTGGCCGTTACCGCTGCAGGTGCTGCTTGCGCCGTAACTTTTACCGACTGAGGAACCGCTACGATTGCTGCAGCGATGAAAAACCAAGACGAATGACGCACTGCCCTACCCCTCCCATGGAACGGCACGCACCCTAGTAAGCGGCAATCTCGGCGTGAAGTGAAAAGCGGCGTTAGCCGTTCTTGACGCGGACGTTCGCGGCGACCGCGTCCTTGATGAGTTCGCGAAGAGCTTGCGCGTTGATTTCATCGCCTTCGTGAACGTCAATCGCGCGCCGGGTCCCGCCGTCGAGACTCGCGTTGAAAAGGCGCGACGGGTCCTTGAGCGTGGCTCCTCTTGCGAACGTGAGCTTGACCTTGTCCTTATAAATCTCGCCGGAGCAGAGGATGCCGGCATGCTCCCAGACGGGAACACCTGCGGGATTTGATGGCTTTCGCCACTTGACGGTCTCGACCACCTCAGGATCGGCTTCATTGATGAGTTGGCGCAAACGGGCGAAAGTCGCACCGCGCCAGTCGCGTAATTCTGCGATCCTCTGATCGATCAGCTGGCCACAATCATCATCTTCGCCATTGCTCAATTTCTCAGCCACAGTTTCTCCTCCGCTACATCGCGCCGCGGCGGGGCCTGCGTGAAGCGCCACTCCCGACCGCCATCACATCGCACTCCCCTGATCGTTGCAACTCCTCCTCCCTTCACCACTTCGAGGAGCTGATCGATCTCGCGCCCTCGAAGCTCGGGCTCTCCCTCCGTCGCGAGACGGCGAACGGCCCTGCCAACGATACGCCTCATGATCTCGCTCGGCGCGCCAGCCGGACGGTAGGTGATGACGCCGTGTTTCTCGTGGACATTGCATTTCCATTCGAGCTGTACAGCCCACTCGAGTGCCGTGTCGGCATCGGCGAGATGCGCCGCGGACCGCGCGATCGCTGCAGGGTCGAGCCAGTCTGCTCTGGCAAGAGCTCGCCGCATGCGAACACGCTCAAACTGCTCATCCTCATTGCTCGGGTCAGAGGCGGGCGTGGCGCCGACCGCCGCGCATATCTGCTCTAGCTCGGTCCTTCGCCAACCCAGGAGCGGACGAACAAGCCGGACATGGGAACCGGTCGTGATCGAACGCGAGCGCATCGCGGCAAGTCCTCGCACCCCTGAGCCCCGAGCCAGCCGCATGAGGAAAGTTTCCGCCTGGTCATCGGCGTGATGGGCGGTCACCAGCCCGCCAAGACGCCGCTCTTCCGCCCAATAGCTTAACAGCCGATACCGTTTGCGGCGTGCCCGTTCCTGGATCGCGGAACCCGGGACATCGTTCCACGAGGCGGTGAGAATCGCGTGCGGGACGTTGAGACTATTACAAATTTTCGCGACCTCGAGCGCTTCGTCGCGAGACTCGGATCGCAGACCGTGGTCGACCGTCGCTGCCTCGACACCGCCCGGACGCGCAGCCGCAGCGAGCAATAGCAGGGCAAGACTGTCCGGTCCGCCGGAGACGGCGAGACCGACCGTCTCGTTCGTCGGAATCAGCGCATCAAGGTCAAAACGGAAGCGATCGACAAGAGCCTGCTCGGGAACCATCCGGAGCAGGCATAGCACATTAGCTGCACTGTGCCTGGGCTTTGCCGTCCGCTTCGAGTTTCTTAAGGTCGGGCCGTATCTTCGCACCGTAAACGGCGTCCATCTCGGCGTAAGCCTTGCACGCCTGTCCAGGCTGCCCGAGCTTCATGAGCGCTTGTCCCAGATAGTAGAGGCTATCGGCAGCGCGTTCGCCGCCGGGATTACTTCGATAGTTGGAGAGCAAGGCCGTTGCGGCTCCCCTTGCGTCGCCCTTATCGAGCATCGCGCGACCGATGAGGTTATTGGCGTAGCTGACCCGCTTGTGCCTCGGATAAGCGGCGGTGAAGGCCCTCAACGTGCTGATCGCCTGGTCATACTGACCCGCCTCCCACTGATGGAAGCCCTGCGTGTAAGCATCCTCGCCGGGATCTGTCGCCGCGACGGTTTCGCCAGCGATACTGCTTGGCCCCGCTTCAACGGCGTTCTTGACGGGGCTCTTGCCGACCGGCGTGGGCTTGCCTTTGGACGGTCCAGCTACCGGAAGTGTCACCCCGTCGGTAGCTTGCACAGGGGGCGCGGACGCCGCTTCGGCTATCCGCTGCTCGAGGGCCGCAATACGCTGCTCCTCATCGTTCTTAAGCTGACCCATCCCCGCTTCGACGCTCCGCAAGCGATTTCCATTCTCCTCCGACTGGCGGACAAGATCGGCCATCTGCTTCTCGAGGGCGTCAAGACGCTGGTCGAGTGAGATCACCGACGATTGTGTGGCCGCTGGATCGTCCGAAAATCCCGCCGTGTCTGCAGGTCGACCTTTCGGGAATACCTGCCGCTGCATCTGCTGCACTTGCTTCTCAAGCCGGTCGATGCGCTGGTCCGGTGTGGGAGCCTGCCGGCTATCCGCGAACACAATCGATGGAACAAGCGCGAACAGTGCGCCGCTCGCAAGAGCGGTAGTCAGGCGAGATTTCACGAGCATTTCCCCACGCTTAGCTGTTGGTGAACGATATCGCGGTGCGGCTTGCGGGTCGATGAACCTATGGCACGGTGTTGGTCGGCGGGGACGCCGTAGGGGTCTTATCCTGCGCCCGGCCCGCTCCCGCTGTTCCCGACGGCGAGGTGCTGCTCGATGAAGCAGGCTTCGGGCCATGGTCCACTCCAGCGGACTTCATAAGGTCGGGGGCCAACAGGCTGACGTTTGAGACGGTGGTCGCCGGTGGACCGACGGCAGGCGCCTCGGCGCTCCCGACCGTCACCCTCAGTGCTTCGGGCTTGCCCGTCTTGAGCACGGGCGCGGATGCTGTCGAAGGAACGGTATAGGTTTGGTTGGGCTGGAGCGTTCCGGAATAGAGTGTCGCGCCGCCTTTCTCGCTAATCTGCAGCCAAACCGGAGCGGTCGCGGTGAGAACAACGGGTCCCTTCGGTGTTGATGGCACCAAGGGCGGTGGAGCGGGTCTAGGCGACGTCGCCGGCGTAGTTTCATTCGCCGCGGCGCTGATATTCCCTCCGGACTCGGGCTGCTCGAGCGACCTTTTGTTGAGCCAGCTCATGCCAACAACCAGCAGGACGACAGCAATAATTGCACCGATAACGAGCCCTCTTGGCATCGTCTTTCGTGGGTCGGCGGGCTCGAACACATCAGCCGAGGTCGACGCAAATCGTTGCCCACCCATTTCCTCGCGCAGCTGGTCGCCAATCTCCGAGCGCTCGAGACCGACGGCCGAGGCATAACTCTTCGCGAAACCAATCGTGTAGGTGGGTGCAGGAAGGCTATCCCACTCGGCTTTCTCGATGCTTTCGAGATGGCGCCGCGGGATGCGCGTCTGAGCCGCGATATCCTCGAGACTAACGCGCTTCTTTTCGCGCGCTGCGCGAAGACGTTCGCCGACCGTGGGATGCTCCGGTTCGAGCTGTTCTTCGTCAATTGGCTCGGGATCGGGTTCTCGCTTGGGCATCCGCCCTGTTTGGGCGCTGGAGCTGCAGTGTCAACCGCCAGCTAACCAATGACGACGTTGTGCCTTCGTGCCCAATCGCAAAGCGCTTTGCGCATGTCCCTCGGCGGCTTGGCCAACAGCTGCTCCATCCGCGCATGGATCGCCCTTGCATCAAGTGAGCGGATCATTGCCTTCACGGGCCCGACGGCGGCCGGCGTGATCGAGACTTTCGTCGCTCCGAGGCCGATCAAAGCCATGGCTTCGAGCGGCCGACCGGCCATTTCGCCGCAAATGCGCACCGTGACCCCAGCTGCATCGCACGCGTCGATGACGCGCTTTAGAAACCGCAAGATCGCTGGACTGAGCCAGTCATAGCGCTGGGCGAGGCGCGGATCCGATCGATCCGCAGCGAACAGAAACTGCGTGAGATCGTTCGTTCCGATGGAGATGAAGTCGACCCGCGGAAGCAGCTGATCGAGCATTTCGGCTAAGCTCGGCACTTCGAGCATCGCGCCGAACTCGATGCGCTTGGGTAGCTTACGATGCGCTTTGCGCGCCCACTCAACCTGTTCTTCAAACAGTCCCCGTGCCTCTTCATATTCCCACGGCTCCGAGACCATTGGAAACATCACGCGCAGTACCGCGCCGGCTGAAGCCTCGATCAGCGCGCGGGCCTGTGCCTTCATCAGTGTTGAGCGGTCGAGCGAAAGGCGAAGCGCGCGCCAGCCCATCGAGGGGTTCTCAGCCTGCTCCTCCGCATCGTCCGTGAGATAGGGAAGTGCCTTATCGCCGCCGATGTCGACCGTGCGGAACACGACCGGCCGATCGCCCACGGCATCAAGCACCCTTGAATAAAGTCGAAGCTGGCGGTCGCGGCCCGGAAGGGTTGCCGAAACGAGGAACTGGAACTCGGTGCGAAATAGACCAATCCCTTCCGCCCCGCTCATCGCGAGCGTTGCAGCATCCTCCGCGAGCCCGGCATTCACCATAACGCTGCACGTCACACCGTCGGTTGTCGTTGCGGGGAGATTTCGCACCGCGGCAAATTCAGCACGCCGTTTCTGGCTGAGCGCCATTCGGTGGTCGAAATTTGCAAGCAGTTGGCGCGTCGGGCGGATGATCACGCTGCCGTTGTCGCCATCAACGAGGATTGCCTCGCCCTCCTCGACGCTATGGCGAATATCGTGCAACCGTCCAATAACCGGAACGCCAATGGCCCGGGCGACGATGGTCATGTGCGAGGTTAGCGATCCTTCCTCGAGCAGCACACCTTTGAGGCGCCGCCGGTCATATTCAAGCAACTCGGCTGGCCCAAGATTGCGCGCAATGAGAACGGCATCATGCGCAAGACCAGTCTGCGCCGCCGTACCGATGCGTCCTGAGACTATCCGCAGCAACCGGTTTGAAAGATCCTCGAGATCATGCATCCGCTCCTGCAGCAGCGGATCGTCGATTTCGCGCATTCGAGCCCGCGTGCGCTGCTGAACGCGCTCGATTGCCGCTTCGGCGGTGAGACCGCTGTCGATCGCCGCATTGATCCGCCTTGACCAGCCCTCGTCGTAAGCGAACATCCGATAGGTTTCGAGGATTTCCTGATGCTCGCCAGCGATCCCGAACTCGGCATCGCGCGCCATATTGTCGATCTGCTCGCGCATCTTGCGGAACGCCGCATAGACACGCTCGCGTTCGGCCTCGACGTCATCAGCGACCGTGTGCTCGACAACGATTCGCGGCTCGTGAAAAACGGCCACTCCTCGAGCCATTCCGGATACGAGCTTCAGACCCGGGAGGCGGAGCGGTCCGGCACTGCGCAAGCGGCTTCGCCGCGCTCCATCAACCAGTCGCGCTCCGGCAATCATCTCCGACAGCACCATCGCCACCGTCTGTAGAGCCTCGATTTCTACGTCATGATAGCGTCGAGGCTCAGCGTGCTGCACCGCGAGAACGCCGATCGGACTTTCCAGCCGAACGATCGGGACCCCGGCGAAGCTGTGGTATCGCTCTTCGCCTGTCTCGGGCTTGTAGGCAAAAGCGGGGTGTTCCGCCGCCTCAGCAAGATTGAGAACACGGCCTTCGGCAGCAATCGTTCCGACGAGGCCCTCGCCCATCCGGAGGCGCGTCACATGCACGGCTTCCTTGCGCAGTCCGTGGGTCGCAAACAGTTCAAGATTGTTGTCGCGTAGCAGGTAGATCGAACAGACGTCGCTTTCCATTTTGTCGGCGATGAGATCGACGACCTGATCAAGCTTGTGCTGCGCGGAGCCGCGCCGCGCCATGATCGCGTGGAGGCCCGTCAGTATTTCGCGGGCGGAGGCGGCGGCAGAGAGCGGCATGTCAAGGCGCGGCTATCAGATGCACCGCGCGCCTGTCACGCTCCTGATGCGAACGGTGAACTTCATACAGTGCCTTCAACATTTAGTTCGCCTTGTCGGTCCACCGTGGCCGCGCAGTCGACCCCAAGGCGGATGTGACCTCAATTCTTTCTAGTGCGTTACGCGATTATGCCGAGCAAGGCGCCGTTCTTCACAATTGGACATTCAACAAGGACGATCCCCCAGTTCGTCGAATTACTGAACTTGGGCTCCGTCGACCTTGTCGTCGATGTCCGCACCGTGCCGCGCTCCCGGCGAAACCCGCAATATAATGAAGACGCGCTGCCTGCCGAGCTCAAAACGGGAAAGGTCGGTTATCTGCGCATCGCCGATCTCGGCGGCCTTAGGCCCCGGTCCGCGAACGTACCGCATGAGCTCAATGGGCTTTGGAAGAACCAGAGCTTCCACAATTATGCGGACTACGCACTCTCAACAAAGTTCGCCGAGGCCTTTAGCCTGTTACTTGCAATCGGGTCGGAAAAGCGATGCGCAATCATGTGCGCGGAGGCCGTTTGGTGGAGATGTCATCGGCGCATCATCGCAGACTATCTGATTGCCGCGGGCAGCAAGGTTTTCCATATCATGGGAGAGAACCGGCTGGATCAAGCCCGACTTACCGAGGGTGCCAGGGTCGAAGGCACAAAGGTCACTTATCCCGGCTAGACCGCCGTCGACCGCGACAGGCTAAGGCGAGCGCTGCGACCACATCCGGCTATCGGGCGGAGCGCGGAGCGGCGCCATCGACAGTGTTTGATGTGGCTCTTTGCGGCGACCCGCACCTTACGAGCGCCGATCCGATCAAATGGCGAAACACGCCCACGCTTCCTTCGTTGTGACATTGTTACGTACGGGCAGCCTGCCCACACGAGACGAACGAGGCCTCCATGTTGAAACCAGTATTGCTCCTCGCCGCCGGAGCTGCCGTTCTCACCGGGTCACCAGCAGAGGCGCGCTATCGGCACCACCACTTCTACCGGCACCACCATTATTACAGCTACTATTCGCCTTATCGCTACCGCTACGCCTATCCGGCTTACGCTTATTCGTACCCCGTCTATTACGATTACCCGGCTTATTATGGCTATCCCGCTTACAGCTACCCGAGCTACGGTTACCCAAGCTACAGCATCTCGATTGGGTTGGGTGGCGGCTATCATCATTATCGCCGCTGGTAGATGGGGGCGCAGGGCTCCGTCAGATGCTGACAACCGGCTAACGCTGGCGCGCGAATGAGCGGGCGCCGTGCAATGCCGACCTCGGCCAATTCGCCCGGGCCGGACAGATTGACGACCAGAAGCCCCTTTCAGCTTCGCATCGGCTTCACGGCGATGTCCGTTCGCCAAAGGAATTGTTCAGGCGGCGAAACTATCCCCGGCTCTCGAGCGCGGCGGCCGCTTCGTCGACCAGTTCGGCGACGATGGCAGCGACCGGCTCCTCCCGCGTGACCATCCCTACGGATTGGCCGGCCATCACCGAGCCCGTCTCGACGTCGCCGTCAATTACCGCACGCCGAAGCGCGCCGGCCCAGTATCGCTCAATTTGAAGTTGCGCTTCGGCCATTTCGATGGCCCCCGAATCGAGAAGCTCAGCGACTTCGCGCTGCTTGGCAGCGAACCGCTCCATTTCACGGTTCTTAAGTGCACGGACGGGAATAACCGGAAGGCGCGGGTCAATTTGAACACTGGGGATTGCGTCGCGCGCTGATGCCCGAATGAACGCCTTCTTGAAGTTCGGGTGAGCTATACTTTCGCTTGCGCAGACGAACCTTGTGCCAAGCTGGACGCCAACTGCGCCCATCTCCAAGTAAGCCGCAATTGCCTCGCCGCGGCCGATTCCGCCAGCAACAAACACGGGAATTTCTTTCGCGACGATCGGAAGGATCTCCTGCGCCAGAACCGAAGTCGAAACAGGGCCAATGTGGCCTCCCGCTTCCATTCCCTCGATGACCAGGGCGTCAACGTTGGAGCGCATCAGTTTCTTCGCAAGTGCAAGCGCAGGCGCGAAGGCCATAAGCTTTGCACCGCTCGCCTTGATCCGTTCGATCGCTCCCGCAGGGGGCAGTCCTCCCGCGAGCACGACATGACCCACCTCATGCGAAGCGCAAACATTGATCAACTCGCTCAACTGAGGGTGCATTGTAATCAGGTTGACGCCGAACGGTCGGGTTGTGCGCGCCTTTGTCGCCGCGATCTCCGCCTCGAGAAGGTCGGGGGTCATCGCACCGCAGGCGATCACGCCGAATCCGCCCGCATTCGAAATCGCGGAAACGAGCGTGTGTTCTGAAACCCAGCTCATCGCCCCGCACATGATCGCTGTCTCACATCCGAGGAACTCGGTTCCACGGTGCATCAGTTCCTTCAGACGGACATGGCCGGTTGATCCGTGGAGAGGTCGCTGTTCCGCGATAAGGCCCTCGCCGCTCATGCCGGCTCCCGTGCGTCGAGACCGAACGCGCTGTGCAACACCCGGACAGCAAGCTCCATATATTCCTCCGGGACCAGCACAGAGACCTTGATCTCCGAGGTCGAGATCGCGAGAATGTTGATACCGCGCTCGGCCAGGGTTTCGAACATTTTCGCGGCAATGCCGGCATTGGACCGCATGCCAATGCCGACCGCACTCACCTTAACAACATCTGTGTCGGTGATGATCGATCCAAAGCCGATCTTCGCCTTGGACTTTTCGAGCTCGGCCGCTGCATGTTCCAGCGCGGCCGTCGGCACCGTGAACGTAAGATCGCTCGGACCGCCCGTCCCGGCGCCGCTCTGGACGATCATGTCGACGTTTATATTCGCCTGCGCGAGTGGCGCGAAGATTGCTGCCACCGTGCCCGGCTTGTCGGGCAGACCCTTTAGGGTGATCCGCGCTTCGTTCTTGTCGTGGGCAATGCCCGTAACGAGCTGCCGTTCCATTTTCAGTTCCTCGATCTTGTCATCTGAAACGATCATCGTCCCAGGCTTGTCCTCGAACGAGGAGAGAACCTGGAGGGCCATGTTGTAGCGCATTGCAAGCCCGACGGACCGCGTCTGGAGCACCTTTGCCCCGACCGATGCGAGTTCCAGCATCTCCTCGTAGGTGATGGCGCTAAGCTTTCGGGCCCTGGGGACGATCCGCGGGTCCGTCGTGAATACCCCCTCGACGTCGGTGTAGATGTCGCAGCGATCGGCCTTCACGGCGACGGCGAGTGCCACTGCCGAAGTGTCCGAGCCGCCACGACCCAATGTCGCAAGATCCCCTTCGGCAGTCACCCCCTGAAATCCGGGAATCACTGCAATTCCGCGCCGCGCAAATACACCCTCGAGGATGTCGGCTTCGATATGGTCGATCAAGGCCGAACTGTGTCCCGAAGCGCGAATCGGGAGCTGCCAGCCCATGTATGAGCGCGCATTCGCCCCCATCCCCGAGAGGGTAATGGCGAGGAGACCGGCGGTGACCTGCTCGCCGCTCGCGACTACGACGTCATACTCGCGCGGATCATAAAGGGGTGCGGCTTCCTTGCAGAGCTGGACCAGGCGATCCGTTTCGCCGGCCATCGCCGAGACGACGACCGCGACGTCGTTGCCGCGCTCGGCCTCGTGCATAACGAGGCCGGCGACGTGCCGGATACGCTCGATGCCGGCCATCGAGGTTCCACCGAATTTCATAACAATCCGCGCCATGCCGCGGCGGCTTTAGCTGCTGGGGTCAGCGGCGCAACCACCGAGCCACTCGGGGACACGATCGCCAGCGATTAGCTGCTCAACCTCGATCCGTGGGCGCACGATGGCCCAGCGATTGCCGTCGACCAGCACTTCTGGCGTCAGAGGACGCGAATTATAGGTGCTCGACATGGCCGCGGCGTAGGCACCGGCAGTACGAAAAACGACAAGATCCCCAGCCGAAACTGCGTCCATCTCGCGACCGGTTGCAAACGTATCGCCGGTCTCGCAAACGGGCCCCACAATATTGACGATTTGATGCTTGCCGGTGGGGCGCACCGCTTCGATCCGATGCCAGGCATCATACAGTGCCGGCCGCATGAGGTCGTTCATTGCCGCGTCGACGATCACAAACGGATCGCGCGCACCGGGTTTCACTCGGATAACACGCGAAAGCAGCACTCCCGCATTGCCGACGATCAAACGTCCCGGTTCGAAAACCAAGCGCGTGTTCCAGTCCCGCGTCCTGCGGCACACCATTGCGCCATATTCGGCCGGGCTTGGTGGTGACGGGAGGTCGGGGTCGTACGGTACTCCAAGTCCACCTCCAAGATCGGCAACCGTGATGTCGTGACCCGCGTTGCGAAGCTCGTTGAGCAGATCGCCGACGAGCGAGAATGCACTTTCCAGAGGGGCGAGGCTCGTGAGCTGACTTCCGATGTGGACCGCCACTCCCTGAATTGTGAGCCCGGGGAGCCGGGAGGCCTGACCATAGGCTTCAATCGCATCACCGATCGCAATGCCGAACTTGTTCTCGGCCGAACCGGTGGTGATCTTGGCGTGGCCACCGGCGCCCACATCGGGGTTGACGCGGAAGCCGACGGGGGCACTTAGTCCCATTCCACTTGCAACCGACGAAAGCATCTCGGCTTCCGCAAAGGACTCGAGATTGAACTGGTAAAGTCCGCCTTCGAGCGCGAGGCGCATCTCGTCCTCAGTCTTCCCAACGCCGGAAAACACGATCTTTTGGCCCGTAACGCCCGCAGCGCGGGCGCGCCGGTACTCCCCGCCGGAAACGACGTCCGCACCAAGCCCGGCCCGCGCGAGCGTTGCGATCACGGCGCTATTGGGGTTCGCCTTCACGGCGTAAGCGATCAGCGGGTCTCCGAGGGCCTCGAGCGCCGAACGAAGCGCTTGGACGTGCCGACACATCGTCGCCGACGAATAGACGTAAACGGGCGTGCCGACGGATGCTGCAATGTCGGCAAGGGGCACATCCTCGCAATGAAGCGCCCCATCCCTGAGTTGAAAATGATCCATCTTCCCTCCAACGCATCAGGTGCTTTCGCTTTGCAAGTGGTGAGAGCATGGAGAATTCATGGCCGCGACCAGTATTATCGAACAGGAAGCTTTGCGCTTCGGCCGTCTAGCCAGCGATTGGTGGGATCCTGACGGTGCCTCGGCGATGTTGCACAAGCTCAATCCGGTGCGCCTCAAATACATTCGCGACCAGATCGACCAGCACTGGCAGTGCGACGAATGTTCGCGACAACCCCTCCAAGGGAAGAGGGCGCTCGACGTCGGCTGCGGCGCGGGACTGCTGGCCGAGCCGCTTGCGCGCCTTGGTGCTCGCGTGACGGGTCTCGACGCCTCGGCAGAGCTCATCGCGGTCGCCAAGGCCCATGCCACACGCTCGGGGCTAGCGATCGACTACCGCGCCGGCGAGCTCGCCGAGCTCGACGAGCGCTTCGACCTCGTCACCTGCATGGAGGTCATCGAGCATGTCGCCGAACCTGCCGCCTTCATTCGTCTCCTCGCAGAACGACTCGTGCCGGACGGCCTGTTGATCATATCGACGCCGAACGCGACGGCGTGGTCGAAGTTTCTCATGATTACGGTCGCGGAAGCTGCTGGGCAGATCCCGAAGGGCACGCATGACTTCGAGAAATTTGTTGGACCTGAGCGACTTCAGCTGCTTCTCAAGGATGCGGGACTGAAATGCATCGACCTCGAAGGCATCGGTTGGTCACTGGCGCGCGGCCTGCACCTGAGCGACGACGTCCGCCTGAACTATCTGATCGCCGCTGTTCCAGAGTAGCGCGAACTCCGTTCAACGCGATTAACCAACGTCCGGCTGGTAACGGGCATTAACCATATGGCTCCGCGCCAAACCTCCCCTAAGCCATTGAAATTCCGATTCTGATAGGCCGGGGGGCCGACCATGCGTTCTCTTTTTAATTTCTCTTCGCGCGACCTCGCGATCGACCTCGGCACCGCCAACACGGTTGTCTATGTAAGGGGCCAAGGCATCGTCACGAGCGAACCGTCGGTCGTCGCAATGGAGATGGTGAACGGCGTCCGTAAGGTGCGCGCGGTCGGTGACGACGCCAAGCTGATGCTTGGCAAGACGCCCGACAATATCCGAACGATCCGTCCGCTTCGAAACGGCGTCATTGCCGACATCGAGGTCGCTGAGGAGATGATCAAGCATTTCATCCGCAGGGCGCACGGTGGCCCAAGTCGGTTCTCGCGCGGGCCAGAGGTAGTGATTTGCATTCCATCGGGTGCGACGTCGGTGGAACGACGGGCAATCCGCGACGCCGTGACCAATGCGGGCGCGGACCGCGTATCGCTGATTGAAGAGCCGATGGCGGCTGCGCTCGGCGCGGGACTTCCTGTAGCTGAACCGATCGGCTCGATGGTCGTCGATATTGGTGGCGGGACCACCGAGGTCGGTGTGATATCGCTTCAGGGACTTGCGCTGTGTCGCTCCGCGCGCGTCGGCGGCGACAAGATGGACGATGCAATCGCCTCTTACGTTCGCCGCAACTACAATCTGCTGATTGGTGAAGGCACGGCGGAACGCGTCAAGCTCGAGATTGGATCGGCCGTGCGCCCCGGAGACGGCAAGGGCCTTACGACTTTGGTTCGCGGCCGTGACGTCGGACGAGGGATGCCTGGCGAAATCGAACTTAGCCAAGCCCACGTCAACGAGGCGTTGAGTGAGCCCGTCAACCAGATCGTCGAGGTTGTGCGCACTGCGCTCGAGAACACCCAGCCCGAAATCGCCGCCGACGTAATCGACCAGGGAATCACGATGACGGGCGGCGGCTCGCTTCTGCGGGAGTTCGCCACGGTCCTCCAGGATGCGACCGGCCTTCCGGTCCGGGTCGCCGACGAGCCGATGAACTGCGTCGCGCTCGGCGCCGGACGCACCCTCGAGGACCAAGTTTACCGCGGGGCACTAATCGCCGCCTGAACGGGCTTAGCGGTGATGCGCCGCGACGTGCACCTGGCGAGCCTTGTGCTTATAATACACGTGCCCGGCAACACAGCCTGCGGCCGCGCCAGCGAGGGCATGATGGCCTGCATAATGCCCGGCAACGCCCCCGACGAGTGCACCGCGGATGCAGCCTTTGGCATCCACCGGAGCCGCCGTCACAAGAGTTGCGGGAACGGCCAGCGCAAGGGCCCAATGAAATCGTGGCATCATATCCTCCCTAAGACTTGATCAGTTTGAGAAACGCCTGATCACGACCATTGGCTCAGATTAAATTTTTGCTTCGCGCTGAAAGGCGGAGTGGCGCCGGAACCACGCGCTTGGAAATGCCGTTGGGCAGCGGATCGTCGGTCGGAGAGTACATCCATGTTGATGGTCGAGACGGAACTTCGCCCAAGCGCGATCCATGGGATCGGCACGTTCCTTTTGGAAGATGTGAACGAGGGAGACCTCGTCTGGCGTTTCGACAGCCGAATCGACCGCATCTTCTCCGATGCGGAGCTTCAGACCATGCCGAGCCGACTGCGGTCCTTCCTGGCGATGTATTCGACCTTCCATGAGAAATCGGGGCTTTGGGTGCTGTGCGGCGATAACGGTCGCCATTTCAACCATTCCGACGAACCGAACACGATCTCGCTCGGACCTGCGTTCGGCGATGATGTCGCGGCAAGCGACCTCCCGGCAGGGACGGAGCTTACGACCGATTATTTCGCAATCTGCGATGCCGTGCGCAAGCGCGGGACGATCTACTAGAAATCGACTTTGTCGTAATGGGATGGAGGAACGATCACCTCCATCCGCTCGGCAAGCAGGGGCCGGAAGCAGGGGCGCGATTTCATGACGGCGTACCAGTCCTTGGTCTGTTTATGACCTCGCCAGTCGAGCGCGCCGAGATAATCAATGACACTGAGGTGAGCGGCGGCGGTGAAATCCGCCAGGCTGAGGCCAGGGCCAGCGAGCCATCGACGATGATCAAGCAAATAATCGAGATAGTCGAGATGCTCGGACGCGGTCCGCATCGCCTCCCGCAGGACCCGGGTATCGGGCGGCTCGCGGTTCACCAGGCGCTTTCGCATCCGCTCGTTCATCAGCGGCTCGACGGCCTCACGGTAAAGCTTCATGTCGAACCACTCGGTCATACGGCGAATCTCGGCACGAAGGGCGGCATTGCCGTGGATCATCGGCATCCGATCGACGGTCTCATCGAAATATTCGACGATCGGCTGCGAACCAATAAGCGTGACGCCCTGGTCCGAATCAACCATGACAGGAGTTTCGCCGGCGGGGTTCAGGTCCATGAATTCGTCGCGCCGTTCCCATGGATTTTCGCGCACCAGTTCGTGCCCGACGCCCTTCTCGGCGAGAACGAGCCGCACCTTGCGGGAGAACGGGCAAAGCGGGAACTGGAAAAGCTGCCACATGGCCGAGGAGCATTAGCGGCGGAAGCGCACAGGTAAACCGCCACTCAGGCTATCTGCGCGCCGCCAATCAAATTTTTGTTGGCCTGGCACGACGGCCTGGCGCCGGTTTTGAACCTATGAGGATTCACCCGCTAGCCGGTCATCGCCTCGGGTAGGAAGGGTCCGGGAGATTCGCGACGGCGCGATCGATCGATCGTTGTGCATCGGCGACGTCGCGCATTACGCGCGGCAGCGCACGGGCCACGGTCTGCATGCTGTGCTGGATCTTGGGACCCACCGTTGCGACCTCTTGAGCGACGTCGCGATCGAAGTTGGGATCCCTTCGCCGAACGAGGTCGCCAACGGTGACGTTGCGCTCCGCGGACGTCGGCTCGCGGCCCTCGATGGCAGCGGCGATATTACCGACCCTTACGTTGAGAAGAGCGCTCGAAATCGACTGCAGTCGCGCCGCCAATCGCATCTGCGCGGCGGGATCGGTCAGCTCGCGCGGCAACTGGACCGCCGGAGGAGCTTCCTGCGCGAAGGCAGGGCTTGTGACGAGCAACAGGGGCAGGATGATAAGGGTCTTAGGCATGCGCACCACCATCTAAGCTACTGAATTATCAGCCGACTGCCTAATGAGCGCAAGTTAAATTAATGTCCAAGGGTGAGCCACACGAGAGCGAGGCCCCCGGCGACGATGCGATACCAGGCGAAGGGCGCAAAGCCATGGCGCGAAATGTAATGGACGAAGGCGCGCACGACGACCAACGCTACAAGGAAACTGACCACGAACCCGACTGCGATGAGACCGAATCCGACGCCCGCTCCCGACATGATCTCGTGCCGGTGCTTCAGGACTTCGAGCGTGGTTGAGCCGAGCATGGTTGGGATGGCGAGGAAGAAACTGAATTCCGCTGCCGTTCGGCGCTCGACCCCGAGACTGAGCGCACCCATGATGGTCGCGCCCGAGCGGCTGACGCCTGGGATCATGGCGAGACACTGAGCAACACCAATCCCGAACGCGGTCTTTGGAGGAAGTTCAGAAACACCGACCGTCTCCGCATGTCGGGCTAGCCGCTCAATCACGAGGATGGCGACCCCACCCAGCATCAGCGCAACGGCAACGACCTTCGCATTTCCGAGCAGGGCTTCGATGTATTTGATGAGCAGGAAGCCCAAAATAGCAGAGGGCGCGAAGCCGATCAGCACATTGCGCACAAAACGCCAGGAGACGGGATTTCTGCGGAAAAGTCCTTCGAGCACAGCAAAGAACGTCCGCCAGTACAGCACGACGATGGCGAGAATCGCTCCGAGCTGGATTATGACGTTGAAATAGGCCCATTTCTCAGCATCAAAGCCAAGAAGTTCGGTGGCGAGTATCAGATGTCCGGTCGAGGATACCGGAAGGAACTCCGTGACGCCCTCAACGACACCGAGGATGATTGCGATCAGCAGCAGTGGCATCGGGACGTCGTCGGGACTTAGGAAGCTGCTGTCAAATTAATCTGGCGTCCGGCGAACTTGCCACGGCGGTGGAACCGACCAAGCCACTCATATGCGACGGCCGCCAAGGGGGTAGGCTCAATGCCGAACCTCTCGAGACCCGGCTGATCGTCCGCGGGAACATTATCCCGCTGCAACATCATCCACTGGTCACGGCTAAGGGGAGCGCCGGGCAGCCAGCCCAGGCGCGACAGCAGGTCCGCAAACAGGTCCGGCATCGCAACGATGTCCGGGGACTGGCCCGTAATCTCCAGGATCGCGCGGTGGAGACCGACCATGCTCATCATCTGTGGGCCACCAATCTCATACGTGTGTCCACCGAATCTCTGTGGATCAAGCACGCTCATTGCGATCGCCTTCGCAAGGTCGCGGACGTACACCGGCTGGAAATTGCGTTTGGCGGCGATCACCGGAAGAATCGGCAGATTCGCCATGGCGGCGAACCGATTGGTTAGATTGTCTTCTGCGCCGAATACGAGTGATGGGCGTATAACGGTCGCCTGTGGGAATGCCGCCCGAATGGCCTCCTCACCCTGCGCCTTGGTGCGCCCGTAGGCTGAGGCCGAATCGGGGCTCGCGCCAATGGCGGAAATGTGGACGACGGATTTGATCCCAAGGTCGCGCGCCGCTTCTGCAATGTTGCGGGCGCCATCAACATGCACCTTTGGCATCTTTGCGCCGAAGACACCGCACAAGTTCACAACGGCACTCGAGCCATGGACTACACGACGGACGCTCTTGGCATTGGTAATGTCAGCGGCTTCAAAGCCGAACTGCCCGACCTTTCCCAAGGGCTGGATGATATAGGCTTGGCGCGGGTCACGCTGGGCAACGCGGACCCTGACGTTGCTCTTCATCAGGAATTCGCAAACATATCGGCCGATGAATCCACCGCCGCCGAAGACGGTCACAAGCTCTTCCGCGCGTTCGATCATGGAGAGAGGCCCTAGCCCGTTGCTTCCTCGATTGACAAGGCGGGTCAGGCGCCCCTAAGCGCCGCCGCCTGCCAACAGATAGCACCGTGCCCAGGTGGCGGAATTGGTAGACGCACCAGCTTCAGGTGCTGGCGCTCGCAAGGGCGTGGAGGTTCGAGTCCTCTCCTGGGCACCAATGGCCGATCCGGCAAGGTCTATTGATTTCACCAAGCGGCTGTATTCCAAGCGATTTTCGGTGAAAATTGCCGTGTGACATCCGAGCTTATCCTGCACCATCCGGCTCAAGTTCCTCATTCTTTTTGATGGTTTTGGAAAGTCTCCTGGAGCTGGAAGTCTCTTGGCCGTTACTCAAACCCAAATCCGGAAGCGAAGGCCGAACTAAGGCGACACGCTGTCCGACAGTGAGGCACTGCTCCTCATCGTCGCAAGCGACCCCCGCCATTCGTGCGATTTGAACTAACGGTAGAGAGACCTGGCGAGCAGTCCGTCGAGGTGCACGCAATACCGGTCAGCCGACCACCCGCGAACGATGACCAGATCTTCCCACATTCGCAGCGAGAGAAGGCTCCAGATAAGGTCTGCAGCAAAATCTACATCAAGCTCAGGCCGCAGTACTTCTTCTCGTTCGAGCCGATTGGCGATCGCGCGAGCGCCGCTCAACCGATTTTCCAACCGATCGTCCCACGCCCTCTGAAGCGCGGGATCTTGGCGCCGCAGGGCGTCGATGCTTGCGGCAACAGGATAAAGATGGGGATTCATTCGCGCCTGCATCGCGACTGCTTCCGACAACGCCGATTTTCCTGTCGGAGCGAGCTCCAGCGCCTCAAGGGCCGCTGCTAAACCGCGCTGCTCGTCCACGTGACGTACCATTGCCACATAGAGGTCCGCCCGATCGCTGAAGTGGAGATATAAAGCCTGCCGAGAGACACCGGCGGCCTTGGCGATCTGCACCATATTGACCCCGGCAACGCCGTTGCGGACCAGCGCAAGGGCCGCCTCCAGGATGCGAGCTCGAGTTGGCGATTGCGCACTTGACAGGGTGTAAACTCCTAAGATACTTGACACTGTGTAAAGTGAACAAACCACTCCATCTCGTCAAGGGGAGAGCGCAGTGAACAATGACGAATTGCCGACGACACCCATCCAGACGTTCGCGGCGGCGTGGAACGTTGCTGATGCTGAGAAACTCGCCTCCGTCTTCGCGGAAGACGCGGATTTCACAGCCGTCAACGGCCTTCGGGTAAGCGGCCGCGACCTCATCGGCACCGGTCACGCTGAGCTTTTCCGTACAATTTTCCGCGGCACGACCCTTGCCGTGGAAGTGCTAGCGGTGCGCATGCTCGCGCCCGGCGTGGCTGCCGTCGAAGCCCAATTCACCTATCCTAACGGCATCTTGCCGGGCGTGACTCGGTCGATCGCCCATTATGTCGCGCGCGAGAATTCTACCGGATCGTGGGAAATCATTATCTTTCGCAACATGATTCCTTTCGAACGACCGGTCGCGGGCCCCGTCGAAGAAGAAATCCGCCGAAAGGCAGCCTCCATCGGCTGAGTATGCGATCATCCGCCGGGGCACTCAAGTGAATAGGCCAGGATCGGCGGTTTTCAGTGCACGCACATGGGCAAGTAATCGCGCGGGCGGCTCAACCTGGATGACGACCAGGATTTTGAAAGTTGAGGAGGAATGATGAAGATTTCAGTCTTGGTTTGCGCCATGGCGACAGCATTCTGCCCGACAGGGGCGCGGGACGTTCGAAACGCGCCAATCGATGACCAGCAAAGAGTTATCGTTAGCTACGGCGATCTCGATCTTCGGTCGGCAGCCGGTCAGCGTCACCTAAAGAATAGGATGCGGTTCGCGGCAAATCAGCTTTGCCTTGTTGATCCGCGCGCAGGCCTCTCGCCTGAGGTCATCGATTCTTTTTGCGTTCGACGAACAATGAAACAAGAATCGGATCAGCTGAGAGCAATCGCCGGCTTCCACCAGACGCGGTTTCTGGCCTCCGTCGTTGACCCCTCGGACTGAAACTCACCTTTGGGCAGTGGAAGCGGCTGCGCCCATGATCGTGCAAGTATCCTCACGGCACGGCTCCTGTAAACTGCGGCATTTCGAGAGCTTGTCCCGTTAACGGCCATTCTGGATCGAGCCGAAAGTGGCCGGTCCGCTCGCGACGATTAACGTACGATCCGCGCTGTATCGGCGGGATCCGACCCTAACTTACTCGCTTTGGAATGCCCGTTAGGGACGCCTCGAACTACTGCTACCCTGGACCTCCTTTCAGCAACGGAACGGGCGCCCAGCAAGCGGTTAAGTTTTGTACCACAATCGGACACGCATCGTGGGCATGATTGCCAGCGTTGCTCCCATTGCTCGATAAGAGTTCGCCCAGCGTAATTGGCATCGAGGAGTGAAAGCGATGTCGTGTTTCGGTAAGCAAGTTCATGCCGCCGGCGATCGGCGCACGGTGGCGCGACGCCCGACCTTCGCGGCAGGCTCTGCGGTGTCCGTCGGCGGATCCAGATCCATCGTGGTCGAGAACCTCTGCGCTAAAGGCGCAAAAGTCGCGGGCCGCGGATTACCCGAAGTTGGCAAGAAGATCCTGATCTGGATGGATGAAATCGACGTTCTGGGCTCGGTCGTCTGGTCGCAATTTGGACATTGTGGCGTGCTCTTCGATGAGTCAGGCGAAACGACGGCCTGAGCCTCACCAACGCGAAGCAACAATCAATCTGACACAGCCTTTCTACGCAGCGAGCTCAGGCGCACCGAAATCTCGGGATTTGGCCGCCAGCAGTCGGTCCGGTGTCGAGCGACGCCAGCGCCGCCAGAAAAACTGAACTTGGCGGATGCGGCCGGTCCGGTTTCAGGTGCGGTGCCGGTCGCAGGACCGACCGGATCCAACCCCGGCGCGATCTTAGCGTCTTTAAACGCTCCAGTCCGAAATACCGATTGAGTGTCTTTGAGGCATATGCTGCGTCGACCGACTGCATCGACAGTGGAAAAAGGGACATTCCTTTTCCGTTGTGAGATGGTTCGCCCCGCTGTCAGCGCCCCGCCGGCGCCACCGGCTGGAAAAAGCCGCCGGTCATCCTTCCGCCGGCGTCGAGCGCGGCCGACATTATCACCCCACCCTTGGCGAACACCAGGTTGTAGACGTCGTCGCCCATCTCGCCGCGCCCAAGGAAAGTCACCGACTTCAGCTCGCCCATCGAGCTGAACAGCGGATGTGTCATGGGCAGGTCCCGGCGGACAACTTGGGCGAACTGCGGAGAGAGCTTGTCGCAGTCGGGCGAGCCGCTCGCCAGCCCGGCAACAAGCCTTCGCAAGGCAGCCTCGGTGCCGGCGGTCGGCACCGTTACCTGTTCTCCAGACGATCCCATCGGTCGGAGAATGCCGCCAGCCATCCTACCGCCGGCGTTGAGCGCAGCCGACATGATCACCCCGCCCTTGGCGAACACAAGGTTGTAAACGTCGGCGCCCATTTCGCCACGCCCAAGGAAAGTCACCAACTTTAGCGCGCCCATCGAGCTGAACAGCGGATGAGTCATGGGCAGATCCCGGCGGACGACTTGGGCGAACTGCGGAGAGAGCTTGTCGTAGTCGGGCGTGCCGCTCGCTAGGCCGGCGACAAGGCTTCGCAAGGCAGCCTCGGTGCCAGCGGTCGGCACTGCGCCAGGAGTGAATACCCGTTCTGCGGGCGCCCCCGCCGGTTGGTTATTAGCCGCTTGCGAGGACGCCGCGGGCTGAAAAAGCAACCCGAGCACAATTGCTCCGACCAGAATCATGACGGCCACTCCGAGGACTGTTAGACGAGGGAAGGCTGAGTGCAGCGGGAGAGATTCAGAAACCAGGTTCGGCGATTGGGGTACCGCTTGACCGTACCCTTCAACCCCACCGAGCATCCGAGCAGCTTCCAAGGACGACGTCGCGCCAAGCTTGGTGCGCGCCATCTTGAGGCGCTTCTCGACTGCATGGTATGAAATGCCGAGATCCGCGGCAATTTCCTTGGCAGACTTGTGCTGTAGCCATTGCCGCAGGCAAACCTTCTCGCGCTCCGTCAATCTCGAAAGTGGCTCGCGGTCGTCCATTGATAAAAGGATAACGGCTGTCGCCGCCGGTCGATAGTACGGTCAGCTGGTAATTGCGATCTTCGAATGCCCAGCCCGATACCGCTGACCCGTTCATCTACCAACCTCGAATATTTTGCGCTGGCCACGAGTTCGGCGCTCTAACGCGAATGCGCTTTACTCGAGAGACCGTTCACATAACTGAGCTCGTGCTGGCACGCCGCGCCATTGGCATCCAGTTTCAAGCATTTCTCCAGCAGCCCCCGTGCTTCCTCGAGCTTGCCTTGCTCGGTCCGCGCGTAGGCCATCCCGCGCCACGCCCGCCGCTGCTCGAATGAATTGGCCTGCTCGGGTGCGAAGTTCGCTGCCGTCGCCGCGAACTGGAAGTCGTTATAGGCATTCGCCCAGTCCTTGCGGTTCTTGAACCATTCTCCCCGTTCAGCCAGATACTGGGAATTCATCGGAGCGAGTTGGATTGCTTTGTCCAGATAGGTCTTTGCATCGTCGGGGCGACTGAGATCGATCAACGCGAACCCTTTACCGAAAAGGGCCGCAGACCAAGTGGCATCGAGGATCACCGCCGACTGTTTGCGCGAAGCACCCAACCCCGCATAGAGGATCGCTTCCGTCATAGATCGGGCGGAGTAGATCACGCGCTTCTCGTTGCGGTTGCGGTCTGCTTCTGCGGCGATGATCTGGTCGAACACGGGGATTGCTTCGGCTGACCGACCAGCCTTGATCAAACCCATCGCTGTTACGAGCTGGTCGCCGAGCGGGTCCTTGCCCTGCCGGATGTCGCTTGAAGTGCCGTCCTTCGAGGTGACGTGAGTCACCGGCGAGGCTGTCGATGCCGGCTGTACCGTCAGCAGTACAAGTGCAGTTAACAGGCTCATGATCACTTCCCCCCTGCAACCCGAGCGACTGCTAAGCTAGACCAGACGCCTCCTCCACGCCAGCTTCTCGAGCGAACACTGTCCCGGGCTCGGCTATGATCGCATGATGATTTTCGTGCAGATGGATTGAGGCATTTGGCTGGGAGCAGCCGGTCCGCTTTTGCGAAGATGCAGGTCATAAAGCGACCCATTGCGAACGTACTCAACGACGCTAGTTTGACCGCACTTCGGGGGGCCTATTTCCGTGCATTTCCATCTACCGAAGCCACTTCACGGCTGGCGCGAATTTGCCGGCGAAGTTGGCATCATCGTGCTGGGTGTTCTCATTGCACTCGCCGCAGAGCAGGCGATCGAAACCACGCGGTGGCATGAAAAAGTCGAGCGGACAAAGGATCTACTCGACTCAGAACTGCACGACGACGCCCTGAGTGCTTACGGGTGGCTAGCCACGGGTCGCTGTCTCGATCAGCAGCTCAACGCAGCAGAGTCTGCTGTGGCTGCCGCACGCAGCTCTGGCGCGATCACGGCGACAGCACCGTACAGGCCGGAGCTAGACGTGTTCACCAGCGACGCCTGGGTCAACGCTCGGTCGCTTGAGGTCACCGACCACATGAGCCCTGAGACGATTCGAACCTATTCGCGGCTATTCTTCTTCCCGACCGAGCTACAGAGCAACATCGTTCAACTTCATCAGCTAGCAGCCGAACTGCAGCCGGTTGCAACTGGCGTCCGAAATGTCTCTTCAGGAGAAGCCGGAGAGTATCAACGTCTAATCGCGGAGGCCCGCGAACTTCAGAATCGCACGGAACTCGCTCAGAAGATTCTTATCATTCGAGCCACTCGCGCACAGATCCGATTGTCGGCGAAGGAAATGAAACAAGCAGTCGTGGACCGGAAGGCTGTTCACGGTGCCTGCGCAGGTTCTCCTGATCTCAGTCTGCAGCCTGGCGATTGAGTCGGGAGATTTCATCGAGGCTTACGTCCATTTTCCACCCGCCTCCTCGGTTGCCGATCGACAAGATCGCGAGCAGGTCAGGTTGAAGTTGGCCTTTAAGTAACGGTCCGTTTTCACGCGCTCGCAGCC
>DASZBO010000093.1:0-2526 GCA_035944075.1 Sphingomicrobium sp.
ATCGTCCCCGAGGTCAGGGCGGCTGGCTTCGCCTTGCGGGCTGCGGATTTCACCTTGGGGCGAGCAGGCGCGACGGGGTCCGGCATGAGACCCTCCTGAGTTGCGGATTGGGGATCACGCCACTCCCCCGACAGTGCGCCCAGGCCCACGCCCTGTCAAAACCACCGCCAAGCCGTGCGGCGGCGTACCCCTGCCGCGCCCGCGCGCTTAAGCCCCGACTCTCAGACCAGGCTCAAGCCGCAGTCGACGACGATGCCCGAATTGTCTCAGAAACGCGCGCGGCCGTCAAGAACAAAATAGGAACTTCTACACGTCTCGACTCAGGCCGAGACATTGAACATCGGGTAACGCGTTGCCTCAGTCATAGAGAGCGGCCTGTGCGACGATTGAAAAGCGGTCACTGAGCAGCCCATAGTAGTGACTGGTCCAATAGTCGCCCCGGGGGGTCGACGATGTCCGAAGATATTCTTGTCGACCCACAGGACGAGGCGCCAGCTCCGGACGCCGAAGAAGACGCCGGATCATCTGGCGCCGTTTTCGACTCCATGTTGGCGGCGCTCAGGGACGCGCGCGACAAGCTTCTGGATCGTTCTCTCCGGAACAAGCTGATCAATACGCCGATCGAGTCCGCGCGTGCTCGTCAGGTCCGCGTCTTCGATGAAAAGTCCGAGGAGGTCTTTGCGCTACTTCAAAGCGGCAAACAGATGACCTTCTTAGCCGCGCGCGCGGGGAACGCGGAAGAAGCCATCGAGGGCGAGGACGAAGTCGCTTGGATTCCCCCCGAAGACGACGACCCGGACGAACGCGGGGTCGCTGCTCGGCATCGCGACACGCGACTACAGACGAGGCTGACGGCGGAAGGGCTTCAGAAGAGGCTGACAAGCCTCTTCTACGAAGGCCAAACGCTCGAGGAAGAGCAGGGGATCAACGTCCTGTTCCTCGCGCTTGGCTTTTTGGAATGGCGTGAAGCAAAACAATCGGAGATCGCGCGCTTCGCACCCCTGGTCTTGTTGCCAGTCGACCTTGTTCGCGATGGAGCAAAGGACAGGTTCAAGCTCCATCTCCGGCCCGACGACCTGATTGCCAATGTTAGTCTTCAAGCTTGGATGGCAGAACAATTTGGGATTGAATTACCTGAGCTTCCCGACGCTGAAGAGCTTTCTCTTCCTGGCTATTTCGCCGCGGTTCGCGATGCGATCGGTATTCGCGACGGATGGGCCGTAAGAGATAACGAGATCATCCTTGGCTTCTTCTCATTCGCGAAATTTCTGCTCTGGCGCGACCTTGATCCATCCAAATGGCCGCAGCCCGGAATGCTCCTTGAGCATCCCTTGCTCAAGCAAATCCTCCTACGTTCGGAGGAAGAAATTCCTGACGTGCCGCTCGTCTCGGAAGACGACCGACTGGACGATTTGTTTAAGCCGAGCGAACTGATCCACATAACGGACGCTGACAGTTCTCAAGCCATCGCAATTCAAGAAGTGATGAGCGGCAAAAATCTCGTCATTCAGGGGCCGCCAGGAACTGGAAAGTCGCAAACCATCACGAACATAATTGCCGGCGCGGTTCAGCGCGGAAAGCGGGTCCTATTCGTCGCCGAGAAGATGGCCGCTCTCGAAGTTGTTCATGATCGCCTAGTGGACAAGAAGCTCGGCCCCATTTGCTTGGAGCTTCATAGCCGCAAATCGTCAAAGGCTCAGGTACTGGCCCAGATCAAAGAAGGGCGCGAGGTCGCCGCGCCGCCGGCTTGGCCCCCAGCCGTGATGTCAGTGCTGCAAGAGGCGCAAGACAAACTGCGAGCACACTCCGACCTAATGCACGCCGGCGCAGATCGAATTTCTGCATTCGACCTTATCGGGCGAATGAGTCTGTTGCGGGCCAAGGATACCCCGGTCCCCAATTTCGCTTTTCCAGAGGGTTCCACCTGGACCGCGGAAGACGTTTCGTCGGCGAGTGTTCGGGCGCAACAGCTGGGAGAGCGTCTAGCCCGCGCCGGAATTCCAGCCGTTCACCCTTGGCGTGGCGTCGGCGTAAACGCCCCCGATATCCTGGAGCAAGAACGCCTGAAACCGCTGGTCTCGGCGTTCCTAGCGGCCGCTGCGCGATTGCAGACTGCAAATGAAGCCAGCGCAAGCGCCCTAGGTTTTCTGGACGAAATTCCCGTGGCACGGCTGGGATCTGCGGCCGCCGCACTTCGTCATCTCAGCGCACGACCGAACAAGGCCGACGCCCTGCTCGGGGATGCACGCGTCCGGGGGCGAGCCGCGTGGCTGAAGGAGGCAGCCCAGACAGGGCTGAGGCTCAACGCGGCAGAGGCATTGTTGCGATCATCGATCCGGCCGGAATGTTGGGCTGAGGACTGGGGGCGAGTCCGCCGCACGGTTGCTGGCAGGGGACGTTCATTTCTTCGCTTCCTCGACAGCGAGTATCGGGCCGCCGTCGCGGAACTCCGTGGGGTGTGGGTTGGCGAATTTCCTAAGAGCTTCGCCGCGCGGGTTCAGGTGCTTGATCAGCTCGTCGAGCGCC
>DASZBO010000094.1:0-24254 GCA_035944075.1 Sphingomicrobium sp.
CACCGCCGCCGTAACCACCGCCGCCGCCGCCGCCGAAGCCGCCGCGGTCACCGTAGTTGCCGCCACCGCCGCCGCCGAAGCCGCCCCGACCACCACCGTAGCCGCCGCGCTCCTGAAAGCCGCCGTATTCTCCGCCAAAATTCTCTTCGCCGAAACCTTCGCGCTTGTCGCGGCCGCGCCCGCCGCGGTCCCCCTTGCGCCCTCTATCGAAACCCATGAACCGTCCGAACTTAAAAAAGACCCGCCTACCCCACAAACCAACGCGCTCGGGCCACATGGCGCAACCGGTCATGGCGCGTAATCCACTCACGCACCGCTCAGCCCCTTACAGGAAAAAAGTGGCTGGCTCTAGTGACTCAGTTTGGCACGGGGCTGGCAAGCAAGGCACGAGGCGGACTAAAGCCGTACGAACGCTTTGTTCAGGAGTGAGAATGGCTGTTTATTTGCACGAAGAAGACCTTCCGGTCGAGCTTCGATTCGCTGAGGGACCCATCGCCGTCGATACGGAGGCAATGGGCCTCAATCCGGCTCGTGACCGGCTGTGCGTCGTGCAATTGTCTGACGGCAAAGGTGACGAGCACCTTGTCCGGTTCAAGCGTGGAAGTGACTACGCTGCGCCCAATCTCAAGCGTCTCCTGGCCGATTCGGAGCGGCTCAAACTCTATCACTTCGCTCGTTTCGATCTTGGGATCATGCAGGCGTATTTGGGAATCATGGCAGCCCCCGTTTATTGCACGCGTACGGCCTCCCGGCTCGTCCGCACCTACACGGATCGCCATGGCCTAAAGGACCTCGTCAAAGAATTGCTCAGCATCGACTTGTCGAAGGCTCAACAAACAAGCGACTGGGGATCGCCCGAACTGAGCGACGCACAGCGCGATTATGCGGCAAGCGATGTTCGCTACCTTCACCAGCTGAAAGGGAAACTCGACGAGCGGCTGGCGCGTGAAGAGCGTACAGAGCTTGCCCGGGCCTGCTTCGATTTTCTGCCAACGCGGGCGATGCTCGACCTTGCCGGTTGGCCCGAGCAGGACATTTTCGCGCACGATGGTTGAGGATAAATCAGCCGACTCGACCGTCAAGGCGCGTTGGGCGGAGCCTGGAAGCGGCCACGACAAACTCGTCCGTTTGTCCAAGATTGCGCTTCCCGCCGCAGCGGGAGTCCTCATTGCGGTTCTCGCGCTCGCACCGTTCGAGAAGAAGGGCGATGTCAGTTTTATCCTCGACAAGAAAAAGGTGCAAAGCGCACCGGAAAAGATGCGCGTCGAGTCGGCGCGCTATACGGGTACCGACAAGAAGGGGCAGCAGTTTGTCATGACCGCGAACCGGGCAGTGCAGCCGACCTCCGATACGCCGATTGTAAATATCCAGGGAATGTTCGCGAACATCGAACAGGCCAAAGGGCCGATGCAGATCGTGGCCGACCGGGGCCGCTACAACCTCGACACACAACGCGTGGCGATCGACGGCCCCGTAAAGGTCACGGGCGCGGATGGATTCCATCTCAACACCGGCAACGTGCTTATCGACCTTGGCGAACAGCAGCTGGCGAGCCAGGGTCCTGCCGAGGGCGCAACCAATCTCGGCCAGTTCCGTGCGAACCACATCCGGGCCGACCTTAACAGTCATACGGTCGTGCTCGACGGCGGCGCTCGCTTGAAAATCGTGCAAGGGGCGGTCAGATGACGCCCATGCGCACATCTGGCATCATCCTTGCGGTCACGCTGGTCGCAGCGTCGGCCGCAACCGGGCAGGTGAAGCAGCAATCGTCGGTCTCGGCGCTTAAGGGGCACAACACCAATGCACCTGTCGACGTCAGTGCTGATCGCATCGAGGTACAAGACCGCGCCGACCGGGCCGTGTTCACCGGAAATGTTCATGTGGTCCAGGCGGAAATGACTCTGGACACGCCGCGCCTGACCGTCGCCTATTCGAATGCGCAAGGCGGGAGCGGCAAGCCACAGATTCAGCGGCTCGATGCCGCCGGCGGCGTATTCGTCAAAAGTCCGACGGAAACTGCCAAGGGCGACTTTGGCATTTACGATCTTAACCGCAAGCTGGTTACGCTCATCGGCAACGTTCAGCTTAACCAGCAGCAGAATCAGGTGAACGGCGCGCGGCTCGTGATCGACCTCGACTCGGGGCGCGCGGTAGTCGATGGCGGTCCGCCAGGCGTGAATTCGACTGGTGGACGAGTGACGGGACATTTCATCGTCCCGCAGCGTCAGCAGACGCAGCAGCAGAAGCAATAATCAGCATGAATGACACCGTGACCTTCTCGCGTCCGGCCGCCGAGGCGCGACGGAAGGACGATGGGCTCGAGGTGCGTTCCATTGCGAAGTCCTACGACAAGCGCTCCGTGCTCAATGATGTCAGCCTCGATGTTCACCGAGGTGAGGTCGTCGGGCTGCTCGGGCCAAATGGCGCGGGGAAAACGACCTGTTTTTATTCGGTCATGGGCCTCGTGAAGCCCGACAGCGGTCGCATCTATCTCGACGGCGCGGATATCACCGAGCTTCCTATGTACCGGCGCGCAATTCTCGGTCTGGGCTACCTCCCGCAGGAGACGTCAATCTTTCGAGGTATGACGGTTGAGGAAAATATCCTTGCCGTTCTCGAAGCTGCCGGCCTTGATAAACAGGCGCGCCACGACCGGCTCGAACAACTTCTTGGGGAATTTGGCCTTTCTGCCTTGCGCGACTCGCCCGCTATGGCGTTGTCGGGCGGCGAACGACGGCGCTGCGAGATTGCACGCGCACTCGCAGCCAATCCGTCCATTATGCTTCTTGACGAGCCGTTCGCCGGCATCGACCCAATTTCGATCGCGGACATTCGTGAACTCGTTCGCGAGCTCAAGAGTCGCGCGATCGGTGTTTTGATCACGGATCACAATGTGCGTGAGACACTGGATATCGTCGATCGGGCCTGCATTATTTACGATGGCCAGGTCCTGTTTGCGGGCACTCCCGAAGCGTTGGTCGCCGACCAAGAGGTGCGGCGCCTTTACCTCGGCGAGAGCTTCGCGCTGTAGCGAAGTTGGGCATGGGCCTGGGCCCCTCTCTTACTGTTCGCCAGTCGCAGCAGCTGATCCTTACGCCGCAGCTGAAGCAAGCGATTCAGCTCCTGCAGCTAAGCAATCTCGAACTCGATGCGTTCCTGGCTGAGGAGCTCGCGAAGAACCCATTGCTCGAAACGGGTTCGGAGGACGCAGACGAAGCGGGACCAGTCGATTTCGTCACCGATCAATCCCAAGGGGATGATGCACCCGAAGAACCCGGCGCGGATGACATCATTTCGGGTCAAGCCGCAGATGACCGTCCGCTCGACATGGACTGGCAGGCAGAAGCTCTCGAGACGGATAGCTTGAATGACGTCGTGACGTCAGGCGCGGGCGAGGAAGCATTTGATTTTGAACGGGTTCAATATGCGGCCGCATCGCTCGCCGAGCATCTCGTCGACCAGCTTCACGGCCAGCCCGGCCAAATCGGAGATGTCGCGAGGGTCATTGCGGAAACCCTGGAAGAAACGGGTTATCTGACGCTGCCGCTCGACGAGATCGCCGATCTGACCGGCGCTCCCCTGCGCCTCGTTGAGCAAGCCTTACAGCTTGTGCAGGGTCTTGATCCTCCCGGTGTTGGTGCCCGAACCCTTGCCGAGTGCCTTGCGCTCCAGGCGAAGGCCGCCGATCGCTATGACCCGGCCATGGCCCGTCTGATCGACAATCTCGACCTTCTGTCCAAGGGCCGCATGGCCGATCTCAGGCGCATTTGCGGCGTTGATCTTGATGACCTCGGCGACATGGTTCGCGAGCTTCGCGCCTACGATCCGAAGCCTGGATGTCAATTTTCGGGCAACGCCGCCGAGGGTGTCACGCCCGACGTCTTTGTTCGCCGGATCCGTGCAGGCTTCGCGGTCGAGCTCAACCAGGCAACCTTGCCGCGGCTGCTCGTCAACCGCCGCTATTATCAGGAGCTCAAGTCTGGGCCGCAGGACAGGGCCTCGCGCGCATGGCTGAGCGAATGCCTTCAAACCGCCAACTGGCTAGTCAAAGCGCTCGACCAAAGAGCGCGGACGATCGTGAAGGTCGTGACGGAAATCGTCAAACAGCAGCAGGGCTTTTTCGAGCGCGGTGTGTCGGCAATGAAGCCGATGACCTTGCGTGAAGTCGCTGAATCTATTGGTATGCACGAATCGACGGTGAGCCGGGTAACCTCGAACAAATATCTTCTCTGCGATCTTGGACTCTACGAGCTGAAGTACTTTTTCGGATCGGGCATTTCCTCCGCGACGGGCGAGGGTGCGGCTGCGGAAGCGGTAAAGGCGGGCATCCGGGAGGTAATCGAGGCTGAGACCGAGGTTTTGAGCGACGACGCTATTGCAGCCATTCTGAAGGCACGCGGCTTCGACGTCGCACGGCGGACGGTTGTGAAATACCGGGAAGCAATGGGGATCGGCTCGTCGATCCAACGCCGGCGATTGCGCAAAATCGCCGGCTAGGCGCTCACCCGGACCCATATCGGAAGGTGGTCGGACGCGCGCCGAGCCATCGGACTCATGTGCACGCCGGCAGCCTCGATGCTGAGATCCCTGTGAACGATAATCCGGTCGAGCTGAGCAACCGGATGTCGTGCATGGAAGCTCGGCCCGGTCGGCGCCAGGTGAAATTCCGGCTCGAGTTCATTGAGGCAGCCAGCGGCCGTCCGCCACTCGTTCGTATCGCCCATTAGAACTGTCGGCATCTTCTGTGGTCGCTCAGCGATCGCGTCGAGGATGGCCCGCATTTGGCGTTTCCGCCAAAGACCCGATAGATCAAGGTGCATGCCAACCACCCTCAGTGGGCTCTCGTCGATTAGAAGTTCGGCAATGACTGCGCCGCGAGGCTCCAGCGTGGGCAGATCAAGCGCAGCGCAGTCGAGAACGCCAATATGCCGCTTCACGAGAATAGCGTTACCGTGCCAGCCGATGTTTCTCGTGTTGAGCTTCAGGAGCCGGTCGGCGTGTCGGCGCGCCTTGTCGAAGACCCGTTTGTGGCGGACGCCGAGATGAACAGGTTTGTACAGGCCGTGACTATCGATGAGTTCATGAGGCACGGTCGATCCGCGACCACCAATTCGCTTATCGGCCTCTTGGAGGGCGACGATATCGGCATCGATTTCTTGCAGCACCTTCAGCACACGATGAGGATCACGGCGACCGTCGAGCCCAACGGCTTTGTGCATATTGTAGCTCGCAAGGGTAATGGCGCGGCTGCTCACACCAACGCCAATAGCCGTTCGGCGAGAATTGTTCCTAAACGTCGAGGTTGGCGACGCTGAGCGCGTTGTCCTGGATGAATTCTCGTCGCGGCTCAACGACATCGCCCATGAGGCGCGTGAAGATTTCGTCCGCAACGTCGGCCTGCGCTACTTCGACACGAAGGAGCGACCGGTTGGCTGGATCGAGCGTCGTCTCCCACAATTGTTCGGCGTTCATTTCGCCAAGGCCCTTGTACCGTTGGATGGAAAGGCCCTTGCGACCCGCAGCAAGCACCGCGTCAAGCAGTTCGGAAGGACGCGTAACAGAGACCGGCTTTCCCTTTGTATCGGTTGCGACCTCTTCAGCGGCCTCTTCGCCTTCAGCGCTGCCGGGCGTCGGGTCCAACCCGGCCTGCGCGCCCTTTTTAATCGCGCGCAAGGTTGACGGCTTTGCATAGGATGCTGCCTGTTCCTGCGCGAGAGCGTCGAGCTTGCGAGCCTCGGCCGAAAGCATAAAGCCTGGCTCGATGATGTAGGCGTCCGTCACGCCGCGCCATTGCCGCTTCAGGAGATAGCCTCCCTCGAGCGCGACTTCGCCCGACCAGCTCGCCTCGGGATCACCGGCGTTCAGCCACGCCGCAACGTGCGCAATTGCGGTCGCCTTTGCTTCGCTTCCAAGATCGGCCTTTAGCGCGCGATTGATGGCCAATGCCTCGATTAGCGCCGAATCATATTTGCGCGGGGCATAACGCATAAGCGTTCGCATCCGGCGCGCGTGGTCGACGAGGGTCTTGAGGTCGTTGCCGGTCCGCTGTCCTTCAGCCGTATCCAGAATTAAGCCCTCTAGTCCCGCGGCCTCGAGATAATCATCAAGTGCGGCGTCATCCTTAAGATAGACCTCGGACCGGCCCCGACTGACTTTGTAAAGCGGCGGCTGAGCAATGTAGAGATGGCCGTTGTCGATAAGCTGCGGCATCTGCCGATAGAAGAAAGTCAGAAGCAAGGTTCGGATGTGCGCGCCGTCGACGTCAGCGTCGGTCATGATCACAATCTTGTGGTAGCGAAGCTTGGCAAGATCGAAGTCTTCACGGATGCCAGCGCCAAGCGCCTGGATCATCGTCCCAATTTCCTTTGACGAAAGCATCCGATCGAAGCGCGCTCTTTCGACGTTTAGGAGTTTGCCGCGGAGCGGAAGGATTGCCTGATTGTGTCGGTTGCGGCCCTGCTTCGCAGAGCCGCCCGCCGAGTCACCCTCAACGAGGAACAGCTCGGACAACGCCGGGTCCCGCTCCTGGCAATCCGCAAGCTTGCCCGGAAGCGAGGCGATGTCGAGCACTCCCTTGCGCCGGGTGAGTTCGCGCGCCCTGCGCGCAGCTTCGCGAGCGGCAGCGGCATCGATAATCTTCTGCACGATCGTACGCGCGTTGGCGGGATTTTCTTCGAGCCATTCGCTAAGCTTGTCCGCGATAAGGCCCTCCAAGGGCTGTCGGACTTCGGAGCTGACGAGCTTGTCTTTTGTCTGCGAGCTGAACTTGGGATCGGGCAGTTTGACCGAGACGATAGCCGTCAGTCCCTCGCGCATATCATCGCCGGTCAGGCTCACCTTTTCCTTCTTCAGCTGGCCCGAGCGCTCGGCGTAGTTATTGAGTGTGCGGGTTAGCGCTGCCCGAAAGGCCGCCAAGTGCGTCCCGCCATCGCGCTGCGGGATGTTGTTGGTGAAGCAGAGGACGTTTTCGTAGTAGCTATCATTCCACTCGAGTGCGACGTCGATGCCGATGTCGTCACGCTGTCCCGTGATGGCGATCGGATCCGGCACTAGCGCAGTCTTGGCACGGTCGAGCCATTTCACGAACGCGGCAATTCCGCCTTCGTAAAACAACTCGATTTCCTTTTTTTCGTCGTGACGCGCGTCGATGAGAGCAAGTCGGACGCCGGAATTTAGGAAAGCAAGCTCGCGGAAGCGATGTTCCAGCCTATCCCAATCGAAGTCGATGTTTCTAAAGGTCTCTACGGAAGGCATGAACGTGACCCGCGTGCCACGCTTGGTGGTCGTGCCGACAACTTTCAGCGGCGCCTCGGCGTCGCCATGGCGGAAACGCATGTAATGCTCCTCGCCGTCGCGCCAGACCGTAAGGTCGAGCCATTCGCTCAGTGCATTTACGACGCTCACCCCAACGCCGTGGAGCCCTCCGGAAACCTTGTAGGCATTATCGTCTGACGTGTTCTCGAACTTACCGCCGGCGTGAAGCTGGGTCATGATGACCTCGGCAGCCGACACTCCCTCCTCGGGGTGAATGCCGGTTGGAATCCCGCGGCCATTGTCTTCGACGCTCACGGAACCGTCAGGATTCAGCGTGATCAGAATCTTGTCGCAGTGGCCGGCCAGTGCCTCGTCGATCGCGTTGTCCGAAACCTCGAAGACCATGTGGTGAAGTCCCGAACCGTCGTCGGTATCACCGATGTACATGCCGGGCCGTTTGCGCACCGCATCCAGGCCCTTGAGGACCTTGATGCTGTCGGCGCCGTAAGAATTCTGGTTGGGGTCGGTTGCCATAGTCGAGATATAGGCATTTCGCCCCGGATGTCACGCGCGCGCACGTACGCGCACGCGTGAGTCCAGCCCGGTTAGGTCTGGGCTCGGCGCGAGCCGGCGAATCGGCGTCGGCCGCGGAAGTTGCGCTTGGGCTGCGCGCCGTCGGGTCGATGGCCCGCGTGACCGTCCGCGCGCTGCGGATGGCGCTGCGAACCGGCGTTGCGGTTCTGGCGACGCTGGCCGTCAGCGCGCCCCTCCGCCTTGGTCGGCGTGCGAACGGGCTGGGCTTTCGGAGCCGGCTTCAGGCGCTTGAATGCTTCCGCTTCAGCAACGAAACCCGCAGGGAGCGGCGCAACCGTGATCCGATTGCGTGTCGTGCGCTCAATATCACGCAGGTTTCCGCGCTCGTCGGGACTGCAGAAGGCGATCGCCGTGCCGTCCGCACCAGCGCGCGCCGTGCGGCCGATACGATGGACATATTGCTCCGGCACGTCGGGTAAATCGAAGTTCACCACGTGACTGACGCCTGGAATGTCGATCCCGCGAGCGGCAATGTCAGTCGCAATCAGAACACGGACATCGCCACTTTTGAACCCAGCAAGCGCGCGCTCACGCTGCGCCTGGCTTTTGTTGCCGTGGATCGCAGCCGCCGCAATGCCGGCCGCCTCAAGCTGGCGAACGATCTTGTCGGCTCCGTGCTTGGTGCGGCTGAAGACCAGCGCGCGTTCAACGGTCTGCCCACGAAGATACATTGCGAGCAAGACGGCCTTCTCAGCCTGGTTCACCATGGTGACGCTTTGGTCGATGCGTTGAACTGTTGTTGCTGCCGGCGTGACCGACACTTCAGCAGGATTGGTCAGATATTTGTCTGCCAGCTCTTTGATCGCTTTTGGCATGGTCGCCGAAAAGAACAGGGTCTGACGCTTGGGCGGGACCAGACTGACAATTCGCTTCAGGGCGTGGATGAAACCGAGGTCAAGCATTTGATCGGCTTCGTCGAGCACGAGGATTTCAAGCTCACGAAGCGAAACTGCACGCTGATCGACGAGGTCCAGCAGCCGCCCGGGAGTCGCAACGAGTACGTCGAGACCTGCCGCGACTGTGCGCACGCTCTTTTGGTTCGGGACGCCGCCGAAAATAACACCGACCGACAGCCGCATGAATTTGCCATAGGCCTGGGCACTGGCTGCGATCTGCGAGGCGAGCTCGCGGGTCGGCGCCAGGACCAGCATCCGAACCTGACCCGGCTTTGGGATGCGCTTAGCGGCAGCGAGCCTATCAAGAGAAGGCAGCATGAACGCAGCGGTCTTGCCGGTTCCGGTCTGCGCGATTCCGAGCAGGTCGCGCCCGGTGAGGACGGTTGGAATGGCTTGCGATTGGATAGGCGTTGCTTGCGAATAATCTTTCGCCGCGAGCGCATCGAGAAGGGGCTTCGAGAGCCCGAGAGAATGAAACGACATTAAATACTTCCACAACATTCGCCACCCGGCGCGAAATTGCGCCCGGCGAGCGGGAAACAAGAACCCCGCGTGATGTGGAGAACTTCAGACGATCGAGGCGCGGGCCGGTCACAGCCGAAGCATCAGGACCGATCACGCCGCTTGAAAAAGCGCCTCGTGCTGCAGTGCGATATAGAGGAAATGATGAAAAAGTCCACCTGCGGGTCAGTCAGACGTGACCAGGCCCGGCTGGACGTGGAACCGCGAAGCTTTCCCGATACCGTCGAACAACGTCGCCTCGGTCGCAGTCATCCAGACCTGTCCAGGACGGTCGAGGCGCTCGAAAAGCGCCGCTCGTCGCCTCGGATCAAGGTGCGCGGCCACCTCGTCGAGGAGCAGGACCGGCGGTGCACCACGTCGCTCTGCCACAAGATCGGCATGCGCGAGCACCAGCCCAAGTAGCATCGCTTTCTGCTCTCCAGTCGACGACTTTGCCGCCGGCATCTGTTTGGACCGATGAAAGACCGCGAGGTCCTGCCGGTGCGGCCCCTCCGTCGCGCGTCCCGCAGCAGCGTCTCTTGATCGGCTGCTTTTCAGGGCCGAGGCGAGATTGGAGAGTTCCCAGCCTTCAAGCGCGATGGAGGCACGTGCAAAAGCGTCCTCTGGCGCATTGGCGAGCATTCCGTCGAGCGCAACGACGGTTCGCGCGCGAGCGTCAAATATTTCGGTCCCATGCTGCGCCATTGCGAGTTCAAGGGAGGCCAGCCACGCCTCGTCCCATCGTTCGTGAGCAAGAAGTTTGTTTCGGCCACGCATCGCGGCTTCATAGCGGGACGCGTGATGCGCGTGGGTGGGCTCGAGTGCGAGGACAAGACGGTCGAGGAAACGCCTTCGATCGCCGGCACTGCCGGTGAAGATACGATCCATCGCCGGTGTCAGCCACAGAACCGACAGCCATTCTGAAAGGCCGTTCACCGACGCGGCAGCGCCGTTGATCCTGACTTGGCGACGCTCGGGCGCGCTCGCGAGCGTGCCCGTGCCTATATCCGTTTCATCGAGCCTGGTAGCGACGGCCCAAGCCCCGGTGCCGCTCTGACGTGCCATCTCCGCGAGGGCCGATCCGCGTAGCCCTCGTCCCGGCGTGAACATTGAAACGGCCTCAAGCAGGTTTGTTTTTCCGGCGCCGTTTTCGCCGGACAGCAACACGAAGCCGGGCCCTAGGTTGAGGGTTGCTGACGCATAGGAGCGGAAGTCCGTAAGAGTGAGACGACTAACGGGCACGAGGCGGTTTAGGCGCTATTGGATACGACCGTCGATGACCTCGTTTGGCGGCGCGCTCGGCGTCAAACCCGCATCGGCATCAGGACGTACAATGCGTTCGACTTGTCGTTCTCACGCAAGAGCGTCGGTGCCGCTGCATCGGCGAGGTGAACTTCGACCGTATCGCCGTCAATCTCTCCCAGGATGTCGAGAAGATAACGGGCGTTAAAGCCGATTTCGAGCCCGTCCGAGCCGTAGTCGGCCGCCAGTTCCTCGGTCGCGACGCCGTTCTCGGGAGATGTAACGGAAAGCGTCACCTTGTCCCGGTCGAGGCTTATTTTCACCGCGCGCGTCTTCTCGGACGCAATGGTCGATACGCGGTCCACTCCGGCCGAGAAACTCTTCGGGTCCAGCTTCAGCAACTTGTCGTTTCCCGTCGGAATGACACGGTTATAGTCCGGGAAAGTCCCGTCGATCAGCTTGCTCGTTAAAATCGCGCTGCCAAGACCGAAGCGGACCTTGGTGGGTGAAAGTGAGATTTCTACCGTACCTTCAACTTCTTCAAGCAAACGATAAAGCTCGCTGACGGCCTTTCTCGGGACGATCACGTCAGGCATTCCCTCGGCGCCGTCGGGCCGCGGGACGGTTACCCGAGCGAGACGATGCCCATCTGTCGCGGCAGCGCGCAGCTGCTCGTCGACAACATGCAGGAAAATCCCCATCAGATAATAGCGCGTTTCCTCGCTCGAGATCGCAAAGCGCGTCTTCTCGATGATCTCGCGGAGGGTCGCTGCTGGCAGTTCAAAGCGCGTTGGAAGATCACCCTCGGCAATTACCGGGAAGTCGTCGCGCGGCAGGGTCGAGAGATTGAACCGAGCCCGTCCAGCAACGACCTGCATCTTGCCATCCGCGGCCGTCAACTCGACCTGGCTGCCTTCGGGCAGCTTGCGAACAATGTCGAAGAAGGTGTGGGCGGATACCGTCGTGGCGCCCGGCTGGCTGACGTTAGCCTGGACCGTTTCGTCGACCTGCAGATCCAGGTCGGTGGCCATCAATCGGAGCGATCCGTCTTCCCTCGCCTCCATCAGCACGTTGGAGAGGATTGGAATCGTGTTTCGCCGCTCCACGACCGATTGGACATGGCCCAGGCACTTTAGGAGGGTTGCCCGCTCGATCGTCGCTTTCATGTCGCTAAAGCCCCATCATCCGCACTGCGTGAACGCACTATAGCGAGCGGATTACAGCGCGGAAGGGGAATGATGCACAAAGCTTCATCTAGTGGGCAAACCCGCCGCAGACGCAAAATATGGTGTCAGCGGCTGCGCTTCTGCCCCGCGGCAGGCACCTTCGGTGTCTTCGAAGGGAGCAACAGCGCATTGATGTGATGGACAACACCGTTGGTATATTGCTCGTCCGGCTGCGTGATTGTGGCCTTGTGCCCCGCTGTATCGGTTAAGACGGTTTTGTCGCCTTCCCGTGCCGCCGTCAGCGTGCCGCCACCCATGGTGGCAAGCTTGGTCTGCCCCTTCCGATTATCGATCGCCTTGTCGATGTCGGTCACCATGACGGTACCGGGGAGGATCAGGTTGGCCATAACGCCCGTGATCTGGCCCCGGTTTTGCGGGGTTGGATCGAACGTCCCCGCGGGCGCGCTGTTGAAAGCAGCGTCGTCCGGCATGAAGACTGTATAGGGCCCAGGACCCGCCAGAGCTTGATCAAGTCCCGCTGCCTTTGCAGCAACCATGAAGCGACTGGTCGGAGCGAGGCCGCCCGCAATCGTCTTGGTCCCCGCGATCTTCTGCGCGTTCCTGGTCTGAGCTTCGGGCGGACCGTTCTCATTTTTGTCACGGCTCTTGTCACAGCCGCCGGTGGCGACGAGCGCGGCAGCCGCGATCCCAAGCGCCAACGCACGGGTTCTCATCGGTATCTCCTCTGTCGTTCTAGCTGCGCAATGGACTGACTATCGTTGCGGTTCCATTCGCGCATCTGTGCCGGCAATCGTTCGCTTACCGCGTCATTCGCCGGGTCAGGTGAGAAGCGACGCGACAATCGCTGTCACCACCTGCGTCACGGGGTCGACCTGGTAGATATAGCCGTTGTTGTAACGGTACCAGGCGCTTGGCGTATCATAATAGGTCGCGCGATACGGAAGCGGGATGTTGTAAACATCATACCCTAACGGCAACGGTTGGCCCACGGTGAAGCCCGGTGCCATCAGGGCGGCAACGGACGTGATCACACTCGAGTGCGGATCATATTCGTAAATCGCACCGGGCGAATACCAATAACCGGCGTCCGGCGTGTTGTAATACATTGAACGATACTGCGCGGGCACGTTGTAATAGCTGTATTCCGCCGGGAGCAGCTGGCCAACACCATAGCCACCCGCATACATCGGAACAACGTTCTCGACGTAGCCGTCGCCGCAATCAACCTGATACACGACGCCCTGGTAATAGCGGTTACAAAGGTTTCCGTCGTCGGGATAGAAGCTGTCGAAGCCATAATAGTCGGGTACGTAGCTCGCCATATAGGCCGCCGGCAGGTACTGTCCGGGAAGATAGCCGCCCGCGAGTAGCGGGATCAGAGCCGCAACCAGATTGTCTGATCGGTCTACCTGGTAAAGATATCCGTCACCCCACTCGTAATAATAATTCGGTGTTGCCGGATAAAGGTAGGACATATCCGCCGGGATCGGGTTGATCGGCGCCAAGGATGCGATTTGCGTGATCGGGGCGCCGACAAAGCCTTGAACCTGCTCGACGGGTAACACCCGAACATTGTTGCCGTACGTCAGCCCTCCATAAGGGGAGCCGGCCCAATTCTGTGCTTTCTGCCCGGGTCGGGCAACGACTGCACCATTTGCACCAAGGACATGGCCGCCGAGCCTCTGGATCCCGAACTGTTGTCCCGTCGATGCCTGCTGCTGGGGTCCTTGCGCCCCGCCGAAAGCGCGCGTTTGCTGGCCATTTCGCGCCAAGGCTTGCCGCCCCAGTCCGCCAACTGCCGGATACCGGGTGGACCCGCGCCCCGGCTGTTGCGCGAAGGAATGTCCCTGTCGTCGCGCGAAGCCACGAAGCTGTTGCTGCGCAAAGACGTGCGCCGACTTGCGCGAACCGCCCGATTCCGGGCGATTGAAGCCATGACCATGCTGACGTCCAGCCATGCGAAATTGCTGCCTGCCGGAACCGTAGCCCCGCTCGCGCTGCGTCATACGGAACTGTTGCCGTCCACCGCCTCGTGCTTGCTGTTGTCCAAAACCCCTACCCGCCGGGTGTGCCAACCGCTGCTGAGGAGCCGCGAAACCCCCACCGTGTCCGCGACCAGGTGACGGTCCGCCGGCAAACGCCGGTGAGCCCGCTCCGTGACCGCGTCCGCCACCGCCAAAGCTCATGGCCCTTGGCCCGCCGGCACCGACGCCACCGTGAGCGTGACCACCGCCGCCGGCAGATTCAGCGAATCCACCACCGCCGTGCGGGCCGCCGCCACCGTGCGGGCCGCCGCCGTCGGCGTGCGCGCCACCGCCGGCGCCACCTCCATGGCCTCCGCCGCCTGCGACGGCGGGAGGACCGCCGCGGTGCGGGTCCCCACCTCCGTTACCCCCGCCGTGACCGCCTGGCCCCGCCTGTGACGGCGCAGCGAACGCAAGCGCGGCAGCGCCCGCGGCGAGCAATACCCTGGTCATCATGGAGAATCTCCTTTCGAACGGAGAAAACGGCCCGTTCGCTGCACCGTTCCAACCGGTTAACGGATGGAACTTGCGAGACAGCGCACTAACCTGAACGCGAAATGTCGCTCTTGTTCAGATACTTAAGCAGAAGAGTCGTCAAGCCACTCGGTCCTGAGCTTCGGAACGCACAGGAGCATGAGAAAGGCTGCGACGAGATAGAATAGGGTACACGACACCGCAGCATACCGAAGCGCATCGGCGCCATAGCTGTGTTTGAGCGCGTCGGAGAGGCGCCCGATGAGCGGCGGGCCCACGCCGAGGCCGATGAGGTTGTTGATCAGCAGAAAACTAGCCGACGCTGTGGCGCGCATTCGGCGCGGGACGAGATGCTGCACGGCCGTGATGACCGGGCCCAGCCAAAGGATGTTTAGAGCGTTAGGAATGAGGAGCAGCGGCCATGCCAGCCACAAATTCGACACCATCAACCCGGCAGCGAAGGTGGGCGCGGTAATCAGCCAGGCGATTGCGGGGAGCTTCGCGTACCAGCCGCGATCCATTACGCCGAGGCGATCCGCCAGCCACCCACCGCTGAATACCCCGATACAGCCGCCAATAACGATTACGGACGAGAGATATTGGCCTCGGGCAATGAGGCCCAAGTGGAAGCTGCGCTCGAGGACGGACGGAATCCAGGTCGCGAGCCCGTAGCCGCAGAGCGAACTGCACGAGGCCGCTAAGGCGAGCAGCCAAAAGACTGGCTTTCGCGCGAGCAACGGAAAGACCTGTCCAATTGGCGCCGCCGCAGCGGCACGGGCTTCTCGTGGCGGGTCTCGTACGAAAATGAGCAGGATAGGGGCAAGCAGCACTCCTGCGACGCCCATCGTGAAAAACGCCGCGCGCCAGCTGATAGCGTGGGCAATGTAGGCACCGATGAGAGTTCCGAGCGCAAGACCAATCGGCACTCCCAACGAGAAGATCGCGAGGGCCCGCGCCCGACGCTCCGGCTCGAAATAGTCGGCCAGCAATGCATAAGACGGCGCAACTCCGCCAGCTTCGCCTATTCCTACCCCCATGCGAAACAGAAAGAGCTGCCAGAAGGACGAAGCGGTGCCGCAAAGCGCCGTAAAACCACTCCAGAAAGCCAGAGCCGCGGCTACCACCCGGCTTCTGCTGGTCCGGTCTGCGAGGAAGGCGAAGGGTATGCCGAGTACCGAGTAGAGGATAGCGAAGGGAGGTCCGGTGAGAATGCCAAAGTCCGTGTCCCGGAGATGAAGATCGGCAATAATCGGACCGGCGAGAATGCCCAGGATCTGACGGTCAAGATAGTTGAGAATGTAGGCGAAGAGCAGCAGCGTGAGTACGAGTGTCGCGTCCTTCCGGGGCTGGTCTGCAGAACCGGTCACGCAAGTTCCCCGAGACACCCGATGAGACGTTCGACGTCCGCCTCATCCTGATAAAGCCCGAAGCCAATGCGGAGCACATTTCCGCGCACATCGGTAATGCAGTTTTGCGCTTTCAACGATGCGTACCAATTTTGGGCATTCGGGCTCTTGAAGGCGAGGAAGCGTGCATGCGCTCCATTGCCCAACGGGTTTAGTAGTTCAGCGGTCACAAGGGGTGTTTCATGCAGACGGTCCAACAGCTTGCGTTGAAGTGAATCGGCGTGGCCCGATATGAGCTTCGTCGTCAGCCCTTCGCTCCTCAGCGTCCGGCGAACGGAGATGAAGCGATACAGGGCGCTGGGATCGAACGTCGCTCCCAAGAAGCGCCGCGCGTCGATTGCGTAGCCCACGCTCCCTGGCGGAAGGCTCAAATCCTCGAATTCAGCGAACCAGCCGGTGATCGTAGGTCGAGGGGCGCAGCCTTCCGGCGCATGCATGAAGGCGCAACCCTCGCCGGACATCGCATATTTATAACCCCCCCCTAGGTAGAATGCGGTGCCCGCGCCGCGGCTGTCGTCCGCGACATCCGCGGACGCGAGTGGCGAGGGAAGAGCCATGAATGCATGATACCCGTCGATGACCACCCACGGGCCCGTCGGTCGAGCGAGCCGGGCAAGTTCGTCGATGCGACTGAAAATCCGCCCGCTTGCGAACATGATATGGCTTACCAGGATGAGATCGTTCACACCCCGCCGCGCGGCGTCAAGGAAACGCTCAGAAAAGCTCTCGAATGGCTCAACCGGCACGCGCTCCACGAACACGGTGCCGACCTCCTCCCAGCGCGCCAGCTGGCGCCGCGCGCTATGAAACTCGCCGTCGCTCGTCAGGATGCGGATGGGCGATGAGCGAAAGGCGCTGACCAGCCGCACGAGGAGCTCGTGCGTATTTGGCGCGAAGACGACATTTTCGGGCACTCCGGTCCCGAGCTCGGCTGCGACTTCCGCCTGCGCCGCGGGCCAGATCTCTTCCATGATCTTGTCCCACTTGCGATCGGCCAGATGAGCGGCATCGTTCCAGGCCTGCAGGTGGCCTTCATAACTTGCGTCTGGCCAGAGATGATGGCTGTGAGCGGCGAAGTGCAGCCGCCCGGGATCGGCTCCTAGGCTCCTCTTGAACAGCTGTTTGAAGTTCAAAGGTCGGTCCTCAGAGCCCACAGCTCCGGAAACACGCGCTTATCGAGAGTTGAGCGAAGATAGGTTGCGCCTTCTGATCCGCCAGTGCCGCGCCTGTTGCCGATAATCCGCTCGACCGTCAGCACATGTTTGTGACGCCAAGCAGCCAGCGCGTCGTCGATATCGACCAGTTTCTCTGCAAGCTCGTAAAGCTCGAACCACCGGTCCGCGTCGCGGTAAACCTGAAGCCACGCAGAAGCGAGCGCGCCGATGGACCGGTCGCCAACGTCAAATCCTGCACGTTCAAGTGCTTCGATCGCGCAATCCCGCAAACTCGGCGCGTCGAATGCTCGCTGAAGGCAAGACCGATCATCACTTCCTTCAGGATGATGCTCGAGATAGCTGACGTTCTTCAGTCCGAGGCGGTATTCGATTTCGCGGAATTGCGCGGACTGAAATCCGGAACTCGTTCCCAGAACATGCCGGAATTTGAGGTAATCAACGGGCGTCAACGTCGACAGCACGTCCCAGGACAGGGTCATCACCGCCTGAACGCGACTGATTCGCGCCATGGACTTATAGGCTTCGCTGAATCGGTCCTCCTGCACGAGCCGGATCGCGAGATCGAGCTCATGAAGGATTTCCTTCATCCACAGCTCTTTCGTCTGGTGGATGACAATGAACAGCATCTCGTCGTGAAGGTCCGAGAGCGGCTTCTGCGCCGACAGTAGCTGGTCCAGCTTCAGATATTCGGCATAGGTCATGCCGGCAGGCGTCGCGGTCATGTCCTAGGACTTAAGACAAACAATTGCCGCGCGGAAGCGACAGCTCCAGATAGGCTTTACTGCGGGCCTCCGCCGCCCCCCTGCCCCGGAAGCCCGGTCCCGACCGACCCGATATTGCCGAATAGTTCCTCAAAGAAGCTGCGCTTCTTGCCGAGTGTCGGAGTTTGTCGGTGCGCTGGCGCTACGTTCATTACGAGCTCCTTGCCCGTGCTCTTTACCGACGCAACGTTCCCCTTCTGATCGAAGTGGACGACAAGGACGGTCTCACGGGTAACGCGAGGGTTCCGGAACGCAACGGCATTCACGTCTCGCGAGACATAATACCAGTCGTCGGGTGTGAACTGCCCGATGAAGGTGGGACGGCCGAGCGCCTTTTCGACGCTGTCCTTATTATCGACACCGGGCTGGATCGCGCTCACCAGATGCGAATCGAGCACTACACCCTTGTGCTGACGGATTTGCGAGCACCCCGCGACCATCACCGCAGACGCGATCGTCAACATCGTAAAACCGCCAAGCTTCATTCGACCAGAACCTTCTTTGGGACGACTGAAGCGCCCGGAAATGCCGCCTTGTATGGCGCTTCGCCTGCCTCAATATGCGGTAGGGACGGAGCCATGCAAGCCGTGGCTCCTGTTGCAGGCGCAAGTTAAGGCGGCAAGAGATCTATGCTCAGTTTCCTGTTCCGGGGATTAACGACAGAAAGGCGAAGCGGGCAACTTCTGTTCGATTCGGCGACGAATATTGCTCGAGAACCTCACTGGTATGTCGAAGGGCAAGTCCCGGACACTCTCGATGGACGTTTCGCCGTGCTCGCGACGATCATCGCCTTGGTGATGGTCCGGCTCGAGCGCGAAGGAAATCGCGCAAATGTCGCCTCGGTTGCACTGACCGAGCGTTTCATCGAGGTAATGGAAAGCGAGCACCGCGAACTCGGCTTCGGTGATCCAACGCTTGGCAAGACCGTACGGAAGCTTGTCGGTATGCTCGCGCGGCGAACCAAGCAGTGGCGCGAAGCCGTAGCGGACCCGAACAAGTGGAACGAGGCGGCACGCAACAGCCTCTACAAGGACAAGATCGGGGCGGACGCGCTGAGTCACAGCGCGAAAGCCTTGCGGCGCTTCAACGACATTCTTGGTAAGGCTTCGTTTGCTCAAATTGAGCAGGGGAAAATCGCATGAGCGATCGCTTCGCTCACCAGCTGCGGCTCGACCAAATCCGTGACGGCGAACGGCTCGACCTCGTCGCCGACGATGCTGAACGCCAGGGCGTGGCGAAGCGCCTCGGTGTGCCGTCACTCGATCGCCTCGATTCGCATGTCACGCTTACGAGGACAGGACCGATCGTTCGCGCCGAGGGGCGGCTCCTTGCCGCCGTCCGCCAAAGCTGCGTCGTTACCGGCGAGCCCGTTGCAGCCCACATCGACGAGCCGTTCGCAATCCTGTTCGTGCCGGAGCCCGAGGCTGGGGGCGCCGAAGACGAAATTGAGCTCGGCGAAAGGGATTGCGACACCGTGTTCTACGAGGGCGCATTGATCGATCTTGGAAGCGCCATCGCCGACACGCTTGCGCTCAGCCTCGACCCCTATCCGAGAAGTGCCGGCGCAGAAATTGCCCTGAAAGAGGCGGGCGTGCTTTCCGAAGAGCAAGCCAGCCCGTTCTCGGTGCTTGCGCAGCTGAAGCGCGCCGACAGCGACCCGGTTTAGAAGGGTACGTCGTCGTCGAGATCCGTATCGAATGCCGCCGGCTGAGGACGGCTTTGTGGCCGTGACGGCGCGGTTCCACCGGTAAAATCGTCCATGTCCTCACCGCCGAATGCGCTTCGGCCTCCGCCTGCGCCTTCGCGGCTGTCGAGCAGTACCAATTCACCGCGAAAGCGCTGCAGCACGACCTCGGTCGTATAACGATCGTTACCGGACTGGTCGGTCCATTTGCGAGTCTGCAACTGGCCCTCGACGTAGACCTTCGATCCCTTGCGTAGGTAATTCTTCGCCACGCGCCCGAGGTTCTCGTTAAAGATAACGACGTTGTGCCATTCGGTGCGTTCCTGGCGGTTGCCGTCCCGATCTTTCCACTGTTCGGACGTGGCGATTCTAATGTTGACCACCTCGCCGCCGTTGTTGAGCGAGCGCGACTCCGGGTCTGCGCCCAAGTTGCCGACCAGAATCACCTTGTTCACGCCCGCCATTTCCGAATCTCCTTAAAGTCCAAGCCCGCGAGCAACCCAGTAGGTCGCACCAGCGGCGATATAGGCCAGCGTAAACAGGTATCCGACCATGAACAACGGCCACTTCCACCCGTTCGTCTCCCGGCGGGTTACCGCGATCGTCGAGATGCATTGAGGTGCGAATACGAACCAGGCCAGAAACGCCAGCGCCGTTGCAAGGCTCCAGCGATGCTGCAAGCTGTCCTGAAGCTTGGTCGCGCCGGCCCGCTCATCGGGTGAGTCGATCGAGTAGACAGTCGCAATCGCACTGACCGCCACCTCTCTAGCGGCCATTGCGGGGAGCAGTGCCATGCTGATGTCGTGGTTGAAACCGATCGGCCGCACGATGACCTCGATCCCATTGGCGATGTAACCAGCCACCGAAATCTCGCTCTGCTTCTCGCCAGGCCGCGCCTGCGGGATACTTGCGAGCGCCCAGAGGATGACGGTCGTTCCAAGAATTATCGTTCCGGCGCGCTTCAGGAATATCTCGGCGCGGGTCAGGAGTCCGATCACAACGTCCTTAAGTGACGGCCACTGATATTTGGGGAGTTCCATCATGAACCCGCCGCCACCACCCTTAAGCACGCCGCGGCGAAGAACCAGTGCCGCGAGCAAAGCGCCCGCTATCCCCAAGGTGTAGAGGCCGAACATCACTACCCCTTGCAGACCCACTCCCCACATGAGGTGCCGATTTGGAATGAAGGCCGCAATGATGAGCGTGTAGACCGGCAGCCGGGCCGAGCAGGTCATGAGGGGGGCAACGAGGATCGTGGTGAGGCGATCCTTGGGATCATCGATCGTACGTGTCGCCATGATGCCGGGTACCGCGCATGCGAAGCTCGACAGCAGGGGGATGAATGCACGCCCGGAAAGTCCCACCCCATGCATCAGCTTATCCATCAGGAAGGCTGCGCGAACCATGTAGCCAGTTCCTTCGAGAAGCAGAATGAACAGGAACAGGATCAGAATCTGCGGCAGGAACGCAATCACTGCTCCAACGCCTGCGATTGCTCCATCAACGATCAACGAACGTATCAGTCCGCCTGGAAGCGCACCGGCGACCTGATTGGAAAGCCAGGCCACGCCCGCCTCGATCCACGATTTCGGTGCGTCGCTCCACGCGAATACCGCCTGGAACATCACGAACATGATGAGGGCAAGGATGATCGGCCCCAGCAACGGATGGAGCAAAACCGAGTCGAGACGGTGCGTCCAGCGTCGGACGGGTGTTTCACTTATCACTGCCGACGTTGCGATCTCGCGCGCTCGGCGTTGGAGGTGGATGAGGTCGCTCCGAACGTGCTCGTGCACGCCGCACACGGGCGAAGAGATCATGTCATCGAGAGCACATTGCAGCTCCGCGATGCCGCGACGGCGAACGGCTACGGTCTCAATCACGGGAACACCAAGCTCCCGCTCAAGCACACGGGCGTCCAGTTCAAGACCGTCGCGCTTTGCAAGATCGACCATATTCAGAGCAATGATTGTCGGCAGTCCAAGTTCGATGAGCTGGAGTGCGAAGCGAAGGTGATTATCGAGGTTTGAAGCATCGAGGACGATTACCAGCGCATCGGGTTGGCGCTCGCCACGTTGATTGCCGAACAGTACGTCACGCGTCACGGCCTCATCGGGACTCGCCGGATCCAGGCTGTACGAGCCGGGAAGGTCAACAAGCTCGACTGGACGCCCGTCGGCGAGCACCAATCGCCCGGACTTACGTTCTACCGTCACCCCTGGATAGTTGCCGACTTTTTGCCGCGCGCCCGTCAAAGCGTTGAACAAAGCGCTCTTGCCAGCATTGGGATTACCGGCAACCGCGACGAGAGGGAGCGCGTTCACCTGGGCAGCGGAGAAACGTGGATTGCGCCGGCATGGTTACGGCGGATAGCGACGGTCATGCGGCCCACGCGAACAGCAATAGGATCGCGGCCAAAAGGCCCAAGGTGCAACGGCTCTACCACAACGCCCTCGTCGAAGCCGAAATGCTTGAGTCGGCAGGCTTCACCCTGGTCGAGCGACGCCCAGTCGATCGACATCACGCGGCCCTTCGTTCCGATCGGGAGTCGATCTAGGCTAATCAGGTCGGGCTGGAACGGCGCGTTCATTGTTGCGACTGATTATCATTTACGAGTTGAGAGTTCCACACCCAATATCAAGGCCGGATCAGGCGCGCGGTTCGCTGGTTACCGGGGCGGGTAGCGCAGGCGTCCAAGGAACCGCGACAGGCTGAGGTGCTCCGACGAGCCCCGCCAGTCCGCTTTCAGCTTCTCAAATTGCATTACGTCGTCGATGCGTCGGCTGAGGAAATCGGCCGTCTCACTCCATTCCTCGCTCTTGTCATCGAGCCAAGCGAGCAACGTGGCGCCATAAAGCGCACCGAGCGTCATGCGCTTGGTGTAATGATTAAAGTCGGTGCTGGTGTCCCCCGCGATGCGCCACATGCGATCGGCGGTCCGCCAGCCAATTTTCACTGCGAGCGGCAAATTCTGCGGCATTGCAAGGATCGCAAGTGCGCGTCGGACCGCCTCGCGTGATGACCCCATGATCTCGAGCCGACGCCAAACGATCGCGCGAATTTTCGCCCGAATCTTCAGAATGTCGAGGCGCTCTGGAGTAAAATAGGCCTCAAGCGCCCGGTCAACCTCCTGGATGTAAAGGTCAACAAGACCTGCCGGTGACTTGGGCATTGCAAGGCGGGCCTGAACCGGATCGATGCCGAGCTGCTGGGCGGCGCTGTCAACCGCGGCCTTGGTCCAGCCGTCGAAAACCGCGTTTTCGCCCACGGCGAGCGCCAGTTGGCGGCGCAACTTCTCAAGGGGGCTCGATGAATCCATTTAGTTCAACTGGGCTGCTCGGCGAGGGTTCGCAAGCCCCGCGCGGGGAGTCTCACCAGAACGAGAGCGGCAGCGATCCCGGCCGCTCCCAAGAGGTCAGCGACGGAGAGTGTTTCGCGATAGGCGAGCCATCCGATCGCGGCCGAGATCGCCGGCTGAGTGAGTAGTGCAAGGCCAACCACCAGCGGCGGCAAAGTGCCGATCGAATAGACGAGGAGGCCTTGGCCGATAACTTGGCTCGACAGTGCGAAGACTATCAACGGCGTCCAATTGTGCGGGTAAATCCGCTCACCAAGCCCAAAGCTGATGCCAAACAAGATCGGGATCGAGAATGCGGTCGCAAGGATGAGAAGCGGAAGGGGCTCAAGACTGGTGCGGCCGCGCTCGACGAAGATGAGATAGGCTCCGTAAAGAAGACCAGCGAAGAGGGTCAAAAGATCGCCCGCGAAGTTCTTGGGGCTAAGTTCATAGCTGCTGCTCATGAGGAGTCCCGCTCCCGCGACGGCGAGCGCAATCGCGGTAAACTGCCTTCTCGAGGGTCGCTGATGAGCGAGCCACAGCGCATAGGCGGCGAACACGAAGCTTCCACTGTTCCCAAACAGCGTCGCATTGCCAAGCTTGGTCATGCGAATGCCGGCATTCCAGCTCGCGAGATCCAGTGAGTAGAAGAAAGCGGCAGCGAGGATGATGATGATAAGTGGGCGCGAGGGCCAATGCGCTCGCTGTTTTGCAATTCGCGCGCAGAGGAAAAGAAGAGGGAGCGCAAGAGCAAGACGCCAGAAGCCCGCCGCTACCGGTCCGACATCGGCAAGACGGACCATCCACGGACCGAATGCGAGCGCAACATTTCCGAGGAGCAATGCCGGAAAGGCGAGTGGATGCGGATCGGCCGTGTGACGCATCCGTACGCGCTTAAGTGGATATCGGCATACAGGAAACCCGCGAGTCTACCGGCCGCCGATAAGGCGCGCTTATCGCGTCATCATGCGATCATCAGTTGTAAGGTTGCTTTTCGAAACTATCTGGCTCGCTCATTCACCGCGTTTAACCGCTAGGAAGCCAAGCTCATGCCAACCCTCTTGGATCCCATCGCGATCGGCTCGCTCGAATTGCCTAACCGTATTCTTATGGCACCGCTCACTCGAGCCCGATCAAATCGTGATGCCGTCCCGAACGATCTGATGGCGGCTTACTATTCACAGCGCGCCTCCGCCGGACTGATCGTTTCGGAGGCTACCGGGATCAGCCGCGAGGGACTGGGCTGGCCGAATGCGCCTGGGTTGTGGAGCGGAGATCAGGTTGCGGCCTGGAAGATTGTCACGAATGCGGTTCACAATCGCGGGGGACGTATCGTTGCTCAGCTGTGGCACATGGGACGGCTGGTCCACCCTGACCTTGGCGGCGGCCAACCTGTCTCCTCGTCAGCGACCACTGCACCCGATTTTGCGTTCACCTACGAGGGAAAGAAACCTCACGTGCAAGCGCGTTTGGCGAGCCATGAAGACATCAAGCGAATCATAGAAGATTATCGGAACGCGGCCCGACGCGCGATTGAGGCGGGGTTTGACGGGGTCCAGGTCCATGGAGCGAACGGCTATCTCGTTGATCAATTCCTCCGTGACGGCGCAAATTTCCGCGCGGACGAATACGGCGGCTCTATTGAGAACCGGATTCGCTTCGCCGCCGAGGTTCTTGAAGCCGTAGGCGAGGAAGTCGGAATGGAACGCGTCGGCATCC
>DASZBO010000095.1:0-7681 GCA_035944075.1 Sphingomicrobium sp.
AAGTCTTTACTGGCATCCCCGGCAAGTTCGTCCAGGTCGAAGACACGGTCCGCTCCTTCAAGGCGGTCGTGAACGGCGAGTACGACCATCTTCCCGAGGCTGCCTTCTACATGGTGGGCGGAATCGAGGAAGCGGTGGCCAAGGCCGAAAAGCTCGCGCAGGCGTCTTAAGCGTTGGCCGGCGACCTTAACATCGAAGACTGCGTCAACGAGGTCTGTCCCTGGTCCGGAAAGCCGGTCCAGTCGGACAGCCTGACGCTTTATCGCGGCGCCGTCGTCGGCTTCTGCAACACGGATTGTCGCGACAAGTTTGATCGCGCCACCCAGGCATTCGACCAAGCAATCGAAAGGAGTAAGTGATGGCCGATCTCCATTTCGAGCTCGTAACTCCCGAGCGCCTGGTGATGTCGGGTAACTTTTACATGGTCGTCGTGCCGGGCACCGAGGGTGAGAGCGGCATCATGGCTGGTCACGCCCCCTATATGACCACCCTCAAGAACGGGGACATTGCCGTCTATCGAAGCCACGGGGCGCAGCCGGAGCGTATCCCGGTGAGCGGAGGCTTCGCCGAAGTTAGCGATCGCGGCCTTACGATCCTCGCCGAAAGCGCCGGCCTACCCTGACGGGCCCATTCCGCGGCATCATAAGAGCACGGCGGGGTCCTCTTGCGATGGCGGCCTTCGCGCAGCTACCTCTGGCCCTCTATTTCCCGGGTCATGATCTCCGTAATTTCGTCGCACCAACGGGCATCCCTCGTTCGTTTCTTCCTTGAACGCTTACAATTCGCCGCGATTCTGCCGTCCATCGACCCGAGATCCTTCCGCACTTCTTTTGCGTGCCGCAGCGGCGTTTCGATTGCGCGCCGGGCAGGAAGGTTAGTCTTTCCTTAGGCATCTGTTGTTAATCGTTCGGCGGAAATTCCAGTTTAGCGGGTGACAGAACCGGCATGAGCGCATTCGGGAAGCGTAGTGGCATGGGTGGTGGACGACCGAGTTTCGGCGTCGCCAAGCCAATGAAGGGCGGCCCGGTGAGCGCTGCTCAGGCCGGTGGGGAACAATTCCCGCCGATCGATGAGCTTGAACAGGTCGACGAGTCGGCTGCTGGCGAACCGGCCGGGGGCACACGCGCCGGTGGCATCGGCGCCGCGATGGATCGGCTCACGGCCCGTCAGAATGCGAGCGGCGAGGCCGCGAGCAGCAAAGCCGAGGGCTTCGAAGCGTCGGTCCACCGGATCAAGGAACAGGTGCTCCCGCGCCTGCTCGAGCGCGTCGATCCGGAAGCAGCCGCCACCCTCAACAAGGACGAACTCGCCGAGGAATTCCGGCCAATCATCTCGGAGGTCCTTGCCGAGCTCAAGATCACGCTCAACCGCCGCGAGCAATTCGCCCTCGAGAAGGTGCTCGTCGATGAATTGCTGGGTCTCGGGCCGCTCGAGGAACTGCTAGCGGATCCCGCCGTCAGCGATATCATGGTGAACGGTCCCGAGCAGACCTATGTCGAGCGCAAAGGCAAGCTTGAGATCGCCACGATCCAGTTTCGCGACGAGGAGCACCTGTTCCAGATCGCCCAGCGCATCGTCAACAAGGTCGGGCGCCGGATCGACCAGACCTCGCCGCTTTGCGACGCGCGCCTCCAGGACGGAAGCCGCGTCAACGTCATCATCCCGCCGCTGTCACTGCGCGGAACGGCCATTTCAATTCGTAAATTCTCCGAGAAGCCGATCACGCTCGACATGATGCGGGGATTTGGTTCGATGTCGGAGAAAATGGCGACCGTGCTCAAGATCGCGGGCGCTAGCCGGATGAACGTCGTCATTTCCGGCGGTACCGGTTCGGGTAAGACGACAATGTTGAACGCCTTGTCGAAGATGATCGATCCCGGCGAACGCGTCATCACGATCGAAGACGCCGCCGAGCTTCGCTTGCAGCAGCCGCACTGGCTACCGCTCGAAACACGGCCCCCGAACCTTGAGGGCCAGGGCGCGATCACCATTCGTGACCTCGTCATCAACGCCCTTCGTATGCGCCCGGATCGAATCATCCTGGGCGAAATCCGCGGACCGGAATGCTTCGACCTCCTCGCCGCCATGAACACTGGCCACGACGGGTCGATGGCCACGCTTCACTCTAACTCCCCGCGCGAGTGTCTCGCGCGTATGGAGAACATGGTGATGATGTCGGACATCAAGGTTCCCAAGGAAGCGATCAGCCGACAGATCGCCGACTCGGTTGACCTCATCGTGCAGGTGAAGCGCCTGCGGGACGGATCGCGTCGAACCACGAACATTACCGAGGTCATCGGAATGGAAGGCGACGTCATCGTCACGCAGGAGCTGTTCAAGTTCGAATATCTGGACGAAACTGCCGACGGCAAAATCATCGGCGAATATCGTTCGATGGGCCTTCGCCCCTATACCCTCGACAAGGCGAAGCAGTTCGGGTTTGACCAACCGTACCTCGAAGCCTGTCTCTAAGGCGGGTTCTGCGCGATTACCGAACCATTCGGTAGTTGAGCGTCAAGGTCACGCCCGTCTCGATCTGACCAGGCTCTATTCCGCCACCGGGTGGCGGAGGTGGCGGAGCCGGCGCGGCGATGACTGCTGGCAGACCTCTAGCGTTCACCACGATATCCGTTGCGCGATACGAAACGCCCTCCTGGACCGACAGCAGCTGGACGTCCCGGAAACCGGCATTGCGCGCATATTCACTCGCCTCGACCGCGCCCCGGGCCATGGCCCGCTTGCGCGCCTCGGCGCGTAGCGGCGCCGGATCGGCAATAGTGAAGCTTGGACCATAGATATTGGTAGCGCCTGCTGCTGTCAGCGTGTCGAGCAAGCTCACGAGTCGCTCGATCTGTCGGGTCTTGATGCGCACGGTATTGCGCGCAGCATAGCCGACAAGATGCTGCGTCCCACGCCCATTCACGGTCTCGAACTCATAATCCGCGGCGACCGAAACCCCCTCTGTTTGGATATCCTTTCCGGCAATTCCCGCAGACTTGATCCCCGCAAGCAATTGCTCGGTCTTCACTTTGTTTGCAGCAAGCGCCGCCGCTGCCGTCGGAGCGCGCGACTCGGTACCTGCGGTCAACGTTGCTTCGTCAGGCGGAGCACGCAATTGCTCGGAGATCTCCACGGTCACCAGCGGAGTGGCGGCAAGCTGGTCGATCGACGCCGCGATCGGTTGAGCCGAAGCGGAAACGCCGACGAACAAAAACGCGAGCGCAACACATCGAAACATAACGGGGCTCCCCTCCTGAATGGACGAAGCTGTCGTGTCCAAGGGCGCTTGGCAAGCGTTCCTGAGCGCCTCGCTCAGCGGTTCCGTCGCCTCACCGGCTAAGATGAAACGTTCCGTGCATGCTTCCCAACTGTAATGCAGTCCCTTCACGGCGGCCGACTTGCGACTTGAAGAAGGCTCGGCGACAGCTCGGCATGCGCCATGCGCCGACATTGGCAATCAGGCACTTGGTCGAGTGGGCGTCTCGGACTCGCGATCGATGCAGTTTTCACCGCGCCCGCGCGACCCTAAAGTGGCGGCACTCGTCAAAACTTCCTAATTGCCGATGGGCAGTGCTTCGCAATCGCGAGGCAGGTAGCTCGCGAAAGGGCATTTTCCAACAATATGTGCGGAATCGCTGGCTGGTACAGAAGGGGCGGCCGCCCCGTCGAAAAGCACGACATTACTGCCCAATGCCGCCCAATTATCCACCGCGGCCCTGATGATCAGGGCGTCCATGTCGATCATGACTTTGGCTTTGGAATGCGCCGTCTCAGCATCATCGACCTCGCCGGCGGACACCAGCCGATCTTCAGCCCCGACGGCCGCTTCGCAATCGTCTGCAATGGCGAAATCGTGAACCATCTCGACCTTCGCCGGGAGATTGGCAGCGCATACGCCTTCAAGACCCACAGCGACGTCGAGACCCTCCTCGCCTGCTTCGTAAAATGGGGCGATGACGCGTGGCTCCACGCCGAGGGAATGTATGCCGCTGCAATCTGGGATTCGGCGACCCGGACCCTTCGCCTCGCCCGCGATCCGCTTGGCATCAAGCCGCTTTTCGTCACCGAGCAGCACGGCGGCCTGGCATTTGGATCGGAGATCCCGGCACTTCGCGAAATTTCCGAATATGTGTTCGACGTGGACGAGGCCGGTGTTCATGACTTCTTCTGCTTCGGCCATGTTCTTGGTCCACGCAGTATCTTCCGGCAGGTTCGCGCGGTCCCGCCGGGCCATGTACTTCTCCTTGGCCCCGCCGGCCCCTCGCGACTTCAGTGCTTCTGGAAGGCACGCATCCGCACTGTTGAAGGCCGCACCGACGCCGATTGGATCGACGAAACGCGCGAACAGGTGCTGGCGACGGTCCGCCGCCACATGATCGCTGACGTGCCGGTCGGCGCCTTCCTGTCTGGTGGCATCGATTCCAGCGCTGTGGCCGCCGGCATGACTCGTTCGGGCGCGCAGGCGATCAAGCTCTTCACCGCAGGATTTCCCGGCTCGAACATCGACGAAACGTCTGCAGCGCAGGCCGTCGCCCGGCACCTTGGCTCAGAGCACATCGTTCTTCCGATCGAGCCGCAAACGGCCGCCGAGGTGCTACCTCAAGTCCAGCGGGCGTTTGACGAGCCCTCCGCGGCAAACTCGGCAATCCCCCTCTGGTATTTGTCGCGAACAGCGGCGCAGCACGTGAAGGTCGTGCTTTGCGGTGAAGGGGGCGATGAACTGTTCCTCGGCTACAATCGGCAGCGCTGGGCGGAACGGATGCGGCGGTTTTCGCCCATCGTTAGAGCGCTCGGCCTTGGCTTTTTTGACCGCATACCTGACCTTGGCGCGCGCAAGCTCAACTATGTTCGCGATTATGCAATCCGTTTCCGAGACGGCGCATCGCTCGACAATGGATTCGAACGCTTTTTCGCTGCGGTATCCATTACCTCGCCGGCAATTCGGGCGCGGTTGTACGCACGCGAATTCTGGATGCGCCATGATTCGAACTGGACATATTCCAATCGCGTCCGGGACTATTTCAGCAGATCCGAGGAGGCGCGCTATTCGTCACTCGAACAATTCATGATGGGCGACCTTACGGTTCACATGCCGGCCTCCCTACTGCAACGCCTCGACCGCGCCTCGATGGCTCACTCGCTCGAGGCGCGCGTTCCCTTTCTTTCGCATCGTTTCGTTGACTGGGCCCTTACCATTCCGACGGGGCTGAAGCTGCGCCGCGGCGTCGGCAAATTTGTACTTCGCGAAGCGGTGAAGCCATGGCTTCCGGCCGAAATTCTCAAAGGCCGCAAGCTTGGCTTTCAAATGCCGCTCGCCGACTGGTTCACGGGCGGCTTCAGCGATTTTGCTCAGGAAGCGTGGAAGACTTCCGGTGCCGCGGAGGCAGGCTACCTCGACGCTCGCGAAGTCGATCGATTGTTCGATGAGCACCGCCGCGGACAAGCCAATCATGGACGCCTACTCTACGCCATCGCAATGTTCAGCTGCTGGTGGCTCGACCAGCGTAACTATTCAAGGCGAGCGAGCGTGACGGCTGACTGGCAGCCCGTTCACTCGTAGCTCGGCCCTGAGCCATCAGTTTGAGAGGAATAAAGCTGACGAACCACGCCGATAAAAGTACGCACCGCGTCTGGGCGCTTCTCGGTGCTCGTGCCGGCGACAACGACCAGGTTATTGCGCTCGCCGAGGCCCTCGGATCCCCGTTCACGGCAAAACCCCTTCACTATAATGCCCTGCAGGCGCTTGGACCGCGTCTCCTTGGAAGCTCGCTCGCAAGCCTCAGGCTCGCCTCCCGAGAGTCGCTGATGCAGGATCCGCCGCCAGATCTTACGATCTCGACGGGACATCGAAGCGTCGCCGTAGTTCGTGCGCTCCGTCTCCGCTCTGGCGGTCAAATGCGTTCCATACACCTCGGCTTTCCAAGGGTTTCGCCAGCCGAGTTCGACCTGGTGATCACAACGCCGCAATATGCGATCGGTGATCATCCCAACGTGCTGCGCATCCCCTACGCCCTGACAAGAACCGTTACCGACCGGAACGATGAAGGAAGCATCGCCAAGCTGGAAAGCCTGCCCTCCCCTAAGCGCTTGTTGATCGTGGGCGGCCCCACCCTCTTCTGGAATCTCGACCGGGAGAAACTCCTCCAAACGCTAGACGCAATGCTCATGGAAGCGTCAGCGGACGGCGGCTCCGTCTTGGTTACCACCAGTCCGCGAACACCCGGTCCGCTTCGGAAGGAACTTGCGTCCGTCCTCAGCAAGTCGGGGGTGAGCACCCTGCTTGCAGAGCCCGGACAGCCCCCCACCTATCCAATCCTGCTGCTCATCGCCGATTCGATCCGGGTCACGGCGGACAGTGTATCGATGGTCTCGGACGCGATTTGGACCCGGAAACCGCTAGCGCTGATTCCGATCGCTCTATCCCGACCGGGGCGGGTGATTTTTGCCTTGCACGACTGGCTACGCCCCGGGAGCCGCGTCTATCCGCAGGATCTCCGTTTCTTCTGGGACGAGCTGGGGCGAATGGGGATCACCGACAAGCTCGCACTTCCAACGACCACCAGGAGCGAGATGATCGCCGCGGTCAAAGCGCGACTGAGGCCGCTCCTCGCCGCGACTTAGTGTATTGACACTATAATACAGTGGGAGCATGCTGGCCCCGGTAACAGGAGGGCAGTCATGTACAGTCAGCAAGAGCTGGACGACGCCGTTGCGTCGGGCGTGATCACGGAAGACGCGGCAAACGCGCTTCGAGTGCACATCGAACGGCAACGGGCAACGGCGATTCCGGATGAAGAACAATTCCGGCTGATCACCGGGTTCAACGATATTTTTGTCGCGATCGCATCGGCAATCCTGCTGTTTGCCGTTGGATGGATCGGCCAGAGCATCGGAGCGTCCGCAGGGCTCGTTATCGACGCGCGCGGTCCCTCCTTCCTGGCGCCGCTAGCGGTTGCTGCGACCGCATGGTGCTTAGCGCTTTACTTTACAGCGAGGCGCCGAATGGCGCTCCCATCGATCCTCCTGCTTCTGGCATTCGTCGGAGGCGTGTTCGCAACCGCAATGTTCGCGCTGATCCTGATCGCGGGTCCTCCGAATGTGGAGGGCAACAATGCGCTGACCGGAGTTATCGCTGCGGCCTCAGCAGCGATCGCCGGCGGCGGAGCCTGGCTTCATTGGCGGCGGTTTCACGTGCCGATTACCGTTGCCGCCGGCGGGGCGGCTGCGGCCGGTATCGTCGTTGGCCTGGTGCTTGCGGGCCTCGGCCCCGATGCTCAGAAAGCCCGAAACGTGATCCTTGCGCTCGTGTTGTTCCTTGGGATCGGGATGTTTCTATTCGCCATGTGGTGGGACGCATCGGACCGTTCGCGCCTCACGCGCCGTTCCGACGTCGCCTTCTGGCTTCATCTTCTCGCGGCGCCGATGATCGTCCACCCGATCTTCACGTTGCTGGGACTTACCAGCGGGCACATCAGTGTCGCTGAAGGTCTCGCGGTCGTGCTGCTCTACGTGGCGCTGGGAATTACGGCGCTCGCGGTCGACCGCCGTGCACTCCTGGTTTCGGCGCTCGCCTACGTTCTCTACGCCTTGGACGAGCTGTTTCGGCAGTTCGGGGCCGTCGAGCTGAACGTGGCTCTTACAGCCCTGATCATCGGTTCGGCGCTGCTGTTGCTGTCCGCAT
>DASZBO010000096.1:0-4499 GCA_035944075.1 Sphingomicrobium sp.
GTCCTTGGAACTGCCCTGGGGGCCGTTGGCGGCGCGCTTGCCGGCAGAGCGATCGACCGCACCGTTACCGCGCCGCAGCGGTGCTACTACCGCTAACGGGGCTCGAGCGGGCGGGGTGCTGCGGGCACTCGCGATGGCGATTTTATCGACGCCGTTAAGTGGACATTGCCGTTTCCGTTTCGGATCTGTCCCTTTGGCCTTCGAGCGACCTCCAAGCGAGAAATCTCGTCTCAGGCTTAAGGCGATCGAGAGAGTTCAAACATGGATAAACTTCAACTCGGCCTTCGGGAAGTGCAGTGTTAGGGGAGCGCCGAGAGCGTTTTTGGAAAATTGAATGTTGTTGAATCTTCAATCTTCGCCCTGGCGGCGGGCGGAGTTATTTCGCTTATTGTTTCTCCGCCGATCGACCGCCATCGCCTTGGTTGGTTTTTTGCCGTCGATTGCACTGGCACAGGACATCGCGCCTTCGACGTCAAAGTCGCAACAATCCGTGCGACCTGGTGCGATCGTGGTCACGGGAACGCGGCCCTACACCCAGAACCTGATCGATCGAAAAGTCTACAACGTCTCCAAGGACCTCCAGTCAGGATCCGGCTCCGCCGCCGATGTCTTGAAGAACATTCCCTCGGTCGACGTCGATGCCCAGGGCGGGGTTAGCGTCAGAGGCGACACCAACGTCCAGATTCTTATCGACGGCAAGCCTTCGACGACGATGTCTTCAGCGACGAGAGCCGATGCGCTTGAACAGCTGTCCGCATCATCAATCGATCATATCGAGGTGATCACGACCCCGGGGGCGCAATACAAGGCCGACGCGTCTGGCGGCATCATCAATATCGTAACAAAGCGAAATCCTTCCGCGGGAGCGAGTGGGAATGTCCACGCCAGCGCCGGCACGGACGGCAGTTTCGCTCTTGATGGAACCGGAACCGGCCACACCGGCCGTTGGACAGTTTCCGGTAATATCGGCCTCAGGCGCGACGTGCGTTGGCGGCCCTCATCCGATCATCGTCTGGAGCTCGATCCTTCGGGCCAACCGACATCGGTCGAGCAAGATGCTCTTTTCAGCGGCCCCCGCCTCGCGCGAACAGTTGCCGGGACGATCGATTATGATGCGACCTCGCGGGATCGCTTGAGCGCACACGGCAGTTACACACGTCGCACCGGCACACCTCGCCTTGATCAAACGACCATCGTTGAAGATGCGGCAGGATTGCCGACTACCGAATACCGCCGGTACGCCACGGGCCATGAAGACGAGGTCGATAGTGATGCCTCAGCATCCTATCGGCACCAGTTTGCTGCCAAGGACCATCAATTCACGTTAACGCTGCGCAGGGGAGAATCGGTCGAAAACGAGAACAGACTCTTCCACAGCTTCTATGACATTCCTGCCGGTGTGCAGGAAATTGACGAGCAGTTTCCAAGATCGGACGAGCTCCAAAGAGAGGTTACGGCGGAATATGCCCGCCCCATTGGCAAAGGAACACTGCTCGCCGGTTACGACCGCGAGAAGGACGACGACGATTATCTGAACAGAGGCATATTCATCGACCCGGTGACATTGGCGACGACAATCGACCCTACCAGAAGCAATAGGTTCCATTATCGACAGATCGTCGATGCTGGATACGTCAACTACGACGGCTCGTTCGGCACGAAGCTTGCGATGACTGCAGGGCTGAGGCTGGAAGCGACAACGATTGCCACGAACGAGATCGACGTAAGACTTCGGCACCACTCGAGCTATCTTAGAGCGTATCCGTCAGCCCATCTGGAATTCGATATCGCCGACCGCGAGAAGCTGCGCCTTGGCTATAGCCGCCGAACCGTCCGTCCTGACCCTGAGGATCTCAACCCCTATCCGGTATTTTCTGATCCGCTGAGCGAGCGGACCGGCAATCCCAATCTCAAGCCCGAGCAGATCGACGCCGTGGAAGCCTCGTATGAGCGCGCATCAAAGCTCGGCTCTGTCAACGTAACTGCCTTCCTTAGGCGAACCGCGAACGAATTTACCGTGATAAGCCGGCTGATTTCGCCAACGGTAATCCTGACCACTCACGAAAATCTTGGCAGCAGCACCGCGCTCGGCGCCGAGGCGTCCGCTCAGGGAAAGCTCTCACGAGCTGTCGCTTACCGGTTGAGCGGAAGCCTCTATCGGGACGAAATCAACGCTTCGAACCTTGGATACCTGCAGGAGCGAGCCGACGTAGTCGCCGACGCGAAGGCAGGTCTCGACGTCAATTTAACGAAGCGCGATCTGCTCCAGGTCAACGCCAACTATCGTGGGAAGAGACTGACAGCCCAGGGCTATCGGCTTTCGTCCTTCGTTACGGACATCGGTATTCGCCATGACTTCCCGAACCACATGGCGGCGACGCTCGCTGTCTCGGATCTCTTCGATTCTCGGCGTGACAGGATCTTTCTCACAGCGTTAAATCTTCAGGAAACTATCGTTCGTCGAAATGGCGGTCGGAGGATATCCCTAGCGCTGACACTCCCGTTTGGAGGATCGGAGCCGGCTAAAGAAAAATCCGTACTGCCAAGCGCAGACGACAATTCGCGGGCAGATTAGCTCGAGGGCGAGTTGGTGAGAAGGATCGAACCATCGAGTTCTTCAAATTGCCAAGGACCCCCATGCGCGTCAGGTGGGTTGCTGTCAAAAGCCGCCGTTCGTCCCGATAGGCTTGAACATTCGCCTCCGACAAAAAGGACACTCAAAGTAAGTTCTGGTCTGGTCAGTTTGACAAGCTGCGGGTAGGCCGTTTGATAGCCCTCTTCTCGAAGAAGAGTCGACGAGGGCCATCAAGCTTCACCCGTTACGATGGGAACGCGCACCGATTATGTGCGCTCACTTTTGCCGAAAGTAGGCGTGCAGATTGCTCCCTAACGAAATTCCAGAGGCGCAAGCTGCCGCCAAAGTGCTGACAAGTGCGGATGCTCTCGGACCGGTCCTCGCGGGGCGGTTCAAAGCTTATCGCGCGGACACCAGGCGAAGCATTCTCCAGCTCGTCACGACCGGCACCGCCTTCTTCGCCTTGCTAACGGCCATGGGGGCGCTCTCGCACCGATCCTATCCGCTGATGATACTGGTGGCGGTCGTGGCAGCCGGGTTGCTCGTGCGCCTTTTCATCATTCAGCACGATTGCGGTCACGGATCCTTTTTCAAGTCCCGCTCCGCCAATGATTTGCTCGGGCGCGCGCTCTCAGTTCTGACGCTCACTCCATACGGGAGTTGGAGCCAGGGGCATGCCGCACATCATGCTTCCACCGGCAACCTTGACCGGCGAGGGCGCGGAGATGTGGAAACGTGGACTGTAACAGAATACCAAGCCGCCCCGCCACTGAAGAGGCTCGCTTATCGCCTCTACCGTAATCCGTTTGTGATGGTCGGTCTTGGTGCTCCAACGAATTTTATTGTGCTGCAAAGGCTGCCTCTTGGTCGAGCATTCCAAAACGCTGACTCGCGCCGGAGCATCCTTGCGCTAAACCTCGCGCTCCTCATCGCATTCGGTGTTTCCTGCGTCGCATTCGGCGTTCACCTTGTCCTCGTAACTTACCTCCCGGTGATGGTCATTGCCTCGTGGATCGGGAACTGGCTCTTCTACGTGCAGCACCAGTTCGACAGCACCCATTGGGAACGGGACGGAGATTGGAACTTCCACGGGGCCGCCCTGAGCGGGAGCTCCTATTTTAAGCTTCCGCCGATCCTGCAGTGGTTTTCAGGAAATATCGGTCTGCACCACGTGCACCACTTGAGCAGCCGGGTTCCCAACTATCAGCTTCAGGCCTGCCTTAATGCTGCTCCTGAGCTCGACCAAGTTACCCGCGTAGTAACGTTGCGCGAGAGCGTGGGTTGTTGGCGGCTGGCGCTTTGGGACGAGCGTCGCCGTTTGTTGGTGAGCTTCCGTGATGCCGAAACGGGTCTCTTGGCGAGATAGTCGTGCGCTCCGCCCACGTCGGGATCATCGCGGAAACCGAGTAAATACAGGTACCTATGCTGACGAGCCTCACGGACCAGATTATGGAGACTGGCATGAGCCATCGCCTTCCTCAATCGTCTGAGCCCGTCAGCATCGCAGCTTTGTATCGTTTTGCCCGCTTTACCGATTGCAATGGCATGCGCGCGCCTCTTGAAAAGATTGCCCGCGAGCAGGGTATCCGGGGCACCCTGTTGCTTGCCCCCGAGGGAATCAACGGCACAATCGCGGGACCTCACGCGGGGATCGCCGCCGTGCTGGAGCATATTCGCGGGCTCCCGGGCTGCTCAGACCTTGAGGTGAAGCTGTCGAGTGCGGCTGCACTGCCTTTCCACCGATTGAAAGTACGCGTCAAACGCGAGATCGTAACCATGGGCGAGCCAGGTGTGGATCCGTTGGCAAGCGCTGGAACTTACGTCGACGCGCAGGAATGGAATGCGTTGATCTCGGACCCGGATACGATCGTCATCGATACCCGCAATGAGTACGAAGTTTCGGTTGGTACCTTTGCCAACGCCA
>DASZBO010000097.1:0-5377 GCA_035944075.1 Sphingomicrobium sp.
AGATTAAACGCATGTTTCCTCCCCCTCTCCCACCGGTCTAGCCGGACATTAAGCGCACCGCTATCGCGGAGCCATGTACTTAGCCACTTTGATGCTGCTCGGATCGGGCGAACTGGGTCGCGAATTCGCGATCGCCGCCAAGCGGCTCGGCTGCCGAATCATCGCCTGCGATCGTTATGCGCACGCGCCGGCCATGCAGCTTGCCGACGAATTCGAAGTTTTCCCGATGCTCGACGGAGCTGCATTGAGAGCGGCAGTCGAGCGACACAGGCCCGATATCATCGTCCCCGAAATCGAAGCGATCGACACGGCGATGCTGGCCAAGCTCGAAGATGAGGGTTGGCGCGTCGCGCCCTCCGCCAAAGCCGTGCAGCTCACGATGAACCGCGATGGGATTCGCGACCTCGCATCAAGGGAACTCGGCCTTCTCACATCGAACTACCGCTTTGCGGAAACCCGCGAGCAAGCGATAGCGGCCGCGCAGGAAGTTGGGTTCCCCTGCCTCGTCAAACCGGTCATGTCGAGCTCGGGCAAGGGACAGAGCACGGCTAGGAATCTCAACGACGTTGCCGCAGCCTGGGATTATGCGGTTGCCAACATGCGCGGAGATCGCCCGCGGGTGATCCTCGAGGAGTTCATCACCTTTGATAGCGAAATCACCCTGCTCACGGTGGCGACGAAGGACGGCATCATCTTCTGTCCTCCGATCGGTCACCGTCAGGAATTGGGAGACTATCGCGAGAGCTGGCAGCCGGCCGCAATCCCCCGCGAGGCTCTCCAATCGGCGCGCTTTCAATCGCGAAAAGTCGTCGAAGCCCTTGGCGGATGGGGTATGTTCGGAGTGGAATTCTTCGTTCGCGGCGATCAAGCGATATTCTCTGAGTTATCACCCCGGCCCCATGACACGGGGATGGTGACTCTCATTTCCCAGTTTCCCAATGAGTTCGAGCTTCACCTGCGAGCGGTGCTCGGACTGCCAATCCCGTCCATCGAGCTTGCGGGACCATCCGCATCTGCCGTTATTATTGCGACGGAAGAGAGCGCCAATTTCACGTTCGACGGGATTGCCGAAGCACTTGCTGTTGGCGGGCCGCGTAGCCCAGTGGACCTGCGCCTCTTCGCTAAGCCAACGACGCTTAAGAATCGCCGGATGGGCGTGGCGCTGGCGCGGAGCGACAGCACTGAAGATGCGATCGATCGCGCGAAGGCTGCAGCCGGACGCGTGCGTATTCGTTATGCGTGATCGGAGGAGGATCGATGTCCCGACTTTTGCCAATCGTACTGATCGTGTTCGCTACGGCGTGTACGGACAGCTCGCAGCAGCAGGCAAGCAACCAGCCGGTAATCAAAGTTCAGTCGAATGAGCAGGTCCAGCTCCACAAGCTCGACGCCTTCAATCTTGCCATTGGACTAAAGCGGGCAATCTACGACGCGGGCTATACCTGCAAGCAGGTCACGGACGCAGGCTTTGTCGGAGCCTACAAGAATCTCGATATGTGGACGGCCCACTGCGTCTATGAACGGGGATCGCCGAGGGATTGGGCGATATTTGCCGGACCCGACGGAAGCGCCCAGGTCCGGGATTGCAAGGACATTCCTGGAACGGGATTGCCGGATTGCAAGATCGTCGAGCGACCGAAGGGCAAGTTCACCGCGGTGAAGTAGCCCTCACCTGGGCGTTGCCGGATTGCACTGGCGCGTTTCCTTATATTCGCCGGTCGCCGAGCGCTCTTTGATCGTCATGCAATTGCCCTGCCGGACCTCCTCGCGCCAGCTGCCGTCAGCCTTAACGAGCCTATTGACCCGCGCGATGCGATTACCGCTTTTGTCGACCTCGTAGCTCCAGTTGCGCGGCGTTTGTGGCGGGGCGGGCACCTGCGCACCAGCGGCGAGGCCGATCGTTGCCGCCGAGACGCATCCAGCAATGACAAGGGCCCGAATAGGGGTCCGCTTCATCGTCGATCTCCTCGCGCGACGGCAGAATGAATCCGCCATGTTGGGTGCAAGAGATCGAATCGCAATGGTCTGGGCGCCAGCGCGAGCGCCGGAGTCACCAAAGGGTGACTAGCCCTGGCGAGCCTTGAAGCGGCGGTTCGTCTTGTTGATGACGTAAGTCCGGCCGCGCCGGCGAATGACGCGGCAGTCCCGATGGCGCGCTTTTAGCGACTTTAGAGAATTGCGAATCTTCATGGCCGGGCGCCTGCTCGTGTCTCGTTCTTAGGATTGTCGGAAAGGTCCGAGGACCGGCCGCTCACCTAGAGAGAGGGCTCGGGGAAGTCAAGGAGCAGCCGTTGGGAGTCGTGATGGACCAATTGCGTAGGACAGTAATGCGACCATGCCGATTACTAATCCTCTGATCGGACTTGCGAACTCGGCTGCGGAAAATCATCTCGAGAAGATCCGGCGGCTTGCTGCCCGCCTGGCGATGGCCGGCCATCACCAGTGTTCTCGTCAGTTTGCGCGGGCTTGATGTCGGAAAACTAGCCCTTGGCGGCGGCGCGCTCCACCAGCTTGCGCTCCCAAGCAAGGGCATCCGCGACAATGCGATCGATGTCCGCGTAGGACGGCTGCCAGCGAAGGGTGTCAAGGAGCTTCTCGTTGCCGGCAACGAGTTCGGGCGGATCCCCTGCGCGCCGTCCCTCGAGAATACGCTTAATTGGTCGGTTAGTGTGACGATCGACGGCATCGAGCACCTCGAGCACCGAGAGCCCTTTGCCGTATCCGCAGTTCATGACGCGGTTCTCGCGCGGATGCTGCGTAAGCCAGTCGAGCGCCGCGACATGCGCGGCGGCAAGATCGCTGACGTGGATATAGTCGCGAATGCAGGTTCCGTCAGGAGTAGGATAATCCGTGCCGTAAACCGCGACATGCGCGCGCTTTCCAACGGCAGCTTCAGCGGCGACCTTGATGAGATGGGTTGAGCCTTTGCCGATCTGGCCCGTCCGGCCCTCCGGATCTGCGCCGGCAACATTGAAATAGCGAAGCGCGCCGTAATTGAAAGGATGCGCTGCAGATGCGTCGGCAAGCATCTGCTCGGTCATAAGTTTCGATGCGCCATAGGGATTGATCGGATGCTTGGGATCGTCTTCCACAATCGGCACCCGGGAGGGAATCCCGTAGACTGCTGCCGTCGAAGAGAAGAGGATGTGCTTGACGCCACCTTCCACGGCCGCGCTTATGAGGTTGTGCGACGCCAGCGTGTTGTTGGCATAATATTTAAGCGGGTTTTCGACGGACTCCGGAACGACGATCGACCCTGCAAAGTGCATGATCGCGCCGATTTTGAGGTCGTCGATAATGTTGTCGACGAGCGCGCGTTCCGCGATCGAACCCTGGAAGAAGGGAACGCCTTCAGGAACGACTTCCCGCGAGCCGTTGGACAGGTCATCGATCACGGCGACCTGCCAACCGGCGTCCTTGAGCGCGAGGACAGCATGGCTGCCAATGTAGCCGGCACCGCCGGTAACGAGGACGGGGACTTTGCTCATGAGACTGCCGCTAGCGAAGGCTGGAGCCAATCGCCACCCCTTCAGTCGTCATCCGCTTCTACATCGCTTGCGGTCGCGGTGCCGGGCTCGACAGCAGCCTCTGGCCGCCGCTCGATCGACGGCAGGTGAGCCGCTGCAAGTTTTGCATTGATCGGCGGGAGTTCAGCCGCGAGCAACCGATTGACGGACTCGAGCTCAGTTTCGAGGCGCTTCGAGAGGTCGGCAAAAACGGCATAGGACTGTTCGGTCGGCGCTGACTCGCCGCTTTCCACCACGCCTGCAAGTGCTGCGAGCTTGTTGTTGAGCATGATCGGATAGTTGAGCGGGTCCTGCGAGCTTCGAAGCTGGGTCTGGTAAATATGACCCTCGATGGCGTCGAGCTTCTGCTGCAATCCTTGGCTCGAGCGTCGAATATCCAGATCGCCGGTCCGCTTAAGGATCGCATCGATTTGCGTTCGGATTCCGCGAATAAGCAGCACCGTCTCGTTGGCTTGGCTCACTTTCGCTTCGATTTCAGTGGCGAGAGCGAAGCGTTTCTGAAGATCCGCTTGGGTCACGCCCTTCACGCGCGGATCAAGCCGGATCTCGACCGGTACGACTTGGGCCTGACCGTCAACGGTGAGGCGCACTTGATACTGGCCAGGAAGAGCAAGCGGACCTCGATTACGTGCCGCCCAGAAGATCATCCCTTTAAACTCGGTGAAGCCGGGATAGTGCATGTCCCAGGTGTAGCGATTGAGGCCCGGCTTGATGGTCGGCTTGGGCGCCGGTTTGGGCCCGAAATCGTCATCGTCGACAGAGTCCTCGCTGTCTTTCTTGATGTCCGCAGCACCCGCGAATGAACGGATAACCTTGCCGGTCGAATCAAGTACATCAATCGTCAGATTGGTCGGCTTCTTGGGTAGATAATAATCGATGATCACGCCCGGATCGACGCCGCGCGTCGCGGGCGCCGGCCTGAAGAGTTGCAAGGCGCGATTGCCGCTGCCGTGGTCGAGTTGCCGCAGCACGTCGATATTGTCGAGCACCCAGAACGAACGACCATGGGTTGCGATCACGAGGTCGTGATCCGTAACCGCGAGATCCGCGACTTGGGTCACCGGAAGATTCCGCTGCAGCTTTTGCCACCCAAGACCATCATCGAAGCTGATCCAAACACCGCGCTCGGTACCTAGGTAGAGCAGTCCTCGTCGGGCAGGATCTTCGCGGATGCTGTGCACCACTTCGTCGGCGGGGATGCCCTTGCCGATCGACGTCCAATGTTTTCCGTAGTCGCTGGTTTTGAAAAGATACGGGTGGAGATCGTCAAGAAGATACTGATTGCCCGCGAGGAACGCCGTCCCGGGCCGGCTCGGCGAGTCCTCGATGGTCGTGATCTTGAGATATTTCGGGAATGACCGGGGAGTGACATCGGTCCAGCTTTGCCCGTTGTCGCGCGTGACATGGACCAGGCCGTCGTCAGAGCCGGCCCAGATTACCGTCGGTTCGAGACGCGAGGGCTGGAGAGCGAAGATGGTTCCAAAAGTTTCAACGCCCGTCTGGTCAAGAGTGATCGGCCCTCCTGAGGCAGCGAGTGTCGCCGGATCATGGCGTGTGAGATCGGGGCTGATCCGTTCCCACGACTGGCCCGCGTTGTTGCTTTTCCAGACGTGCTGCGATGCCGCGTACAGCGTGTTCTTGTCCTGCGGATCGAAAATAATCGGGTAGGTCCACTGAAACCGTTCGGGGATGTTCGATGACGAATAACCCATGGGGTTGTCGGGGACGATATTCACCGCCCGAGTCTGTCCGTTCGAATAATCAAACCGGCTGAGCTCACCGCCGTAGCTGCCCGCATAGTAGACGTTGGGATCGAGCGGATCGTTCGCGATATAGCCGCTCTCTCCTCC
>DASZBO010000098.1:0-21147 GCA_035944075.1 Sphingomicrobium sp.
TAGGCTCGGTGGTCATTCCTTGACGCACGCGTCCGACCTCGACGTCATTTATCTGCATACGGCGACTCAAGGCGGCGTATCGGGCGGTCGCAAACCGCTAGGGCCGAACGATTACTTCAATCGCCTGTCGAGCCGCGTGACCGCGGCGCTCAGCGTTCCGACGGCCGCTGGTCCACTTTACGAGGTAGATGCTCGCCTGCGTCCGGAAGGCGCCAAGGGAATGCTGACGGTGTCGCTCGAAGCATTCGAGCGCTATCAGCGCGATGAAGCGTGGACCTGGGAGCATATGGCCCTGTGCCGGGCTCGCCCGGTTTTCGGATCGGCGGGGGCTTGCGATGAGGTCCGCGCGATGATCCACGACATCCTCACCATGCCGCGCGACTTTGCCAAGACCGCAGGGGACGCGGCGCGGATGCGCGCGGAGATGGAACGGCACAAGCCGCCCCACAGCGCGCTTGATGTGAAGCTTGGACCTGGTGGTCTGGTCGACCTCGAATTTTCGGTTCACGTGTTGCAGCTCACGAAGCATGTCGGGCTCAACACGCGCCTTGAACTGGCGCTTGAAGAGCTTGCCGCGGAATCGCTGGTTCCTGTCGATATCGTCGATGCGCTAAAGCTGCTCTCGCGCATGTTGGTGATGATGCGGCTGGTTGCTCCTGGTGACGTTAAGCCAACACCCGAAACCTGGGAACTCGTCGCGCAGGCGTGCGGTGCGGGAAGTTGGGCCGAGCTGCTTGCCGAGCACGATGCAGCGCGGCAGAGGATCGCGGCATTGTGGGACAGCATCAGACAGAGGGCATCATCATGATCAACCAAAACGACAAGGCTCCAGCGATAACGCTCACGGCGAGCGACGGAAGCCGGGTCGATCTCGCGGCACCGGGCCAGCCGCTCGTGCTGTACTTCTATCCCAAGGACGATACTTCGGGCTGCACCCGAGAAGCGCAGGATTTCACGGCACTTCGTACGGACTACGAGAAGGCCGGTGTGAAGGTCATCGGTGTGTCCCGCGATCCGATGAAGAGCCACGAGAAGTTCATCGGAAAATACGCGTTGTCGGTACCCCTTGTCTCCGACGAGGATGGTCAGATATCCGAGGCCTTCGGTACCTGGGTCGAGAAGTCGATGTATGGGCGCAAATACATGGGAATGGAGCGCGCAACGTTTTTGATCGGCGCCGACGGTCGCGTCCTCAAGGCGTGGCGCAAGGTGAAGGTGCCACGTCACGCCGAAGAGGTGCTGTCAGCAGCGCAAGGGGCCGCCTAGGACGCGAGCGATTTCATCAGCATCTCCCAGTAGAGCACATCGTCGTACATCGCTCGGACCGGGATTCGCTCGTCGAGGCCGTGCGCGCGCTCGTCGAGCGGCGAAATTCCCCAGCTACCGTCGACGTCGTAAACGGGTATGCCTTTGGCGCGGAAAAAGCTGCCGTCGCTGGCGCCGGTCGACATCTCCGGGAAGACATGCATTGCGGGCCCATGGAAATGCTGGATTGCCATGGTGACCGCCTTAACGACGTCTGGGCGGAGCGGTGAAGCCGGTGTCGGCTCGCCGATATAGTTGGGATCCGGCTTCACCTCGACGTTCGGGCCGACCATCGCTTGCAGCTCCGCCTGAACGGCAGTTGGCTGTACGCCCGGAAAAATGCGGCAATTGACGGTCGCAGTCGCGCTTTGCGGCAAGGCGTTGTCGGCGTGGCCACCGCTCAACATTGTTGCGACGCAGCGGGTCCGCGTCAGCCCGACTTCAAGCGGGTTGGCTTCGATCGCATCCGCTGCGATTCCGTCGTTGGGGTTTGCCAGCCACTCACGGATTTCCTCCCCGAGCTTGCTGTTCCCTTCCTGGCGTGCACGCTCTTCGAAATAGGCGCGCGTCACGTCGTTCTGCATCGGCTGAAAGCGATGGTTGCGCAGCTTCTCGAGAGCGTCCGCGAGATCGTAAATGGCATTGTCCGGCCGCGGCCGCGAACTGTGGCCGCCGGAATTTCGGGTGGTCAGAAAATAGGTCTGGAAGGTCTTCTCGGCCATGGAGATTCCGCAACCGAGCGGCCGGAAATGCTCATCGTACGACGAACAGGCGCCATCAGCATTGAGTCCGAATTCAGCGTCGGTAAGGTCTCGCCACTTGCTCGCACCAAGCGTCGCTCCAACGCCGCGCGTTTCCTCGTCGCCGCTGTAGAAGAAAATGATGTCGCGATCGGGGCGGAAGCCCTCGCTCATCAGTTTGACCGCGGCCAACGTGGTCGCGACATCACCGTTCTTCATATCGCTCGTGCCGCGGCCATAGAAATAGCCGCCCTCCTCACGGAACACGAACGGGTCGTATTTCCAATCAGATCGCTTCGCTTCGACCACGTCCATGTGGCCCAGGACCAGCATTGGTTTTTTCGCAGGATGTGGCGAGCGCCAGCGGACGATTAAGGCCATCGTCTGGTCACCCGGAAGGGCCTCGTAGGGCATGAAATGAATGTCGGAGTCCGGAATTCCGGCGGCGCGAAACTGGTCGGCAAGAAGGTGCGCTACCTTGGGCACTTCGCCGCGGTTGTGAACTGATGGGATCTCGATCGCCTGCTTGAACAGCTCGCGCGTCTTTGTCTGCCACGTCGGCGAGAGCTGCGTCGGAACGGTTCGCGGGTCCACGGCGGCCGCGGCAACGCTCGAACATAAGACCAGGGCGACGGCAAGAATACGGCGCATGCAATTCAATCCTTTGTTCGGTGAGAACTAATTCCCGGCGAGGTCAGTCAGCATCCGCTGCCAGTGGACGACATTGTCATACAAGGACTGAATTGGAATGCGCTCATCCTTGCCATGCGCTCGAAAATCGGTGGGCACCTGAACCCATGCGCCGCTGACGCCATAGACGGGAATACCGGCGACCCGGAACGGGCGTGCATCGCTTGCGCCGGTCGACATCTCTGGAAACACCGGCATTCCGGGATGGAGCCCCTGAACCGCGTGGGTGTAGGCATTCATGACGTCGGGCCGAAGCGGCGAAGCGAGGGAAGCGACGTAATCGTCATTGCGCGTGACGACGACCGTGGGATCGCCAACAAGCCTTTCGAGCTCCGCTTTCACCGCGTTCGGGTCCTCGCCCGGGAAAATGCGGCAATTGATCATTGCCGTTGCAAGCTGGGGCAGCGCGTTGTCGGCATGTCCGCCAAAGAGACGGGTGGGAACGCACCGTGTGCGGGTCAATCCCACTTCGCTCTCGCTTGCTTCGATGAAATCGGCGGCTTCGCCGTCATTGGGGTTGGCAAGCCAACGCCGCATCGCCTCGCCAAGTGGACCTTTGTCCATCTTCGCCTTCGCCGTGAAGTAGGCGCGCGTGGTCTCATTCAGTTTTGGCGTGAATCGATAGGCCTCGAGCTTATCGAGTGCGTGTGCGAGGCTGTAGATGGCATTGTCCTTGCGCGGCTTGGAGGAATGCCCGCCGCGATTGCGCACCGTGAACGTATAGCCGGCGAATGTTTTTTCGGCCGTCTGGATCGAATAGCCGGCCGGGCTGCCGTCGGCATTGAACCCGCCGCCGCCGCCGTCGGCGTTCAGGCCGAACTCGGGATGGCCAAGGAGATCGAGCCATTCCGTTGCGGCCTTCTTCGCGCCGATGCCGTTGGTCTCTTCATCACCCGTGAACAGCACGACGATGTCGCGCTTTGGCGTGAACCCTTCTTTCCGCAGGTTGATCATCGCCTGGGTGATGGCCGTGATCCCATCCTTCATATCGATGGCACCCCGACCATAATAATAGCCGTCCCGCTCCGTCATCACGAAGGGATCCGTAGTCGAGTCTTCGCGCTTGGCTTCGACCACATCCATATGTCCCATCAGCAGGATGGGCTTGGCTTTTGGCGTGCCAGGCGCGCGCCAGCGCACGATCAATGCTGCGGTATCATCATCGCCCGTCGTGGCGCTTCCGGTATGATAGGGGATGACGTGAATGTCGGCGGGCGGGAAGCCGCCAGCCTTGAACTGATCGGCAACATATTGCGTCATCTGCGGTACTTTATGACGCCCGATGACGGTCGGTGTGTCGATAATCTGCTCGAACATCGCGCGGGTCGCCTGGCGCTCGGCCGGCGTAAGTTGGGGAATAGCCGCGCTGCTTGCGGTTGATGCGATTGCGACGAGTGCGCCGGCGGCGATCAGATGATGCATGTGGTGAGGCTCCCCAGGATCTGGTCGCGAAACGCTACTGTTGAACGGCACCGCGTCAAGTAGTCGGAGGCTTTCCCTCGGCTTCGTCGACGTAACGCCGTTCGCCAGTTCGGGTGTTGTACCAGACGGTGATGAGTTTTTCCGTTTGCGGATCGACAAATCGCTCGCCGGTGGCTCGCCAGAACGGTCCCCGCGGCGTGCCGCTGGCGCGCCCGTAAATTGGCTCGAGGGCCACTGTGATTGCCATGAGCAATCCCAGGATCAGGACCATCGGTCCAGCCGCAAAGTGCAAAAGGACAAGACCGCACAGGGCGACGAGGACGCCAAGCACGAGAGCCCATTTGCGCGGCCCGTTCACTCGGCCTGGACCCTCACCGCTGTCCCATAAGCGACGACTTCGCTCATTGTCTGACCGATTTCACCCGAATCGAACCGCATCATGACGACGGCATTAGCGCCCATCGCCGTTGCATTGGTCACCAGACGATCGATTGCGTGGCGCCGCGTCTCTTCGACGAGCGCAGTATATTCCTTGATCTCGCCCCCGCCGATCGAGCGAAGCGCGGCGACAAAATTGCCGCCAATGCTTCGGCTGCGAACCACGACGCCAAACACCTGGCCAAGCGCTTCGACGGTGCGGTGGCCTGCAACATTCTCGGTGGTCGTGACAATCATTCCGGCTTCCCCCCAAAAGAGGATACGAAGCTAAACCGTGCCGTGGCCTTGCGCCAGATACTCGGCGCTCCGCATTTCTTCGAGACGGCTGACCGTGCGCTCGAACTCAAAGATGCCATCGCCCGTGGGGTAGAGCTTCTCAGGCTGAGCATCCGCTGCGGCAAGCAGCTTGACCCGGTGTTCGTAGAGCGCGTCGATCAGGGTTACAAAGCGCGCGGCCTCGTTGCGCATGTTTGGTCCCATCACCGGGATCCCGACAATAATGACCGTGTGATAGCGACGCGCAATCGCAAGATAGTCCGCGGCGCCGCGAGCTTCACCGCACAGGCGCTTGAATGAAAATACCGCGACCCCCTTCAGGCTTTTGGGCACATGAAGCGAGCGACCGCCGCCAAGTTCGATATCCTCTGCCGGGACTTTCAAGCGATTTTCGACGGGATAATCGGTGAGCTGGAAGAAGGCGCGGCTCAATGCACTCGTCGCCTCGTGACCGTTGGGAACATGCCAAACCTTTACGCCCGTCAATCGGTCGAGCCGATAGTCGGTTGGCCCATCTATTTCCAAGACGAGCATGCGCTTCTCGATCAATTCGATGAACGGCATGAACAATTCGCGATTCAGACCTCCCTTGTAGAGGTCCCGGGGCGGGCGGTTCGAAGTCGTGACGACCTTGACATCCTGCTCGAGCAGCTTGCCGAACAGGCGGGAGAGTATCATTGCATCGGCGGGATTTGTAACGTGCAGTTCGTCGAAGCAAAGGAGCCTTGCTTCGTTCGCAATCTGCCTTGCAACGGGCTCGGTGGGGTCGCCTTCCTCGCTCCTCCGGGCAATGCGCAGCCTTTCATGGGTTTCAAGCATGAATTCGTGGAAGTGGACCCGGCGCTTGGGGGTTATGTCGACGTGCGCGAAGGCAAGATCCATTAGCATCGACTTGCCTCGCCCAACTCCTCCCCAAAGATAAACGCCAGACGGGCCCTCGCCATTGGATCGGAACAGTCTGCGGAATGGACTTCGCGAGGCGACGGTCGACGCCTCGAGCCGATCAAGTGCCGCGACGGCACGAGACTGCGCCGGGTCTCGCTTCAACTCCTTGTCGGCAACCAGGATATCGTAGGCGACCCGAACGGGTCCGATCATTGCGAATGCGGTCCGTTGGGACGACCGACACGCTTCAGCGTGCCGCTGAAGCTGTAGCAGTTCTCGCCACTCTGTCGGACAACTCCTTGGAGAAAGGCGTGGCCGCGGGTCTGCTTCACGAGTTCCACATAGGCATCCAGCGGCGCGCCCGCCTGACCCCGAGCAAGAAAATGGGTGGTGAGGTCAAGCGTCACGTAATGACCGCGCTCCATTCCCGCGCAGAGCCCGCCCGCAAACATCGACATGTCAATGAAGCTCATGACCGCGCCCCCGTGGATCGACCCGCCCATGTTCATATGATCATCGGTCGGGAACATGCGCGCGATGCCGCGCCCCGGTCCGTCGGGCTTGAACAGTAGCCGCCCGGTTGCCGCGGCGACACTGGAGCGCGGGAAATCACCCCAGCTATACCAGCCCTCATGCTGCGGATCGGGAGTGGCACCGCGCGGCAGCCCTACGTCCTCCATAAGCTCGTTCTGGCGCGCTTCGTCGTTCACGCGGCGCGTTCGGCGATCAGCTTCTTGGTTTCGGCGATCGCTTTCGCCGGATTAAGACCTTTGGGGCACACGTTGGCGCAGTTCATGATCGAATGGCAGCGGTAGAGACGGAACGGATCCTCGAGCTGGTCGAGGCGCTCTCCTGTCGCCTCGTCGCGGCTGTCTGCAAGCCAACGATAGGCCTGAAGAAGGATGGCGGGTCCGAGAAAACGATCGGAATTCCACCAGTAGCTTGGGCAGCTCGTCGAGCAGCAGAAGCAAAGGATACATTCATATAAGCCGTCGACCTTGGCCCGGTCGTCGGGTGACTGAAGCCGTTCGCGCGACGGCGCAGGGCTTGCCGTCTTCAGCCACGGTTGGATGAGTGCATATTGGGCGTAGGCGTGGGTAAGGTCAGGAACGAGATCCTTGACCACTTCCATATGCGGGAGTGGCGTAATCTGGACATCGCCCTTCAAGTCCTCGATCGCGGTCGTGCAGGCCAGGCCATTGCGGCCTTCCATATTCATCGCGCACGAGCCGCAGATGCCCTCACGACACGAGCGGCGGAAAGTGAGCGTCGGATCAATCTCGTTCTTGATCTTGATGAGGGCGTCGAGAACCATCGGACCGCACTTGTCGAGGTCGATGGTATAGCGGTCGAAGCGAGGATTGGCGCCACCGTCCGGATCATAGCGATAGATCTTGAACGTCTTGAGGCGCTTGCCTTCTTCGGGCTTCCACTCGCGGCCCTTGATGATCTTGCTGTTCTTGGGAAGCGTGAATTCGGCCACGCGCTTACTCCTTTGGCGGGCCCGCTAGCACGCGCATGGCCTGAAAGAAAAGGCCGCCCGAGAATCTCCCGAGCGGCCAGGAGTGACCCAAAACGCAAGCTTATCGGACGAGCGCGCTGATTACCTGGGCGATCAGCATCGTTCGCGGATCGACTGCGTAAAGCGTACCATCGTCATAATAGTAACGGTAGCGCGCGTTCAGACGATAGCGGCGCCGGACGTCGTAAGGGATGCGCTGGTAAGTATAGAGCGTGCCATAGCCACTCTCGTAGCGCTGTCCCCTGTAGAGCTTCCGCGCCTGTCCGGGCGGCATGCACCCCTTGTTTCGCAGTCCCGGCGGGCATCCATCGGCGCCGTATCCGACCTGTCCGCGGTCATCCTGATGACCATATCCGTGACCATGGCCGTTGCCATTTCCATTGCCGGGTTTGGCAATGCCGGGACTGGCGAGGCCAATTGCGGCAGCGCCAGCAAGAAGTACCAAGTATCTCATTCGGCTTTCCCTTTGTTGTTATGGCTGTGCAACAACGTTCAAGCGGAGAAAATGGCCGTCGGGATTGTACTGAAACGAAATTTGAGGCGGCGAAGGTTACGGGACCGCGATCACCCGCACCACGCGGTAAGTGTGCGGATTGACGACATAGACACGACCGTTCTCGGAGACGTACCGGAACTCGGGGCCCAGGTGATAGCGCGATGCCAGACCTCGCGGCAGCGCGCCGACTTCGACGAAGGGAGGGTGCGGGCCGAAGTTGTAGCCGACATCATGGCCGGCGGCTCCTGCATTGTGACGCGCCAACCCGTGCCAGGAAACACAGTTTCCATGGCGCCACTGCTCGCACGCCGCTTGCCGGACCTCGCGTTGCGCTACAGCGGGTACGGAGGCCAGCGTCACGGCCGCGGCACAAGCGAAAAGCTGGCTTTTCATCGTTATCTCCTTGAGTGGCGCGGAAAACAACGACGGCCGCGATCCCGGGGTTGCCGAACTTGCCATGAAACAATGTTCACCCAATTGGCCGGCGCTGCGGGCATTTTTCGCGCGCGGCCGACTGGGTCACTTCCACAAGAAAGGGGCCGCCATCGGCGGCGACCCCTCGATTTTCGTCCGTTTAGTGGCTGAAGGTGTCGATCACCTGGGTGACCGCGTAGGTCGTGGGATCCACTTCATAGAGGTAGCCGTCGTTGTAGACGTAACGGTTGGCGGCTCCCAGTTTGTAGTAGGTCACGACCGGCTGCGGGATGTCGCTGACCGTTGTGTACGAATAATTGGGGCCAAAGACATAGCCCACCGCGTAGGGTGGCGCGCCCTTCACCCGGTGGGTCGATACGCAAACACCGTTGTCCCATTTGGTACAGACGTAGGCCTTCGCAGGCGCCGGCCCAGCCGTGACGGCGAGCGCAACGGTTGCGCTCGAAAGTGCGATGACAAAATTCCTCATCAGCTTGTCCTTTCGTGCAGATGGAGCGGACTGCGGAGGTGTAACGATCGGTCCCAACGACGGTTTCCGGACACTTCTTTTGCGAACCGGGCATTCGTGACGCGCAATCCGCGACCGGTTGCTCGACTCTGCGTGCCGGTCTAGAGCGCCGCCAACTTCGCGGCGCCCGGTCCTCGGAGCGCCCACAAACAGCAGAGGAACGCGGCCTCATGGCTCGAAAGAAAATCGCGCTAATCGGCGCCGGAATGATCGGCGGAACGCTCGCTCACCTTGCGGCGATGCGCGAGCTTGGCGACATCATATTGTTCGACATTGCCGAGGGTATTCCCGAGGGCAAGGCACTCGACATCGCACAGGCCGGCCCCGTTGACGACTTTGACGTCAAGCTCAAGGGAACTTCGGATTACGCCGATATCGCCGGTGCCGATGTGTGCATCGTCACGGCCGGCGTGGCGCGAAAACCCGGAATGAGTCGTGACGACCTAATCGGCATCAACTTGAAGGTGATGAAGTCAGTTGGCGAGGGCATTCGCAAGCACGCGCCGAACAGTTTTGTGATCTGCATCACCAATCCGCTTGATGCGATGGTGTGGGCGTTGCGCGAATTCTCGGGACTTCCGCCCGAGAAGGTGGTCGGCATGGCCGGCGTTCTCGACAGCGCGCGCTTTCGCACGTTCCTCGCCGAGGAGTTCAACGTCAGCGTGGAGGACGTTACCGCCTTCGTTCTTGGCGGCCACGGCGACACAATGGTCCCAGTGGTTCAATACTCGACGGTCGCGGGTATTCCGGTCCCGGATCTCATCAAGATGGGCTGGACGACGCAGGAAAAGGTCGATGCGATCGTCAAACGGACCCGTGGGGGCGGCGGCGAAATCGTGGCGCTTCTGAAGACGGGATCTGCTTATTACGCCCCGGCAACGAGCGCGATTGCGATGGCGGAGAGCTATCTGAAGGACAAAAAGCGCGTGCTTCCGTGCGCCGCCCATCTTAGCGGTCAGTACGGGATCACTGACCTTTACGTCGGCGTTCCGGTCGTAATCGGCGCTGGCGGCGTCGAGCGAATCGTCGAGATCGAGATGGACAGCCAAGCCCGCGAGAATTTCCAGGTCAGCGTCGACGCGGTGAAGGAACTGCTCGAGGCCTGTAAGCAGATCGACAGCAGCCTTGCCCAAGAGGTCGCGGCATGAGCATCCTCGTCGACAGGAACACGAAGGTCATCACGCAGGGGATGACCGGCGAGACCGGTACCTTCCACACGCAGCAGGCGCTTGCCTATGGGACGCAAATGGTCGGTGGCGTTACTCCCGGGAAGGGCGGCTCGCCGCACCTTGGCTTGCCGGTGTTCGACACGGTACATGAAGCGGTTGCAAGAACCGAGGCAACGGCATCGGTGATCTACGTTCCACCGCCGTTTGCGGCGGATTCGATCCTTGAGGCGATCGATGCCGAGGTTCCGCTCATTGTCGCCATTACCGAGGGAATCCCGGTTCTCGACATGGTCAAGGTAAAACGCGCGCTATCGGGGTCGAAGTCCCGTCTCATCGGGCCCAACTGTCCCGGTGTCCTAACTCCCGAGGAATGCAAGATCGGCATCATGCCGGGAAACATTTTCAAAAAGGGCAGTGTAGGCGTTGTTAGCCGGTCGGGAACGCTGACCTACGAAGCTGTGTTTCAGACGACGAACGAGGGCCTCGGCCAGACTACGGCCGTCGGGATCGGCGGAGATCCAGTCAAGGGCACCGAGTTCATCGATGTGCTCGAGATGTTTCTTGCCGACGACGAAACGCGATCGATCATCATGATTGGTGAGATTGGCGGAAGCGCAGAGGAAGATGCTGCCCAATTTCTTGCCGACGAAGCGAAGCGCGGCCGTCGCAAGCCCGTCGTCGGCTTTATCGCCGGACGTACTGCCCCTCCAGGCCGGCGCATGGGCCATGCGGGGGCAATCGTGTCGGGCGGCAAGGGCGATGCGGAGAGCAAGATTGCCGCCATGGAAGCGGCTGGAATTACGGTTTCTCCAAGCCCATCTGAGCTCGGTAAGACGCTCAGGGAGCTGTTGGTGTCTGCGTAGCCCTGGCGGTTGCCGGGTCAGGAGAGTGAATTGAGCGACGTCGTCGGATTTGAGGAACGCGAGACCGGGCCCAGCTGGGTTCGGCCGAACTGGCCCATTGCCGAGCTCGACGATCTCAACCTTGGCCTCGACCCGACCCAGGCGACGATCGAGAAGGTGAAGGCGGCGATCGCGCAGCGCGTTGCGCAAGCGACGGACGATCCCCAGGCAATCCGCCGTGCAGCGGAAGATTCGATCCGCGCGATGATGCTCGTCCGAACGTATCGTGTTCGTGGGCATCTCGCCGCCGACCTCGACCCGCTGCGACTCACTCGGCGCGAAGTTCCAGCGGATCTTACGGCTGAATATCACGGCTTCAGCGACGCTGATCTCGACCGGCCGATCTGGCTTTGCGGCGTGCTCGGGTTCGAGCAGGCAAGCGTGCGCGAGATCGTCGCCGTCCTTCAGCGCAATTATTGTGGGCATGTCGGTCTCGAGTACATGCACATCAACGAGGTCGAGGAGCGTCGCTTTCTCCAGGATCGGATGGAGGGCAAGGACGCCGAGATTACCTTCACGCCAGAAGGCAAGCAGTCGATCCTCGCCAAGGTCATTCATGCCGAGCAGTGGGAGAAGTTCCTCGCCCGCAAGTTTGTGGGGACGAAGCGCTTCGGCCTCGATGGCGGCGAAAGCGCGATCCCGGCACTCGAGGCGGTGATCAAATATGGCGGCCAGATGGGCGTCACGGAGATCGACGTCGGCATGGCCCATCGGGGTCGGTTGAACGTTCTTTCCAACGTTATGGGCAAGCCTGCGCAGGCGATCTTTCACGAATTCGCGGGGGGCGCCACGAACCCAGCGGACGTTGGCGGCTCAGGCGATGTCAAATATCACCTCGGCACTTCGTCGGACCGCGAGTTCGACGGAAACCGGGTTCACTTGTCGCTGCTGCCCAATCCCTCGCACCTCGAGGCGGTGGACCCCGTAGTTCTTGGGAAAGCCCGAGCGGTGCAGACAATCCGAGAAGACGGGCAGGGGAAGACGGTGCTTCCAATCCTGCTTCACGGCGACGCGGCATTTGCGGGCCAAGGAGTGGTATGGGAGTGCCTCAGCTTTTCGGGGCTGCCGGGTTACGGCACCGGCGGCACGATCCATTTCATCATCAACAACCAGGTCGGTTTCACGACGAGCCCACAGTTTGGTCGTTCATCGCCTTATCCCTCGGACGTCGCCAAGGGCATTCAGGCGCCGATCCTCCATGTTAATGGGGACGATCCCGAGGCCGTCACGTTCTGCTGCAAGCTGGCGATCGAGTTCCGCCAGACGTTTGGCCGGGACATCGTGATCGACATGTGGTGTTACCGCCGCTTCGGCCACAACGAAGGGGACGAACCGAGCTTCACCCAGCCGCTGATGTACGCGGCGATCAAGAAGCATCCCTCGATCAGCGAGATTTACGGTCGAAAGCTCATCGACCAGCGCGTGGTCGATGACGCGTGGATCGCCCAGCAGACGAAGGCTTATACGGCTCATCTCGACGAGCAGTTCCAGTCGGCCGTCTCCTACCTTCCAAACAAGGCCGACTGGTTCGAGGGACGCTGGGCAGGGCTCGGCCGGCCGGATGAACCGGTGCTTGGACGGCGGAACATCGCAACGGCGATCGGCGAGGACGAAGTGCAACGTCTGGGATCGGTGCTGACCACGGTTCCTGAGGGCTTCGCGATCCACAAGACCCTCCAGCGCATCCTCGATGCCAAGAAGGCCATGTTTACGAGCGGCACGGGATTCGACTGGGCAACCGCCGAATCCCTCGCCTTTGGCAGTCTTCTTGCCGACGGACAGTCTGTCCGACTTTCAGGTCAGGACAGCGGCCGCGGAACGTTCAGCCAGCGGCACGCGGTGTGGGTGGATCAACAGACCGGCCAGAAGTTCATTCCGTTGACGACGGTCGGGCCCGCGCGCTTCGAGGTTCGCGATAGCCCACTATCCGAGTTTGGCGTGCTCGGGTTTGAATACGGCTATTCCCTGGCGGATCCCAAAACGCTGGTGTTGTGGGAAGCCCAATTTGGCGATTTCGCGAACGGGGCGCAGAGCATCATCGACCAGTTCATCGCTGCGGGTGAAGCCAAGTGGCTTCGTGCAAGCGGGCTTGTCATGCTGCTTCCGCACGGCTTCGAAGGACAGGGGCCCGAACACAGTTCGGCGCGCCTCGAGCGCTATCTTCAGCTCTGCGCGGAGGACAATATCCAGGTTGCGAACTGCACCACGCCGGCGAACTACTTCCACATCCTGAGACGGCAAATGCGGCGCGACTTCCGCAAGCCGCTCGTGATGATGACTCCCAAGTCGCTGCTGCGCCACAAGCTCGCCGTATCAAACGTTGCCGACTTTACCGGCGAGAGCCATTTTCGGCGGATCCTGTCGGACCTGAACCCGCCCGCCGACGGACAAACGCGGCGGCTCGTGCTGTGCTCGGGCAAGTTGTCCTACGATCTCATGGAAGCACGCGACGCTGCTGGTGATCTTGGCGTCGAGATTGTGCGGATCGAGCAACTCTATCCCTTCCCATCGGAGCCGCTGGTCAAGCGCCTGAAGGCGATGCCGAGGCTGACCGACCTTGTCTGGGCTCAGGAAGAATCCAAGAACAATGGCGCGTGGCTGTTCGTCGAGGACTTGCTTGAAAAGTGCCTTGCCGAAGCGGGCCATGCGGGGATGAGGGCACAATATGCGGGTCGCGATGCGAGCGCGTCGCCGGCGACCGGTCTCGCGAAGCGGCACGCGGCTGAACAATCGGCGCTCATTGCAGCGGCGCTCGGACATGATTCAACAAGCGGCGGCACGGCCGTCTCGGAGCGACCCGGAGCGGTCGCAGCAGAATAAAGGGAAGCCATGGCCACTGACGTTGAAGTCCCCGCTCTCGGGGAGTCGATTACCGAAGGAACTCTGGCGCAGTGGCTGAAGAAGCCCGGCGAAGCCGTTGCCGCGGATGAGCCGATCGCGAGCCTGGAAACCGACAAGGTCAGTGTCGAGGTCCCCTCTCCCGTGGCCGGCGTTCTTACCGAGCAGCTTGTTGGTGAAGGCGACACCGTTGCCGTCGGTGCAATTATCGCGCGAATCGATGACAAGGCGTCGGCGAGTGCTCCTTCCCAGCCGGCCCCAACGCAAAACACGGCGGCTTTCACCACCAATCCGGCGGGTGCGGGCGAAACGCCCCTGCTGCGGGGCGACGAGCACGCGCCCGAACCCGCAATGGCGAATGGCGAAACGGGAACAGAGGAAGATCACGTCACCACGCTTTCTCCGGCGGTGCGTCGTGCGGTGCTCGAATATCATGTCGACCCGACGAGGATCCGCGGCACCGGAAAGGATGGTCGGCTTACGAAGGATGACGTGATTGCTGCAGCTCAGGCGCAGAGCAGAGCGGCGCCGGAAGCGAAAGCGCCGTCTGCTCAACCGGTAACGGGTGCGCCGCCAGCGACGGTGTCGCCGTCGAAACCGACTTTCGCGACGGGAGATCGCCGCGAGGAACGGGTCAAGATGACGCGGCTTCGTCAGACGATCGCCCGGCGCCTCAAGGAAGCGCAGAATAGTGCTGCGATGCTGACGACGTTCAACGACGTCGACATGAGCGCGGTCATCGAAGCGCGGGCGCGCTACAAGGACCTGTTCGAAAAGAAGCATGGAATTCGTCTCGGCTTCATGGGCTTCTTCGTTAAGGCCTGTGCGCTTGCCGCGAAGGATGTGCCGTCGGTCAACGCCAGCATCGAGGGAGACGAGATCGTCTATCGCGACTATCTCGATGTGTCGGTCGCCGTCTCCGCGCCCAAGGGGCTCGTCGTGCCCGTGGTCCGCGATGCCGACCGCATGAGTTTCGCGGACATCGAGAAGACAATCGCGGACTTTGGAAAGCGCGCGAAGGACGGCACGCTCACGGTCGACGAGATGCAGGGCGGTACATTCACCATTTCCAACGGAGGCGTGTTCGGCTCCCTGCTGTCGACGCCGATCATCAATCCACCGCAGTCGGCTGTGCTCGGAATGCACCGGATCGAGGAACGCCCGGTCGTGAAGGACGGTCAGATTGTCGCTCGTCCGATGATGTACCTGGCGCTAAGCTATGACCACCGACTGATCGACGGACGCGAGGCCGTCACCTTCCTGGTGCGCGTCAAGGAAGCGATCGAGGATCCGACGCGCCTGCTCATCGATCTCTGATATTGAGCAGCGGGCGCGGCCCGGCGATGTTTCGCGCTCGGGCCGGCCGCGAGATCACCGAAAGGCGATGAGGGGGTGGGGACATGCGTGTCCAAGCGAAATCGAAGCGGACTTCGCGCCACAAAAGTATCGGACGACCCTGGATATTGCGGATTGCGCGCTCATTTCCGGGGCGTCCCGCCGGTTCGGAGCTTGCGGCCGTCCCAAGCCACTCCTAAGTCGCCCATCAATTCCATTCAGCGGAGCGATTAATGGCCGAGGGCTATGATTTTGACGTTCTTGTGATCGGGGCTGGACCGGGCGGTTATGTCGCTGCGATCCGTGCCGCTCAGCTTGGCCTCAAGACGGCGTGTGCCGAAAGCCGCGAGACGCTTGGAGGGACTTGCCTCAACGTCGGCTGCATCCCCTCGAAAGCCCTTCTCCATGCCTCTGAACTGTTCGACGAAGCCGCGCACGGAACCCTCGCGAAATGGGGTATCAAGACCAGCGGCGTCGAGGTCGACCTCGATACGATGCACGGGTCGCGTCGAGAGGCGGTCAAGGGTCTTACCCAGGGTATCGAATTCCTGTTCAAGAAGAACAAGGTCGAGTGGCTGAAGGGCCGTGCAAGCTTTGAGGGCGCCGACACGGTAACCGTCGGCGATCGGAAAGTCCGCGCGAAGAACATCGTCATTGCCACCGGCTCGACGGTGACGCCGCTCCCCGGCGTTACGGTCGACCAGAAGCGCATCGTCGATTCAACGGGGGCGCTTGAACTGCCCGAGGTCCCCAAGCACCTCGTTGTCATTGGCGGCGGCGTCATTGGCCTTGAGCTTGGCTCGGTGTGGCGCCGTCTCGGAGCTCAGGTGACCGTCGTCGAGTTCCTTGACCAGATTCTTCCCGGTTTCGATGGCGAAGTGCGCAAGGAAGCCAACAAGATCTTCAAGAAGCAGGGGTTTGAATTCCGGCTTTCGACAAAGGTCACCAAGGCCGATGCGAACGATGGCACCGTCAACCTTACGGTCGAACCGGCAGCGGGTGGCGCCGAGGATCGGATCGAGGCCGACGTCGTGTTGGTATCGATCGGTCGACGACCGAACACGGAGGGGCTTGCGCTCGAGAAGGCTGGCATCGAGACCAACCCGCGTGGGCAGATCGAAACGGATCACGATTTCCGAACGATGGTGCCCGGCATCTGGGCGATCGGGGACGTGATCCCCGGACCAATGCTCGCGCACAAGGCTGAAGACGAGGGCATTGCGGTTGCCGAGAATATCGCTGGGCTCACCGGTATCGTGAACCACGACGTTATCCCGTCCGTGGTTTACACGATGCCCGAGATTGCCGGGGTCGGTCTCACCGAAGAGGAAGCGCGTAAGTCCGGCGACGTGAAAGTTGGCAAATTCCCGATGCTTGCGAACAGCCGCGCGAAGACCAACCGCGAGCCGGACGGCTTCGTGAAGGTTATTGCCGATTCGAAAACCGATCGCGTTTTGGGCGTTTGGATGATTGCTTCCGTTGCCGGCACCATGATCGCTCAAGCCGCTCAGGCGATGGAATTTGGCGCGACCAGCGAGGACATTGCCTACACCTGCCATGCCCATCCGACGCATAGCGAAGCGTTCAAGGAAGCCGCGATGGCCGTGCAGGGCAAGCCTATTCACATCTGAGCTGCGCATTGCGTGACGCCCGCTCCGGCGGCCGTCTTGCGCGGTCCATGCGTTAACTTTGCGGCCGGCAGCGCCGGTCGGCGCGCCTTAGCTAAGCCAGTTACGGATCAGTGCAAACAAGGTGACATCGCTCTCCTGGAGCGCTGGTGCCGGCGCGACGGGCGGGCATTCGAGGCAGCGCGCCTGAATACTTGGACCCTTGAGGATCGAGCGCACCTCGATGAGAGCCGAGGCGAGTTCCTGCTGCGGTTGGCGCGCGAGAACTGAATAAGCGTCGTCCGGTGCCGAGCTGTCATCACTGTTGTTGCTCGAGATGGCCTCAATCAGCTGGTCGCGAAAGCTTGGCTGGGGTTCGAGGTAACGGACCCCGCGTTCGTTGCCGAGCCCAGCGAGCTGGGCAGCCTTGGCGATTGCATCACTTAATCCCCCAAATCCGTCGACGAGCCCCAGCTGGCGTGCTGTTCCGCCGTCCCACACTCGACCCTGAGCAATCTGGTCAACCTGCTGGGGGGTCTTGTGGCGCGCCGCTGCGACGACGCCCAGGAAGCGGCTGTACATGGCGTTGACGCCCGTCTGAAGGAGGAGGTTTGCTTCAGGAGAGGGGCCCTTCAGCAGGTCCGGCTCGCCCGAAAGCGGAGACGTCTTCACGCCGTCGGCTCCAAGACCAAGTTTCTGAAGCGTGCCCTGGAAGCTTGGAAGTACGGCAAAGACGCCGATAGAACCCGTAATGGTCGAGGGCTCGGCGAAGATGAAGTCACCGGGTGTCGATACCCAGTAACCACCCGACGCGGCGACGCTTCCCATCGAGACAACAACGGGGATTCGCCGGCTCTTCGCTTCAAGGATTGCTTGGCGGATCCGTTCGGATGCGAGAACCGAACCGCCGGGGCTGTCGACCCGGACAACTAGGGCCTTGATTCCCTTGTTGCGAATTCCGTCCTGGATCTCGTCGGCGATCGTGTCGCCTCCGGCAGTCCCAGGGCCCGCTTTGCCGTCGACGATCATGCCGGCAATTGTCACCACGCCGATCGGACCGCTCGGCTTGCGTGGCACGACATCGGCAACATAGGAGGCAAGCTTCACTTCCTTGAAGGGATTGCCATTGGGGCCCGCGCCTCCGCCGAGTTGCGCCAGCCGTTGCTCGAAGTCGCGGCGGTCGCCAATCTTGTCGACGAGACCGGACTGAAGCGCCGCTTTCGCCATGTCGCCGCCAGCGGCCGCCACCGCGCTGTTCATATTGCCGAGAAAGAGGTCGATATTCGCTTTCGGGCGCGCGAGCTTGATTTCCTGTTTCCAGCTTTCGAGCCGGGCTTCATCGAGCGCGAGAGCATTCTGCTTCGCCGCCGGCGACATGTCATTGCGGATGTAAGGTTCGACCGCCGCCTTGTACGTCCCGACGCGATAGACGTTCGCCGTGACGCCGAGCTTGTCGAGTAGACCCTTGTAGTAAAGGCCCGAGCCTCCGGGCCCGCTGATCAAAACGCCGCCGAGCGGGTTCAGCCAGATCTCGGATGCCGCCGACGCGAGCGCGTAACTCGCGTTGGTATAACCCACCCCATAGGCGACCACCGGCTTCCCGGCCTGGCGAACGCGACGAACAGCTTCGGCGAGATCGGCCACGGCGGTTTCTCCTCCGCCCGTGAACCCGTCGAGATCCAGTGCAACGACCTTCACCCGGTCGTCGTCCTTCGCCTTGTCGAGCGCGGTGAGGAGATCGCGAAGACGATATTCCTGTGGCCGCGCTGTCGCTGCGACTTCGGACCACGCATGGCGGGAAGGCTGTTCGACGACACTCCCATTGAGGTCCAAGTCGAGGACGCCTGCCCGAACCGGAGCCGGCCGTGCAGAAAGCGCGCCATAGAGGCCGCCGAAAAAGAGGATCATCAGCACGAGGACCAGTGCGTCCTTGATGCCGACAAGCAGTTTCCAGATCGCGCGCACGAACTTCATTGAGGTGCCTCTACTCTAGCCCGTCGATTCGCTAGCCCAGAAGTCGGGCGAATGCGAGCCACTGACGATCACGTGATTGCTTCGCGGCGAGGCTGCTCCCAATGACAGAGCAATGGACGTGAACAGGATTCCGGCCCTCGAGCAAGGAGATGCGTGGCGCTTGGAGCTGCGCACAACGCTGGCGCTCGCCTGGCCGCTGATCCTGGCCAATCTGACGCAACAGGCGATCCAGGCGACGGACGTGCTGCTCATGGGGCGTCTTGGTGCGAGCCAGCTTGCAGCGGCGACCCTTGCACTCAATCTCACCTTTACGTTCAACCTGCTCATGCTCGGTCTCGAGACCGCCTCCTCGCCGATGATGGCAAGGGCGCTCGGCGACCGATTCAATGCTGTACGCGACGTGAGGCGCACTTTTCGTGCTGGCCTCTGGCTGCTTGCGTTCATGCTGCCGCTCTATTGGGTCGTGCTGTGGCATGTCGGGGCGATCATGCGCCTGTTCGGCATCTCCGCTGAACTCGCGGCCCAGGGACAAACGTTTCTTCGAGCCTACATGTGGTGCACTGCGCCCTGGCTCGTCTTCCAGCTGCTCCGCAATTTCGTCTCCGCGCTCGAGCGGCCTCGCGTCGTGTTGTGGCTAAGTCTCATGGGCATAGGGCTCAACGCGCTGCTCAGCTGGTCGTTGATTTTCGGCCATTTCGGGTTGCCGGCCCTCGGCCTTGTGGGAGGGGGGATTGGAAGCACGCTCACCTGGCTGATCCTGTGCGCGCTCCTGGTTTGTGTAGTCAGGCTGGATTCGCGCTTTTGCCGTTTCCACCTGTTCGGCAACTGGTGGCGGTTTGATCGTCAGCGAACCGCGGCCCTGATAAAACTTGGCTGGCCAATTGGTCTCACCATGGCACTCGAAATGGGCGTGTTCGCACTTGCCGCCTACTTCATGGGTTGGCTTGGCACTCCGGCAGTGGCGGCCCATGCGATTGCTCTCCAGCTTGCTGCCCTCACGTTCATGGTTCCGCTCGGCCTCGGGCAGGCTGCGACGGTCCGCGTCGGACTGGCGCTCGGACGCCGGGACGATGCCGCAGTCTCTCGGGCCGGCTGGACGGCCTTAGTGTTGGGCGTCGGGTTCATGGGCGCCATGGCTCTCGTCATGTGGAGCGCGCCCAGAACTTTGGTCACCCTGTTCCTCAATGATGTTCCGGAAAATGCCGTCGTGATCGGGGTCGCGGTCAGCTTCCTTCGCGTCGCCGCCGCCTTCCAACTCGTCGACGGTGCACAGGTGATCGGTGCCGGCATGCTGCGGGGGCTTCATGACACGCGTTGGCCGCTCATGTTCGCCTTGGTCGGTTATTGGGTCGTTGGGCTCGGGATCGGGACCTGGCTCGCGTTCGCGCGCGACTGGCGGGGAGTCGGCATCTGGGTTGGTCTTGCAAGCGGACTTGCAGCGGTCGCAGCGTTGATGCTGGGCCGGTGGATCTTGCGCGAACGGCTCGGGCTGGCCGCGCGCGCTTCCTGAAAACAAAAGCGTCGAGTCGACCCGTTGACGGATGAATGGGGCACAACCATATGCCTGCCGTCGCTGGCACTCTCATGGTTAGAGTGCTAACGAATTCGTTCAACCTTAGAGAGAAAGAGGGGGTTCAGACCCATGGGTTTCAGACCGCTTCATGACCGTGTCCTCGTCCGTCGTGTCGAGGCCGAAGAAAAAACCGCCGGCGGGATCATCATTCCCGACACGGCAAAGGAAAAGCCGCAGGAAGGCGAAGTCATCGCTGTTGGTGCTGGCACGCGCGACGAGACAGGCAAGCTCGTCGAGCTCGATGTCAAGCCGGGTGATCGCATCCTGTTCGGCAAGTGGTCCGGCACCGAAGTTCGCCTCGAGGGCGAAGATCTCCTCATCATGAAGGAGAGCGACATCCTCGGCATCGTCGAAGGCCAGGCCGCCGTTCGTCAGGCTGCTTAAGCCATTTCGTCACATTCAAAACGACTTTGAGAGGTAAGCAACATGGCTGCCAAAGACGTAAAATTCAGCCGCGACGCGCGTGAGCGCATTCTTCGCGGTGTCGACATCCTCGCCGATGCGGTGAAGGTGACGCTCGGCCCCAAGGGCCGAAATGTCGTCATCGACAAGAGCTTCGGCGCTCCACGCGTTACCAAGGACGGCGTCACCGTCGCCAAGGAAATCGAACTCAAGGACAAGTTCGAGAACATGGGCGCACAGATGGTGCGCGAAGTGGCCTCGAAGACCAACGATCTGGCCGGTGACGGCACCACAACGGCTACCGTTCTTGCTCAGTCGATTGTTCGAGAGGGCATGAAGTCGGTCGCTGCCGGAATGAATCCGATGGACCTCAAGCGCGGCATCGACATCGCCGTCAAGAAGGTCGTCGAGGACCTCAAGGCCCGCTCGAAGGATGTGTCGGGAAGCCAGGAGATCGCTCAGGTCGGCATCATCTCGGCCAACGGTGACCGCGAGGTCGGCGAGAAGATCGCCGAGGCGATGGAGAAGGTCGGCAAGGAAGGCGTGATTACCGTCGAAGAGGCGCGTGGTCTCGATTTTGAACTCGACGTTGTCGAGGGCATGCAGTTCGACCGCGGCTACCTTTCGCCT
>DASZBO010000099.1:0-120280 GCA_035944075.1 Sphingomicrobium sp.
GAGAACGCCCAGAAGCCGTCGCCGCCGCCAAGGTTTTCCCACCGATCGTTGGTTATGCCGCCCGGATATTCCTGGTCGCCAACCCAAGCGCTATTGTCCTGCAAGCCGCCATAAACCTGGTATGGGTCGCGATCATCGGTACTGACGTGATAGAACTGACTGATTGGCAGGTTTTGAGCCATCCACCAGCGGTTGCCACCATCGTAGCTATACCAAAGTCCCCCGTCGCTCCCGCCGAACATGTACTTCGTGTTCTTTGGGTCTATCCAAAGGTCGTGCCAGTCCGGGTGCGTGGCGTCCGTTGTGCTTGAAAAGCTTCGGCCACCATCGTCGGAAACGATGGCATTGTAGCCCATCTTGAACAGCCGGTCCGAATCCTTCGGGTCGACAACCAGGCGCCCGAAATAAAAGGGGCGCCACACCATGCCCTGACTGCGGTCGCGCTCGCTCCACGTGCTGCCCCCATCATTCGAAACGAACAGTGCCGGTCGAACGTTTTCGATGAATGCGTACACGCGCTTCGGATCCGAAGGCGCAAAGGCAATCTCGAGTCGACCCCAAGGCTGCGGCGGCAGCCCCTTGCGATTGCCCGCGTTTAGGTCGCTCCACGTCCGTCCGCCGTCGTGACTTTCGGCAAAGCGGCTGCCGGAAGGTGCCTCGGGACCATTGCCGCCCGACCGAAACTCAAAGGGCTTGCGGCGGAAGTCCCAAGTGCCGGCGAGCAGATGCTCCGGGTTGGATGGATCCATCGCTACCGACGAGCAACCCGTCGAGAGGTTCGCGCCCTTTAAGATCAGCGCCCAGGTTTTGCCCCCATCGACGGTTTTGTACAGGCCACGGTCGGGCGAGTCGGACCACAGTGGGCCCGGCGCGCACACGTATACGACGTTGCCGTTACGCGGGCTGACGAGAATTCGCGAAATGCGTTCGGTTGCTGGCAGGCCAATGTGGGTCCAGCTTTCGCCGCCATCGGTTGACTTGTAGACGCCGTTTCCGACCGACACCGAGTTGCGGGTCCAGCTTTCACCAGTGCCGACCCACATGGTCTTCGGATCGGAAGGATCGAGTGCCAGCGCGCCGATCGACTGAACGGGTTGCTTGTCGAATACAGGTTTGAAGGTTGTTCCACTGTCCTTGGATAGCCAGACACCGCCGGAAGCCGAGCCCACAAGAAGCGTGAACTTGCCGTCAGCGTCCTGACGACCGGCGACGGCGGAAACGCGGCCGGACATCTTTGCCGAGCCAATGTTTCGAATTCCTAGACCGGAGATCGCCGCGCTGTCGGCGGGCGCGAGGCTTTGAGCGGCGGCAGGGGCGACAAGCACGACGGCGGCCGTCGCAAACAGGATCGTACGCAGCATCGCCTTCACTCTCCCTTGCCCGCGGGGGGCGTCGTCGTGTGACCGGGCGTCGAGACAACCGGCTTCTGCTTTGGCTTCCCCTGATCTGGAGGGTTGGCTGTGGTCGCCTTCGCCGGGGATGGGGTTCCCTGCGGCTCGGAGAAGAAGCTCACTGGAACGTCGTCATTGGCTCTGCCGGTGGCGATCAATGTCCGCGAGCGTGCACTTTCCTCGCCTTGCGGCCATGTATCGATCGACATCGGGAAATACACTCCGGCGACCTTTTCATAATCGCCAAGCTCGCTCTCGGTCGTTTGCTCGGCTCCGCGAATCTTGCGGGTCTCGTCCACTTTGATCTCGAGGAAAGTGTCCGGATCAAGCCAGTAGACGAATTCGTCTCCGTCCCGCTGCGTGACCTTGAGTTTATACGCGAGCGTTCCGTCGAAATCCTCACGGCCAAGATAGGCAACTTTGCTGCCATCGGTTCGCGATGCGAGTAGCGGTCCTTCAATGAGCGCATTGTCCTGCAACGCGCGGACCTCATCAGCGGAAATCTTCTCCGCATCCTTTCGTCCCTGGAGCGGATTTACCTTCCAGCCTTCCCGTCCGTCGTAGGCCTGGATGATGTCGAGCCCCTGCAGCGTGAAATCGACCCTGTCCGCATTTGCTCCAGCGAGCCGCCCGCGCGTCTCGCGATAGTGAAGTTCGAAGTCGCCAGGATAAACGGTGCGGCCCTCAAAGGTGACATTTTTGATTGCGGCCAAGGCAGCAGCTCCGCCGCGCGCCTCGAGATTCTTTGCGAGCAGGCTCTGCGCATCCTGTGCCGCGACGGGAAAGGACGCGCAGCCAATGAGCAGCGCTGCAAAAACATAACGGAACGGCATGTCCACTCGCCCCTTCGAGAGAAGGGCCGGACCATGGAACTGCCGTTAGCGCGAATCAAGTAACGGCCCGGCGCGTTCGTCGAACGTTATCATGCGTTGGTAGCACACGCGCTTTCTCGGCTTGATCGAGAGACATTTTGCAACGAGCGTTGGCACGTTTTCTTGCGTGAATTTATTCTTGGCGCAGTAGGTACGTCAGTCCGGAATGCAGATTCGTAGCCGTTGGCGGCGAGCGCTGCGCCGCTTCGTGCGCGCCTTCACGTCCTGGCAGCATCGACGAAAAGGTTCGAAGCGCATGGAAGGCGAGCGTCGCGTTAGAGTCACCGCTGCGCTGCGGCGGCTGGTGGATACTGCATGTCGTGCTGAGCAATGACGGCACGCACAACGTCATTCATGAGGCTCATTCGGACCGGCAGCGGCACCGACGTCAATTTGATCATTACGGCAACCGCGTAGCTTCTTCCGTCCGGGGCGGTCAGGATGCCAACATCATTGTAGCCGGCCTGTGCCTGGCCAAGCACCTGCCCGGTGCCCGTCTTGTGATTGAGCAACCAGCCCGGCGCGAGTCCGCCTTTCAGGCGATTGGGGCCAGTATGGGTATGGCTCATCGTTTCGAGCAGATATTGCGTCGAGGCGGGGGAGAGCAGCGCGCCACCTTTCAGTCGCGCGAGGGCGCTTACAAGGGCACTTGGCGATGCACCATCGTAGGGGTCGTTCACGTAGCGGTCGAATGCTGCCTTGCGTATTTCTTGGGGCAGCGCGTCCCTGGCATCGAAAAAGGAATTACCGAATGAGTAGGCGGGATTCCAGGCCAACCCCGCAATTCGGCTTTGCAGAGCTCGCTCTCCGTCGGCAAAACGAATCGCGCCAAGATGCTTGCTCTTGATCATCTGCCGCACGGCTGCGGGGCCGCCGGCTACCCGCATGAGCTTGTCATTAGCCGTATTGTCGCTGGTTGTGATCGCCCGCACGAGAAGGTCGGCGACGGTCGTGGCGTAGGGTCCCGCCAGGACCTCTTGGGCAATCGGCTGATGAAATAGCGTCAGGTCGTCACGGGTGAGTGTCACGCCTTGGCCAAGCGCGAGCGCTCCCTTGTCGACCTTGTCGAGTGCCGTGATCGAAACCCAGAGCTTGCTGACACTTTGCTGCGGGTAGAGTTCGTCCGACTTCCAGCCCGTTGACCAGCCATCTTCTAGCGATTTGACGGCGATACCGACACGCCCATCGAACTCGTTGCCAAGCTCTGTAATTCGATCCCGAATATACTCAGGCGCCGTCGCATCCGGTCGCACTTGTCTCGCGGAGGACGCATTCTCGGTAGGCTTTGATAAGGCTGTGCCGGATCCCGTTGCGGCAAATGCGGCCACAAGCGCCACTCCTATTCTCATTCGTCCGCGGCGTGGCGCCATGACTTCAAATCTCCGGCAGGATCGTGATCGGTACCAAGGGACGTGACCTTTCGTGGTCAATTGCGCGTTCAGGATCCGGCACGCGTCGCGGTGTTTGGCGCGGGTAGCAGTGCCGCGGACTCTATTTCATCCAGTGCTCGGTGGACGGCAACGTAACGCCGTGCCTTCGCTGTCCACGCCTCGGCACTTGCGGCACCGGGCAGTCGCATCGTCTCCGCTAGCGCCTGGTCAACATCGCCGGTCTGGAGCCGCTGCGATGCTCTTGAATAGCGAGCCTCGGCATTCGCGGCCGGCTGATCAACTCGATGGACCTCGGCCAACGAACCGAGTTCCCGCTTCAAACTTGTCCACCAGCTGTCCTGAGGGCCGCCGCGACGGAGATTGGGGCCAAGCAGGTCATATTCGTCAATCAGTTCGTTCAGGCGCACCGGTTGTCGCGAGGCTGTTATGATCGTCGCAACTGCGGCCGGATGCTGAGCGCCAAATCGCTGGTTGAGGAGGCTCTCGAGATAGCCCAGAGCTACCCCCCGGTCGATCGCCCGCCGGGCGGCGAACGCGACCACGAGCGCGTCTGCTCTGCCTGCAGAGCCCTCTGCGCGTTCGGTTGCGTTCTCGACCTTCATGATGCGTTGTTCAAGCGAGGCTATTCGCTGCTCTTCGGCAGTCCCTCCACCGGGCTGCGCGGCCGCGGCGGGCATTATGGCGGGTCTGGGAGTAAGCATCATCGGCCGCGGGGGTGGCTCGATGCCTATAAAACGGGCTGCCGGACGGAAGTGGCCAAGAGCCCAGACTGCCGCGCCTGCACCAACGAGAACAAGCGTGAACGCGACCATTAGCCGCGCGCTCCACCCCATTCTGCTTCGCGTTCCGTTCATTCCGGTTGCGCGTTCTTGCACAGCCTTGCGGCAAGGGCCAGAAGCGCCGATTCGTTCGGCTGGTCCGCCACGCCGACGCTTCGCCATCCAGGCCCGGCGGCATCGGCGGCGACGTTGCTGATCGCTGCGATGATGGTCCGTCGCCGTTCGCTCATGAGCTGTGCGAAACGGCGGCCAGCTCGCGGCGAATGGATGAGCGCGACGCTGGACGAGGCTCGGGAGAGGTCTGGATCGGGAACCTCTTTCGCCCGGTAGACGGGGACGAATGTAATGCTCTGACGCACCTTATCAGTGTCTCGGCGATCTTCCCCACAAAGGTGGAGTAGTTTCAGGTCGGGTTCGATTGATCCGAGCAGCCGGTCAACGCCCGAATCCCCGGTTGATGCAACGTCGAAGCCGGCATCCCGGGCAGCTTCGGCCGTTGCCTCGCCAACGGCATAGACTTTGAGGCCGCGATAGCGAAGCAACTCAGTGCCCGCGCAGCGGACGGCGTTTGCACTTGTGAACAGGAGCCCGTCGAAGCGCGCGGGCTCCGGTGCCGTCCAGTCCAAGGCTTCAATTTGGAAAAGTGGCACGCACTCGGGATGAAAGCCGAGTTCGCGTGCCTTGGCGGCCGTTGCGCCGGCACCGGGCTCTGGGCGCAGGACGAGCAGGCGCATCATTCAGGTTGCGAAGAGCCTCCGGATCGAATCCGGCGCTCGTCCAAGCAAGCGAAGCGCAAGTTCCCTCGCTTCGTTGAACTCGCCGCAGTCGAAAATCGCCCTGTCTTCGACCATGTCGCGGCCGTCTTCGCTGAAAAGTTGACCGCGCAGCCTGAGATCGCCGTCCTCGAACGCACAAAATGCGGCGACAGGCGAATGACAGGTCCCGCTCAGCGCACGTGTAAAGGCCCTCTCGGCCATGACGCAATTAAAGGTTATCTCATTGTTGACCGACGTAAGCACGCTCTGGGTGCGCGTATCGTTCGTGCGACATTCCATTCCGATCACCGCCTGCGCTGGGGCTGGCAGCATGACCTCGGTCGGGATTGCGATTCCAGCCTGAATATCCAGTCTTTTCAGTCCGGCAGAGCAGAGAAGTGTGGCATCGACCTCGCCGTTTTCTACCTTCCGAAGCCGGGTTTCAACATTGCCACGGATAGGAACGATCTCGAGGTCTGGACGCATGCGCCGGAGCTGCGCAGCGCGTCGCGGAGAAGAGGTGCCGATGCGCGCCTCGTGCTTCAGCGCATCGATCGAATCGGCGCCGATCAATCGATCGCGGACATCTCCCCGTGGGCGCACTGCCGCAATGTGAATCTCGCTCGGCCGGTCACTCTCCACGTCCTTCATCGAATGAACGCAGAAGTCGATCTCACCCTCAAGGAGTGCGCGGTCAAGTTCCTTGGTCCAAAGCGCTTTGCCGCCGATCTCTGCCAGAGGCCTGTCCTGAACCTTGTCCCCGGTGGTCTTGATCTCGATGATCTGGACCCAGCCGTCGGGCCAGCGTTGAGCCGTCTCGATGGCTGCGGCCACCTTGCGCGCCTGAGCGAGCGCCAGCGGCGAACCGCGAGTTCCAAGCCGAAGTCCCTGCATCGCTGCTACCCCTAGTGCAATGCGGCGGCATAAGGCAAAGGGCCGGGCGCGAAATGACAGTGATCCTTGGACTTGAGAGCAGCTGTGACGACAGCGCAGCAGCGCTGGTGACCGACGAACGGCGCATCCTCGCACAGGTGGTTGTCGCGCAGAACAATGCGCATCGCCCTTATGGCGGAGTGGTGCCCGAGATTGCCGCGCGTGCGCACGTCGAGGTCCTCCCGGGGCTCATCGAGCAGGTGCTGACTGACGCCAAGATGTCGATCCACGACGTCGATGCCATAGCCGCAACCGCTGGTCCGGGACTCATCGGCGGAGTTATGGTTGCGCTCCTTGCCGGTAAGGGGCTGGCCCTTGCTACGGGAAAGCCCCTCCTCGCGATGAACCACCTCGAGGGACACGCACTTTCACCCAGGCTTGCGGATCCGGAATTGATGTTTCCCTATCTGCTGTTGCTCGTGTCGGGTGGGCATTGTCAGCTACTGGAAGTGCGCGGAGTGGGTGATTACGGCCGTCTCGCGACGACAATTGATGATGCTGCCGGCGAGGCTTTCGACAAAGCGGCAAAACTGCTGGGCCTTGCTTACCCCGGCGGACCGGCGATCGAGGAATTGGCGAAGACTGGCAATGCAAACGCTGTTCCGTTGCCGCGGCCGCTAGTTGGTTCGGGTGAGCCTCATTTTTCCTTCGCGGGCCTCAAAAGCGCAGTGCAGCGCGCGGTAGCCGCTGGCGATTTTCGGCGCGAGGACATCGCTGCAAGCTTTCAGCAGTCGGTTGTTGACTGTCTGGTCGATCGCACGCGAATCGCGCTGCGGTCGAGCGACGCACCGACCCTCGTTGTTGCGGGCGGAGTGGCTGCAAACCAGCCTATTCGCACTGCGCTTGCTGGGCTCGCGAAGGTGAATAACCGGCGTTTCAGCGTGCCACCAGCTTGGCTCTGTACGGATAATGCGGCGATGATCGCCTGGGCAGGAGCGGAACGCTATGCGCGGGGTGAGCGAGACCAGCTTGATGCTCCGGCGCGTGCGCGTTGGCCACTCGACGAAGGAGCAGAGAAAGTGCGCGGAGCGGGCATCAAAGCATGAAACTCGGCATCATCGGCGGCGGAGCGTGGGGCACGGCATTGGCGCAGGTTGCCTCCGAGTCTGGGCGCGAGACACTCCTTTGGGCGTTTGAGCCGGAGGTCGTGCTCGCGATCAACGAACGCCGTGAAAACCAGATGTTCCTGCCGGGATTGCGCCTAAACGAAACGGTCAGGGCCACTTCCGAGCTGACGCAGCTCAATGGTTGTGACGCTTGGCTCGTGGTCACGCCCGCGCAGCACATGCGGGCGGTCCTTGAACGCGCGAGCGTCGGTCACAAGCCCCTAGTGCTCTGTTCAAAGGGAATTGAGGAGCGGAGCGGCGAGCTCCTGCACCGAGTTGCGAAAGAGATCTGTCCAGAAGCTCCAGTAGCAGTTCTTTCTGGGCCCACATTCGCGCTCGAGGTGGCAAAGAAACTGCCAACCGCCGTTACTCTTGCAGCCGAGGACCCGTCTCTCGCGGACCGGCTGCGGGACCGCCTCGCTCAACCAACATTCAGAATATACGTCTCCGACGATGTTGCTGGTGCGGAAATCGGGGGTGCCGTTAAAAACGTTCTCGCAATAGCTTGCGGGGTAGTGGAGGGCAAAGGACTCGGCCAAAATGCCCGCGCGGCCCTCATTGCGCGGGGCTTTGCCGAGATGACGCGCTTCGGTGTGGCATTTGGAGCGCGCCGCGAGACGTTGGCGGGGCTCAGCGGCCTCGGCGACCTGGTGCTGACCTGCTCGTCCCGAAGCTCCCGTAACTATTCATTGGGTCTTGGCATCGGAGCAGGCCGATCCGCAGCTGAGCTTCTTTCCGACCGCCGGACTGTTGCAGAAGGGGCGTTCACCGCGCCGGTGCTTGCCCGCCTTGCACAGGAAAAGCGCATCGATATGCCGATCGTTGACGCGGTCGACGCTCTCATTGCAGGCCGAGCCAACGTCGAGCAGGTGCTCGACGGCCTGCTCGCGCGTCCTCCTAAAGCCGAAGGTATTTAGAAATCGATTGCAATACCCTTCTTTTCCCAGTCGCCGTACCGAGTGGGATCGAGCCCCTCCCCCTCGCCGGCGGGCTGGGCGACCTGCTCAAACGACTGTGGGACCGGCAGTGGCGGCGAAGGACTGAGATTTTTTGGAGGGCGAAGATGGGGCGGGCGTTTGGTAGCGCGTTTCATTGCCTGAACATGATCATCGGAATGGCCCATGCCAAGCGTTGAGGGGATTGGACCCCGGCGCGCTGCGCTCCAGATGCTCGATGCCGTCCTTCGGCGTGGTCAGATGCTGGATACTGCCGCGTCGGCCGCACGCAACCTTGCGCCGCCCGACCATGCGCTGGCTCTAGCCATTGTCGGTGAGACCCTGCGCCGAGTGCGGGATCTCGACGAACTCATCGATAGTGCGACCCGCACGCGAATACCGGACGATAGCAAGGCACGGGCCGTTCTCCGTCTTGCATTGGCTCAGAAGATCGGACTTGGAACGCCCGACCATGCGCTGGTTTCGACTGCGCTACCGCTGGTTGAGGGCGGTCCTCGCCGCCTCGTTCACGGAGTGCTCGGCACACTTCTTCGCCGAGGACTGCCGCAGGGTGAGGCGCCAAGATTGCCCGAGCCGGTCGAGAACCGTTGGAGCCGCTCGTGGGGTGACGACGTGGTATTCGCCGCGCGTAGGCAGATCGCGAGTCGACCGCGTCTGGATCTGAGCTTTGTCGATGATTCCCTCGCTGATCTCTATGCCAAGGACCAGGGTGGCCAATCGCTGGCTCCAAAGCACGTTCGCCTCGAGAGCAGTTCCGTGGGTGATCTGCCAGGGTTTGCCGACGGGCAATGGTGGGTTCAGGATTTGGCCGCCTCGCTTCCCGCGCGGCTTATTCCTCAGGACGCGGAGGGGGTCCTTGACCTTTGTGCTGCACCGGGCGGCAAGACAATGCAGCTCGCCTCCGCTGGTCATCACGTCACCGCGCTCGATTCATCGGAAAGTCGCCTTAGGCGACTCGCCGAAAATCTGACCCGGACGCGTCTAGCAGCCGAACTGATCGAGGCCGATGCGCTTCGCTGGACTGCAAGCGTTGAATTCGACGCGGTTCTCCTTGATGCCCCCTGTTCCGCAACCGGTACATTCCGTCGGCATCCTGAGGTCCTTTATCGTGCACAGGCGCCTGCGATTGCGCGTGCTGCCGAGCAGCAAAGCCAATTGCTTGACCGTGCCAGTAATTGGGTAAAACGGGGCGGAGCGCTTGTTTATTCGGTCTGCTCGCTCGAGACGGAGGAAGGCGAAGAAGTGATCACCAGCTTCTTGCAACGTCGTCCGGAGTTTGTGATCTCTGTGCCACGCGACCTGCCTTCGTTCGTGCCGATATCCTCGCAGGGCTGGGTTCGTTTACTGCCGGGCCTGCTCGAGGAAGAAGGAGGTCTCGACGGCTTCTTCATCGCCCGCCTTGTCCGCGTCGATTAATACCGTCTAATCAGCTCCATGACCGTCATTGCACCTTCGATACTATCCGCTGATTTCGCGCAGCTCGGCGAAGAGGTACGAGCGATCGATGCGGCGGGTGCCGACTGGATCCATATTGACGTGATGGACGGCCATTTCGTGCCAAATCTCACGATCGGGCCCGCCGTCGTGAAAGCACTTCGACCCTACACCCAAAAACCATTCGACGTTCATCTGATGATTACGCCAGTCGATCCCTTCCTCGACGCTTTCGCCGAGGCCGGTGCCGACGTGATCACTGTCCATCCAGAGTCTGGACCGCATCTCAGCCGTACGATCCAACGGGTTAAGTCGCTCGGCAAGAAAGCCGGTGTATCCCTTAATCCCGCTACACCCGAGACTGTCCTCGACTATGTTCTCGAGGAAATTGATCTCGTGTTGGTGATGAGCGTCAACCCGGGATTTGGCGGGCAGAAGTTCATCGCCAGCCAGCTACGGAAAATCGAAGCCATCGGCGAGCGCATCGTTCAGCTCGGGCTCAACGTGGAGCTCGAAGTCGACGGCGGCATCGATCCCGAAACGGCGAGGGAGGCGATAGGAGCGGGCGCAACGGCACTAGTTGCAGGAACGGCGGCGTTCCGCGGCGGAAGATCGGCTTATGTCGAAAACATCAAGGCGCTCAGGGGCAGAAGTTGAGCAACGACGGTTCGGCCGCGGAACGGGCCATCGTGGGCAAGCTAGCCCGGGGCTCGCTTCTGTCCCGGCTCAGGCGTTCAAGGCAGCCTTTGAAATTGGTCGCCGTGCCTCGCGACCATGTGCATGGCGAGCGTGCGCAGGGTGAAGCCCTTCTTGCCGGCCAATTCACTTTTGGCGCCGCCGCGCTTCAGCTGAAGGATCTCGATTTTGGAGATGTCGGCGCGAACGGCCCGCTCGCCGAAAGGCTGCAGGGCTTCTCGTGGCTTCGCGATCTTGCTGCCGCAGCGTCGCGGGAAAAAGGAGCCCGACTCGCTGAAGCCGTTGTCGGACGGTGGTTGCTGGCTCACGGCGCAAAGGTCGACGACGCGTGGGCACCGCATCTTTGGGGTGAGCGCATCCTGTTCTGGACGGCCTACGCTCCCTACATTCTTTCGAGCAGCGACAGCGGTTACCGCTCGGCGCTGCTCAACACGCTCGCGCGCGGCGCGAGACACCTCGATGCGAGCGCCGACAGGGCGACGAACGGCCTCGACCGAATCACAGCATGGTGCGGTGTCGTCGCGGCGGGCCTAGTTGTGCAGGGAGGCGTTCCTCGCGTGGCCCGTGGCGAGGCCGGCCTCGCTCGGGCGCTTTCGAGCGCCCAATTTGATGACGGCGGCTTAATCAGTCGCTCACCGGACGAGCAATGTCGTCTCGTCGATCGATTCGGTCTCCTGCGTGCTTGTTACCTCGCGGCAAAACAAACAATTCCGGACGGCATCGAGGCGGCGGCCCAGGCATCGCTTGCCGCACTTCATGGCATCATGATGGGGGATGGTGCACTGTCCAGCTGGCAGGGCTGCGGCCCAGGCGAGGCGCCGCGCCTCGCGGCACTGATCGACGGTTGCGGAATGCGCGCACGACCGTTGCGGCAGGCCCGGGGCTGGGGCTATCATCGCATGTCGGCGCTGGGCACCGTGCTGGTGATCGATGCGGCTCCGCCACCTCCGCAGAAATTTGTCGAGCGCGGTTCCGCTTCCACTCTCGCGCTGGAGCTTTCCGACGGCGCGCAGCGACTCGTGGTCAATTGCGGCGGACCCGGTTCTCTTCCAAGCGATCTCCCGGAAGAGCTTGTCAGGGGATTACGAACAACGGCTGCGCAGAGCACCCTAGTGCTGTCGGACACCAACTCGACCAACATTCTCGTAGACGGAGCGCTTGGTCGCGGCGTCGAGGACGTCACGATCGATCGCAGTGATGACAATGACGCGAGCCGGCTTGAAGCCAGCCACGACGGATACGTCCGGGCGTTTGGTCTCGTCCACAAGCGCAGCCTCATGCTTGGCAATGATGGCAAGGAACTTCGTGGCGCCGATCAGCTCCTCCCGAAAGGTCGCAAGAAAATCCGCGAGGGAGCGCCCTACGCGGTTCGTTTCCACCTCGCGCCGGGAGTAGAGGCAACTATCACGGCGGACGGCATGGGCGCCATACTACGGACGAAAGGTGCGCCCGCGTGGAACTTTCGCTGCCGCGGCGGCAACCTCGCAAGCGAGGAAAGCGTCTGGATTGATGGTCGCGGGAAGGCACACCGCACAAGCCAGCTTGTCATTGTGGGGGAAGTGTCGGCATTGGGCGGCGAAATCGGCTGGACATTCCGGCGCGCCAGCTAAGGCAACTCAAAGGATAATTAATGACCGACCTTGTCCCAGTCCGAAGGGCACTCATTTCGCTTTCGGACAAGAGCGGGTTACAGGAACTCGCCGCCGGTCTCGCCCGGCACGGAGTTGAGATCGTTTCGACAGGCGGGACAGCTGCCAAACTTCGCCAAGATGGCGGTCGAGTTCGGGACATCACTGAACTCACAGGTTTCCCGGAAATGATGGACGGGCGGGTAAAGACCCTTCATCCCAAGGTGCACGGCGCGCTTCTTGGAGTACGCGACAATCCCGAGCATGCGGCCGCGATGGAACAGCACGGCATTGCGCCGATCGATCTTGTCGTCGTGAACCTGTATCCGTTTTTGAACACGGTCATGAGCGGCGCTGACCGGGACACGGTCATCGAGAACATCGACATTGGCGGTCCCTCGATGGTGCGTTCGGCTGCTAAGAATCACGCGCATGTCGCCGTTGTCACGGATCCGAACGATTATGCCGCGCTCCTGGACGAACTTGACCGAACGGGCGGCTGTACCTCCTTCGAATTACGTAAAAAGTTTGCTTCGAAGGCGTTCGCGCTGACGGCAGCTTATGATTCGACAATTTCCCAATGGTTCGCGTTTGCTGATCAGTCAGAGCAATTTCCGCCAACACTCGTCCGCGCGAGCACCTTGAAAATGCCGCTCCGCTACGGTGAAAATCCGCACCAAAAGGCGGCGCTCTATTTGCCGATCGGCCCCGCCGCCCGAGGCGTTGCTCAGGCCGAGCAGCTACAAGGCAAAGAGCTGAGCTACAACAATCTCAACGACGCAAACGCGGCGCTTGAACTCGTTTCCGAATTTCGGAACGGTCCACCGACCATCGTGATCGTAAAGCATGCAAATCCCTGCGGCGTTGCGACGCGGGAGCGGCTGGTGGACGCCTGGGCGGAAGCACTGTCGTGTGACAGTGTTTCGGCGTTCGGCGGCATTGTTGCGACCAATCGTACGCTCGACCAAGCGACCGCCGAGGCGATCGCCAGCATTTTTACGGAGGTCGTTGTCGCCCCGGACGCAGACGCGGATGCGCGGGCGATCTTTGCACGCAAGAAGAATCTTCGTCTGCTCCTCACGGGCCCACTGCCCGATCCCGCGCGGTCCGGGCAGACGATTGCGATGATCGCTGGGGGAATTCTGATTCAGGACCGCGACAATGGAAGCGTTACCAGCGAGCAGCTGAAGTGCGTGACGAAGCGACAGCCAACTGAGCAGGAAGTGCGGGACTGCCTTTTTGCTTGGACGGTAGCGAAGCACGTCAAGTCCAACGCGATTGTTTATGCAAAGGACGGGGCCACAGCCGGCATTGGCGCGGGTCAGATGAACCGGCGGGACAGTGCACGTATCGCTGCTGCCAAGGCCGTTGAGGCTGCCGAGACGCATGGTTGGCCGGTGCCGCGAACGGTAGGTTCGGCGGTTGCTTCCGATGCTTTCTTTCCGTTTGCGGACGGCCTGCTTGCCGCGGCGGAGGCGGGAGCAACCGCAGTTATCCAGCCCGGGGGTTCAATCCGCGACGATGAGGTCATCGCGGCCGCCGACGAAGCGGGCCTCACAATGCTATTCACGAGCATGCGGCACTTCCGCCATTAGGAGGGCCGCGCAGCAGGGGCCTCTTCGACAATGCGCAGACATCCAAGCGTGACCCAAGTTGCTTCGGGCATCATTAACTTGGTTGATGAGAGCGCTGGAGGTTCGTTTTGCTCCGCGCTAGTGCGCGCGAGTGACTGACAAACCGTCTAAAACCCAATGGGAAGTGCTCGCGGCCAAGGAGTCGCGTGGGAAGGACCTTTCCCGGGACACTGTCGAAGGCATTCGCATCGACACTGTCTACGGACCTTCGGATGCCGAGGCGATCGACAGCGGCTATCCGGGTGTGTCGCCATTCACCCGCGGGCCTTACGCAACGATGTACGCTGGGCGTCCTTGGACCATACGTCAGTATGCCGGCTTTTCGACGGCCGAAGAGTCGAATGCCTTCTACCGACGCAATCTCGCCGCGGGTCAGAAGGGTCTGTCGGTTGCGTTCGATCTCGCAACGCACCGAGGCTACGACAGCGATAATCCACGCGTTTCGGGGGACGTCGGCATGGCCGGCGTTGCAATCGACACCGTCGAGGACATGAAACTGCTGTTTGACGGAATCCCGCTCGATGAGATGTCCGTGAGCATGACCATGAATGGCGCGGTGCTTCCGGTCATGGCATTCTTCATTGTTGCCGGCGAGGAGCAGGGCGTGGCCCGCGCCAAGCTTACAGGCACAATCCAAAACGACATTCTCAAAGAGTTCGCGGTCCGGAACACCTACATCTACCCGCCCGAGCCAAGCATGCGGATTGTCTCGGACGTGATCGCTTACTGCGCGCGCGAAATGCCGAAGTTCAATTCGATATCGATTAGCGGCTATCACATGCACGAGGCGGGAGCGACGGCCGTCCAGGAACTCGCGTACACGCTTGCGGATGGCATGGACTATGCCCGCGCGGCCTGCGCGCGCGGCCTTGAGATCGACGAGTTTGCGGGACGCCTCAGCTTCTTCTTCGGCATCGGCATGAACCTGTTCATGGAGGTTTCCAAGCTTCGGGCCGCGCGGACTCTCTGGCACCGAATCATGACCAGTCTTGGCGCGCAAAAGGAAGAGTCCAAGCGTTTGCGTACCCACTGCCAGACCTCGGGCGTCAGCCTCACCGAGCAGGACCCGTACAATAATATCGTCCGGACGACCGTTGAGGCGCTTGCTGCGGTCCTTGGAGGCACGCAGTCGTTGCACACCAACAGCTTCGACGAGGCGATCGCCCTTCCAACGGATTTCTCGGCGCGAATCGCGCGGAATACCCAGCTGATTCTCGCGGAGGAGAGCGGCATCACGGCGGTTTCTGACCCCTTGGGTGGAAGTTTCTATGTCGAGAGACTCACGCGGGAGCTGGAGGAGAAGGCCTGGTCGCTGATCGAAGAGGTGGAAGCGCATGGCGGCATGACAAAAGCTGTCGCTGAAGGTCTACCTAAGCATCGGATCGAGGAAGCGGCAGCGGCGCGCGCCGCGAAAGTCGATACGGGCGAAACCGTTATCGTTGGTGTAAACCGCTATCGGCTGGACAGCGAACCGGCCGTCGACATTCTCGAGGTCGACAATGCCAAGGTTCGATCTTCGCAGATTGCGAAGATCGAGAAGGTGCGCGCGGCGCGTGATGAAGAGCAGGCGCGGGCAGCACTTCATGCGCTCGAAGCGGGCGCAAGGGGGGACGACAATCTGCTCGATCTTAGTATCGAAGCGGCGCGCGCTCGGTGCACCCTGGGCGAAATATCCGATGCTCTGGAGCGCGCGTTCGGACGCTATGGCACTCGGCCCGAACCTGTCCGCGGGATTTACGGAACGGCTCGGACGGACCGTCGATGGAAGGCGGCGGAAGAGGGAGCAAGGTCAGTGGCCAGGAATCTCGGTCGCAAACCTCGACTCATGGTTGCGAAAATGGGTCAGGATGGTCACGACCGGGGAGCCAACCTTGTCTCCTCCGCCTTCACCGACCTTGGTTTTGACGTCATTGCGGGTCCGTTGTTCCAGACACCGCGCGAGACCGCAAAAATGGCCGTCGAGAATGACGTTGATGTCGTTGGGGCAAGCTCGCTGGCTGCCGGTCATCGGACGTTGATTCCTGAAATGATCGAGGCCTTGAAGGACATGGGGCGCGCCGACATCAGGGTCGTCGCCGGTGGGGTCATACCTCAGCAGGATTATGCGATGCTGCGCGCAGCCGGGGTGCAAGCAATTTTCGGTCCAGGAACAAACCTCGCCGATGCCGCTGACGAGGTGTTGCGCCTGCTCGGCCACAATCGACCGCCGCTCGACGAGGCCGCGGAGTGAGCCCTTCCCCGAGTTTTTCATTGGCGTGGCCGTCGAGGTCTTGGGACCACTTTCGGATAGCGGCGACCAGCGCCGGCAACGAATCGTCGATTAGGTTATCGCTGCGAAGATTATTGCGCGCTTCCAGGGCAGTCCTGCTGCTCTGCCAAAACACGGGGCCATGGACCAAGCGGCCGTATCCTCTGACGGATCGCCTGCCTCAGGAAATCGGATAAGCACGAGCTATGTTCAAGAAAATCCTGATCGCCAATCGGGGCGAAATCGCGTGCCGGGTCATTCGCTCGGCACGGCGCATGGGGATCAAGACCGTTGCGGTCTATTCCGATGCCGACGCGCGTGCGCCGCACGTGAAAATGGCGGACGAAGCGGTGAGGCTGGGACCTCCTCCTGCGGCCGAATCCTACTTGAAGGCGGAGCTGATCATCGATGCGTGCAAGGCCACGGGTGCCGAAGCCGTGCATCCAGGTTATGGCTTCCTGTCCGAACGTGAGAGCTTTGCTCGCGCCCTCGAGGATGCTGGAATCGCCTTTATCGGCCCGCCCCCAAATGCGATCGCTGCGATGGGCGACAAGATTGAGTCCAAGAAGCTCGCCAAGCAAGCCGGCGTCAACGTCGTTCCCGGCTACCTCGGGGACATCGCTACGACTGATGAAGCGGTGGCGATCGCGAACGAAATCGGCTTCCCCGTAATGATGAAGGCGTCCGCGGGCGGCGGCGGCAAGGGGATGCGCCTCGCCTGGAGCGAGATCGACGTTCGCGAGGGGTTTGAGAGCGTCAAGCGTGAAGGTCTCAGCAGCTTTGGCGACGACCGGGTTTTCATTGAGAAATTCATTGAGCAGCCCCGGCACATCGAGATCCAGCTGCTCGGCGACAAGCACGGCAACATCGTCTATCTCAACGAGCGCGAATGCTCGATCCAGCGTCGCCACCAAAAAGTCGTCGAGGAGGCGCCCTCTCCATTCGTAACTCCCGAAATGCGCAAGGCGATGGGCGAACAGGCCGTCGCGCTGGCGCGGGCGGTTGATTATTTTTCCGCCGGAACGGTCGAGCTGATTGTCTCGGGCGCCGATCCAAGTGGAAAAAGTTTCTACTTCCTCGAGATGAACACGCGACTGCAGGTCGAACACCCCGTCACCGAAGAGATCACCGGCCTGGATCTCGTCGAGCAAATGATTCGTGTGGCAGCAGGCGAGAAGCTTGGTTTCACCCAGGACGAGGTAAGGCTCGACGGCTGGGCGATCGAAACGCGCGTCTATGCGGAGGATCCTTACCGAAGCTTTCTCCCGAGCACGGGACGCTTGATCCGGTACCGGCCTCCGGTTGAGGTTGGAAGCCCGCGCTCTCGCTTTCTCGGGGAGAGCGGTCCTGTTCATGAAGGGCCGGGCGCATCACGGGACGAGGACCGGATTGTCCGGGTAGACGACGGAGTCGCCGATGGCGGCGAGGTCAGCATGTTTTATGATCCGATGATCGCCAAACTGATCACCTGGGCCCCGACACGGATCGAGGCCGTCGACGCGCAGGTCGACGCTCTCGACCAGTTCGTAATCGACGGGATCAGCGACAATGTCGATTTCCTTTCGGCACTGATGCAGCACCCCCGCTTCCGCTCCGGCCAAATAACGACGGGTTTTATTGCGGAAGAATATCCCGAAGGCTTCGCCGGTGCCCCGGCGGACGACCAGCTGATCGCTGACCTTGCCGCGATCGCGGGCATGGTTTCCGTCATCACGGATGAACGCGCTGCCGAAATCAGCGGGCAGCTTGGCGGACTGCTAGACTTTCCGTGTGAACGCTGCGTCCGGATTGGAACCACTGCCGAGCACCGCGTTCGAATCAAGCCTTACAAGGGAGGGACGTTGGCGGTCGTCGATGGAGGCGAGCTAATCGATATCGTAGGACGCTGGACCCCCGGCCAGCGCTTGCTTTCGGTGATCGTCGATGGGCGCCTGCGGACCGTGCAGGTCCGTCGTGTCGGCCGCAACTGGGAGCTTCAAACTCGGGGCGGCAGTCACAAGGTCCAGGTCCTGCCACTGCATGTTGCAGAGCTGTCGAAATACATGCTCGAAAAACCCGCGCCGGACCTCTCGCGTCTGCTGCTCGCTCCGATGCCGGGACTTTTAACGAAGCTCAACGTTGCGGTCGGAGACAAGGTTGAGCCGGGACAGCCCGTCGCCGTCATGGAAGCGATGAAGATGGAGAATATTCTCCGTGCACCGAAAGCGGCAACGGTGAAAGCTACCCCCGTTAGAGCGGGGGACAGTGTCGCGGTTGATCAGGTTATCGTCGAGTTCGAATAATCGCCGCTTAGTGGCGCGGCGACTCCATGATTTCAGTGAGCACGCCGCCCATATCCTTCGGGTGAACAAAAAAGACGAGTGTGCCATGCGCTCCAACACGGGGCTCGCCGAGCACACGGGCTCCGTTGGTCTCAAACTCGCGTTTGGCTTCGTGAATGTCGGGCACTTCGAAACAGACGTGATGTTGCCCACCGAGCGGGTTATTTTCGAGAAACTTCCGAATTGGAGAGCTCTCGCCCAAAGGTTCAATCAGTTCGATCTGGCTGTTCGGCGTATCAACGAAACAGACGCGCACTCCCTGAGCGGGCAGATCGAATGGCGCGCCATGCGGCTCGGCAGCAAACATCGTTCGGTATAGCTCAAGACTCTTGGCGATCGACGGCGTCGCTACGCCGACATGGTTGAGGCGCCCCAGTTTCATTGTTCGACAGTTACTTCCGATGTCACCGAATTGGCAATGAAGCACGCTTCGTGCGCGCGGTGATGGAGGTCGGCGATTGTTGCTTGCCCGGGCGGGGCGTCGCCCCAGCTAACACGGGGATGGAGTTTAACGCCGGTGATCGCGGTCTTGCCGTCAACCCGTTGTTCCAACTTTCCTTCGGCTTCGTCGATATAGCTTTCAACGACAAAGCCGTCGCGACGGGCGAAATCGACGAAAAACAGCATGTGGCAGGATGCAATGGAGGCCACGAACGCCTCCTCCGGGTCGACAGCCCGTTCGTCCGACCATGGCGCAGGAACGATGTGCGGGCTTGCGCTTGCCGGGACGATGATTCCGCCATCAAATTCCCATTGGTGCCGGCGGGGGTACTCGCCTTTCGTGAAGTTGCCGTTGCCTTGGCGGTTCCAGCGGATCGTCGCAGTATAGGTGCTCATCACAGCGGAATGTTATCGTGCTTTTTCCACGGGTTCTCGAGTTGCTTGTTGCGGAGCTTCCGCAGGCCCATTGCCACCCGCCGCCGTGTCGAGTGCGGCATGATGACTTCGTCAATGAAGCCCTTGCTGGCAGCGACAAACGGATTTGCAAACCGCTCCTCATACTCCTGGGTTCGCGCGGCAATCTTCTGTGGATCGCCAATGTCCTTCCGGAAAATGATCTCAACTGCACCTTTCGCGCCCATTACCGCGATCTCGGCGGTTGGCCAGGCGTAATTGAGGTCTCCGCGAAGATGTTTCGACGCCATGACGTCATAGGCGCCTCCGTAGGCCTTTCGCGTGATGACGGTAATCTTTGGCACCGTCGCTTCGGCATAGGCAAAGAGCAGCTTGGCACCGTTCTTGATGATACCGTTATGTTCCTGGGCGACGCCGGGCAGGAAACCGGGCACGTCGACGAAGGTCAGAATCGGGATGTCGAATGCATCGCAGAAGCGGACGAAACGGGCGCCCTTCTTGGAACTCGCGATATCGAGCACGCCAGCCAAGACCATTGGTTGATTGGCGACCACCCCCACCGGTCGACCCTCGATGCGAATGAACCCGACAATGATGTTGGCAGCATGCGCCGGCTGCAACTCGAAGAAATCGCCCTCGTCAGCAACTTTGCGGATCAGTTCATGCATGTCGTAGGGCGTGAAGGCGCTTGGCGGCACGAGCGTGTCGAGGCTCTCCTCGATACGCTCGATGGGGTCTTCACAGGGGCGTTCGGGCAGATCGTGTCGGTTCGAGAGTGGCAGGAAGTCCACGAAGTCGCGCGTCGCGAGAAGAGCGTCGATATCGTTTTCGAAGGCGACGTCCGCCACGCCCGATTTAGTGGTGTGGGTGACGGCGCCGCCGAGCTCCTCTTGCGTCACCACTTCATTCGTGACCGTCTTCACGACATCGGGGCCGGTGACGAACATGTATGAACTGTCCTTCACCATGAAGATGAAGTCAGTCATCGCCGGGGAATAAACCGCTCCACCGGCACAGGGGCCCATAATCAGGCTAACTTGCGGGACAACTCCACTTGCAAGCACGTTACGCTGGAATACCTCGGCATAACCGGCGAGGCTGGCGACCCCTTCCTGAATGCGAGCGCCGCCGCTGTCGTTAAGACCGATGACGGGCGCGCCCACCTTCATTGCCATATCCATGATCTTGCAGATCTTCTGCGCATGGCGTTCGGACAGTGATCCGCCAAAGACCGTGAAATCCTGTGCGAAGACGTAGACAAGGCGACCGTTTATTGTACCGGAACCGGTGACCACGCCGTCGCCGGGCACCTTCTGCTCGGCCATGCCGAAATCAGAACAACTATGCTCGACGAACATGTCGTATTCTTCGAAGCTGCCGGGGTCGAGCAGCGCGGACAGTCGCTCGCGGGCAGTCAGCCGGCCTTTCGAATGCTGCGCCGCAATGCGTTTTTCGCCGCCACCGAGTCGCGCTAGCTCCCGGCGCTCCTCGAGTTCCTCGATCGTCGTTGCCAAAGGGTTTCTCCTGACGTTTTTGTCCTTCCACGCCGAACCGCGGAGGTCAATCTGGACGTCCGGAAACTAATCTCCTGTTCTTGGGCCGAATGCGCTATGATGCGCCTCGGCGCTGTGCGCCCACGGTCCGCCGCTTGTTGCAGTGCAGCAACGACAGAATCGGACTAACTTCGATCAACGTTGCGGAACCGCAATGCCGTTCGACCCGTTCATCCTGCGTTATCGAGATTATCGAAATCACGGAGGTACGAAGGAAAATGCTGACGCGCGTCGGGGTGCCTGTTGAGTCTCTGCATGAGCCGTCGGCGCCAGATCCAGGCCCTGCCACACTATTGTGTTTCTCGCACTTGCGATGGAACTTCGTCTTCCAGCGGCCGCAACATCTGATGTCTCGCTTCGCACGCGAAATGGACGTCATTTTCTGGGAAGAGCCGATCGAGGTCGGCGAGAGGGAAACCGCATACCTGCAGGTCCGGGAGGCTCCCGAAGCGCCCGGCGTTCGTGTCGTAGTGCCGCACCTTCCCAAGGGCATGCCGGAGGACGCCCGCGAAGCGGCTTTAAAGCGCCTGCTTGACGCCCATGTCGCCTTGGCAAGGGGGACTTTGATCACATGGTATTACACGCCGATGATGCTGCCGTTTTCCCGGCACATTCAAGCCGACGTGACCGTGTTCGATGCGATGGACGAGCTCAGCAAATTCAAGTTTGCTCCAGTCAAACTGCTTGAGCTCGAACAGGAGTTGATCGACCGAGCCGACGTCGTCTTCACGGGCGGCTCGAGCCTCTTCGAAGCCAAGAAAGACCGTCACGACAACATCCACTGTTTCCCGTCTTCGGTCGATCGCGCACACTTTTGCAAGGCGCGTGCGCATCAGTTCGATCCGGGCGACCAGGAAGATCTCCCCCGCCCCCGGCTTGGCTTTTATGGCGTGATCGACGAACGGTTCGACACCGAGTTGCTGGACGCGATCGCTGCGATGCGACCAACTTGGTCATTCGTGATGGTCGGCCCGGTAGTGAAGATTTCGGATGCGGATCTGCCAAAGCGTCCCAACATCCATTACCTTGGCGGCAAGACATACGACCAGCTCCCAAGTTATCTGTCGGGCTGGGACGTCGCACTGATGCCCTTTGCGATGAATGAGTCGACGCAGTTCATTTCGCCGACAAAGACACCTGAATATCTCGCCGGTGGCAAACCCGTGGTTTCAACGCCGATTAAAGATGTCGTGCGCCATTACGGTCAATTGGAAGGCGTGAAGATCGCCTCCACACCGGAAAAATTCGTCGCGGCATGCGAACAAGCGCTTGAGCTTTCCCGTCATCCTGAGGGCGGCTGGCTTGCAGCGGCAGATCTGATGCTGTCCGCTACCAGTTGGGATACAACTCAGGCACGGATGGCCGGTCTCATCCACGATCTTCTCGGCGCTCGCCAGACTGGCGCCGCAATATTGGTGGCCGCGGAATGAACGCGCCTTTTGGTGCTTCGAAGCGCCGTTACGATTATCTCATCGTTGGAGCCGGTTTTGCCGGCTCCGTTCTCGCAGAGCGTCTTGCGACCCAGCATGGTGCACGGGTGCTGCTGATTGATCGGCGCCCACACGTGGGCGGGAATGCCTACGATGAGCCAAACGAGGCGGGCATCCTCTATCACAAATATGGCCCGCATATCTTCCACACCAATAGCCAGCAGGTCGTGGATTATCTGTCGCAGTTCACCAAATGGCGCGACTATGAGCATCGCGTGCTTGCGGATGTCCGCGGCAAGCTCGTCCCCATTCCCATCAACCGCACCACGCTCAATGAATTGTTCGGTGTAAATCTTACCACCGACGAAGAAGCTGCGGTTTACCTTGCCTCCCGTGCCGAACCCGTAGCGGATATCAAGACGTCCGAAGACGTCGTCATCAACGCAGTTGGGCAGGAGCTCTACGAGCTGTTCTTCCGGGGATACACGCGCAAGCAGTGGGGCCTCGATCCTAGTGAACTCGACAAGCAGGTTACCTCGCGGATTCCGACGCGGACCAACACAGATGATCGCTATTTTGGCGACACTTTCCAGGCGATGCCCCTGGAAGGTTACACGAAGATGTTTGAGCGGATGCTCAGTCATCCCCTCATCGAAAAGCGCCTTGGGACGGATTTCCGGGAGATGAAGGACGAGGGACAGGAACTCGCCGACCACATCATCTATACCGGTCCGATCGACGAGTATTTCGACTTCCGGTACGGCAAGCTGCCATACCGTTCGCTGAAATTTGACCATAAGACCCTCGATAAACAGCAGTTCCAGCCAGTTGCCGTCGTCAATTATCCGTCCGAGGACGTGCCGTTCACCCGGATAAGCGAGTACAAGCACCTAACCGGGCAAGATGCTCCGGTTACTACCGTGACCTACGAGTATCCTTCGGCAGAGGGTGATCCTTATTATCCTATTCCGCGGCCGGAAAACCAGGAACTCTTCAAGAAGTACGAAGCACTTGCCGATACTACCGAAGGCGTGACGTTCGTCGGACGGCTCGCGACCTACCGATACTACAACATGGACCAGATTGTCGGCCAGGCGCTCGCGACGTTCCGTCGGCTTGACGAGAAACGGAACAGGGAGCGGCCGCAGCCGGCAGCGGTCGCAGCAGAATAAGCATGGCGTTAAAGCGGCACGCGGCCGTCCCGGAGCTTGAGCTGTGGGGCGGGGTTGAGTGCACCGTTGTCCGGATTTCGGACGACTATCGGGACCAGGTGCACGAGACCGGCCATTCCAAGCGGATGGCGGACATTGATGCGATCGCCGAGCTCGGCGTCAAAGCTGTTCGCTACCCGATCGTGTGGGAAACCGTATCGCCGGACGCTCCCGGAGAGTTCAACTTCTCCTGGCACGATCAGCGGCTTTGCCGCCTGCGCGAGCTCGGCATTCGAGTAATCGGTGGACTAGTCCATCACGGCTCCGGCCCGCACTACACCAGCCTCGTCGATCCCGAATTTCCAAGACTTCTCTCCGATTATGCGCGCCAAGCGGGCCAGCGGTACCCATGGATCGATTGCTGGACGCCCGTGAACGAGCCGCTAACGACCGCGCGCTTCTCGTGCCTTTACGGGCATTGGTATCCGCATCACCGAAGCCTAGAGTCCATGCTGCTTGCGCTCGTCCATGAGTGTGACGGAACCGCGCTTGCGATGCAGGCGATCCGAGAAACCAATCCCGAAGCCCAGTTGATGGTGACCGAAGATCTCGGGAAGATCTTCGCCACCGACAAGCTTGCCTACCAGGCCGAGCATGAGAATGAACGACGTTGGCTGAGCCTTGATCTTCTAACCGGTCGGGTGAAGCCGGATCACCGTATTTACGAATCTCTTGTAAGGGCGGGAGCGAACAAGGAATCACTAGAACGGCTCGCAGCCGGCCTTGGCGCGCCCGACATTCTCGGCGTCAACCATTATCTGACCAGCGAGCGGTTCCTCGATCATCGATCCTCTCGCTATCCGCACGTCGAGCCCGGTTCGAACGGAGTCGACACCTACGTCGACCTTGAAGCGGTGCGCGTCTCGCATCTGAGAAACGAAGTTGGCCTTGCCAGGCGCCTTCGTGAAGCGTGGTCGCGTTACCATCTTCCTATGGTGATTTCGGAAGTGCACCACGGCTGCACGCGCGAGGAACAGGTACGCTGGCTCACCGAAGTGTGGTCGACCGCGGAGAGTGAACGCGCGAGGGGTCTAGATGTCCGGGCCGTAACCGTGTGGGCAATGTTCGGCGCCATCGACTGGCGTTCGCTCCTTACTCGGCGCGACGGGTCATACGACGTCGGTGCCTTCGACACGCGGTCCGAAGTGCCCCGACCGACGCTCGTCGCCAAAGCGGCGCAGCAGCTGGGCCGGGGGGAGCTTTTCGACCACCCCATATTGGACCTTCCCGGATGGTGGCGGCGTCCGGGACGCTGCCACGGCCGAATGCGCTACGATACGTTGCCTCGCGGTCACGCGAAGGCTCGCCCCATCCTGATTACCGGCGCCACCGGGACATTGGGCCAGGCTTTTGCGCGGATTTGTGCACACCGGGGCCTTGCGCATGCCCTAACTTCACGGTCCGTACTCGACATCACCGACGAAACATCGATTGCTGTCGCGCTTCAGCGCTTCGCTCCATGGGCGATAATCAATGCCGCCGGTTTTGTGCGAACATGGGATGTAGACAAGCGGTTCGAAGAGTGCCTTGCCATTAACGCGATCGGCCCAGAACTACTCGGTCGCGCGTCCAAGGCGGCAGGTATTCCGCTCGTGACGTTCTCGTCCGACCTCGTCTTCGATGGGAAACTGGGGCGCTCCTATTCTGAGCCGGACGAACCCGCTCCGATATCGACCTACGGCCGAAGCAAGGCGGAAGCGGAGGCTCGGCTGAGGGCGGTCGACGCCGACGCGCTGATCATCCGAACTAGTGCGTTCTTCGGTCCGTGGGATCGCCACAACTTCCTGTTTGATACGATTGAGAAGCTGAAGCGCGGCGAACAGGTTGTCGCAAGCGACCGCACCTACGTTTCACCGACCTATGTCCCTGATCTCGTCCATGCCGCGCTCGATCTTCTTGTCGATGGCGAGCGGGGCATTTGGCACCTCACAAACCAGGGAGCAGTAAGCTGGCACGAGCTGGCGAGGGAGGCTGCGTCCGCCGCGCGGCTCGACCGCAAGCTCGTTGTTAGCACTGTCCGCGAGGAGGAGTCGGTCGATACCAGCCTCACGAGCGAACGAGGACTGCTCCTGCGCCCGCTTGAACAGGCGCTCAGCGATTTCGTGCAGCACAATGAGTCATTCCATCTTCTGCAGTAAGCGGTCTGGCACAATCTTGCTGCTGGTGCTTTGAGCCGTTCAGGAGATGAATGGCTGATGCGTCAGAATTGGCCTGAGCGGCTGTGGCTTGTGCGCCATGGGCAAAGCCAAGGAAATGTCGCGCGCGACGCCGCGGACCAGTCGGGCGCGCATGAAATTGATATCGACATGCGCGATGTTGATGTGCCGCTGTCATCCCTCGGAATCGAGCAGGCGCGGGCCGCCGGGCGCTGGTTTGGCGCTCTTCCGCGGGACGAGAGACCAGAAATTATCCTGGCATCCCCCTATGTGCGCGCCAAGCAAACTGCCGAGATCATCTGCAAGGCAGGAGCGCTCGCGGGTGGCCCAGCGCGAACAATCATAGACGAGCGGCTGCGCGAGCGTGAATTTGGGATCTTCGACCGCTTGACGACCGCCGGCATCCGGCATCGCTTCCCGGAGGAAGCCGCCCATCGCCGACGTCTCGGCAAATTCTATCATCGGCCGCCGGGTGGCGAGAGTTGGGCTGATGTGATCCTTCGTCTCCGGTCAATGCTAAACACCATCAACCTTCATTATTACGACCGTCGGGTGCTGGTTGTGTGCCACCAAGTCGTCGTGCTCTGTTTCCGCTATGTCTTCGAAGAGCTTGATGAAGCACAGATCCTGGCGATCGACAGGCAGTCGGAAATCCTCAACTGCGGCATCGCTGCATATGACTTTAAGCACGATGCAAGGGGCGTGTGCATGCCTGAGCTGGCTCTTTGGAACTACGGAGCGCAACTCGAAGCCGAAGGCGCTTCCAAGACCTCGGCGCCTGATGCCATGGCTGGCACTCGGTGAATTCGGAGCCCCTGAACCGTACTGCGCTTGAGGAGCATCCGCTGCCGCCGATTATTAACGGCGACAAGGAGACGAAAGGTAACATCCTCATTATTGCCGGCAGCCGCGAAGTCTCGGGGGCCGCACTGCTCGCTGCGACGGGTGCGATGCGCGCAGGAGCCGGCAAGCTGCGGATCGCAACCGTTGCGAGCGTCGCTCCTTTTCTTGGCATCGCGATGCCCGAGGCCATGGTGGTCGGCTTTGATGAGGACGACAATGGAGGCTTTGCCGTCGGGGTGGCGAGCGCGCTCGGTGATCAGGCTCAGAACGCCGACGCCGTTGTCGCCGGTCCCGGGATGGTCGAGGGCGAGGCCTGCACCAAGATCGCCCAAGCGTTACTTGAAAGCGGAACCGCAATCGCGCTCGACGCGGCGCTATTGCACGCACTTCAGCCCCTGAAGACAAGTCGCGCCATAGCACCAATCCTATTGCCGCACGCAGGTGAGCTCGCCTCCCTCCTCGAATGCGACGAAGGAACCGTCGAGCAGAATCCGCTCGATTGCGGTAAGCGCGCCGCCGAGTGCTACCGTTCAATCGTGCTTGTGAAAGGGGTTACCAGTCACGTGGTGACCCCGAATGGCCAGGCATGGACCTACAGCGGCGGCGCACCAGGACTTGGCGTGTCCGGAAGCGGAGACGTGCTTGCCGGGATCGTCGGGGGCCTGCTCGCGCGGGGTGCGAAGCCGCTCAACGCCCTGCTTTGGGCTGTATGGTTGCACGGCGAGGCTGGCACTTCCCTTGCGAGGAAGGTTGGACCGATTGGCTTTCTTGCCCGCCAAATCCCGGACGAAGTCCCCGGTTTACTGTCCCGCTGATTCTTTCGCGTGATACCGCTCGAGCTCGTCACCGATCAGCCGCACGACGTGCAAAACGTTGGTCGAACCCGCCGTTCCGAATGGAATTCCGGCCATCAGCACGATCCGGTCGCCTCCTTCAGCGATCTGGTGACGAAGTGCCATTCGCTTCCCTTTTTCCACCATCTCTTCGAAGCTCGCGACGTCGCGCGTGTGAACTGCGTGCACGCCCCAGAGCAGGCCCATCCGACGCGACGTGTGCATCGAAGCACTCATGGCGAGCAACGGGACCGGCGGACGCTCACGGGCGATGCGGCGGGCAGTAGCACCCGAACTTGTGTAACAGACCATTGCCGTTGCCGAGACGGTTTGCGCAATCTGGCGCGCGGAGCCAGCAAGGGCGTCCGCCGTGGTCGGCTCGAGACGGGTCTGGGTGAAGTGAACGCGGGCCTGATATGACGGATCGCGTTCGGCACTGTTTGCGATCCGGTCCATCATTGCGACGGCTTCACATGGATACTGGCCGCTTGCGCTTTCCGCGGAAAGCATAACTGCATCGGCGCCGTCATAGATAGCGGTCGCGACATCGCTAACCTCCGCGCGAGTCGGCGTAGGCGAGCTCACCATCGATTCGAGCATCTGCGTCGCAACCACCACGGGTTTGCCGTACTGGCGTGCCGTCGCAACGATCTTGTTCTGAAGCGGGGGTACTTGCTCAGGCGGAAGCTCCACGCCGAGATCGCCTCTCGCGACCATCACGGCATCGGCAAGAGCGATGATATCGTTCAACCGATCGATGGCCGCCGGCTTTTCGATCTTTGCGAGCAGCGAGGCGCGGTCTCCGATAAGCGTTCGTGCTTCCGCCACATCCTCGGGACGCTGCACAAAGGACAGCGCAACCCAGTCTGTACGCTGCTCCAAAGCGAACTTCAGATCATCGCGGTCCTTGTCGGTTAGTGCCGGAATTGGAACGACCACATCGGGCACATTCACGCCCTTGTTGTCGGAGACGGGGCCGCCGACGATCACTTCGCTGAAAATGTGATCGGGGTCGGCGTCGAGCACCTTCAGCCGGACACGGCCATCGTCGATGAGGATATTGGTCCCGGGACGTACCACTTCGAAAAGCTCGGGGTGAGGGAGCTGAACACGTTGGCTGTCTCCCGCCTTGTCGTCGCGGTCCAAAGTGAAACGTTGGCCCTTCTCGAGCATGGCGCGGCCGCCCGCGAAATGGCCAACGCGAAGTTTGGGCCCTTGCAGATCGAACAGAATCGTTGTCGGTCGCTGGAACTCCTTTTCGAGCGCCCGGATATGCTCGACGAGCTTTGCTTTCTGCTTCTGGTCTCCATGACTCATGTTGATCCGAAACGCGTCGGCTCCCGCGAGCATCAACTTGCGGATCATGTTGGGGTCGCTCGAGGCTGGCCCGAGAGTCGCAAGAATTTTGACCTTGCGCGATCGGGGCGGAAGGGTTTGGGTCACCGTGTCTCCTTGTAAGCCCTGCCCTTAGTCGCTTGATATGATGGTTCAAGCCGCTAGAGCCGCTCTTCACACATCGAAATCGGAGTTCAGGAAGCATGGCGGAGGGCAACGTCGCGGCCGATCAGCTGCGGCTATTCATTGAGCGCATTGAGCGGCTCGAGGAAGAAAAGAAAGGCATCAGCGACGATATCAAGGACGTCTATGCCGAGTCGAAATCGAACGGCTATGACACAAAGACGATGCGAACGATTGTTCGCTTGAGAAGAATGGAAACCCACGCGCGGCAGGAAGCCGACGCGTTGCTTGAGACCTATCGCCAGGCACTCGGATTGGAATAAGGCTTAGGCCATGGCAGGGCACAGCAAATTCAAGAACATCATGTATCGCAAGGGGGCGCAGGACAAGAAACGTTCGGCCCTCTTTTCGAAGCTCAGTCGCGAGATAACCGTTGCCGCGAAAATGGGCCTGCCGGACCCGGATGCGAACGCGCGGCTCCGCGCGGCCATCATCGCGGCTCGAGCGCAGTCGATGCCCAAGGACAACATTCAACGGTCCATCGACAAAGCCGCAGGCTCGGACGCGGCAAATTACGAGGAAATTCGCTACGAGGGGTTTGGCCCGGGCGGGGTCGCAATCATCGTCGAGGCACTTTCCGATAACCGTAACCGGACGGCGACCAACGTTCGCACGATCTTCTCAAAGAATGGCGGCAACCTTGGCGCGAGCGGCAGTGTCAGCCACGGTTTCGAACGCCTGGGCCTCATTGAATATCCGGCTGATGCCGGGGATGGGGATAAAGTCCTCGAAGCGGCGATCGAAGCGGGCGCGGAGGATGTCCAGTCGGACGGCGACGGCCACCGTATTTGGACAAGCATCGACAATCTGCACGAGGTTGCCCGAGCGCTCGAACCGATGCTTGGTGAAAGCGAAGGCGCCAAGCTTGCCTGGAAGCCGTCGACGGACGTGGAGGTCCGCGGGGACGACGCGCAACAGCTCATGAAGCTGATTGATGCGCTCGAAGAGGATGATGATGTCCAGTCAGTGTGGGGTAATTACGATGTGCCGGACGAGGAGCTTGCAAACCTCGCTTGAGAGGGCTGGCAAGCGGTTGTCGGATTTTGCCCGGCTTGGCTCCCGCATGCCAGATCCCGACTCGCGATTCGGCGGACGGTGATTATCCTCGGTCTTGACCCGGGACTCGGTATCACCGGGTGGGGGCTGATTGAGGCTCAAGGCAATAGATTGGCGCACATCGCCAATGGACAAATTAAGACGGACGCTTCCGCGCCGCTTCCCCGACGGTTGGCGACGCTTGCTGAGCGGCTGGACAGTCTCATTGCGGATCACGCACCCTCGGCGGGAGCGGTCGAGGAAGTCTTTGTCAATCAAAATCCCCAATCCACCCTCAAGCTCGGTCAAGCCCGCGGTGTCGTGCTGGTTTGTGCCGCGCGAGCGGGCATGGACGTTGGTGAATATGCTGCGCGCCTCGTCAAGAAGGCCGTTGTCGGGATCGGCAATGCTGAAAAAGCACAGGTACATGCAATGGTGTCGCGCCTGCTTCCGGGCGTCAAAATAGCCGGACCGGACGCGGCTGATGCGCTCGCGGTAGCAATTACGCACGCGCATCACTTGGCGAGTGCGCGTCGCATCGCTTAAGCCTTACCGACAATGATTGCGCGACTTTCTGGAATGCTTGCCGAACTTGGCGGCGATAATGCCGTCATTGACGTCAGCGGCGTTGGATACCTGGTCCACTTCAGCAGTCGGACGCTCGATGCGCTTGGTCCCGTCGGCGGGCAAGTGCAGGTCCTAACGGAGCTCCAGGTGCGCGAGGACGCGTGGACCGTGTTCGGGTTCGGCTCTGCCGTGGAGCGTGACGCATTCCGCGCGCTAACCTCGGTCCAGGGCGTCGGCGGCCGCTTGGCGCTCGCAATCCTCTCGGTTCTGAGTCCCGATGATCTCGCCCGAGCAATTGCGCAAGGGGACAAGGCGATGATCGGCCGTGCCAACGGAGTCGGGCCGAAACTTGCCGCACGCATCGCCAATGAGCTTCAAGGCAAGCTTGGCGCTGCGCCGATCGGAGGCACGCCGGCGGCGCCCCACGGCAGCGCCGCAACCGATGCCCTTTCCGCACTGGCGAATCTGGGATTCAAACCGGCTCAGGCAAGCGCCGCCGTCAAGGCGGCGCAGGACGAGCTCGGGTCCGAAGCAACTCTCGATGCGCTGGTCCGGCTCGCCCTCAGGAAGGCCGCGAAGTAACAGGCCGGACCGGCTCGTTTCGTTCGTCGCGGCCGCCAATCAGGCGATCGGATGAACTTCCAATTCTTATGGATTGCGATCGCGGGCCTTTTCCGACCGCGCCGCGAGCTGTTCACGGTGGTGCAGGCGTAAAGCCGACCCGTTCGCTTTTGCCTCAGCCGGTCGAACTGAGGTTCAGCCGCCCCAGGCCTCGGCGTAAAGGCGTATGAGGTTTAGGCCGAGGAGTTTCTCCAATCGGTTGACTGTCCAGCCGCGCTTCAGAAGCGCATTGCCAAGCCGCTCGAGCTTGTCGATCGAGTTGTAATCGCGGACCAGCGGGAACACATCGGGACCTTCACCGGGCGCAGAAATCCCTGCCGCGTGTCGCTGCGCGTAATCTGCCCGCGCGTGCTCAATCGCTGCGGCGTCAATCGCCACCGGGAGAACGCCACCATCGGTACCGATAGACACGTGATCTTCGCCGGCAATCCTGGCGACATGATCGAGATGCTCAAGCAGCATCGCGCCCGAGGCATGCATGTCCCGTGCGAGATAGGGCATGAAATATACGCCGACGACACCACCTTTTTCAGCAATCGCCCGAATCGTCGTGTCGGCGATGTTTCGCGGATGATCGGTGATCGCGCGCGCGCCCGTGTGGCTGATGGTCAGCGGCCGCTTGGCGTAGGCAATCGCCTCGTCGATAGTTCGTGCGCCACCGTGCGAGAGATCCAGCAACAGTTTTTCAGCTTCAATTCGGCGGATGGTATCGCGACCTAGATTGGAGAGTCCGGTGTTTCTCGGCTCAATCGAGCCGTCCCCGCTAAGATTGGCCAGGTTGTAGGTGAGCTGAATGCAACGAACGCCGCCTCTTTTCATCTCTTCCAGTCGGTCGAGCGCCGGCCCGACCATTGCGGTGTCCTGCGTCCCGAGGATGATTCCAATCTTCCTCTCGCGCTTCAGAAAGGCGATTTCGGAGGCTTTCTCCACGAGCTTCAGCCGTTCGGAGTTGGCTTGCAACACCTCGCGGTACTGATTGAGATTTGCCTTGAATTCCGCCCAGCCCTCCGCGTGATTTCCTACGGGAAGCAAGGTGTCGCGGACCGCGCTGATCCCGGTCATCCGCATTTCGTCCCAGGCGCGGTCGCTGAGGCGGAGCTGGCCGGCTGGAGCGTAGGGGTCAGTGATCCCGCCGAGACCATCAACGACGACCGCATTGCGGTACCAGCCAGCCAGACTTTGGACGCGCTGCGCAAGCGCGGGCGCTGCGGCAAGTGCGGCACCGCCCGCTGCCAGGAAAGACCGGCGATCGAATTTCATGTCCACTGACTCCCCCGAGGTGGATAGTGCGTGGTGCATCATCACCAAAGCACTGTCCTATCATGGCGCAAACGTGCATCATTCAGGAGCAATGATGAAGTCATTCGTTCCCTCCCCACGCCGCCCCGGCGATTGCGCCGGTTCGAAAAACGAACGCAGCGGTCAATCTCTTCAGCTTTCGCTTTATTCAAATCCTATTAGATCTCCCGCACGTGGCCACTGACCCAGCCCGAATTACGACACCGGAACGGACGTTCGAGGACGCGGACGCCGCCTTGCGGCCGAAGAGTCTCGACGAGTTCATTGGCCAGCAGGCGGCTCGGGAAAACCTGCGCGTGTTCGTCAATGCGGCGAAAAGCCGGGGCGAGGCCCTTGATCACGTGCTTCTTTACGGACCGCCGGGCCTCGGTAAGACGACACTGGCAGGAATCGTCGCCCGGGAAATGGGGGTGGGCTTCCGTGCAACCTCAGGGCCGGTGATTGCTAAATCGGGCGATCTTGCAGCACTCCTCACGAATCTTGAGGACGGTGACGTTCTCTTCATTGATGAGATTCACCGGCTCAATCCTGCCGTGGAGGAAGTACTCTATCCAGCAATGGAGGACCGGGCCCTCGATCTGATGATCGGCGAGGGGCCGTCGGCGCGCTCCGTCCGTATTGAACTTCCGCGCTTTACCCTCGTGGGCGCAACCACCCGGCAAGGTCTCCTGACAACCCCGCTTCGGGACCGTTTCGGAATTCCCGTGCGCCTGAATTTCTATACGATGGACGAGCTCGAGCAGGTCGTGCGCCGAGCGGCTCGCTTGCTCGGGGCCGGCCTGACCGAGGGTGGCGCACGCGAGATTGCGCGCCGCTCGCGCGGAACGCCGCGCATCGCGGGCCGCCTGTTACGACGGATCCGCGACTTCGCCCATGCATCCGGCTCCGACACGATCGACGCGGACTCTGCCGACACGGCGCTGTCCCGGCTCGAGATCGACGCACTCGGTCTCGACGCGATGGACCGGCGCTACCTGACCATGATTGCAGATCTGTACGGGGGCGGTCCGGTCGGTGTTGAAACGCTCGCAGCAGGACTAAGCGAACCGCGCGACACAATTGAGGATGTCATCGAGCCTTATCTCATTCAGCTCGGTCTCATCGCGAGAACGGCAAGAGGCCGATGCCTCAACGGCCGCGGCTATGCACATCTTGGTCTGCCGGTACCTCAGGTGAACCAGGCCGGACTGTTCGACCAGGGAGCTGCATCGAAGTAATGCTTCTTGCAATTTTGACGGCCGCTCTTGGATTGGCCAGTGCGACGGCGCTTCCAGGCCAGCCGAGCGCTTCCGTGCCCTTGGTTCCGGACTATGCCAAGGAGTCATCGTGGCTGTGCCTGCCTGGCCGAGCCGACGTTTGTTCGGCGCCACTTGCAACTACCGAGCTCACGTCGCTGGGATATCGGGCGTCAGTAACGGATCCTGTAACCAGCGACCCGGCCGTCGACTGTTTCTATGTTTACCCGACCGTTTCGCGGGACGAGGGACTCAACAGCGACCTCAACGTTTCGGAGGAAAAGGCGGTCGTTGCTGTCCAATTCGCCCGTCTCTCGAGCGTGTGCCGTACGTACGCGCCGATCTACCGTCAAATGACATTGGGCGCGGTCGCGGCATATTCCGCAGGTGGAGACGTCACGGCTGCCGGCGAACTTGCTTACCGCGATGTTGCTGCCTCGTGGCGCAACTACCTTGGTACCAAGAATCACGGTCGGCCGTTTGTTCTCATTGGTCATAGCCAAGGCAGCCTGATGCTGCAGCAGTTGATCACGCGTGAAATCGAGAACAATCCCGCGATCGCAGCGAAGATGAAACTTGCCATCATCCCTGGCTTCAATGTGATCGTGCCGCAGGGGAAGCTCGTAGGAGGAACGTTCAAGAAGACTCCACTTTGCAGCTACCCCGACGAGACAGGATGCGTCATCGCCTATACCAGCTTTCGAGTGAAGAACGTGCCACCGGATGGTGCCATGTTCGGAGTGACGGACGAACCGGGGATGACGGTCGGTTGTGTGAACCCGGCACGTCCGGGGTCGAAGGACTGGGTGCCACTGGAGAGCGAATGGTACGACCGGTCGAGCCTGCCGGTTCCCGGGGGGCCGATCAGCTGGTCGAGTGACGGAGCGCCGCCGACCCCCTACCTCGAAACAAAAGGCCTGGTGTCGGCAATGTGCGTCAACGAGGGCCGACGTGGTTATCTTTGGATCCGCACCAATCACCGGCCTGGCGATAAATGGACCGATCGAATCGGCGGTGAAGTGGGCGTCCTTGGAATGTTCCTTCCTGGATGGGGCATGCACCTCTCGGACATCGAGGAAGCGGAGGGCGACTTTATCCGTGACGTTGTGGAGGTCAGTGCCCGACCCAAAACAGCTGATCGACACTAAGGTCTGGCGCTTGGGCGAGCTTGACCGCGAGAAATGCTGAGGAGCGACACACGTTCTCGACCGTATTGATCATTTACGGCCCCCCCCACGCCCGCTGCAAGTTGAGCTTGCGTAAGGTCGAATTCGGCTCGTCGGGCCGTCAGGCGGTTTGACGCGGAGAGTCCGCGATGGCTACAGCCGCCGCGTGAGCGGCAACCTCGATACGCCTTATCGCGGCGGCTTCGTCAACGGGAACCACCGGTTCGCGCTGACCGTCTACTTCGAGGACACCGATGCTTATGGGATCGTCTATTACGCCAATTATTTGCGGTTCATGGAGCGGGCGCGGTCCGACATGATCCGTTCGCTCGGCGTGGATCAGGCCGCCGAGCTGCAACGCTCCGGCAGTGCTTATGCGGTGGTGGAAGTAAACATCAAATATCGGAGCCCGGCGCGCCTCGGCGAGGATCTGCAGATCATCAGCAGGGTTGAACAGGTCCGCGCCTCAGCCGTTCACATTCAGCAGCGAGTCATGCGTGGGTCGGAACTGTTGACGGACGCCAAGGTTACCGCGGCCTTCCTCGATGGCGACGGTCGGCCGCGGCGACAACCAAGAGAATGGGTCGAAAAATTCAGGGCAGTCATGATCGCGCAATGAAACGGTTATTCCAGGGTTTCCTGCTGATCGCGGGAGCGTCCGTCGCCCAGGCGCAGGAGCCGCAAACAGCTGCAGGGATCGTCATTGCGGTCCCGCCGCTGACGAGTCCCGATAGTGGCACAAAGGGCAACCAGATGCTGCAGGTTGGCTGGGAGGCGACGCAGGTGATTGTCGCCGATCTCAGCCATACCCGGGAATTTGCTCCGCTCAGAACAAGCCGGGACGATTATTATTCCTATCCGGAAGTGACTGCGCCATCCTTTGGCAAATGGCGTTCGGCCGGGGCGAAGGTGCTTGTGACGGGGTTCGTGCAAGGACGTTCGGACGGGAGGCTGACCTTTGGCTGCTACGTCTACGACGTCGAAAAGGGCCGCGAGCTAGCCCGCAAGGGTTTCGTGCTGACGCCTGGCGAATGGCGCCGCGCTGCCCACAAATGTTCCGGACTCGCCTATAGCGCAGTGGTCGGGGTGCCCGGCGGTTTTGATAGCCGCATTGCCTATGTCGCTGAGACGGGAACGGGCGATGCGCGGCTGCGGCGCATCGCTGTTATGGACAGCGACGGGTTCAACCACCGGTACCTGACAGCCGGAGGCACGATGGTGCTCACGCCGCGCCTGTCTCCCAAGGCCAACCGGCTTGCTTATGTAAGTTTCCTCGACGGCAAGCCGAGCATACGACTTTTGGACTTGGGATCGGGTCAGGAGCGTGCGCTAGTTCCGCAGGACGCGATTAGCTTTGCGCCGCGCTACTCGCCAGATGGAAGCCGGATTGTGTTCTCGATGATGGTCGGATCCAACTGCGACATCTATATCGTCGGGGCCGACGGCGGCGCGCCCCAGCGGCTAACCACGTCACCTGGCGTCGACACCGATCCCAGCTTCTCGCCTGACGGCACGAAAATCGTGTTCGAGAGCGACCGAGGGGGGCAGCAGCAACTCTACGTCATGAACGCGGACGGCTCCGGAGAACGACGCATCACCTTTGGAAACGGCGCTTATGCGTCACCGGTTTGGAGTCCGGACGGGCAATGGCTGGCGTTCACCCGCCATGGGCCCGAAGGCCGCCGCGTGGGCATCGTGAAGCCTGACGGAACCGGTGAGTTGCTGTTGACCGATGGTCCCGCGGATGAAGGGCCGAGCTGGGCGCCAAATAGCCGCGACATACTCTTTCAGCGGGCGGGTCCCGGTCGTTCGAGTCTCTTCCACGTCGCACTGGCCGGAGGGGCAGCGCGGCAAATGACAATCCCGCAGGATGGCTCGGACCCCGACTGGTCGGGAGTGATGGATTGATGAAGGCAATTTTACTGCTTTTAAGCCTGGGGCTCATTGCCGGCGCTGCGGAGGCTCAGCTGCCTGGGCTGCGAAAGTATACCCCGACGGATAACGCTCAACGTGCTGCTCTCGTGCCGCCTGCTGCCCCGTTAGGTGGGATTGACGCTACGCGCGCGGATTTCGCTGCGCAGACGGGCGGCACCACGGTCTATTTTGGAGTCGGAAGCGCCATCCTTGCACCGCCGGCAACGCTGGTTCTCTCCGCCCAGGCGGCCTGGTTTCGGCGGCATCCTGAAGTGGTCGCCCGGGTAGAAGGCTACGCCGACAGCGGTGATACTCGTGACCATGCACTCGCCATGGGAGCCCGACGTGCGGAAGAGGCCCGTGACTACCTGCTGCTGCTGGGCGTACCTGCTCGGCAGGTTTCGATCACCAGCTGGGGTAAAGAACGACCTGGTCTCGGCCGCGCCGTGACGGTTCTCGTCCGCTAATTAGGCGGCGCGGCGCTGATAGCCCGCGGAGCCGAGCCAGGCTCGTGCCTGGCGTTGGGCCTCGGCAATCTCGCGAGCGGTCATCTCGCAAGCGATCTCGGCCCGGCATTGTTGCCCCCGGGTGCATCCCGACAGCGCTGCAAGGTTAAACCATTTGTGAGCTTCGATGAGATCGACGGTAACACCTTCTCGGCCCGTTGAGTACGTCACCCCCAGTTCGAACAGAGCATCAACATCTCCGGCTTCCGCGTCTGAAAGACGGCTGCGAAGCAGGAATTCAGCGCTCTTCTGGCTAATCGCCCCCATTTTGTATTCCCTCCAGTCCCTATTGACTGCAAGTTCGTCCCGAAGGGCAAACAAATGGTTAACGCGAAAAAACCATGATCAGATGGCGATGTTGTCGATGAGCCGCGTGGTCCCGATTACTGCCGCTGCAATGAGGCGCATTGCGCCCTTGGGCTCGTCGAGCGGCGCGAGCGTCGCTGCGTCGACCAGCGCGAAATAGTCGATGCGCGAGAAGCCCCCGTCACGTAGCGCTGCTCGGGCTTCATGGAGAATTTCTGGAACCGAAACACCGCGAAGAATTGCGGTTCTTGCACGATGGAGAACCCGGGGCAGGATCACGGCGGCGCTGCGCTCCTCGTCGTCAAGATAAGCATTTCGCGAGGATAGAGCGAGCCCATCCACCTCGCGGACCGTCGGAACACCGATGATTTCGACCGGAAGATTAAGGTCGGCCGCCATGCGCTGGACAACGGCCAACTGCTGGAAGTCCTTTTCCCCAAATAAGGCGACCGTGGGCCTAACCGAAAGCAACAGCCGTGCAACCACCGTCGCGACGCCGTCGAAATGGCCCGGTCGAACCTCGCCTTCCCAAAGTTCGGTGACGCCACGAACATGCACCGTCGTTGCAAACCCAGCCGGGTAGACGTCCTCGACCGAAGGCAACCAGAGGAAATCGCAACCCGCATCCTCAAGCATGCGCAAGTCCTGCTCTTCCCGGCGGGGATAGCGAGCAAAATCTTCGTTCGGCCCGAATTGGGTCGGATTGACGAAAATCGACGCAGCTACCTTGTCCGCGCGCTGCTTGGCCGCGGCGATTAGCGCCATGTGCCCCGCGTGCAGGGCGCCCATGGTCGGAACGAGCGCGAGCGTGCCCTCAATGTCACAGCGGGCGCGCGCCAATTCTTCACGGTTACGAACGATTTGCACCCCTGATCGGCCTCGGTTAATCTTTGGACAGGGCGGCGCTTGCACTTGCGCCGGGGGAAAGATCAAGCATGAGCCAACCGCATTTCATCGTCTTCGCCAACGAGAAGGGCGGTACCGGTAAGTCGACGACGGCGGTGCACACCGCCATTGCGCTCGCGGCTTCCGGCCACCGTGTCGGAGCGCTCGACCTCGACAGTCGTCAGCGAACAATGACGCGTTATCTTGAGAACCGCGACGCGACCATGAGGCGCCTTTCCGCTGAGCTTCCACAAGCGGCGTACGAAGTTCTTGATGAGCAGAGCGACGACGACCTCTTCGCGGCCATCGACCGGCTTGCAAGCCAAGCGGACGTGGTCGTGATCGACACGCCAGGGCGCGACGACCCGATTGCGCGCTCGGCAATCCTCAAGGCGGACACGTTGGTGACTCCGATGAACGACAGCTTTGTCGATCTCGACCTCATCGGGCAGGTGCATCCCGAAAATTATAAAATCACGCGTCCGAGCTTTTATGCCGAACTGATCTGGAACAGCCGGACCGAGCGCGCGAAGCAGACCGGCAGAAGCGTTGATTGGGTTGTCCTCAGGAACCGACTCCAGCACATTGAATCGCACAATTTGAAGCGCGTGGGCGCTGCGATGGACGAGCTTGCGCGACGCGTCGGTTTTCGTGTGATTCCTGGTCTTGGCGAGCGAGTCATCTATCGCGAGCTTTTCCCGAAAGGCCTCACGCTCCTCGACCTTAAGCAGATTGGGGACGCCGGGATCGGACATATCACGGCGCGCCAGGAACTCCGCGAAATGATCGCTGGCCTTGGCATCCCTGGAGCCGGCGAAGAGCGAAAGCTTACCGCGGTAGGTTGAACTAAATGTCGCGCACTGCGTAAGGCAGCGCGATGACCCACGAGTTCAATCCCACCATCCTTCGCGAATATGACATCCGCGGAGTCGTTGGCAAAACGCTCACCGAAGCGGACGCCTATGCACTTGGACGCACCTACGCCGCGATTGCGCGCGATGAAGGCGCACGGCGGATTGCTGTTGGACGCGACGGACGTACTCATTCGGGCATACTAGAGTCCGCCCTGGTGCGAGGGCTAACGGAAGGCGGCATCGATGCGGTGCTGATCGGTATGGGCCCGTCGCCGATGCTCTACTTCGCGACCTATTATCTTGACGTGGACGGCGGCATTCAGGTTACGGGAAGCCACAACCCAGCCGATTACAACGGCTTCAAGCTTCTGCTCAAAGGCCGATCGGTTTTTGGCGAGGAGATTCAGGGGATCGGAAGGCGGGCCGCTGCTGGCCGGTGGACGGAAGGCGGCGGAACGGTCGAGGAGGTGGATATCCGGGAGGCGTATGTGAACCGCCTCCTGGACGATTTCTCCGGGAAGCCATTCCGGATAGGCTGGGACGCAGGAAATGGCGCTGCCGGGCCCATTCTCGATATGCTCGTGCAACGGCTGCCGGGGGAGCATTTAACGCTCTATACGAATGTCGACGGCAACTTTCCCAATCATCACCCCGACCCGACTGTCGAGACCAACCTCGAAGATCTAAAGCGGCTCGTCCTCGACAAGCAGCTCGACTTTGGCATCGCATTTGACGGGGATGGTGACCGCATTGGCGCTGTCGACGGCAAGGGACGTGTGATCTGGGGCGATCAGTTACTGATGATCCTTGCGGAACCCGTCCTTAAGGCAAACCCTGGAGCCACGCTCATCGCGGACGTCAAAGCCAGTGAGAAGTTCTTCGAGCGGGTGGCAGAGCTCGGCGGCCAGCCGCTGATGTGGAAGACAGGACACAGTCTCATCAAATCCAAGATGAAGGAAACTGGTGCGCCCCTCGCCGGCGAAATGAGCGGCCATATCTTCTTCAAGCACCGTTGGTACGGCTTTGACGATGCAGTTTACGCGGCGGTGCGTTTGATCGAGGCCGTATCCGAATCGGGCCGGAGCCTCACCGCGATCATGGAAGAAATGCCCAAAACGACGGCGACGCCCGAGATGCGCTTCCAGGTCGATGAGAGCCGCAAGTTTGCGATTGTCGAGGAAGTTCGTGATCGATTGGCGCGGGACGGGGCCAAAGTCGATGCGACCGACGGGGTTCGCGTCAGTACAAATGACGGATGGTGGCTTCTTCGTGCGTCGAACACCCAGGACGTACTCGTCGCACGCGCCGAGTCGGAAGACGCGTCCGGTCTTGAGCGTCTCATTGCCCAGATCGACGGACAGCTTGAACAGTCCGGCGTCGAGCGGGGCGAAAGCGTTCATTAGGCCGCAAGACTAAAGGGCCGTGCTAGCTCCGATCACCAGCGCCACGTGATGGTTCGAGCGGGCTGAATAGAGATAATTGCGTCCCTGCGCGTTCAGCGCCGCATGCAGGGTCACGGGTCCAATCCGATGACCAACGCCAAGCCGCGCATCGAGCTGCGGGCGACCGATTCCTTGATAGCGTTTTCCAAGGCCGCTCAGAACGCCAATCTCGGCCTCGATCGTCGTTTTCGTGGAGAGGTCGAGATGGCCGTTGATCTCGCCATAGGTCGTCCAGCGCGCATTGCCGAGGTAATTGGGCGAAATCGAAAGCCGCGCACTGATGAGGGTACCACTAAGCCCGGCATAAACCTCTGTGTAGGAGCGGCCGGAATTCAGTCCTGAATAGTGCGAGTATGCCGAATGGACGACTCCAAAGTCGACGGCCATGTCCGGACCCAGCCGCCGCGCATATCCGCCGTTCACGGTGAAGCTGAGCGGCTTCGCGCCCTCGTTTTCGGTTGCTACCAGTCGTCCAGACAGAGCAGCGTACAAGCCGCCCGGAAGGTCGTAAGACAGATCTGCGATCCCTACCGGTCGTCGATCGCTCAACGAGACACCTCGGAACCGGTAGTCACTGTACACTGAAATCAGTGCCCCCCTTTGCGCGTCTGCACCTGTTGAAAGGGCGAGGGAAGCGCCTGCGAATAAAACGCGCGCGTGCCTAGTGATGGTCCCCCGCAGCGGCGAACCAGCCAGATGGGCACGTGCAGTCACACTTCCCGACCAGGCGAAACAGGGTTGCGCACGCGTCGATGTTCCCACCACCCCGCCGGTCGGACACGAGGTTCACCGGAGCCGACATCTGCCGCCCGTGCAGCAATGCGATCAGCCCACTTACATGTGCTGCAGCAAACGAGCTTCCGTTGACGAGAAACCATCGTCCTCCCGGTTCCGTGGTCGGCACATCGCGGCCGGGAGCAATGTAAACGTCGGCTCGGGACCCTGCCAAGGATGAGTCGGAGACGGGAATTACTCCGGCGACGGACGCTGGAAAGCCGCCATCGGCGACCTTATTGTCAAAAGCGGCGACCACCGCCAGCCGTTTTTCGAGCGCAAGGGTGATGATCTCGCGAAGCAGCCGGTCTTCTGGCCCGCTCAGGCTCATATTGATGACGTCAGCGTGGGTCTGGACGGCAAAGTAGAGTGCCTTGGCGAGGCTCAAGGTGTCGCAGAGCGTAGGAGAACCGGCTCTCTGCCAACATGCGCGCAACCCGAGCAGACGAGCGCCGGGCGCAACGCCAGCAATCCCGATCCGGTTGTCGGCCTTTGCGGCTATTATTCCGGCAACCGCGGTACCGTGTTGCTCGATCGCAAATGGCTGGCCTGAGACGAAATTCCTGTTGATCAGCAACTGGCCGGAAAGATCGGGGTGCTTCGCATCGATACCGCTGTCGACGACGGCAACCCGACTGCCGCGACCATCCGCCATTCGATGAAGATCACCAAGGTGCCACACAACGGCGGCAGGTTCCGCAGCGTAGAGCGCATCGTTGTGCCCGGCCGGGGCGCCGTGGGCCGTGTACATTGTCACGGGCTGAGCCCACGACACCTCGGCGTCACGCGAGACCACAGATGCTGTGACGCTCGGTGAACCGCCCTCCGGCACGCTCATCACAAAACAATCGACACCGACCATTGGCATCGGCCAATTATCGACCAGCGTCAGGCCGTACCTGTGCGCGACCGCGCGCGCGACATGTTCGCGAGCGCTCTGCCCCAGCTGATCTCCGTAGCTCGTGCCGTACGAGCCGCTCGGCCGATAGTGATCAGGCGCAATCCGGACCATTACCAGTATCTGTCGATCAGGGGGCGGCCGCTGGTCGTCATCGGCAGCGAGAGCGCGCTGGGCCGAAGAGCCGAGCATGACCGCAAACGCTATCATTAGCAGCCGGCGAAGCTCCCGCAGGCTCATTGCGCCACGCCGTCGATCGGCTGCGCCAGCTCAACTTCGCTCAGCGACCGAAGACGCGACAAAGCAGTTTGCCGTTTTGTCGCGTCGACGTGCAGCAGATAGGCATTCGCGTCCGTTGGGCCGTCCACGATCGAGGCGTCTGCGGACCGAAGTGTCTGATCGATATCGCGGACTTTCGTCTCGGGACTGAACTTGATGATGACGTTTGCCGAAGCTGGAGCGGGAGTAGACCCTAGCGTGTGATAAACGGGCCTGCTCAGCCATAAAAGCATCCCGCCGGCCAGGATCAGGAAGGCGAGCTGCGCAGCCGCAAGTCCTGCGACAGCCGGTCGAGAAACGAGGGCCCAGAATTGTCCGAGCCCGTTCGCTTGTCGGCGCGGTACGCTGACAGGAGCCTGGATCCGGGCGCGAAGCCGTGACCAACCCGATTCCACCTCGGGGGTGATAGCGCGGAACTCCCGGATCAGCCGTCTCTCAAGGAAAAGCTGGTCGCGACAGTGCGAACAGCGCGCCAAGTGAGCCTCAACGCGAACACGATCCGCTTCCTCGAGCTGCCCGGTCGCGTACCAGGGAAGAAGCGTCTCAGCTTCATCATGTGGTCCAGTAGAATGATCGGAATCGACCATCGCCATCGCCTTAAAGCCAATCGCCGAGATCGCCGGATATCGCCTGCTTGAGGCGACGGCGAGCGTGGAACATGCGGGTTTTCACTGTGTCCACTGGGCATTCGACGATTTCGGCAATCTCGCGGTATCCGAGCCCGTGGAAATAGGTCAGGTCGACCACTGCACGGTGGTCCGCCGAGAGAATATCCATAGCTTTCATCAACGCGGTCCGAAGACGGTCATGGTGCAGATTCTCGTCGGGCAGCGGCTCCTCGCTGACGCGGGTATCGAATTCGGGATCCTCAACCGGTTCCGGCCAGCGTCGTGTAGCCTTGTGCGCCTTGCGATAGGCAATTGCGAAGATCCATGTCGAAGGCTTGCTTGACCCCCGGAACTTTCCCGCCGTTTGCCAAACTACCATCATCGTATCGTCCAACACCTCTTCAATGAGCTGCGGCCGTTTAAGGAGCGTAGTCAGAAACCTTGTCAGGCGCGGCTGGTACACGCGATAAAGCCGCTCAAAAGCCTGCAGATCGCCATTCGCAATGCACGTAAGGAGCTCCCGTTCGTCCGAGCTTGGCGATTGCGTCGCCTCGGCCCGAGGCCGTTTGAGGGTGCTCGGCCAATTCACTTAAAGACTTCGCCCACGGACATGGGTGCCTCCAGCCGCCGGGAAGGTTCAACGGCCGGCTGAGCTACTGCTTACGCTTTTTGCATGGTTGACGATACGGGAGGCTTGGATGGCGGGCTCGTCCCATCACGCACGTGGGCCACAGGTCGAGACAGTGCCCTCTTGAAGCGTGAGAGCATCGTAGCCGCTACAGGCAGGGGTCTGCCGGTACCGGCCACGCCTCGCGAGTCACGCTGGTATTGGCTTTGCGAACGAGGGCGTTCGCGACGTGGTACGATCGTTGGTTGACCGACGCCTAAGCCGGTCATCAGCGCGTACGAAGCTTAGTCGTCCTCATCCTCATAGCCGACAAGGTTTAGTTCGCGAGCCTTGATTTGGTGGGTCATGCACCAGTGCTTGAGGGCTTCTTCGCGCCCGTGCGTGATCCATACCTCGGAGGGCTCCAACTCGCGGATCGTCAGGGTCAGTTCGTCCCAGTCCGCATGGTCTGAGATGATTAGTGGGAGCTCGACATTACGCTGGCGTGCGCGCTGCCGGATACGCATCCAGCCGGATGCCATTGCGGTGATCGGGTCGGGCAGACGTCGGGACCACCGATCGTTGAGCGCTCCTGGCGGACATATGACGACATGCCCGGCCATTTCCGCCTTCGAAGCCTCACCGGCGTGCCGCAACGCCCCTAGAGAGACGCCGAAGCGTTCATAAAGTTGATTGAGCCGCTCCATCGCTCCGTGAAAATAAATCGGCTGCTCATGACCTCGGGCGCGCAGCTCGCAAATAATGCGCTGCGCCTTGCCAAGTGCGTAGGCGCCAACAAGCACACAGCGGTCCGGAGATCCATGAAGGCGTTGCAGGAGGCGATCAATTTGCGTTCCGGTGTCCGGATGGCGGAACACGGGAAGTCCGAAGGTCGCTTCCGTGATGAAGACGTCGCAAGGAACCGGCACAAAGGGTGCGCAGGTCGGATCCGGGCGGCGCTTATAGTCACCTGACACGACCACCTTCTCGCCCCGATGCTCGAGCACAATCTGCGCTGACCCCAGAACGTGCCCCGCGGGCACGAAGCTTACGTCAACTTCGCCGACGCGAACAATTTCGTCATAGGCCACCGACTGCCCGCCGGTCTGTGATCCGTACCGACATTCCATGATCGCCAGCGTTTCGACGGTAGCAAGAACGGCACCATGCCCACCGCGCGCATGGTCGCCGTGCCCATGGGTAATCATTGCCCTCGCCTTGGGCTCGGAAGGGTCGATCCAAGCCTCTGCTGGACGCACGTAGATTCCCTCCGGGTGAGATTCGATCCAGGAACCCAGGCGCGCCATTACGAGCTATATAGGCAATAAATGCCGGGACGGTTCCCGGCCTGGAGGAAAGACATGGACCAGGCGAATTGGTGGGTGGTGGATATCATCGCTGATCCTGCTGCTCGCGCTGATCGGCTGATCATGCGTGGGCGATCCAGCAGCAATACGAGCGCCAGCCGTCGCGTGGATGACCCGAGTAGAGACCTCTATCGCGACGAGGACAAGCGCCGGCGCGAAGAGACTGAAAAGCTCTGAGTGGCGTTGTGCTTCCGGCGCTAGTCGAGCGCTGGTTCGAGGCCCGAAGGTGGCGGCCTCGCCGCCACCAGCTTGAGCTGCTTGAGCTTTCGCTGAAGGAGCGCAGTGCGCTGCTCGTGGCCGCTACAGGCGCGGGCAAGACGCTCGCGGGATTTCTCCCGAGCATCTGCGAACTCGCGCAACAACCTTCAGAAGGCCTCCACACGCTTTACGTTTCGCCGCTGAAGGCGCTCGCGGTTGATGTCCAGCGCAACCTCTTCATTCCGATCGAGGAAATGGGATTGCCGATACGTGTGGAGACCCGAACTGGAGATACTCCTTCCGACCGAAAGCTCAGGCAGCGGCTAAAGCCGCCGCAATTATTGCTGACAACGCCTGAATCGCTCAGTCTACTCCTAAGCTATCCGGATGCGCCGTCGATGTTCGGGAATTTGCGAACCATCATCGTCGATGAGCTACATGGATTCGCGAAAGAGAAGCGTGGCGACCTCTTGTCGCTTTCGATGGCGCGCCTCCAGAAAATCGCGCCTAGCCTTCGCCGCGTCGGCCTTTCAGCAACGATCAGTGATCCCGATGCCTACCGCTCGTGGCTCGCGCCCGACGCAAACAAGGATCTTGTCGACTTAGTCGTTGGAGATCCGGGGGCCGAGCCTGATCTCTCGATCCTCATTCCGGAAAACAGGATCCCCTGGGGCGGTCACTCGGGTCGGCACGCAGTCCGCGAGGTCATGCAGCTGGTCGAGCAGCACAAGACGACCCTAATCTTCTGCAATACCCGCAGCCTCGCTGAGCTCATCTTCCAGGATCTGTGGGCAGTAAACGAAAACGGTCTGGCTATCGGAATTCACCACGGCAGCCTCGCGATCGAAGCACGCCGGAAGGTCGAAGCGGCAATGTCGGCCGGGCGCTTGCGCGCGCTGGTTGCCACGGCGAGCCTCGATCTCGGCATCGACTGGGGGGACGTCGACCTCGTGGTCCAGATGGGTGCGCCCAAAGGCAGCTCGCGTTTGCTTCAGAGGATCGGGCGCGCCAATCATCGTCTCGACGAACCCAGTAAGGGTGTGATCGTCCCTGGCAACCGGTTCGAATATCTGGAAGCGCGCGCCGCGCTCGATGCGATCCACGAGGGAGAGCTTGATCCGGAGATCTTTCGCTCTGGAGCTCTCGACGTTCTTGCTCAGCATATTCTCGCGATGGCAGTTTCTCTCCCCTTTCAGGAAGACGAACTGCTTGAGGAAGTGCGATCGGCCGCGCCTTATACCGAGCTCAAGAAGGAGACCTTTGAAGAGATACTGGGCTTCATTGCGACCGGCGGCTACGCTCTTCGCGCCTATGACCGGTTCCGTCGGCTGGTACCGGAGCCCGGCGGCATGTGGCGGATCGCCAAGCCGCAAATCGCCCAGCAACACCGCCTCAATGCCGGGGTGATCGTCGAACAACCGCTGCTGACAGTGCGCTTCCGCAATGGGCGCAAGCTTGGCACGATCGAGGAAGGCTATGCTTCCACCCTGTCGCCGGGCGACAATTTCTATTTCTCCGGGCTCAGCCTCGAAGTGGAGCAGTTCAAGGACGCGGACATTATCGTGCGCGCTTCATCGAAGTCGGCGCGGATTGTGACTTACGGCGGACAGCGCATGTCCATGTCGACCCACCTTGCGAACCGGGTGCGGCACATGCTCTGCGACCGTAATGACTGGATTCGTTTTCCCGACGACGTTCGCGAATGGCTCGAAGTGCAATCCGAACGCTCCGTGCTCCCCGAGCCCGATCAGCTTCTCGTCGAGACTTTCCCGCACGAGGGCCAGCACTTCATGGTCGCCTACAGTTTCGAAGGCTGGAATGCTCATCAGTCGCTTGGCATGCTCGTCACCCGTCGCATGGAAACGGCGGGTTTGAAGCCACTTGGATTCGTCGCGAACGATTACGCGCTTGCTTGCTATGGCTTGGAGCCAATCACGGACCCGAAAGCCCTTTTCTCCCCCGAAATCCTTGAACAGGAATTCATTGACTGGGTTGAAAGTTCTTACCTCTTGAAGACGGCGTTTCGCGAGGTCGCGGTGATCGGAGGGCTTGTCGAGCGTCATCACCCGGGGAAGAGAAAATCCGGTCGCCAGGTCAGCTTTTCGACTGATCTTATCTACGACGTCCTGCGCCGATATGAGCCACAGCATCTGCTTCTTCGCGCTGCGTGGGATGATGCGCGACGTCGAATGACCGAACTTGGACGGCTGGTCCGACTTGTTGATCGCGCCTCGGCAACAATGCTCCATGTGGAAACGGGGCGGATCACTCCGCTAGCGGTCCCTTTGATGGTCATCGTCGGTCGCGAGGCGCTGCCCCCCGGGGCAGAAGCCGACGAGACCCTGCTGATGCACGCCGAATCCCTTGCCGAGGAAGCGATGAGTCTTACGGAGTAACAAGGAACCTGAACCCCTGCTCATTCTTCGGATCAGCGTTTGTTCAACTCCCGTAATGACAATGGCCCGGGACGCCATTGGCGAAGGGGTTGCGCATGAAGTCTCGCTTCCTGGTTGGAGCAACGATGCTCGCCACCGTCGGTGCGATGCTCGGCGGTAGCGCCATCGCTCAGCGGACCGGTCTTGTGGGTGCACTTTTCGAGCATGCTCGAGAGCGGCGCATCAAGGTCGCGTCGGACGATCCGCAGATGACGCTAATCCACGAACCGGGCGACTATCGGTTCACTTTTCCTTTCGAGGGCGTCGCCCGCGAATATCTCGTGCATGTGCCGAAAGGCTATCGCGGTTTCCCCATGCCACTGCTGATGGCACTTCACGGTGGCGGCGGTGATGCCGATTTTCAGGCGGATGACGCGCGATACAGACTGATCAGCAAGTCCGAGCAGGCGGGCTTCATTGCCGTTTTCCCCAACGGATACAGTCCGCGGGAAAGCGGGGTCCTCGCCACATGGAATGCCGGCGCCTGCTGCGGCGCCGCTCAAAAGCACGATGTGGATGATGTTCGTTTCCTTCGCGAGGTCATCATTCCGGTCGAACGCCAAGTGCGTATCGCGAGCGATCGCGTGTTCGTCACGGGCATGTCTAATGGGGGGTTGATGAGCTGGCGCATGGCCTGCGAATCGGCCGATCTCGTGCGCGGAATTGCTCCGGTTGAAGGCACGGACAACACCCGCACTTGCAATCCGGTGCGGCCGGTGGCCGTGATCGAATTCCATGCGCTTGATGACGATCATATCCCGTTTGCCGGCGGCAGGGGGGTCAGCGCTTTGACCGACACGAATTTTGTTTCGGTTGCGGACACGCAGGCCAAATGGACATTGCTGGACCGCGCTGCTCCGACGGCAACGCGTGTGCTGTCGGTACCGGGCGCGCATTGTGATCTCCGTTCCGCAAAGACAGGTGGAGCGCCGGTTGAACTCTGTGTGACGAACAGCGGCGGGCACAGCTGGCCCGGTGGAGGCCTCCAGCACGGTCGGGAGCAACCGTCCATGGCAATTAATGCCAATGATCTGATGTGGACGTTCTTTTCGTCGCTTTGACCATTGCCAGGCGAGTCAGTGCAGGCGAAAATCGAGAAATGCGTAATATCTTTCTTATTCTCGTTGTCGGCCCGCTGTTGACCGGCTGTGTTGTCGAGACCGTTGCCAAGACGGCCATCGATGTTGCGACAGTTCCAGTCAAAGTCGCTGCGGCGGGAGTGAAGGCGGTCGTTCCAAGTCAAAAGAAGGCCGACGAAAAGCGCGGCCGCGAAATGCGCAAGGCTGACGAGCAACGTGGCAAACAAATCCGGCTTGCCGAGGAGCGCTGCCGCAAGGGGAAGCCGCTCCCGGGTGACCAGTGCGCGGAATCGGCGCCGCATTAAACGGCACGGCTTCGCACCAGCGGTAATGGCCGCTAACAGGGGTCGTGCGTTACTTCCTCGACACCGAGTATAATGGATGGCGCGGGGCGCTTCTGTCGCTGGGCCTCGTACCCGAGGACGGCGGGGAGGAATTCTACGCGACGATCGACTGCCCGGATCCAATCGAACGGTGGGTGCAGGAAAACGTCATTCCCTATCTTGATATGGTCCCACAGCATCTCGCTTCGCCGCGTCTCATGCGTGACGACGCCGCGCACGAACTATCGGCATTCCTCATGCACGAGCAGGAGCGCCAGTTTTCAGGGGGGCGGAGCGCGGCGGTCCAGTTCGAAGTTATTGCCGATTGGCCTGAGGACATCAGTCAAATCTGCAATTTGTTGACGGTTGGCCCGGGCCTAAGTGTCGACGTTCCGCCGATCACGTTCACTCTTCTGCGAATTCCTGGCTTCAGCCCGGCGGCGAACAGCAAGGTCCCGCATAACGCGCTGCACGATGCGCGCGCATTGCGCGATCAGGTTCTCGCGATGGAGTGACTACTCGGCCGCGGTGCGCATCGAGTCGGCATCCTCGCGCTCGATCCAAGTCAAATCACCGAGCCCGAGTTCCCTTCCATCGTGAGAGAGCACGCAAATCTTCCGGATAGGCAATCCGTCACGGCGGTCGGCGAGAGCAACCGCCACGGCGCCGTAGCCCCATTTCTCGCCCCATTGTCGGAGAGCAAGAACGACCGGAAGCAGATCCTCGCCCTTTGGCGAGAGCGAGTAAATTACCCGTCGTCCATCATCAGCGTCCGGGCGGCGCTCGAGGATTCCACCCGCAACCAGCTTGCTCAACCGGTCGGATAGGATGTTTCTTGCAATGCCGAGTCCGGCCTGAAATTCCTCAAAATGCTTCAGCCCGTTGAATGCGCCTCGAAGGATCAGGAAAGCCCATTTCTCCCCAATCAATTCAACCGCCGCAGGAAGGGGGCATGACAGGGCCGCTCGCTTGAACGCGTCCATTCCCGACGTCAGCGTTTCTGCCGGCATAACCCGTTCTCTCCCCTTGCAAATCTCATGAAAGCACAGAACGGTTCCAAAAAACAGTTGCCAAGTGAAACTAAATCACGCTATTCAGTTGCAAGTCGCAACTTTTTAAAGGGTGAATGGCGATGGTTCGGTTTCTTGCTTCTTGTGCGTTGCTCGTGGCCGTAGCCTCACCGGTCGCTGCCGCGTCCTACACGGCCAAGCTTGCCGCTCCGACGACGCAGCGCATCATCGCACGCGACATTACCTGGCAGTGCGGGTCGGATGCGTGTCAGGGGGCGACGGCCGAAAGCCGTCCCGTGGTGCTGTGCGAGTCGCTCGCCAAGCATGCCGGCAAGGTTGACAGCTTCCTGGTGGACGGCCGCGCGTTTGGCGAGGCCGAGCTGGCCACGTGCAATGCGTCTGTGAAAGCGCCAGCCGCGAAAGCGCTTGCCGCGCAATAAAATCGCTTGGGAGCGGCCCTTGCGTACTGTTCAGGGCAGTTCCCACCTTTCGCGCTTGCACAACAGCGCTGCTCCGCCCCATCTATGAGGCGTGCTGAGACAATATGAGTTGGTCGAGAAAGTCCGGTCCTATGATCCCGATGCGGATGAGGGGCTGATCAACCGCGCATATGTCTTTTCAATGAAGGCGCACGGCGACCAGCAACGCGCTTCGGGGGATCCTTATTTCAGTCACCCGATCGAGGTTGCGGGCATTCTCACCGACCTCAAGCTTGACGACCAGACGATCGCGACGGCGATCCTCCACGATACGATCGAAGACACGGTCGCAACGACGGAAGAGATCGAGAGACTGTTCGGCAAGGACGTCGCGCGGCTCGTCGACGGGGTTACTAAGCTCAGCAAGATCGAGGCGCAGTCTGAGAATGAACGCGCTGCCGAGAACCTGCGCAAGTTCCTGCTCGCACTTTCCGATGACATCCGCGTGCTCCTGGTGAAGCTCGCGGATCGGCTGCACAACATGCGCACCCTCCATTACATCCCCTCCGAGGAAAAGCGTCGCCGGATCGCGCGCGAGACGATGGACATCTATGCCCCGCTCGCGGAGCGCATCGGGATGTACGAGATGATGACCGAGATGCAGACGCTCGCATTTCGGGATCTCGAACCGGACGCTTTTGCATCAATTACGCGTCGACTGAAGCAGCTGACGGAATCGGGCGGCGACCTTGTCAATCGCATTGGCCTTGGCTTGCAGCTGTACCTCGCCGACAACGGCCTCTCTGCGGAAGTGACCGGCCGCCAGAAGCATCCTTTTTCCATCTGGAAGAAGATGGCGGAGCGCCATATCAGCTTCGAGCAATTGTCCGATGTGATGGCCTTTCGCATCATCGTCGACGACGTTGCCGATTGCTACCGCGCGCTCGGACTCATCCATCGCCGATGGCCGATGGTCCCGGGCCGGTTCAAGGATTATATCTCGACACCGAAGCGCAACGGCTACCGTTCGCTCCACACCTCCGTCATTCACGACTCCAAGATGCGGATCGAGATCCAGATCCGCAGCCGTGAGATGCATGAGCAGGCAGAGCGAGGACTTGCAGCGCACTGGGCCTATAAGGAGGGCAAGCCCAAAGGCGACATTGCAATTCCTTGGGTCGATGATCTGGTCGAAATCCTCGAACATGCCGAGAGTCCCGAGGAGCTGCTCGAGCACACGCGAATGGCAATGTACCAGGACCGGATCTTCGCATTCACTCCAAAAGGCGAACTGATCCAGCTTCCCAAGGGAGCTACTCCGGTCGACTTCGCTTACGCGGTGCACACGGATCTTGGCGATCGAACCGTCGGCGCCAAGGTCAATGGGCGAGTCGTGCCCCTAAGGACCATGCTGGAAAATGGTGATCAGGTCGAAATCCTCGCTTCAGAGGCCCAGCATCCGCAACCAAGCTGGCTGCGCTTTGTCGCGACCGGAAAAGCGCGAGCGGGAGTGCGGCGCTTCGTACGTCACAAGGAGCGCGACGAGACGATCCAGCTCGGACGCAAGATCTACGATGAGATCATCGCCCGGTTGCCGGCCGAGCTCGACAAGGACGCACAAAAGCGCGCCCTGAAGAAGCTGAAGATCGAGAACGAAGACGAGTTGATGATTGCCATCGCGCGCAAGCGCGTCAGCGATGAAGCTCTGATGGAGGCTCTGATGCCTGGCTCTGCCGGTGGCGACGTTGCACCGCGACCGATGGGACAGCGCAAAGCGATCTCAATAAAGGGCCTGACCGCGGGCGTTGCCTATCACCTCGCGCAATGCTGCCATCCCATCCCCGGGGACCGAATCGTGGGGCTCCGGCGTGAGGACGAGGAAATCGAGGTTCACGTCATTGGCTGTGACACGCTCGCAAGCGGGATCGACGCCGACTGGCTTGACCTTGCGTGGGGAGAAGGCTCCGATGGCGGCGCTGCTCGGCTCGCTGTTATCCTTCGCGACATACCCGGCGCCCTTGGCACGATGTCGAGCATCCTCGGCCAAAAGCACGCAAACATCATCAACCTTCAGCTCGTGCACCGCGACGGCAGCTTTCAGACTTTTCACCTCGACATCGAAGTGCACGATCTCGCGCACCTCCACGCGATCATCGCTGCGCTGCGTGATGCGGAGCCTGTCAGCTCCGTTGAACGGATCTAGTCGTGCGCGCCGCAACCCGTTGCGCCCGCGCGTGGGCATCACCGCTTGCGAGCACCGCCAGCATAACGAGATCGGATGCGCTTGCGGTCATGGGTGCGATCTGCACCGGGTGTTCGAGACCCAGCACATACGGGCCCATGACGCTTTCCCCACCGAGTTCGCGAAGCAGCTTTGAGGAGATGCTGGCGGACTGAAGACCGGGCATCACCAGAACATTTGCGGGCCCGCTAAGCCGGCTGAACGGGTAATAGCGCTTCTGCATGTCGTAGTTGAGCGCCACGTCCGGAGCCATTTCACCTTCATATTCGAAATCGGCCTTGAAGCCGTCGAGGATTGCGACCGCGGCCCGAAGGGTCTCGACGTGCATGCCGGGCGGATTGCCGAACGTCGTATAGCTGATGAATGCGAGGCGGGGCTCAAGCCCCATCCGCCTCGCGAACCCCGACGAACGCATCGCTATCGCTGCATATTGCTCGGGGGTCGGTCGCTCGGTGACCGCAGTGTCAGCGATGAGGATTGTGTGGCTGCGACTGACGATGACCGTAATGCCAAACGGTGTTGCGCCCGGCTCGTCATCGATGACCAGCCGGACCTGTTTTAGGGACTGGCTGAAGGGCCGGGTTGTGCCGGTGATCATCGCGTCCGCTTCGCCAAGTGCAAGCATCGCCGCCGCAAAGTAGTTGCGATCCTGGTTTACGAGCCGCTCTACCTCCCGGCGCAGCATTCCGTGTCGCTGGTGCTTGGAATAGATGTAATCAACGGCGCGACCGACGAGCGGCGAGTTGCGGCTGTTCAGTACTTCAAATTCGCGCGGATTCTCCACTCCGAGCTCCCGGAGCTGATCGAAAACTTCCTCGCGGCCGACCAATACCGGTGTACCGTAGCCCGCCTCCTTGAAAGCAATAGCCGCGCGAAGAACATTCGGCTCCTCCCCTTCGGCAAAAAGAACACGCTTGGGGTTCTGCCGGGCATTCTCATATGCAAGGCTCATGACCGAGACTGTCGGGTTCAGTCGCGCACGAAGCTGCTGTCGATAGGTCTCGATGTTTGCAATCGGTTTCTGTGCGACCCCGCTTCGAACGGCGGCTTCGGCGACCGCAGAGGCCACAACTTCCATTAGTCGCGGATCAAAGGGTGCAGGAATGATGTAATCGCGTCCGAAACTGTGCGCCCGTCCGCCGTAAGCCGCGGCAACTTCCTCGGGTACCGGCTCGCGCGCAAGCTCCGCCAGGGCTTCTGCCGCGGCAATTTTCATTTCATCGTTAATGGCCGTGGCGCGCACGTCGAGCGCGCCACGGAAAATGAATGGAAAACCGAGGACGTTATTGACCTGGTTCGGGAAGTCGGATCGGCCGGTCGCGATGATTGCATCGGGTCGGACGGCGGTCGCGTCGGGCGGCCATATCTCCGGGTCCGGGTTGGCCATGGCGAAAATAATCGGCTCTTTCGCCATTTTTGTGACCATATCCGGCTTCAGCGCGCCCGCCGCCGACAAGCCCAGGAACACATCTGCACCTTCAAGCGCCTCGGCAAGCGTGCGCTTCTCCGTGTCAACGGCATGTGCGGACTTCCATTGATCAAGGTCGGTGCGATCCTTGGTGATCACACCTTTCCGGTCGCACATCAGCACGTTGTCGCCGCGGACGCCCATCGCCTTGACGAGCTCGGTACAGGCGATCGCCGCGGCGCCCGCGCCGTTCACCACCACCTTGACCTTCGAGAGTTCCCGCCCGGTGAGATAGCAAGCGTTGATCAATCCCGCGGCCGTGATGATGGCAGTTCCATGCTGGTCATCGTGAAAAACCGGGATGTTCATCCGCTCCCGAAGCGCCTGTTCGATGATGAAACAATCCGGTGCCGCAATATCCTCAAGATTGATCCCGCCAAAGCTGGGCTCAAGGAGCTCAACGGCGTCAATGAACCGCTGCGCGTCCTCGGTGTTCACCTCGAGATCGATGGCATCGACGTCGGCAAAGCGTTTGAAGAGTACCGCCTTGCCTTCCATCACCGGCTTCGAGGCAAGTGCGCCCAGATTGCCAAGCCCGAGAATTGCGGTTCCATTCGAGATGACGGCAACAAGATTGCCCTTGGTCGTGTAATCGTACGCACTACTGGGATCAGCGGCGATTGCGCGAACGGGAACTGCGACACCAGGAGAATATGCGAGACTCAAATCCCGCTGAGTAGCCATCGGCTTCGATGCGATGACTTCGAGCTTCCCGGGCCGTCCACGTGTGTGGAATTCGAGCGCTTCGGAGTCAGTGTACTTGATGTTGGATTCCGACATGGGCGGGCTGCTTAGCGGAGAGAAGCGGCCAGAGTCACCCTCCAACCGTCGAGCTTCACTCCAGAAGACCAATCAAGAACCGGCACGAGGGAGCTTAAAGCCTTTTTGCCTCGGCGATGCTGAAAGAGGTTCAGGATGCGCGTTCAAGCCGCTACCGTCCACTGAATGGCCCGAGCCGACGCTCCTACACCAATGATGATCCAATACCGGCGCCTGAAAGACGAGGCCGGCGACGCGCTCCTTTTCTATCGGATGGGCGACTTCTTTGAGCTGTTTTTCGACGATGCGAAGAAAGCGTCCGCTTGCCTCGACATCGCGCTCACCAAGCGCGGCGAGGATGCGGGTCATCCGATCCCAATGTGCGGCGTTCCTGTAAACTCGGCCGAATCCTACCTTGCCCGCCTGATCAAGGCAGGTCACCGCGTTGCGATTGCCGAGCAGGTCGAAAGTCCAGCCGAGGCGCGAAAGGCGCGCGGTTCGAAGGCGCTCGTGGAGCGCGCCATCATTCGGCTCGTCACACCCGGCACGCTGACCGAAGAGACGCTTCTGGAGCCTTCGTCGGCCAACTGGCTGGCGTCAGTCGCCCAAGCGAGTGGCGAATGGGCAATTGTTGCCGCTGACATCTCGACGGGTCGGTTCGAATTGGTCCGCTGCAGGCCCGGCGAGCTTTCGGCGGAGCTCGCTCGCCTGTCGCCCGCGGAAACGATTTCTGACGAGCCGGTGCCCGGCATCGTAACCAGTGCTGGGAAAGGCGGATTCGACAGCTTGGCCGGCGAGCGCGCGCTCAAGTGTCGCTTCGGCGCCGCGGCCGTTCAATCACTCGGCGATCTATCGCGAGCCGAACTTACCGCCGCCGGAGGTCTTCTCTCCTATCTGGACGCGACCCAGAAAGATGCCGGGATACTCCTTGACGCCCCGCGTCGGATCGATCGCGCTGCACATATGGTGATCGATGCTGCCAGTCGCGATAGCCTTGAGCTCACCCGATCCGTTGGGGGCACGGTTGCCGGCAGCCTGTTGGGAGAAATCGACCGTTGCCAGACCGCGGGTGGTCGGAGGCTCCTGGCTGAGGATATTGCAGCTCCGCTCACGGATCGATCGCGGATCGAGCAACGTTTGGCGCTCGTCGACTGGCTCCATGAAGACCCCATCCGGCGCGAACGCGTTCGAATTGCGCTAAAAGCGATGCCCGATTTTGCACGTGCGCTTGCGCGCCTTGCGGCTGGGCGGGGCGGCCCTCGCGATCTCGCATTGCTTCGTGACGGCCTCGCGTCCGCGGATGCGCTCAAACGGGAGCTCGAAACGCAACTCGATCGTCCGCCATTGCTTGCATGCCTGCTGCCGCGGCTCGGGGGCCACGAAGAGCTGGTAGCGCAGCTATCGCGCGCATTGGTTGCCTCGCCGCCCATTGACGCGTCGAAGGGGGGCTACATCGCCGAAGGTTTTGATGCGGAGCTGGATGTCCTACGCCATGCCGCCTCGAATGGTCGTCGAGCTATTGCTTCGCTTGAGGCTAGTTACCGCGATGCTACGTCCATCAGCTCGCTGAAGATCCGTCACAATGCGGTTCTTGGCTATCACGTCGAAGTCTCAGCCCGTCATGCCGAGAAGCTGATGTCTCCTGATAGCGGCTTTACGCACCGGCAGACCCTTGCCGGCGTGGTGCGTTTCAACTCAGCCGAACTGCAAGTGGAAGCGAGCCGGGTGATCGAGGCGGGCGCCTATGCGCTCGCGGCCGAAGCTGCCCATGCGGAGCAGCTCACGACTCTCTGTCTCGCGTCCTCATCTCTCGTGACGTCGACTGCAGCCGCTATCGCGCGGTTCGATGTTGCTGCGAGTCATGCTCAGCTCGCCGCGGAGGCAGGCTGGTCGAGGCCGCGGCTGACGGAGCTGCCTTGCCTTGAAATCCAAGCTGGACGCCATCCCGTTGTCGAAGCTGCGCTACACCATCTTGGCGAACGCTTCGTCGCGAATGACCTCTGCATGGGCCCGACAGACCGGCTCTGGCTTATCACGGGTCCAAACATGGGAGGAAAATCGACGTTCCTCCGGCAGACGGCGATCATCGCCGTCCTCGCGCAGGCGGGCAGCTTCGTTCCTGCGGCGGACGCAACCGTCGGTATTGTCGATCGTCTTTTCAGTCGCGTCGGATCCGCCGATAATCTCGCGCGTGGCCGTTCCACCTTCATGGTCGAAATGGTCGAGACCGCCGCGATCCTTGCCCAGGCGACGTCGGCGAGCCTCGTAATCCTTGATGAAATTGGCCGCGGCACCTCGACCTATGATGGCCTGGCAATCGCTTGGGCCGTAGTCGAAGCCATGCATGACGAGGTTCAGTGTCGAACCCTGTTTGCAACCCATTACCACGAGCTCACTCGCCTCGCCGGTCGCCTGGACGCTCTGTCCCTTCACCATGTCCGCGCAAGGGAGTGGAAAGGCGACCTCGTTCTTCTCCACGAAGTCTCTGCCGGGGCTGCAGATCGAAGCTATGGCATCGCGGTCGCCAAGCTTGCCGGCCTGCCCCCCAATGTCGTGTCGCGTGCTCGCTCGGTGCTCGCCAAGCTCGAGGCCGGCCGGGACGCGACCGGCGGAATTGCAGCCGGGCTCGACGACTTGCCCTTGTTTGCTGCCGCACAGGAGGTTGAGCATCGTCCTGACCCCGTCGCGTCAGCACTCGATGCCATCGACCCGGACCGCCTCAGTCCGCGTGAAGCGCTCGATAAGCTCTACGAGCTTAAGCGCCTTGCTCAGCCTTCCGCAGAAGCTCCGTAACCGGTCACGGCTTCGAACATCGCCGTCAGCGCAACTTTTTCTTCTTCGCGGATCTCGGGTCGCCAAATCTCGAAAAGAAGGACAGCACGAACCGTCGCGCCATCGTTCCACGCCTCATGCTCGATGCTGTCGTCGAAGATCATTGCCTGACCCTCGACGACATCGCGTGTCTCGCGGCCGACGCGCAGTCGGCAACCTCTGGGGACCACGAGAGGAATATGGCAGATCAGGCGAGTGTTGAGCATGCCCGTATGGGGCGGGATGTGGGTCCCGGGCTTTAATATCGAAATCAGGGCCATTGGCGAACGAGACATGATGCGCGGCATCGGCGCTAACTCGAGCAGCTCCATGATGAGCGGGCAACGCGACGCATTCTCCTCGACGCGTTTTCCTTCCTTCCAAAGGTGAAAGGCGCTCCATCGTGCGTCATTAAGGAGACTATGTCCCCGCGAAGCTCGCTCCGACTGCTCCTGGACATAAGGTTCAAGGCCCTGTTCGTCCGCAAGCACCAGCTCGATTTCGTGGCGAATCTGGGGGACCGCGGTCTCGAACTCAGCCGCCCACGGAAATTGCGCGGGGGAATACCATGCTTGTTGGGGCAAGCCAGGGAAGTAAAAGCTGGTCGGTTCCTGCAGAAATACCGGCTGCTTTCCCGAGGCGATCGCCAGTGCTTCAGCGCAACGCGGAGGGATGTTGTCGATGCCTTCTTCGGCGAGGTGAATGCGGAGCTTGTTTTCGAAGCGCCGTTCTGCGGCCGCGACCGCTGCTTCCGCTCTTTCGAGACGTTGAGGAAGATCGCCAGGCAGTTGTTCGAGTCGCGCGCAGCGGCGGATAGCGCGTCGGTAGAAGGAGACGGCGGCACGATCATCGTGCCTTGCCGTGAAGTGGTCACCCTTCATCAGCAAGGCGAAGGGATTGTCGGAATCCGTTGCAAGAACCTTGTCCAGCGCGCGAAGCGCGTTCGTCCAGTCCCTGCAACCCTCGCACGCCTGCGCGTATAACAGCCAAGCCTGAGCAGAGGCGGTGTCCGATTGGACAACGTACGAAAAGGCATCGCGAGCGGTCGCAAAGTCGCTACGCTCGAGCGCTGCAATTCCCCGCTGCGCTTCCGCATGGAGGTCAGGCCGCGGTAATTGCATGGCACCAGCTATACCTGTGCTCAAGTGTCGGTCCAGCCACAATGATTGAGGCTGTCCCTTCGGGCGTGGTTCATGCGATTAGAAGCGGATGAGCGAGCGAGGGTTCAATGGCCTGAACGAGCAGCGCGCGATCATCGATCGCCGCGCGCTGGCGGATCGTCTGCACAAGCTGGGTTCCGGGCAAGGGCTAATTCCCGACGCCACTTCGATACTTTCCAGTGCGCTCGCGTCCGGACGGGCGGAAGTAGCTCGGCTCCTCGCTTTGGAGCCCGGCAATGGCCGCGCCGCTGCGAAGATGACAGCCTTCCTTCACGATCAGCTGGTTCGCTTGATCTGGGATTTCGTGTGCCGGCGGATAGACCAGTCGTCGTGCGAGGGCGTTGCGCTGGTGGGACTCGGCGGAACCGGTCGAGGCGAAATGGCGCCCTACAGTGACCTTGATCTCATGTTCCTTACCGGAAGGGCGGTGACCGTCGAGCAGGAGCGCGCTGCCGAGGCAATGCTCCACCTGCTCTGGGACCTCAAGCTCAAGGTTGGCCACTCGATTCGGTCTGCACCGGATCTGATGGGACTGGCCAAAAAGGACATGACAGTCCGAACCGCGTTCCTGGAAGCTCGATGGCTCTGGGGCGATGAAAAGATCTTTGATGCCGGCGTCAGCCGCTTCAGAAAGGATGTCGTTTCCGGGACGGCCGCCGAGTTCGTCTCGGCCAAGCTTGCCGAACGCGATGAGCGCCACGTGAAGATGGGCGATAGTCGCTATGTTGTTGAACCCAACGTCAAGGATGGCAAAGGCGGCCTTCGCGACCTCCAGACGCTGTATTGGATCGGCAAATATGTCCATGGCGTCGAGCGGCCCGCCGACCTCGTTAAGGCTGGACTGCTAACCAGTGTCGAATTCCGTCGCTTCGACCGTGCGGAGCGCTTCTTTTGGTCTGTTCGCTGTCACCTCCACGTGCTCGCGGGCCGAGCGGAGGAACGCCTTAATTTTGAATATCAGCCGCGGATCTCCGAGATCATGAACTATGCTGACCGACCGGGGAAATCGGCCGTCGAGCGTTTCATGCAATTCTATTTCCTCAACGCGAAATCGGTCGGCGACCTTACCGGAGTGTTTCTTGCTCAGCTCGACGAACAGCTGGCGAGGAAAGGATTCCGCTTCGCACTTCCGACAATTCGGCGCAGGCCCAAGCGGCTTGGCGGTTTCGTCCTCGACCGAGGTCGCCTTTCGATTCCAAATGACGACTTCTTCAAGGCTGATCCGATCCGCCTACTTGAGCTGTTCGCTCTTGCCGTGCGCGAAGGGCTCGAAATTCACCCTACTGCGATGCGTGCAGCGAGCCGCGATTGCATACTCATCGACCGCCGCGTTCGCGAGGACAGTCGCACCAACGCGCTGTTCATGGAGGTGCTGACTTCGCTCAGTCACCCCGAGACCGTCTTGCGCTGGATGAATGAAGCCGGAGTTTTCGGGCGCTTCATCCCCGACTTCGGTCGTGTCGTGGCCCAAATGCAGTTCGATATGTACCACCACTACACGGTGGACGAGCATTCTATTCGGGCCATAGGTCTGCTCGCGGCGATCGAGCGCGGGGATCTTAAGAATGATCATCCGATCTCGACGGCGATCTTCAAGCAAATCGCCTCGCGCCGCGCGCTTTATGTTGCCGTTCTGCTCCACGACATCGCAAAGGGTCGACGCGGTGATCACAGCGTTATTGGGGCGGAGATCGCGCTCAAATTGTGCCCGAAACTGGGCCTCGACCCAGCCGAGACGGAGACAGTCTCGTGGCTCGTGCGCTATCATCTTCTGCTCTCTTCAACGGCGTTCAAGCGCGACCTCGCGGATCCCAAGACGATCGAGGACTTTGTGCACCAGGTGCGAAGCCCCGAGCGCCTTCGATTGCTTCTGATTCTAACGGTCGTTGACGTCCGAGCCGTCGGACCTCGCGTCTGGAATGACTGGAAGCGCAGTCTTCTCAAAACGCTGTTTGAAGCGGCCGAAGAGCGTCTTCGGCTAGGGCACAAGCAACACGGTCGCACAGCATTGGTTGAGGATCGACAGAAGTCACTCGCGCAGCTGCTGGGATGGAAAACAAGTGCCGTTCGAGCCCATGTGCGGCGTCTCCCCGACAGTTACTGGCTTGCCGAGCCGCCCGCATGGCAGCATGCAAATGCGCGACAAGTCGCCGCCGCGGAAGCGCATATCGGCGATGCCAGTCCGAGTGTCGTGGTCGAGGACGATCCCGAGAGTGGCGCGACACGCGTAAGTGTCTTCACGCCGGACTGCGAGGGACTGTTCTACCGAATTTGCGCTGGCTTGGCATCGGCGGGAGCAAACATCATCGACGCACGCGTGCACACAACGCGCGATGGGATGGCCCTCGACAACCTCCTGGTTCTCGATGGTCGCGGTCAACCTTACAGGGATCGGCGCCTACGCCGACGATTGGTCGAAGCCCTTGAACGCTCACTGCGGGGCGAAGCGCTGCCCCTTGCCAGCGTCGAGCCGCAGCGACGAAGCAAGGCGTTTGAAGTCGCGCCGTCGGTCGCGATCGCTGATCGTGCATCGACGCGGACCACGGTGGTCGAAGTGAATGCCCGGGATCGGAACGCCCTCCTGGCGGGATTAGCGGGCGCGATCCACGAGCAGGGGCATACTGTCCATTCGGCTCATATCGCAACGTACGGGGAGCGCGCCGTGGATGTCTTCTATCTCACGCGTTCCGATGGGAAGAAGCTTGGTCCCGAGGAGATCGAGAGCTTGCGGTCAGCACTTTTGGCGGCTGCCCGCGAACCGGCCAAAGCCCAGGCGGCCTGAAACGAAGCCCCGCCGGTCCGGCGGGGCCTCGACGTTGATTGCCGCCGCTTAGGAGCCGCGTTCTGGAGCGGGCGGCGGTGGCGGCGGCGGTGGCGGCGGCGGTGGCGGCGGCGGTGCCTGTTCTATAACGGGCGGCGGTGCCGGCGGCGGCGTGTAAGCGGGTGCCGGACGGCGAGCAAAGCCGGTCTTCGCGCGAAGCGTCGCGCCAAATGTGCGCGGCTCGCCAAGAAATGCTGAGTAAAGCTGGGTTGAAATTGGTGTGAACCCGGACTGCACCGCCCGCGTCGTACCACTGCCTTGAAGCGGCGAGTCGAACGCGACCTGAATGTAATGCTTGTTCAGGAGGTTTTGGCCCCAAAGCTCGATCGCCCATGCATCATCCGGCCCGTGGACACCGACGCGACCGTTGAACAGCGCGAAGCCCTTTTGCGTCTTCTCGATGTCGAGATCCGAACCGGTATTAAACGAACTCATGTACCGGCCATCGAGATAGAAAAGGCCGCGCAGGCCGCTGCTGCCAAGAGGCGGCGTCCAGGCGACGGACGAGGTAATGGTCCATAGTGGCGCGTTTGAAATGCGTCGGCCCGGCAACTGGAACAATGCATTGTTGAGCGCCTGTCCGTTGGCGCCAATCAGGTTATTACGATACTTGGTGTCCGCAAGCGTAACGCCCGAGTTCCAGGCAAAGTCTGTCAGCGGCCTCGTGAACGCTTCCAGCTCGAAGCCCTGGGTCCGGACGCCGGCACCAGTATGCCCGGACGAACAGGCGCCTGTCCGCGGGTTATTGTCCGTGTCGGCTCCGTTGAGGTTCTCGCGACAGCTGTTGATGTTCTCGACGAAGAAGTTGAGTCCGTTGAAGGTGTTCAGCTGGAAGTTGCGGAACACTTCGTGGAATAGGGCGAAATTCAGGTCGAGGCCGCGACCGTGATACTTGAATCCCGCTTCGAAGGCGTCGTTGATCTCTGGCTTGAACTGCAGGTCGGCACCAGAAGCCACAATCCCCTGGCAGCCGGCTTGGGCTGCGCTGACGCAGATTGCCCCACTTCCCGATAGCGGAGGATTGCCCAGCACCGTCGTCGGCGGCGTTCCCGGGACCGTCGTTGGAACCGATTGGGCGCGCCACAGTGCTGATCGGTCGAGGTTGAAACCTCCCGCTTTGTAACCACGCGAGTAGCTCGCGTAGGTGAGCAGACGATCGGTTGGCTTGTAGCTGAGCACGACCGTGCCCGAGACCTTGGACTCGGCGCGTGAGTCGTTGATCGTGTATCGTCCGCCAGGAGCGCTCGGGATCACGCACGGCAGCTGTTGGAGGGCTGTGCCCGACAGCAAGGTGCAGATCGTGTTGTTGTCGAGGAAGAGCGCATCGAGGCTCTTCTTCTCGTGCGTGTAGCGGGCTCCCACGGTCAGCTTTAGCCGATCGGTGATCGAGAAAATGTTATGCGTGAAAAGCGCCCAGTTGTTGCTTGTCTGGCGATAGGAATCGTTGAGCGCCGCCCCGTTTAGGCTGAGCGCAGGGCTGGTCAGATTCGAAAAGCCACTGTTCGTGAACACGGCAGAGCTGAAATCCGGCAGCGGGATTGACGCCGGCAATCCCGCATTCGGAAGGCGGGCGAAGGCCGACAGTGCAGCGATGTTGCCAGCGATATTGGCGGCCGTCGTAAATTGTCCCGCTCCGAGCGCTGCATTGTATGCACCGACAAGCGATGAACGGACGCCGCCCGCAACCACGCTGTTGAAGCACGTCGGCGATGCGCCGGGTGCAAGGAGGCTTGCCGGTGAGCCGCCGGCGACGAAGTTCGCTGCAACCAGGCAGTTACCGAAACGCGCATAGTCCGAGCCATATGCGAGGTTGTCGTCAACCCCGAGTTTCTCGTTTGCATAGTAAGCGCCTACCAACCAGTCGAGGCGGTTGTTCCAGGTGGTTCCCTGAAGTCGTAGCTCTTGGCTAAACGTCCTGAACCGGTTGAATGAACCGCCGTTGCTTGGCCGATAAAGCAGGTCGAGGTTATTGTAATCCGCATCCTGCCCGCGTGTGTATTTGTTGTCGCGATACGCGGTGATGGACGTCAGCTGCGCGCCCCCGAGGTCGTAATCCAGCTCGGCCGAGAGGCCCCAGTCGCGGACGCGCGAGTTGTCGTCACGGCCAGGTGTTATCGACATCTTACGCGAGAATGTGTCGTCATTGATAACGCCACCAAGCGCACGTTCGATCGCGGCGATTGTCGAAGGACCCTGGCCTGCCGCAGTGACATCATGAACCGGTAAGTAGGTCGCGCCGCAGCATTCTTCATCGAGTTTGGAATAATCGCCGATGATGCGCAGCGAGAGATTGTCGTTCGGCTGGTAGAGCAGCTGGCCGCGGAGCAGCCAGCGGTCGTGATTGTCGAGGCGCCGGCCGGAAATGACGTCTGTCATGAACCCGTCGCGCTTGACGTAAACCCCGTCGAGGCGAGCCGCGAGAGTGTCGGTGATCGGCCCCGTGACGCTGCCTTCGAACCGACGCAGATTGTAATTGCCAATGTCGACTTCACCGCTTGCTTCCGGAGTGAAGCGCGGCTTGGCGGTGATAATCGAGATCAGGCCGGCTGATGTGTTGCGGCCGAAGAGCGTGCCTTGCGGGCCGCGCAGGACTTCGATGCGATCGAGCGGACCCAACTCGGTAAGCGCCATTCCCGCACGTGCGCGATAGACGCCGTCGATGAAGATGCCGACGGAGCCCTCAAGGCCAGGATTATCGCCGACGGTGCCCACCCCGCGGATGCGGGCGACTGCTGCACCGCTTTCGGAAGAGGTCGAGGAAACCAGCAGCGAAGGCGCAATCTGGTTCAGCTGCCGGATGTCCGTCGCGCCGGTGTTGCGGAGATTTTCCGCGGTGACGGCGCTGACCGCCATCGGCACGTCCGAGAGAGCCTGATTACGGCGCGTCGCGGTGATGATGATGTTCCCCGTGTCGACCGGCTGCTGCTGTAGGGCCCGTGTCTGTACTGCAGCGGTCTGGGCGCTGGAGCTTTCGGTCGGGGGCGCCGTGCTCGGTTTCCCGCTCTCGTTTGTGGGCGGCGGAACCGTCTGCGAGAAAGCCGGAGTAGCAACGGCCATGAGACCAGCCGACGCCAGAAGGGCGGACTTGCAAATCATTCTCTTCTCTCCCCCTCGGGCATGCTCGCCCGGTCAGCGAGTTGAGGCTAATCCCGAAACAAGTGCAAAGGGAAGCGCCGCAACGTCCTTCAGTCGACAATTCATGCACGGCTGCTGCAATTTGGCAACATCAGTGTAAGTAAGACTTCCTACCGGAGTTCGAGCGCGAGTTGACGCCCCGCGGGCGCAACCATGTCGAGTCGGGAGACCAGGCCACGCGCAGGTCACTCCATCGTCGACCGTGACGAGGGAAACGCTGATTCCGAGAAGCCGCCCGCGGCACCGAGCCGGCAACGCGGCTCGCGTTCTGCACTGATGCGACAGTTCTGACCGTTCGGTTTTGAAGGGACAGCGCCAAGCCGCACGTTTGCGAAGTGCCGCGGACGCCCGTCAGCGCCCGCGACAATTGCCAAATTGTCGATCGAAGAGCGATGCTCCTCAAGCGGGAGCTGTTGCGTTGGCAGATATCCCTAGCCGACGCGCAACGAGTCGCGGCACGGCGACCCTGCGTTCCGGTTTACTTCGGGGCGAGCACCATCAACATCTGGCGGCCTTCCATGCGCGGATGAGCCTCGACCTTTGCCATTTCGGCGGTCTGCTCCTGGACCCTTCGCAGGACCGCCATACCGAGCTCGCCATGCGCCATTTCACGACCGCGGAAGCGCATCGTGACTTTCACCTTGTCGCCTTCCTCGAGGAACTCGACGACCTTTTTCATTTTCGTGTCGTAATCGTGGTCATCGATGTTGGGACGCATCTTGATCTCCTTGATCTCCTGCGTCTTCTGTTTTTTGCGCTGTTCCGCGGCCTTTTTTTGGGCTTCGTACTTGTAGCGGCCGATATCGAGGAACTTAGCGACCGGCGGATCGGCATTCGGAGAAATCTCGACCAAGTCCAGGCCCGCAGCCATCGCCTGTTCGATCGCTTCGCGCGTATACATCACGCCCAAGTTGTCGCCATTCTCATCAATCACCCGCACGCGTGGAGATTGAATGAACTCATTATATCGGGGACCGCTCATCGGCGGCGGCGGCGCCATAGGACGGCGCGGATAGGGCGGTGGTATAGCGAAAACTCCGTTGTCGTTGTTGAACTGGTAGAAACTAAGCACTCGGGGGCGACCTGAAAAGTCCACCCGCGCAATTGTGAATCATTTTCGTGTCTTACTGTGGCCCGGAGTCGTCAACGAAGATCGGGCGGCAACGCCTCATTGCGAAGCATTGCTAGTGCCTCGTCGAGGCTCATCACAAGTTGTCGCTCCTCCGAACCGAGCCGCCGAACCGCAACCGTGCCTTCCTCGGCTTCCCGCTTGCCGACGACGAACAACAAGGGGACCTTGGCAAGGCTATGCTCGCGTACCTTGTAGTTGATCTTCTCGTTGCGAAGGTCAGTCTCGACGCGGATCCCTGCAGCGGAGAGCTGTTTCGCGGCCGTTAGAGCGTAGGAGTCTGCGTCCGAGACGATGGTCGCCACGACCGCCTGGACCGGCGCCAGCCACAGCGGGAACTTGCCCGCATAATGCTCGATCAGGATGCCGATGAATCGCTCGTACGACCCGAAGATCGCGCGGTGGAACATGATCGGACGATGCTTTTGGCCGTCTTCGCCCACATATGTTGCGTCGAGTCGTTCCGGCAGCACGCGATCGGATTGAAGGGTGCCGACTTGCCAAGTCCGTCCAATCGCGTCCTTTAGGTGCCACTCGAGCTTGGGAGCGTAGAATGCTCCTTCACCCGGCAGCTCCTCCCAGCCGAACTCTTTTGTAGCCATACCCGCGGCCACGACCGCTTCCCGAAGCTCACTTTCGGCCTTGTTCCAGTCCTCGTCGCTCCCGAAGCGGTTATCGGGCCGCAGCGCCAGCTTGATCGCATAATTGTCGAAGCCAAGGTCGCGGTAGACCCGATCGGCAAGCTCGCAGAATGCACGGACCTCCCGGACGATCTGATCCTCGCGACAGAATATGTGTGCGTCATCTTGCGTAAACTGCCGTACCCGCATCAACCCGTGCAGCGCCCCATGCGGCTCGTTACGGTGGCAGCTGCCGTTCTCGTACAAGCGAATCGGCAGCTCCTTGTAGCTCGTGATGCCCTGCTTGAAGACGAGAATGTGTCCCGGGCAATTCATCGGCTTGAGGGCCATGAGGTCGGCACTTCCCGAGAGTATCGGCTTGTCGTCCTCCGTGCTGGGGATTTCGTCGGGGACCACAAACATGTTCTCGCGATACTTGCCCCAGTGGCCGCTCTTCTCCCACTGCTTGGCGTCCATCAGCTGCGGTGTCTTGATTTCGCGATATCCGGCTTCGTCGATGCGCCGGCGCATGTAAGCTTCGAGCTGGCGGTAAATCACGAATCCGTTCGGGTGCCAGAACACGCTTCCGTGCGCTTCGGGCTGGAGATGGAACAGATCCATCTCCTGACCAATCTTACGATGGTCACGCTTGGCCGCTTCCTCGAGACGCTTCAGATACTCGTCAAGTTGCTTTTTGTTGAGCCAGGCGGTGCCGTAAATCCGGCTCAGCATTGGATTTTTGGGGTCACCTCGCCAGTAAGCACCGGAAACGCGGGTCAGCTTGAACGCATTCGGGTCGAGCTTGCCTGTCGATGCGAGGTGCGGGCCCCGGCAGAGGTCGATCCACGCCTGTTCGCCCTCACCGGTGCGGTACATGGTGATCGTTTCGCCTTCGGGCAATTCCATAACCCACTCGGCCTTGAACGCTTCCCCCTGCCGCTCGAAGTAGTCGCGGACTTGGTCGCGATTCCAAACCTCTCGCAACAGGGCCTTGTCGGCCGCGATGATACGCCGCATTTCGTCTTCGATCGCTGGCAGCTCTTCCTCGGTAAAGGGACCGTGTTCCAGCGGCGGCGCGAAATCATAATAGAAACCGTCCTCCGTTGCCGGACCGAAGGTGATCTGTGTTCCCGGGAAAAGGTGCTGAACCGCCTCCGCAAGGACGTGCGCATAGTCGTGGCGGACGAGTTCGAGCGCTTCTGTTTCGTCGCGCGACGTAATCAGCGCCAGCGTCGCATCGCCCTCGAACGGACGCATGATGTCACGGACCTCGCCGTCGACCTTTGCGGCGATTGCGGCCTTCGCAAGGCCCGGGCCAATCGCGGCGGCAACATCCGCAGGGGTCGATCCCTCGGGCATCTCCCGCACTGAACCGTCGGGAAGGGCAATCTTGAACATTTTGGTCATGGTCCTGGCATGTAGCGATGGCAGGCGGGGCTCTCAACCGCCGGTCCGGCTAAGCCATCGCTCGGCCCGGTTCGGGAAGCGTGTCAACTTCCCTCGCTTTTCTAGGCGTCAGCTAGACAGTGACACCTCCTGAAGCGTTCGAGCTGGCATTCCGTATTGCCGAATTGTTGAAGCGATCCGTAGAAGGCATCGTCGTGCCTCTTCCACGCGCGCTCCAAGGGCATTTTGATGCTGACCTTCCTCCTGGCGACTGTCGCGCTTTCACCGCCTGCGGTCGACTGTCGCTTCGATCCTGTCGTCATGCAATTCGCAGGCTCGCCCCTCGAACAGGCAACTTGCCTCCTGAGGCACGTAAAACCGGGTGGCAGCGCGGACGAAAAGCGCGATCTACCGCCGATGCTCGCCTTGTTGATTGGCCGGCCGGTGAGCATCAACCTGCTGAAGCTTGCCGCCGAATTGCGCCATGACCGTATTCCCTTGCCGGTTTCAACGCCCGTTTCCGAGACGCTTGATCATCATCGCGCGCTCTATTTTGTGATTCACGACACGAGTTCGCCGTGGATCATGTCGAGGCCATTCCCGCGTCACTTCAATAGCCAGCCCCAGTTCAATGATGTGGCGCAATTTCTCGGCAAAGACGCAGTGGCGCACCTCTTCAATGACCGCGAGGGAAAGGTCACGATCGGTCACGATCTTGAGGTCGGTTGGCGTGCCACCAAGCTAGAGCGCGCTGTCGGTGAGGCAGTTCGCGGGCGATTCATTCATGTCGAAAATGTTCAGCCGAGGCGCGAAGATCCTAACGGTCCCCGACAGAATGATCGCATCGCTCCAATTCCGGGCTTCAGTGTCAGACAGTATCGGACGCTCGCGCTGCTCTACGTGCTTGCGAGCGCTCGTGCGGGTAATTGGCTCGTCCCGGCTTTCCACGCGAATATCGATCGCGGCATTCCGCAAGGCCACGATGATCCGCAGAACTTCGACCTCGCGATCTTTGACCGCGAAGTCGAACGGTTCGTGAAACGGCTGCTCTAGGCCGCGGCTCCGCTGCTAATGTTAACTGTCAGCTCCATCTCGGCGTTGATCAACTTCGAGACCGGACAGTTCCTTTTCGCTTCGTCGGCAAGTTCGCGAAGCCGCGTTTCGTCGAGGCCGGGGACGTCCGCTGTGAGCTCGAGATCGGAGCGCGTTATCTTGTACCCGTTCTCGGACTGATCAAGCCGGACCCGCGCGTTGGTTGCGAGACGCGCGTCCGTAATCCCTTCTTTCGCCAAGGCGAAGGAAAGCGCCATAGTGAAACAGCCGGCGTGTGCTGCGGCGATCAATTCCTCCGGGTTTGTCCCCGGACCATTTTCAAAACGCGTATTGAAGCCATAGCGCTGGTCCCGAATAACCCCCGATTGGGTCGACAGGGCGCCTTTGCCCTCCTTGCCGGTGCCCTCGTAACGAGCAGTAGCCGAGCGCGTGATTGCCATCGCCGTTCTCCTTCACGCTTCCACTTGTTCGCGCGCCTCGTCGACGATCTGCTCGGCGCGCATAAAAAGTTGTGTGTCGACCACAACGCCCGAGGCCGCCGCGTTCTCTCGCACCTGCTCTGGTCGTGAAGCGCCGATTATGGCCGAAGCGACGTTCGGCTCGCGAAGAACCCAGGCAAGTGCGAATTGCGGTAATGTGAGCCCGGCTTCGTCGGCAATTGGCTTCACCTGCTGCACGGCGCGCAAAATCTCCGGTTTTAGCAGCCAGTCAATGAACCCGCTCATTTCGCGGCTCGCGGCACGTGAATCGCTCGGAGGCGGCCGGCCCGGATCGTACTTGCCGCTAAGGACGCCCTGACCGAGTGGCGACCAAACAATCTGGGAAATGCCGTTGGCAGCGCAAAGCGGGATGACCTCCTCCTCGGGCTTGCGCCAAAGCAATGAATATTGCGGTTGGCTCGACACGAACTTGGCGGAACTGCCAGAGCGAGCAAGTTCGAGCGCCGCCTGAATTCGATCCGCTGGCCACTCGGAGAAACCGATGTATCGCACCTTTCCGCTTTGCACTTGTCGGCTAAGTGCTTCCATCGTCTCCTCGAGGGGGGTGTCCCAATCATAACGGTGACATTGATAGAGATCGACGTAATCTGTCTTCAGTCGGCGTAGCGAAGCCTCGAGCTGTTTTTCGATCTGCAAGCGAGATAGGCCACGGTCCGTGTCGCTCATCGGGAAATAGACCTTGGTCGCCAACACATAACTATCCCGGGGACGCCCCTGGAGGGCCTCGCCGAGGAACTCCTCTGCAGCGCCGCGTCCATAAACGTTGGCGGTATCGATGAAGTTTATGCCCTGGTTGAACGCCTCCTCAAGGCAGGCGCGCGCCTTCTCGGCCTCGATGCCGACTCCATATGTCAGCCAGGAACCAAGGGATATTTCGGAAACTTCGAGCTCGCTGTCGCCGAGCTTTCGGGTTTTCATAAGTTCGCTCCTTGAGCATGCCGGAGGGCGCGTAGTACCAACCCAACGATGGTCGCCGGTACCCAGATCCAAAGAAACTCAGAAAACGCGATCCGAACAGCCCGATGGACGAACCGGGCCGCCGCAAGCGGCGACACCTCGATTGGCCGCCAGTCAAAGAAGTAGCGCTGAGTCGACGCAGGCCAAAGTATTGCGACCCCGTGCCCGCCGTTGGTCAACATGTCGAGGAGACCGTGCGAGACAGACGCGAAAGCCACGAAAACGAACACAAAGACGGGACGACGGGCCCGCCAGAAAAGCAAGACAGCCACAAGCCCCATGATGATGGCGAATCCTACCGAATGGGTGAAGCCGCGATGGGCCCAACTGCTGTCGTAGGTGGCACCGAATCGGAAAAAGATCACGTCCGCATCGGGAAGCATCGATGCCGCAACGCCCGCGAGCGCCAACGTCCGAGGAATGCGCCTCCCCCCAAGGCCGACAGCGATGGCAAGCGGGACTGCGGCGTGAGAGACGATTGTGGCCATTTCATCAAGGCATCTAATGAAGGCGCCTCCTCGCTCCTAGGCGTGACGATCGGAGCGTTGGCAAAGAACTGGAGTTGGCGGCCCCGTGTCTCGCCATATTCGCCCTCCGTCACGAGGCAGGGAGGGGCGCTGAAAAGAGAGGGGGGCGCAACGCGCGCAACGGCGGGAGTCTAACGCCGAACGTGGCCTGTGAGGTTTGTGCACCGCCGCTCATCGTCCAGCAGCCATGACTGTCCCTTGGCGGCACAGTGATCCAAATGACATTCACCACAAGGAACAGCTGCGCGTGAGAAGCCGTTCAAACCCCCTCCTCGTGCGGGAGGGAGATGTGCGAGATAGATACCGTTACCTTTGGTTGTTGCTCGTCATTGGCGCACCGTCCGCCGCCGTTTCGCGTCTGAAGCCAGTCTACCCGCACCCTGGACAGACCGTTGCAGCCGCGGCGATGAGGATCGCGTCGCCCTTTGGTGTTATCACAAGCACGTCGAGATCGGTTGAACATAACCGCGCTGTCGGCGGTGTATCGAACAGCTATCACCTGCTCGGAAGAGCAATGGACGTCGCGCGGAAGCCGGGAGTGACGCATGCGCGGATCGCTGCCGCGCTCACTGCCGCCGGGTTCCACCTAATCGAATCGCTCGACGAGGGCGACCATAGCCACTTCGCATTCGGTTTCGCCTCGGATGAGGCAGCCGCTCCAATTCAGCCACCTCCGCAGGGCTTCTCCCGGAACCAGCTTGCTGCCGATCACCACGGTGCTCTGCGGCTGGATCTTGGGCGGCAGCTTGGAAGAGACGAAGCAAGGTCGCATTGGAGCGGATGGGGAAGACCGGCTTCGCACTGAACTCGTTTCGCTGGAGTATGGTCTGCCGCTCGGGCTAGCTTGCACGTTGACTTGATCGTTCGCAGGTAGCCCGAGAATTGATGGGCCAATTCGTTCCGCACGGTTGAATTGAACGCTTGTGTACGTATCCTGCGAATGAATCGTAAGCGCGAACCCATTCCGTCGCCCGCAGCGAATTTCGCCAGCGCAATGGAGCAGCTTGTCGGCTAAACCTTCGCGTCCATGAGCACCGATTTGAAGTACTTTGTCGTCGCCGAACGCAAAATTGCCTATCGGGTCCGCCGAGGCGCCGCGCCGACCCTCGTCTTTTTTCCCGGTTATGCCTCCGACATGGAGGGAACAAAGGCGCTTGCTCTTGACGGACTGGCGCAAAGGCGCGGCTTCGCCATGGTTCGGTTTGACTATTCCGGAACGGGATCAAGCGGCGGCAACTTCGAAAGCGGCACGCTGGCTCTATGGCTGGAAGAAGCGCTCGCAGTGATTGATCAGCTAACCAGCGGGCCCTTGATCCTCGTCGGTGCCTCGATGGGCGGGTGGATCGCGCTCCATCTGGCGCTTTTGCGGCCCGAACGGGTTCACGCTCTCCTCGGATTGGCGGCGGCTCCGGATTTTACGGACTGGGGCTTTAACGAAGAACGGAAGGCTGCGCTGAATTCCGACAGCCGTATCGAGGAGGCCAATCCCTACGGCGCGGGACCGACGGTTTTCACCCGCGGCTTCTGGCAGGCGGGGCAGCAGCTTCTGCTGCTCGACGGCGACCTCCCGATCGATTGCCGCGTTCGCCTGCTCCATGGTGAGTGCGACCGGGAAGTTCCTCTCGAGATCGCCTTCCGCCTTGTGCGCGTCCTTCGTTCAGGGGACGTCCAGCTGAATGTTATCAAGGGCGGCGGTCACCGGCTGTCTCAGCCGCACGAGATCGACGCGATCTTGCGGACAGTCGTCAACTTGATGGAGTCTGCACCTTGATCGCCCTCTTCATATTCGCCGTCGCTGCCAGCTCCGCGGCCGTGCCGGCACCGCCGGCGCGAGCACTGATAACGGCGAACGTTGCCCCTGCGAGTAGAGACTGCACTGACGCGGCCACGCCCCAGGAGCTCGTATGCCGGGCACTTTTAGCCCAAAAGAGTGGCGACGATGCGATTGCCGCTGGGGGTTTCGAGGAGGCCGCCCGTGCTTCGTCGGACAAGGACGCGGAGACGGCTCGTATGTGGGCTGCGGCAGGCAATCTTTGGATTGCGGCCGGTCAGCCCGGAAAGGCTGCAGTCGACCTCGATAAGGCGCTTGCGCTGCCCGGGTTGCAAGCGGAACAGCGAGGTGAGGCCCTTCTTGATCGGGCTCGCGCTGCCGAAGCGCAGAACGATTTGGCGACCGCACGCGCGAAACTGAACGAGGCCGCAACAACGATCAGCAAGGATCCATTCTACTGGTACTTCTCGGCTTCGCTCGCGATGCGTGAGGGCGACCGGATCGGCGCTCGCAGCGCAATTGATCACGCGCTGACGCTCGCGCCGTCCGATCCCGCGATTCTGTTCGAAGCCGGACATGTCGCCGATTACAGCGGAGATGACGATCAGGCCCGCGCCTACTGGGAGCAGGCTTCACTCGGCGATCCCCATGGCCCAATTGGCAAAGCTGCGCGGAAAGCAATCGAGATGCTGGGTGTCACTCCGACGATCAAAACCGAGGCCGCCCGAGCCAAGCCCCGCTAACCAAGGTCGTAGTCGATCGTCGTCACGACTCGAACCTTCTGGAAGGGCGAACTCCCGCCGGAGCCATTGCAGTCATCGCACTCTTCGCCGTCGCGTGGGCCCACGCTGAAGTAGCCTTGGCTTGCAGTCTTGATGCGGCCGACGTCGGCGCCGCTGTCGTGCGCGAACTGTTCCGCGCCTAATCGAGCGTTTCTGTTCGCTTCAGCAATCATACCGGGCTTCAGGGCATTGAGCTTGGTGAAGGTATAGGCCATGTTTGTTCCGTAGAGCTCGACTCCCTCGCGCAGTAGCTCGGCCTGTAGGGCATAAGCGGCGCGCGCGCGCATGACGTCTAGGGTTCGGAGCTGGATCGAGCGGCTCACCGTCAGACGCGGCGGACCCGCGGGATTACCCTCCTTGTCTTTCGGCTGTTCGCGGCTCAGCGATACCTTCTCGTCAGTCACCTCCTCGCGAGGAAAACCCGCTCGCGAGAAGAATGCGCGGACGGCGCGCGCCTGCTGATCGACGGATTGCTGGACCGGCGCGAGTTCCGTGCCCTGGTGGGAGAATTGAATCGACCACGTAGCGAGGTCGGCAGTTACATCGCGCTCGGAAACACCCCGTACGGTTACCGTCCGGTGCTCAGCCATCTTGGAACGCCTGAGACCGTCGCCAAGGGCGTAGCCACTTGTTGTCAGACCGACGGCGAAAATCGTTACTGCGGCCAATAGAAAAGGCCGGCTATCCTGGAGCTTCTGGATCATGGGGTGAAACCCGCGCGTTCGTCCGCATATATACGGGCAGCCACCGGTCACGAGCGCCGGTCACGACTACGACGAACCGTTTATTTATAGCGACGAACCGAGCAGGTCCCAAATGAAATTTCTCCACACCATGATCCGCGTTTCCGATCCCGACGCCACTGTTGCATTCTTTCAACTACTGGGCCTCGAGGAGCGGCGCCGGATGGTGAATGAGGCAGGACGCTATACGTTGAGTTTCCTGGGTGCGCCGGGTGACGACGGCGGCGAAGTCGAGCTCACCTATAATTGGGGCGAAGCGGGCTATGACGGAGGACGAAACTTTGGACATCTCGCCTACCGGGTCGATGACATCTACGAGACATGTCAGCGGCTCATCGATAAAGGCGTGACAATCAACCGCCCGCCGCGTGACGGCCGGATGGCTTTCGTCCGGACGCCGGACAACATTTCGATCGAGCTTCTTCAGAAGGGTGGAGCGCTCGATCCGGCTGAGCCGTGGGCATCAATGCAAAACTCGGGCCAGTGGTAGGCTGGCCGGACCCACGCTTTTTGGAGCTTGTCGGTTGCGAGCAGCCGATAATTCAGGCTCCGATGGCCGGTGTTAGCGGAATAGAATTATGCGTAGCGGCCATGTCCGGAGGGGCGCTTGGGTCGCTGCCCTGTGCAATGCTTGCGCCTTGGCAGGTGCGGGACGAGGTCCGTGCGGTTCGGACACGCAAGGACGGGCCGCTGAATCTCAATTTCTTCTGCCATAAGATTCCCAGACAAAAAGATGACTGCGCATGGCGTGCGCTGCTCCGTCCCTATTACGAAGAGTACCGAGTTGAGCCGGGCAACGATGCGGCTGTTCGGCTGCCGTTCGATGAGACCATGTGTGCGATTGTCGAGGAACTTAAACCCGAAGTCGTGAGCTTCCACTTCGGATTTCCGGAAGCGCCGCTCCTCGACCGCGTGAAGAGCGCTGGCGCGTTGGTAATCGGCAACGCGACGACGGTCGAGGAGGCCATCTGGCTTCAGCGAAGAGGCGGCGATGCCATCATTGCTCAGGGCTTCGAAGCGGGCGGACACACGGGCCGTTTCCTTGGATCCGAGCCGTCCGAGGCGCTTGGGTTGTTCGCACTTCTGCCGCAGATCGCTGAAGCCGTGACGGTGCCGGTGATTGCCGCGGGTGGCATTGCTGACGGTCGAGGAATTGCCGCCGCCATGATCCTCGGCGCGAGCGCTGTGCAGCTTGGGACGGCGTTCCTCCATTCGCCCGAGACGCCCATCAGCGACGTTCATCGTAACGGCCTTCGCGAAGGCCGGACCCTGTTCACCAATCTCATGACCGGGGGTCTCGCGCGAGGACTTCGAGGGCGCCTTGTTAACGATCTTGGCGCTGTGCGAGCGGAAGTGCCGGCCTACCCACTTGCAAGCGCGGCGCTCGCATCGATACGCTCCGCCGCCGAAAAGCAGGGCGAATTTGGATTTGGTCCAATGTGGGCAGGACAAGGGGCCCCGCTTGGACGGGAGCTTCCCGCGGCCGATCTCGTGCGCAAGTTTGCCTCGGATGCGCTGGCGATCCTCACCAGCCGGTCATAAGGTACAGAAGATGGAAATTATTCCGGTCCCGGCGTTTAGCGACAATTACCTGTGGCTTGTTCACGACGGGCGCAGTGGCGAAAGTGCCGTCATCGATCCAGGAACCGCAGCTCCCGTGCTCGCTCAAGCGCGATTGCGTGGATGGAATGTATCACAGGTCTGGAACACCCACTGGCATCCGGATCACACTGGCGGCAATCTCGAAATCAAGGAGGCTTTAGGCGCTCTCATTTCCGGGCCGGCGAGCGAGCAAATTCCTGGTCGCGATGTTGGCTTACATGAAGGCGATGAGATCCGTCTGGGTGAATGTGTGGGCCGCGTCATCGAAGTTCCGGGTCACACCCTCGGACACATCGCGTTCATGTTCTATGACCAGCAGATCGCCTTTGTGGGCGATACTCTGTTTGCGATGGGGTGCGGACGCCTCTTCGAAGGCACGCCCGAACAGATGTATCGCTCGCTCGACCGAATCACCTCTTTGCCCGCTGAGACACAGCTCTACTGCGCACACGAATACACGCTTTCGAATGCGCGCTTTGCGGCCCATGCGGAGCCGCAGAACGCCGCTATTGCACGCCGGCTGACCGAGGTGCAGCATTTGCGCGAAGAGGGGAAAATCACAGTTCCGACAACCGTCGCGAAGGAACGTGAAACCAATCCGTTCGTGAGAGCCACGAACGTGGCAGAGTTCGCTCGCCTTCGGAAGGAGAAAGACAGCTTCCGTTCATGATCGGAAGCGCTCATTCGATCTTCGCACAGGGTGCAACGCGAATAGTCATGGAGGTCAAGATGCGTGGGATCTCTGTTGTTCTTGCGGGTGCGACCCTCGCTTCGTGCACCGCGGTACCGCCAGCCCCCACACGGACCCCTGAAAGCCAGCGGGATTATGTCCTCGCGCTTCAGGGAAAGGTGCCCCTCCCGCCCGTCAGCTGTTTGCCGAACTATCAAGCGGGGGACATGAAGACGATCGACGACAATACGATCCTATTCCGGCAGGGAAGCAGCCGGGTGTGGGTTGCGCACATGGAAGGTCCGTGCACCGGCCTAGGGAGCGGGCATTACGCCCTCGTCACCCATCAATATGGTGGTCAGGGCCTGTGTCGAGGTGATATTGCTCAAGTCGTTGATACGCTTATTCGCATGCCGGTCGGCAGTTGCGTCTTTGGCGATTTCACCCCCTTTGTGCGGCCTCGGAGCTAGCGACCGTAAAGGTTGTCGAGACGCTCGCCGTAAAGGTTGGATATCACGTGCCGGCGGATCTTCATGGAAGGCGTGAGCTGCTCGTTTTCGATTGAGAAAGGCTCATCCGCAAGGACGAACCGGCGAACCTTCTCGATGACCGACAGGTCGGCATTCACGCGATCAACCGCTCGCTGAAGGCGGGCGTGTAGGTCGTCACTCCCGACGATGTCCGGATCCGGCACGAGTAGTCCGACAAGGTGAGGTCGCCGGTCGCCGTACACCATCGCCTGGGCGATCTCGGGCTGAAGCGTCAGCATCCCTTCGATCCGCTGCGGCGAGACGTTGTCGCCCTTGTCGTTGACGATGAGGTCTTTCTTGCGATCGGTAATTACGATGCGGCCCTTTGAGTCGAAGTGGCCGACATCACCGGTTGCGAGCCATCCGTCCTTGAGGACGCGCGCGGTTTCTTCCGGATTGCGCCAATATCCCTTCATGACGTTTTCGCCGCGGACCATGATCTCTCCGTCGTCGGCAATGCGCACTTCGCAATTTTTTACCGGCGGGCCGACCGTGTCGAGCCGAATGCCGACGCTTGGACGATTGCAGCTGATAAGGGGAGCTGCCTCCGTCTGACCGTATCCTTGAAGGAAGGTGATCCCAAGCGACTGGAAAAAGACCCCTACTTCCGGATTGAGCGGCGCGCCGCCCGAGACCCACGCCTTCTGCCGGCCTCCGAAGCGAGCACGGATCTTGCGCCGGAGCGTCAGGGACAAGATCTTGTCCATCGGCATGTCCCAAGGCCTCAGTGAGCCGTTGTAGCGGTCAGCGCCGATTTTGAGGGCGCGCTGCAACAGATACTGGGAAATGCCGCCTTGGGCCTCGACCGACTTGAGGATGCGTGCTCGCAGGAGTTCGAAAAGGCGGGGCACCACAACCATGATCGTGGGATGCACTTCTTCGATGTTGGCTGCGAGCTTCTCGAGGCTTTCGGCGTAATAGATTTGCGCCCCGAGCGCGATCGGGAACATTTGCCCGCCCATGTGCTCGTAAGCGTGACTTGCCGGCAAGAAGGAAAGAAAGACCTCATCATCCCAGCCGAAGTCGGTTGAAATAATGTCGGTCGCGCCTTCGAGGTTCTGGAGGATCGCGCCGTGATGCTGCTTGACACCCCGCGGCGCGCCTCCGGTGCCGCTGGTGTAGATGATGCAGGCGAGATCGTCGCGGCCAATGCTCCCGACATTTCTTCTGAAAGTATCGACCTCGCCATCGCGCCCGGCAAGAGCTTCCCAATGGTGGCATTGGACCCAGTCCGGAGTCTGGCCGGAGCGGATCGGTTCCATGCCAATTATGTGATGGCACTCATTCGACGTTAGCACTGCGGGGATCAGATTTTTAGCGAGTTTCTGATTGGAGACGATCACTGCGCGCGCGCCGGAATTGCCGAGGACATGGGCGTGATCGCGTACCGTGTTCGTTGTGTAGGTCGGTACAGTAACGCATCCGGCCGCCATGATGGCGAGGTCTGAGAGGAGCCACTCCGGTCGATTTTCGCTGACCAGCGCGACCCGATCGCCGGGTTGCAACCCGATCGACTTCAGCGAATGAGCGAGGCCGGCCACTTGGCTCGCCGCTTTGCTCCAGCTGATGGAGCGCCACTCCCCTTCGCGCTTAGCCCAAAGGAAAGGTTGATCCTTTCCCTCCGCCGCTCGGGTCAGAAACAGCGAGACAAGATTGTCGAAATGTTCGAGCTGTCGAGCCATCGCTCCCCATTCCCCCTCTTTCAGCGCCGCTTCTTAGCCTAATGAAGTGACAGCGCCACTCCCGCTGGCTAGGCCGTCCCGATGCGTGCCATTTACAAATTCGCGGCCATCCTTGCCTTGGTGAGTACGGGGGCTTTCGCCGCTCCAACCGAACGCAAAGCTCAATCGACAGTTGTCGCCGCCGAACCCTTCGCGATCGCGGCAAATCCGCTTGCTGCCCGAGCGGGGCTCAATGTCCTGAAACGCGGCGGCAGCGCCGTAGACGCGGCAATCGCGATGCAGGCGATGCTTTCACTGGTCGAGCCGCAGAGCTCCAGCGTAGCCGGCGGTGCGTTCATGACCTATTTCGATAGCCGGTCCGGAAAGGTCATGGTCTACGACGGCCGGGAGGTCGCTCCCGCTCAGGCCGCCTCGACCATGTTTCTCGACGCGAACGGTAAGCCGCTCCCCTTCAACACCGCTGTCCTCAGCGGTCGCGCAACCGGCGTCCCCGGGGTTCTGAAGATGCTCGATCTTGCGCATCGCGAGCATGGCAAACTTCCCTGGGGAAGCCTGTTCGGAGAGGCTGTGCGCACGGCGGACCAGGGCTTCATCGTCTCGCCTCGCCTTGCGCGAATGATTCATGCTGGATTCGCTGAGAATCATGCGCCCGATGTAATCCGGTACTTCTCGAAGCCTGACGGAACCTTGCTCAACGCAGGGGACCGACTGACAAACAAGCCCTACGCTGCTTTCCTTCGAAGGCTCGCGGCGCAGGGGACGTCGGCGCTGTATGCCGGTTCAACGGGCGCCAAGATTGTCGCTCGCACCCGAGCTGCGCCGCTCGGTGGCACAATGACGCTGGCCGATCTTTCGAACTACCATGCGGTCAGGCGTGCAGCAGTTTGCGGCCCGTTCAACGTCTATCGGCTGTGCACAACGCCGCCGCCGGGCAGCGGCGTCGGTCTTGTCCAGCTCATGATGATTCTCGATCATACGGACATTGCGAAGCGCGGACCTGCAGATCCTCAGGCTTGGTACTTGTTCGCTGAGGCGAGCCGAATCATGTACGCTGACCGCGACAAATATGTCGGCGATACCGGATTCGTTGACGTGCCCGTCGCCGGAATGATCGACCGAGGGTACATCGCCTCGCGCGCCGCCTTGATCGGAACGAGTGCCGGACCACCGCCAAGTGCCGGAACACCTCCCGGCGCGCGGTCTGCTGGCGCCGACGCAACCATCGATCCAACCGGCACCACCCATCTTATCGTCCGCGATGCGAGGGGCGACGTCGTTTCAATGACGACGACGGTGGAAAGCATCTTCGGCACCGGCCGCATGGTGGACGGCTTTTTTCTCAACAACCAGCTGACCGACTTCTCCTTCAGCCCGACCGACGGGCAGGGCCAACCCGTCGCGAATGCAGTTCGAGCCGGGAAACGGCCGCGCTCCTCGATGGTGCCTTCCATTCTGCTCACGCGCGAGGGGCATTTCGCCGGCGCGATCGGTTCGGCCGGCGGGAATGCCATTCTTGCCTATGTCGCCAAATGCCTGGTTGCGGCAGTCGACTGGAACGAGCCGATGACAACAGCACTCGCGGCACCGAACCTCGTTGCGCACGGTCCCAACTTCCAGGGCGAAGTTGACAAATTCTCCCCCGCAATTCTCGCCGGTCTTCGCCAGCGCGGCGTGGACCTCAAACCCGGACAGGGCGAGGACTCCGGTGTTACCGGCGTTCTTATTCGCGGTGGCAAGATAGATGGTGCTGCCGACCCACGGCGGGAGGGTGTGGTTCTGACGCTGTCGCGCTAAACTCCGGTGACCGCGGCAGCCCAGCTGCCAAAGTCGTAAAATCCATTGATTCCGTCAGACTGAACTAGGATCTAGATCTTCTCGGATCCGACGGCCTCGGCGACGTTGGCGAAGCCTTCGCGCCGGACAATCTGTCCGAGGTCCCGCGCCATCCGACTCGCGATTCCAGGACCTTCGAAGACCATCGCCGTGTACAATTGAACGAGGCTCGCACCCGCGCGAATTCGCTCCCAAGCGTCTTCGGCGGTCGCGATGCCGCCGACGCCGATCAAGGGCATTTCGCCGTCGCTCGCTTGCCGAAAGCGGCGAATTGCATCGAGCGAGAGCGCCTTCAGGGGAGCGCCTGAAAGCCCGCCGGTCTCGCTTGCATAGCGCGACTTCAGCGCCGGTCGCGCGAGGGTCGTGTTCGAGACGATGATCGCGTCGATATTGTGGTCAATAGCCGCTCGGACGATCCGCTCGGGGTCACGTTGTGCGAGATCGGGTGCAACCTTGAGGAAGATCGGCTTTTTCGTACCGACTTCCTGGATCGCGGCCAGAAGCTCCGCGAGAGCGCCCTCGTCCTGCAAGCCGCGCAGGCCGGGAGTGTTGGGCGAACTGATGTTGATTGTCATGTACCGCGCGACCGGCGCCATTGCCCGGACGCCCGCTACATAGTCAGCGATGCGATCCGCGCTGTCTTTGTTGGCCCCGACATTTACGCCGATGACCCCGGGGAAGTGCATGTAATCCATGAGACGGGCATAAGCGGAAGGCTGTCCGCCATTGTTGAAACCCATGCGATTGATCACCGCGCGATCTTCCCTCAACCGGAAAAGGCGGGGCTTTGGGTTACCATATTGCGCGCGCGGAGTGAGCGTCCCAACTTCGACGAAGCCGAATCCGAACGAGAGCATCTGTTCCGGAACTTGGGCATCCTTGTCGAACCCGGCAGCGAGACCGATCGGTGTTGTAAAGTCGATCCCCGCCACCCGCGTAATAAGCGACTTCGAAAAATTTGGCGGACGCCGCGGGGGAATCAGCCGTAGCGCCTTGATTGTCATCCGGTGCGCTCGCTCGGCGTCGAGTGCGAAAGCCATCGGTCGGAGGAGAGGATAAAGGCGCACGGAGGCGTTCCGCCTTGCATCCGCCTGTTTGTCAAACTAAATCAGACTGGAAAGATCTGATTTACAGCCATGCGCCTCAGCCACCTTGCCGATTACGCGGTCGTTTTAATGACCGCTGCCGCTCGCCGCCCTGCCGCGGCTCGGCTGAGTGCGACTGAGCTCGCGGCGGAAACCGGCGTGCCGCTGCCCACCGCGCAGAAGCTGATGGGTCAGCTAGCCTCTTATGGGCTTCTTGAGAGCGTTCGTGGCGTTGGCGGGGGATTCTCGCTTGCTAAGGCCCCGAGCGAGATCAGCCTTGCCGACATTGTGGAAGCGGTGGAAGGTCCGATCGCAATAACGGTCTGCTCGGACGGCCGGACCGACTGCGCTCTCGACGCTCATTGCCGGGTGAAGCCGCACATGAGCATCGTCGGCAGTGCCGTTCGTGGCGCATTAGGCGCCGTGTCACTGACGAAACTGGCCCAATGACCGAAACTGTCCGCAACCGGGAAGCCCACGAGGCCGCCGAAAAGCTCGCCGAGTACGAGTGGGGCTTTGTTTCCGACATTGAACAGGAGTTCGCGCCCAAGGGGCTCAACGAGACGACGGTCCGCTTCATATCGGACAAGAAGAACGAACCGCGGTGGATGCTCGAATGGCGCCTTAAGGCCTATCGTGCTTGGCTCGAAATGGAGGAGGTCAGCTGGGCGAAGCTCGACATTCCGCCGATCAATTACCAGGACGCCTACTATTACGCGGCACCCAAGCCAAAGCCTAAGCTTGCGTCGCTCGACGAGCTGGACCCGGAGATTCGCCGAACTTACGAGAAGCTCGGAATCCCGATCGAGGAGCAAAAGGTACTCGCGGGTGTCGAAGGCGCCCGGAAGGTCGCTGTCGATGCCGTTTTCGACAGCGTGAGCGTGGCCACGACTTTCCGCGAAGAGCTTAGGAGGGCTGGGGTCCTTTTCCTCAGCATTTCCGAAGCGATCCGCGAATATCCCGAACTGGTCCAGAAGTATCTCGGGTCCGTCGTTCCCCAGCGAGACAATTACTTCGCCTGCCTTAATAGCGCTGTGTTTTCGGATGGCACGTTTGTCTACGTGCCTGAGGGCGTTCGCTGTCCAATGGAGCTCAGCACCTATTTCCGGATCAATGCCGAGAATACAGGGCAGTTCGAACGCACTTTGATCGTCGCCGACAAGGGCAGCTACGTCTCGTATCTGGAGGGCTGCACCGCACCGATGCGAGACGAGAACCAACTGCACGCAGCGGTGGTTGAAATATATGCGCATGACGATGCCGAGGTGAAATACTCGACCGTCCAGAACTGGTATCCCGGCGATGCTGAGGGGCGCGGCGGGATCTTCAATTTCGTCACGAAACGAGCACTATGTGCCGGTGATCGCTCGAAGGTCAGCTGGACCCAGGTCGAGACGGGCAGTGCAATTACTTGGAAGTACCCAAGTTGCATTCTCAAGGGCGATTATAGTGTTGGCGAGTTTTACTCGGTCGCGCTGACCAATAATCGGCAGCAGGCTGATACCGGCACGAAGATGATCCACATCGGTGCCAATTCGCGGTCAACGATCGTATCGAAGGGCATTAGCGCCGGGCGCTCTAACAATACCTACCGCGGCCTCGTCCGGGTTCTTCCTCGCGCCGAGAATGTTCGCAACTTCACCCAGTGCGACTCGCTGCTCCTTGGAAGTCACTGCGGTGCGCACACGGTTCCCTATATAGAGGTCAAGAATCCGACGGCGACGGTCGAACATGAAGCGACGACGTCGAAAATCAGCGAGGACCAATTATTCTACGCGATGAGCCGCGGCCTTGATCAGGAAGCTGCCGTTGCCCTGATCGTCAATGGTTTTGCGCGGGAGGTCCTGAAGCAGCTGCCCATGGAATTCGCCGTTGAGGCCCAAAAACTGTTGGGGATCAGCTTGGAGGGTAGCGTCGGATGAAGTCCGGTCTTTTCCTCCACCCGCCGCGCATAGGACCGGACTGTCACTTGAAATCCCGAGTGTGGGGTCCGTCAGCCGGAGCCGCTCAAGAAACATCACCCCAAAAAGGAAATTGATGAATGATGCCGCTGTTTTTGCTTGCCGCCGCGTCGGCCGATCTTGATGCGCTCGACCAAGCAGTCAGCCATTGTGATCGACGCGTCAGCAATCCTGTTTTCTCGGCTGAGGCAGCGCGGAGAGCCCAGTTTCTTCTCGACGCCTATCGCGAGCAGGAGGCGATCGTCAACGAGCGCGTTACGCTCACCGAGCAGCGGCGGCAGCTGCGCGAAGGTGCGACGCTCAAGTCGGCCGATGCTAAGCAGTCCGAAAAACAACTCGATCTGCAGCAAGCCGACCTCGATGACCGACAGAAGGCCCTCAACGATCAGCGTCTGCTCGAAGGCATCCGCCAAGACGCGATGGATTCCATGCGGCGTTACTTCTTGAACAATTGTCCCGCGGGTGGGTCGGAAAAAGCAAAATGACCATGCTGGACATCCGCGACCTCCACGCGAGCGTTGCCGGCAAGCCAATCCTGAAGGGCTTGTCGCTAAGCATCGGCGCGGGCGAGGTTCATGCGATCATGGGCCCGAACGGTGCCGGCAAGTCGACACTTGGTTACGTGCTTGCCGGTCGACCCGACTATGAGGTGACCAGCGGGTCCGTTTTGTTCGACGGTCATGATCTTCTCGCTATGGCGCCGCACGAACGGGCGGCCGCCGGGATTTTCCTTGGCTTCCAGTATCCCGTCGAAATTCCCGGGATTTCCTATCTGCAGTTCGTTCGTGAAAGTCTCAATGCGCAACGACGCGCGCGCGGTGAAGCCGAACTTTCGGGCGGCGAATTCATCAAGCTTGCCCGCACCCAGGCTGCCCTTCTCGGCATGGACGCCGAAATGCTCAAGAGACCGGTCAACGTCGGCTTCTCCGGTGGCGAAAAGAAGCGGGCGGAGATGGTTCAGATGGGGATCATGACTCCAATGCTCGCGGTTCTCGACGAGACCGACAGCGGTCTCGACATCGATGCGTTGAGAGCGGTCGGAGCCGGCATTAACCGGATCATGCGTACCCCCGACCGAGCCGTCCTCTTGATCACGCACTACCAGCGCCTGCTCGACTACGTAGTGCCCGACCATGTGCATGTTTTGCAGGGAGGACGAATTGTTCGAAGCGGCGGCGCTGATCTCGCGTTCGAACTCGAACGCGAGGGCTATGCGGAGGCTGCAGCCTGATGACCGCCCCGTTCCCGACCCGCCGACAGGAAGAGTGGCGTTACGCCGACCTCGACGCCTTGCAGCTCGTTTGGAACGAATTTGCAGAACCGGTCACGCTTACGGTCGGACCGGGCGATCGCCTCGAACAGGTCTGGCTTCCCTCCGCGGACGACGTGCAGGTTCGCCGCGTGCAGCTTGCAGTTGGGGCGGCGGCCACTGCGCGATTCTTCATACTCAATACCGCTCCCCATTACGGACGCATCGAGCTTGACGTTAGCCTTGCGGAAAAGGCTGAGTTCGAGCTGTTCGCTGCGAATATCGGTACCGGAGCATCGACCAATGAAGTCGTTACGACCGTAAAGCATTTGGCGGAGCACGGCCGTTCTCGCCAGTTCGTGCGCTCGGTACTGAACGGCAAGGCAACGGGGTCCTACCTCGGAAGAGTTGAGGTCGCGCGCGGGGCTCAGCAGACGGACGCCGAGCAGTCGATCAAGACGATGCTCCTCGATCGCGGCGCCAACGCAAACTGCAAGCCGGAACTCGAGATATTCGCCGACGACGTGCGATGCGCTCATGGCGCGACTGTCGGCGAGCTCGATCCGATGCAGCTCTTTTACGCCGAGAGCCGTGGCCTTGCGCCACCTGCGGCGCGCGCACTTCTCCTCGAAGGTTTCATCATGGGGCTTTGGGACAGTGCCACACAACCGAACGAGATCCGCGAGGCCGCCCGCGAGGCCTTAAAGAGGGTGGTGTGAACGCCCCGACCCTCATCAGTCCGGAGCTCGACGTAAGAGAGCAGTTCCCTGGCGTTGCCGGCTGGCACTATCTTGACAGCGCGGCAACGGCGCAGAAGCCCCGGGCTGTAATCGACGCAATCACCAAGGCGTATGCGCTCGATTATGCGACCGTTCATCGGGGTGTCTACCAGCGCTCGTCGGATATGACCGCCGCGTACGAAGCCTCCAGGGCTGCGGCAGCACGGCTCATTGGTGGGCAGGCTTCCGAGCTCATATTTACCCGCGGCGCGACCGAAGCGATCAATCTCGTTGCGCGTTCGCTGCCCAAGGAAGGGCGCAATCGCGTACTCATCTCGCAGCTCGAACATCACAGCAACATCGTTCCCTGGCAGCTTGCGGGTTACGAAGTCGACGCCGCGCCTCTCACGCGCGATGGCAAGATCGATCTGACTGCGGCGGAGCGGATGTTGACCGACAACCATCGCGTCGTCGCCCTAGCGCAGGTGTCCAACGCACTCGGTTCCATTCTCGACGGAAAGCGTGCGGCTGAAATTGCTCACTCAAAGGGCGCGCTCTTGCTTCTCGACGGCTGTCAGGCGGTGCCGCGACTGTCGGTGGACGTCGTCGAACTCGACGCTGATTTCTATGCCTTTTCGGGGCACAAGCTTTACGGTCCGACTGGCATCGGATGCCTTTGGGGTCGGGCCGAACTGCTTGCAGCAATGCCGCCGTGGCAGGGCGGCGGGGCAATGATCGACCGCGTGACTTTCGCCAGGTCGACGTTTCTGGATCCGCCGGCAAGATTCGAGGCCGGAACACCGCACATCGTGGGTGCGATCGGGCTCCATGCGGCCATACGTTTCGTGGAGCACCTGTCGCTTGGCGCAATTCATTCCCACGAAAGCCGGCTCGTGGCCGAGTGCCGCGACGCGCTTGCCGGCATGAAGGGCGTATCGCTTTACGGACCGGACGATGGCGCCGGCATCGTCAGCTTCAACGTCGACGGGGTGCATCCGCACGACACCGCCACCATATTGGATGATGCGGGTGTCGCGGTTCGGGCAGGTCATCATTGCGCACAGCCGCTGATGGACTGGCTCGGCGTTCCGGCAACCACACGGGCGAGCTTCGCGGCGCATAGCGACAGCTCGGATGTCGAGGCCTTGGTGCGCGGGATTGAACGGGTCAAGCGGGTCTTTGGATGAACGAAGAACGAAAGATTGAAAGCGAGGAGGTGGCGGGCGTTCCGTCTCCGCCGCGCGCGCGCGTGACGCCGGAATTCGAGCGCAAGAGGGACTATCTTGCAGGGTTCCTCGCCGGCGATGATGCGAACGAGGAACGAGGCGGCGCAGGAAGCGAACTTCAATCAGCCGTCGTGGAGGTCCTGAAGTCAATTTACGATCCGGAGATCCCTGTCGACATTTATGAACTTGGCCTCATCTACGATGTCGAGATCAGCGACGATGGCGACGCAACAGTGGCGATGACGCTTACGACGCCACATTGCCCCGTAGCCGAGTCACTTCCTAATGAGGTTGAGCTGCGCGTACTTTCGGTCCCGGGAATTCGGGACGCAGTCGTTAACCTCGTCTGGGATCCCCCGTGGGATCCATCGAAAATGAGTGACGAGGCCCGCTTAGAATTGGGAATGTTGTGAAGGAAACTAAGTTACGAGCACGACCGGTCGCGATCACCCTCACGCCCGCGGCTGAAGCCCGCATAGCGGAGTTGATGGCTCGCGCTCCGGAGGGCGCTGTCGGCGTGAAACTCTCTACGCCGAGGCGCGGTTGTTCGGGCCTCGCTTATTCGGTCGACTATGTAGCGGCGGAAGTGCCGTTCGACGAGAAGATCGAAACGCCCGGCGGTGTCTTTTATGTGGATGGTGCTTCGGTCCTTTATCTGATCGGCTCAACGATGGATTGGCGCGAAGACGATTTCACGGCGGGTTTCGTCTTTGAGAATCCAAATGCGAAGGGTGCCTGCGGTTGTGGGGAAAGCTTCACCGTTTGACGGTGCAACGACTATTAGGGCCGGCTCTCGCGGACCATCGGAATACCGGGGCGCCCGACTGCTGAGGACAGTTAAAAGCCGAGGCTGAAGCGAAGTGCCGCGCCAACGTCGTCCGACGCACTGGCGATTTGTCCGGGCTGACGGCGAACGTAAAGATTGGCTCCAAGCCATGCGGTCCGATCGATTAGCGGTGCATTATAGCTCAGTTCCGCATCGATCTCGCGTCCGCTTGGGCTCAGTGACATCCAGGCAGGTGTGCTGGAAGCAACCTGCGTCACATAGTCCCAGGACGTCGGAACCATCATCGCAAAGCCGCCACGCTCGACCCGAAGAGGTTGCGCGATGCGAAGCCCGAGATTGTCGTTCGACGCAATGACCCCAAGCTTACTGAGATCGAGTGCGTAAGATGAGGTGACGAGCGTGCCGTTGGAAAAGGCTGTCCAACCCCGTCGCGCGGCGAGCGTTCCAGTCCATCCTGAGCCAAAGTTACGGCGCGCTTCCGAATCGATGAACAAAGTCACGGCACCGCCCGCGCCCAGTAGCGGCGACATTCGGCCACCCAACAATGACTGTTTCTCGTCAAGGCGGCTCATGCCGAGCGAGAACCAATGGTTGCCAAGGCTCATGTCTGCCGCAAAGGTCGCGAGGCGATACGGGGAGCCGGCAGCGCTCGTTTTCACCTCCTGCCAGACGTCTCCGCTTTCGCCAGAGACAGTAAAGCCCACCGCGCCGAACCGATGCCGTACGGCCATGCTGCTGTTGCGCTTGGCAAGAAAGCCCGGCGTTCCCGCGATGTCGCTCGCGATGAGGAACGCGCCTGCGGCGGCCCCGGTTAGGCGGCGCTCCATCGCTTTTGCGCCCTCAGCAAAGCCGAATGCGATCGCTGTTCGCGTGTCGAGGCGCGCGACGGCTGAGCCAGCGATGAGCCTGGACCGGCGAAGGTCATCCGGGCCGATTCTGACCCGATCGATCGAGAAGCCCTCAACATGATCGTTCCGTTCATTGACCATAAGGGCGACCGCGATGGGCCCAACGTCTCCACCGGAACTCCGGACGTCGTTTTGCAAGGAACGCGAGAGGGGATGATCAGCTCCGGCACGCCGGAGCGTCGCGGCAAGGTTCATTACATACGCACGGCTGTAACCATCGAGAATGATAGCGCCGAGTGATTGACCGGTCGCCGCGTCGCCGGAGGCCGGCGGCAATTGACTTGAAGCTATTGGCTCCTGGCTGCCGGCAAGACTCATGGTCCCAATGGGCGAAAAGGCTCGCTGGATGTTCAGTCGCCCGTTACCGTAGACGGGATCCACGCCGGGCGCCCCGAGGTCATCCGCGGTCTGGAAGAGGATGCTTACGATCTGTTTGCCCGAGAGATTCGGGAAAGCCTGCGCCATCAGGGCGACCGCGCCGGTAATTGTCGGCGCGGAGAAACTCGTTCCCGACCAGAGGAATTGCGCGCCCGTCTGGTCCGGCGCCCGATCCTGATACCCGAGCGCGGCGAGGTAATAGGGTGCTCCGGTCCCCGCTCGGTTGGAGAAGTCTGAAATCGTATTGATGTCTGTCGAGCTACCGCTCGCAACGCCGACGGACCCAGCAATAATCACTGAGCCGGGGAAATTCTGCGCCGGGGCGAGTGCGAAGGGGTCTGCATTCGCCCCTTTCGTCGGATCGGTACCGTCGTTCCCAGCAGAAATGACAAGCACGATGCCCGCGTTCACGGCCCGCTGCATTGCACTGATCAGCGACGTACCCGGCGTGGCCCCGCCGAGCGAGAGGTTGATGACTTTGGCGCCTGCGTTCCGCGCGGCATCAATTCCCGCCGCGATCGGGTTGTCAAAGAACTGGCAGCCGCTCGCCTGGGAGCAGCTCCCGGGACTGTCGGCTCGTTCCATAACGATCGTGGAATTGAACGCGATGCCCATCGTGTTCTGGCCATTGCGCGCTGCGGCGGCAACGGCGGTGACGGCAGTGCCGTGACCGCCATCGTCGCCGAGACCACGTGTCCCCGCCACGTCGCCGCTCGCGGGATCGATCCGGCCGACGAACTCGGACAAAGCCGGGTTGAGCCCGCTGTCAACGATCCCGATTTTCACTCCCTGCCCCGTGGCGCCCGCATTGTATGCCGCGATGGCGTTCGCAGCGACGGCATAGGTCGACTGCTGATACTCCGAGTCGTTGTAATTCACGCCCGGGTTCGGGGTGGGGGCCGGCGTTGGAGACGGCGTTGGCGCTGGACTGGGAGTCGGGGTGGGGACGGGCAAACTCGGAGCAGTAGGGACCGGTGAGACGCCGCTGCCCCCGCCGCCACTGCAACCGCCAAGTCCAAACGCTGCCACGAGCAGGCACGCGCTCGTCCCCAATAGCCGCCGGGCCATTCTGTCTTCTCCGCTCAAACCGTTGAAAAACAACGGCTTCCCACACGTAAAATGGTTTAGAATTGGTTTCAATTTGCTTAACGCGCGCGAAAGGCTAGGCCCCAGCCTCATGAATCCGCGCTTCGCTCATATCCGGGACTGGATTTTCGATCTGGATAATTGCCTCTACCCGGCATCAACGGGATTGTTCGCTCTCATCGACGAGCGGATGGGTGCGTACATTGAACGCCTGCTTGGGTGTGACGCGCACGAAGCGAAGCGCGTTCAGAAGGCGCATTTCCATGCGCACGGGACAACCCTCGCTGGTCTCATGAAAGACTACGACATCGATCCTCACCACTTCCTTGCGGATGTTCACGACATCCCGCTTGACCGGGTAAAATGCGACGAGCGGCTGGCGGGGCTGCTTCCGCTACTCCCTGGACGTCGATTTGTGTTCACCAATGGCGATGCGCCTTACGCGCAGCGCGTGCTGGAGGCGATTGGCGTGGCGAGGCATTTCGACGAGCTTCACGATATTCACGCAAGCGACCTTCGACCCAAGCCGGACCCCCATGGGTACCAGCTTTTATGCAATCGTTTTGAGATCGATCCAGCTCGCGCGCTTCTGGCGGACGACATGGTACAGAACCTCGCACCCGCCAAGCAGCTCGGCATGACAACCGTCTGGGTCGACAATGGTTCGGAGCGTGGCAACCACGGTTATGACGAGACCGTCGTTGACCAGCGCATCACGGACCTCGGGGAGTGGCTTGAGAGGATTTTGGGGAATGGTGATGACGAGTGATCTCAAGACGGTTATCGAGCGCGCGTTCGACGAGCGCGACGCGGTCGGCATAGACACTCGAGGCGAGGTCCGCCTTGCCGTTGATGCGGCTCTTGCAAAACTGGATGCGGGCGAATTTCGCATTGCCGAGAGACAGGACGGAGGCTGGACCGTTCACCAGTGGCTGAAGAAAGCCGTCCTGCTTTCGTTTCGACTGAACCCGATGGAAGCAATTTCCGGAGGGCCGGGAGGTGCCCATTGGTGGGATAAGGTCGCGTCAAAATTCGCGGGCTGGGGAGAAAGTGAGTTTGTGCAAGCCGGATTCAGGGCTGTTCCCGGCGCCATCGTCCGGCGCGGCGCGTTCATCGCTCCCGGCGCGGTTCTGATGCCGAGCTTCATCAATATCGGGGCCCATGTTGGCGAGAATTCGATGGTCGATACATGGGCCACAATCGGAAGCTGCGCTCAGATCGGCCGCAATGTGCACGTCTCCGGCGGTGCAGGAATCGGCGGCGTGCTTGAGCCGCTCCAGGCGGGTCCGGTGATCATCGAGGACGATTGCTTCATTGGAGCGCGTTCCGAGGTCGCTGAAGGGGTCATCGTCGAACGCGGGTCAGTTCTGTCGATGGGCGTGTTCCTTGGCGCCTCGACCAAGATCGTCGACCGCGCAACGGGTGAAATTCATTACGGCCGAGTACCTCCCTATTCGGTCGTCGTGCCGGGGACCCTTCCGGGCAGGGACAATGGTCCGGCACTCGCATGCGCCGTGATCGTCAAGCGTGTTGATGAGCGTACCCGTTCCAAGACCAGCATCAACGAACTGCTGCGCGACTGATAAGCTGAGCTTATCGCCGCGAGACAGGCATTTGTTGGCGCACGTCATTGCTTCGCAGCTAAGCGCGTTATTGCCATGAAGCCCACCCTGACTTCCGAGTTCGAGCGCAATCGCGCGGAAGCGCGCATTGCGCCGCAAGCGCATTCGTCAGGAATGATCCGCACGCAGATGAACGGCAGCGACTGGCTCATTCTCCTGTTGCTGGCGGTCATCTGGGGAGGCGCATTTTTCTTTATCGGGGTTGCCGTCCGTCATGTCACTCCACTGACTTACGTGTGGCTTCGACTCTCAATCGCAGCCCTCGCAATGTGGGGATACGTCCATGTAAAGGGCGAGACCCTTAACCTCCCACGCCGCGTCTGGGCATCGATGCTGATTCTGGCCTTACTCAACAATGCGCTGCCGTTCGCGTTGTTCGGTTGGGGCCAGACGCACATCGCGAGCGGTCTTGCCTCCATTCTCAACGCAACCACTCCGATCTGGGGCGTGGTCGTCGCGCACTTCCTTACGCACGATGAGCGAATGACCCCGCGCAAGGCCATCGGCGTGCTCTTGGGCTTCGGCGGCGTTGCGACCATGATTGGGCCCTCGCTGTTCGCGAGCCTCGGTACGAGTGCGATCGCACAGCTTGCCTGTGTCACGGCTGCTCTTAGCTACGCTCTGGCCGCGGTCTGGGCCCGACGTTTTCGGAGGCAAGGCATTTCACCGTTAAGCGTGACCACCGGGCAGCTCACAGCCGGAGCGCTGATGATGCTACCGGTTTCGATGTTCGTGGACCGGCCGTGGACCCATGCGTTTCCGCCGCTAAGCGCTCTCGCGGCGATCACCGCCCTCGCAATCCTTTGTACCGCTTTCGGTTACGTTCTCTATTTCCGCCTGATTGCCACGTCGGGCGCAACGAACGCATTGCTCGTCACGCTGCTGGTTCCTCCGGTCGCCATCCTTCTTGGTGGGTTATTTCTTGGCGAGAGCTTGGCGGCGCAGGATTTTGCTGGACTTGCGCTCATTGCCCTCGGTTTGGCGGCAATCGATGGACGGGTGATCAGTGCGCTTTCGCCGGGTCGGCAACTTCGGAAAGAAGCTTAGCGGCCGCTGGGCTCGTCCAATCAAGATCGCCTACATAGCGCCACACTTCATGCCCATTCGCGTCGAGAAGTATGGACGTCGGGAGAACCGTGTCCGGTCCGAGTGAGCCCGAGAGAGCCATCTTCGGATCCTGATACGCCTTCAAGGTCGAAATCTGATGGGACTTGAGGAATGCCTCGACCGACGCGTGCGGTGCCGTATCCTCACTCACCGCGACAACGGGAATGGAATTGGCCCGTGCAAGTTTATCGAGCGTGGGCAGCTCCTTCACGCACGGAGCGCACCACGTTGCCCAGAGATTCACGAGCACGGGCCTGCCCTTAAAATTCGCGAGCTTTACCGTCTGGCCGTCCATATCCTCGAACGCCCCGTTAGGACCAGGCTTGCCCTTCTGATCGCGATGAACGCCCTTGATGCCTTCACCCGCAGCAGAAGCGGCCTCGTTGTTTGCTGGGGCCCGCTGAGCAGTGTTGTGGCAGGCTGCGAGGGTGAGTACTGCTGCGGAAGCGAATAAAAAAAAGCGCATACGCCTGGCGATAGTTTGCGTTGCGCGCACCGGCAAGCTGGCGTCGGCTCGAGGGACTCGCTAGGCGGAAACAATGCAGCGGATGCGGATTCTCCTCATTGCCGGCATCGTGTCGCTCAACGGGTGTGGCCACCAGGTGGATCTTGAGCCCGCCCCGGGCCATCGATTGCCGGTAAAGCCCCTCATGGCGCGTTCGACGCCGACGTTCGAACAGTTGCTAACTCCGCCGATCCAGACGCGTCCTGTGCGCGTCGATGAGCTGGTCACCAGATCGAAGCCGCGGCCTGCGGACCCGTTCGACTTGCCGCCACCAACGGGCGGCGCTGCACCGTCTGGTCCCCCGGGAATCGACCCCGGCGCGGTCACCAACAACGTAACCTCCGCAAATCCCGGAGCCTGATCCTTTATGTCCTCTCGCGTTCGCAAGGCGGTATTTCCCGTCGCTGGCCTCGGTACCCGCCTTCTCCCGGCAACGAAAAGCATCCCAAAGGAGATGATCACCATCGTTGATCGACCGCTAATCCAATATGCGGTGGATGAGGCGCGTGAAGCCGGCATTGAACAGATGATCTTCGTGACGGGTCGGGGAAAATCCTCGCTGGTGGACTATTTCGACCAAGCCTTCGAATTGGAGGCTGCCCTTCGGGACAAGGGAAAGAACCTTGACGTGCTTGCTCCATCGAATGCCAAGTTCGGGGAAGTTGTTACGGTCCGCCAGCAGCAGCCGCTCGGGCTCGGTCACGCGGTATGGTGCGCACGGCACATTGTTGGCGACGAACCGTTCGCCGTCCTGCTGCCCGATGAGCTGATGTACGGCAAACCCAATTGTCTTGCCCAGATGATCGAGGCTTATGATCGGGTCGGCGGCAACATCGTTGCAGCGCTCGAAGTGCCGGAGAACGAGACGCACAAATATGGTGTGATCGAACCTGGCCCCAGTGACGGCCGGCTAATTGAGATACGAGGCATGGTCGAGAAACCGGTCAGTGGAACTGCGCCGTCGAACCTAATGCTTCCGGGACGCTATATTCTGCAGCCGGCTGTCATGGAGGCGCTCGATGCTCAGGAACGGGGCGCCGGTGGAGAAATCCAGCTAACCGACGCAATGGCCAAGCTGCTCGGAAAGCAGCCATTCCATGCTTATCGCTTCAAGGGGGAGCGCTACGACTGCGGCAGCGCCTCTGGCTTCGTAATCGCGAATATCGCCATGGCGATGGAGCGAAGCGATGTCGCGCCAGCTGTGCGTGAGTTCCTCGACGCAACGACGTGAGTCCATGGCTTCAGCAAGCTCGCCTTGAAAACGGCGACGCGGCAATCGGACTATCCCTGGTGCCTGATTTCTGACGACTCGAGTGTCGTTTAAAGCGCGTGCGAACCTCTCGTTCGCTCTTCCTGAAGCTGGCTCCGCAATTCGCCGATCTGGATCGCCCGCTTAACGACGCGGGCGTCGAGCGCTGCATTGTCGTCGCGCAGCCGCTTGACGGATCGTGCATGCGCGATTCGCCGATCGATCCGCGCAAACAGCACTTCGAAGTGAAAGGGCTTGATGATCACGTCGTCGGCACCGGCCTCATACGCAAGTACCGCGCCTTTGGCGTGAGACTTGCTGGTGATCAGCATGACCGGGACGTCGTTCCACTGGACTTCACCCCGGATTGCGCGTGCGAGCTCGGCGCCGGTCATCGGCAACATGTCGAGTTCTGCCAATACGAGATCGATTGGGAGCCGGTAGAGTTCGGCAACGGCGCCAGCGCCTCCATCGCTGGCGCTGACGCGGTATCCGGCTTCCACAAGGCGGCGCGCGATCAGGCCGGCTTTCGTTCTATTCGGGTCGACAACGAGGATGCGCGGACGTTGGTCTCGAGTGACTGGAATTGCGATGTCCATCGGCCGATGGCTAAATAGAAATGGTTAATGACGGCCAAACACAGCGAAGAATAATGGATGCCCGGCGGGCGGTCTCGGGAGCCCAGCGGACGCGCTCGACCGCTCGCGTCGAAGCCTAGCGAATGGGTAGCGCGAACCGTGTTCCAACGCTGAACGCGGATTACGGCTCGAGTTCGACGTCCCAATAGAGATAATCCCGCCAGCTTTCGTGGAGGTAATTCGGTGGGAACGCCCGCCCGTGCTCCTGCAATTGCCAGCTGGTTGGCCGGATCGGCTCGCGCATGATGTGCATGTGAGCTTCGCCCGGAGTGCGGCCGCCCTTGCGCAAATTGCATGGCGCGCAGGCGGTGGCGACGTTTTCCCACATGGTGCGACCGCCCTGAGCGCGCGGCACGACATGGTCGAAGGTCAATTCCTTGGCCGACCCGCAATAAACGCAGCGGAAACGATCGCGTAGGAACAGGTTAAACCGCGTGAAGGCCGGATATTCGTTGGGCCGTACATACTCCCGAAGTGCAATCACGCTCGGCAGCTTCAGCGCTACGCTTGGGCTGTGCACTTCGCGATCATAATGGGCAACAACATCGACCCGCTCAAGGAACATGGCCTTGATCGCCGTCTGCCACGGCCACAGGGACAACGGGTAGTAGGATAGCGGCGTATAGTCGGCATTGAGGACAAGCGCCGGACAGCTCTCAGGGTGGCGGATAAGCTCGGGGTGATACATGCGAGAGACAACAGCCTTTCGTTCGGTTCGAACCGAACTGCAGCTCCCCGGCCCCGTCGCACGCAAGGAGGAGAGGGACAATCGGCCCGTCTTCCCTTGTTGCCCGCCGGATGCCAACCCGACGTGACATGCGTATGACAGCATTTTCAATGACTCAGCGTCAAGAGCCCTTTGAGCAACACCTCCGATGTTCGTGACGCGTTTCGCTCCCTCGCCGAGCGGACGGCTGCACCTTGGTCACGCCTACAGTGCCGCAATCGGTCACGAATACGCTTCCAAAGCCGGTGGCGAATTCCGTTTGAGGATCGAGAACCTCGACCAAACCCGCTGCCGACCTGAGTTTGTCGACGCGATCTATGATGACCTTCGGTGGCTCGGCCTTGCGTGGAAGGGGCCCGCGCTAATTCAGTCAAGGCGAACCGACGAATATCGAGCGGCACTTGAGAAGCTGAACGCGCGAGGTCTGGTCTTTGCGTGCTTCTGCACGAGGGCAGACATTGCCCAGTCTCTCACTGCTCCGCATGGCGATGCCGCGACCTCGTATCCAGGGACCTGCCGAAATCTTGCCGATGATCCTCGACGTCGGGCCACGGAGCCCCACAGCTGGCGATTAAACTCGGCAAAGGCAATCGAACTTGCGGGGTTGCCCTCATGGGCCGAGCCCGGGGGACGACGGTACACGGCGCTTCACCATGAGATCGGCGATGCTATCCTCGCGCGAAAGGACGCCCCCGCATCCTATCATCTATCCTGCGTCGTCGACGATGCTGCGAGCGGCGTGACGATGGTTGTGCGCGGTGCTGATCTTCGATCTTCAACCCCGATACAACGGATCCTGCAGATCCTCTTGGGTTTTTCCGAGCCCTGCTATTGTCATCATCCGCTCGTCACACATGATGACGGCCGTAGGCTCGCAAAACGTGACCTTGCGCCCACTCTTGAAGCTCTTCGCAACGCCGGCGTTGACGGCCCCTCGCTTGTGAGACAGCTCCTCACGGGCGAACTACCGTCTGGCTTTCGACTGGGCGAAGCCTAAATAGGCAGGCATGAGAATCCTGCTGCTCGTCTTGCTCCTGCTCGCAATGGCGGCAGTCGTATACGTCCTCGTTCGCGGTGTAATCGCGATGGCATCAGGCAAGGATCTTTCGGGCGAGCAGTCGCAAATGTGGATGCGGCGGCGCGTGTTGTTCCAGGCGGTCGCGGTTGTATTTGTTATCCTGATCCTCGTGGTCGCGAGTTCGGCGGGCCACTAAGATTGGTCAAGCTCAACAAGATTTATACGCGGACGGGCGACAACGGGAGCGCAGGCCTCGTCGATGGCAGCAGGGTCAGTAAATCGGGCTTGCGGATGTCGGCCATCGGGGAGGTCGACGAAGCGAACGCCGCTATCGGCAATGCGATGGCGCATCTCGGACCGGGCTACGTTGCTGACCGGCTCCTCGTCATTCAGAATGATCTCTTCGATCTCGGGGCCGACATGGCTACGCCTGGAGACGTTGCAGGAGCCCTTCGCGTCGTCGCTTCGCAGGTTGAGCGACTGGAGCATGAGATCGACAGCATGAATGCTAATCTTGCGCCCCTGACCAGCTTCATCCTTCCGAGCGGCTCCGCGGCGGTCTCCACGCTCCACCTTGCTAGAGCTGTCGTTCGACGTGCTGAGCGAGCGGGGGTTGCCCTTGCTCAAAGCGAGCCGTTGAACCCGCAGATGCTCGCTTACCTCAATCGCCTGTCCGACCACCTGTTTGTTGCCGCGCGGTTCGTCGCGGCGCGAGAGGGAGGTGATATACTTTGGAAACCTGGGGCTACCCGGGACTAAGGTCAGGCGACTTTGGCAAGTTAATAATGTAGGGCCGGCGCAATGGCGACCCACGCTCCATCAGCGCCCGCCGAGGATCTTCGGTCGCGGCTTTTGGCGACACGCAAGCTCACGTCTGACCTTGCCGCTCCGCTCTCCGACGCGGATGCCACGATCCAGCCTTTCCCCGATGCGTCACCGACCAAATGGCATCTTGCCCACACGAGCTGGTTCTTTGAGACGTTTGTCCTGCGCGATCATGTTCCAGGATATGTCGCGTTTGATGATCGTTGGGCCTTCGTGTTCAACAGCTATTACGACGCCGAAGGTCCGCGCCACCCGCGACCTCGACGAGGGATGCTGAGTCGCCCGCGCCTGCAAGAGGTGCTGGACTACCGCGCTCACGTCGACGCGTCGCTGGACCGGGCTTTCCCCTCGCTTGGTCCTGCGGCTCTCCTCCTCATCGAGCTTGGCATCAATCACGAACAGCAACACCAAGAGCTTCTTTTAACCGACATCCTCGCGACATTCGCCGAAAACCCGCTCGCTCCGGCTTATGGCGAGCTCCCGAGTGTCAATGACGTGGATCTTGAGCCGCTTACCTGGTGTGCAGGCCGCGAAGGAATTGTTGAAATCGGTGCTCGAGTAAATCCGTTCGCCTTCGATTGCGAGCGTCCGCGGCACCGGGTGTTCCTCCCGCGTCACACGATTGCCAGTCGTCGAGTGATCAACCGTGAATGGCGGGCCTTTATCGAAGACGGCGGATACACAAAGCCTCAGCTCTGGCTCTCCGACGGCTGGGCGTGGGTGCAGCAGGAAGACATCCACGCTCCGTTATATTGGCTCGAGGATGGCACGGAGTTCACGCTCGCTGGAAGGCGCGCCATCGACTGGGACGCGCCCGTTGCGCACGTCAGTTATTTCGAGGCCGATGCGTTCGCCCGCTGGGCAGACGCTCGACTGCCGACAGAGGCTGAATGGGAAGATCGCGCTTCGACGATGAACCCGGTGGCCGGCAATCAGCTCGATCGGGCGGTCGCGGTCGTTCCCCGTCGAGGTGGCGCCATGTTCGGCGATGTCTGGGAATGGACCAAGAGCGCTTTCAGTTCCTACCCGGGCTTCTCGCCTGCCGAAGGTGCGGTCGGAGAGTATAACGGCAAATTCATGTGCGGACAGTTCGTGCTGAAAGGGGCGAGCTGCGCGACTCCGCGCGGGCACAGTCGTGCATCATACCGCAACTTCTTCCCGCCAGCGGCCCGCTGGCAATGGACAGGTGTTCGCCTTGCTAAAGACGCTTGATCCTCAGACCCTCGCGTTCCGCGAGGACGTGCTTGCCGGGCTCGCGGCACCGGTTCCATCGATCCCGGCGCGCTGGCTCTATGATCGCCGAGGCTCCGAGCTCTTTGACGAGATCACACGGCTACCGTCTTACTATCCGACTCGGACAGAAACGGCGATCTTCCACGCGATCATGCCGGAGGTTGCATCGCGTGTGCCCAAGGGTGCGGCAGTGATTGAGTTCGGCGCCGGCTCGCAAACGAAGACGCCGATCCTTCTCGAAGCAGTGCAGCCGGCCGCCTACGTCCCGGTCGACATTTCCGGCGACTATCTTGAACAGAGCGCAGCGGATCTCCAGCGGCGGTTTCCGCACGTCGAAATCATCCCTGTTACGGCAGATTTCGCGCGGCCGTTCACGCTCCCAGACCGCATCGAGAAACTCGCAAAGCTCGGCTTTTTCCCAGGATCGACAATCGGCAACTTCGTTCCGCGCAGCGCAACTGATCTTCTTCGACAGTTCCGCACCCTGCTGGGATCCGGTTCTCAGCTCTTGATCGGCATGGATCGAGTGAAGCCTGTCCAGCGTCTCATCGATGCTTATGATGATCCTGAAGGCGTTACGGCCCAATTTAGTCTTAATCTTCTTGCGCGCGTCAATCGCGAGCTTGGCGCCGATATTCCGGTCGAAGCTTTTCGGCACGACGCACGCTGGAACGACATACTGTCTCGCGTCGAGATTCACTTGGTAGCATCGCGCGACGTCGGTTTCAGCGTATCGGGCCGGAACTTCGCGTTCACGCTTGGTTCCTCAATCCACGTCGAGAACAGCCACAAATATGGTCCGCGCGGCGGACGGGTGCTGTTGCTAGCGGGCGGGTGGACGCCGATCGCCGAATGGTCCGATCCGGAAGGAGATTTTGCCGAGATCCTTGCGGCTGCCGAACCCGAGAGGTTTGCGCCCTAGGTGTCCTCCCGCTAAGCGGCGGCCATGATCTTCATGCTCGTCGGCATCGTGGACGTGATCCTGCAAGTCCTGATGTACCTAATTTTCGCCCAGGTGATCCTCAGCTGGCTCATCGCTTTCAACGTAATCAACCTTCACTCCGGTCCGGTCCGGAGCGTCGTGGTTGCGATCGATCGGATGACCGCCCCGCTTTATCGTCCGATTCGCCGGATGCTTCCGGATTTCGGCGGCATCGATTTCTCGCCTCTGGTCGTCCTTCTCGTTATTGCGGTCATCCGGTCGAAAGTTCTTCCGGGCATTCTCCTGGAAGTTGGCCCGACGATCACATGAGCGCCCGGCTGATCGATGGGAAGGCATTCGCGGCAGACCTTCGTTCGCGCGTTGCCGTTGTCGCGGCCGACTTTGCCGCCAGTCAGGGGCGACGGCCAGGTCTAGCCGTTGTACTCGTGGGCGAGCATCCGCCAAGCGCGGCCTATGTCCGCTCGAAGGCCAGGGCGACCATCGACGCCGGCATGGAAAGCTTCGAGCACAAGTTGCCGGCGAACGTCTCCCAAGGGCAACTGATGGCCCTCATCGATGAGCTTAACGCGGATCCGGCCGTCGACGGAATCCTCGTGCAGCTGCCGCTGCCGCCGCACATCGATGAGACGGCGATCATCCTTCGTATTGACCCCGACAAGGACGTGGACGGCTTTCATCCGATGAATGCGGGCCGTCTTGCGGTGGGTCTCGAAGCGCTCGTTCCTTGCACCCCGCTCGGCTGCCTGATGTTGCTGCGTCACGAGCTCGGCAACCTGAGCGGAATGGAGGCAATTGTTGTCGGGCGATCGAACATCGTCGGAAAGCCAATGGCGCAACTGCTCATCAAGGAGAGTTGCACCGTTACCGTTGCTCACTCCCGCACGCGCGATTTGCCTGCCGCAGTTCAACGCTGCGACATCGTCGTTGCTGCAGTCGGGCGGCCCGAGTTAATCCGGGGTAGCTGGCTCAAGCGAGGCGCAACCGTTATCGATGTCGGACAAGAGCGCGTCGAGCAGCCGGATGGAACGAAAAGACTGCTCGGCGATGTTGCTTTCGAGGAAGCTTCGCAAGTGGCGGGCGCGATTACTCCTGTACCTGGCGGGGTGGGGCCAATGACGATCGCGTGCCTGCTGCGGAATAGCGTTGTTGCGGCACACCGCCGTGTCGGACTTGCCGATCCGGAGGGCATATGATCGCGTTGTTGCTGGCTTCGGCGCCGATCACGACGGCGGTTGATGCGGACATTGCATTCGCCCGCGATGCGAAGCGTCTCGGACAATGGACCGCTTTCCGGAAATGGGCTGACCGCGACGCGGTCATGTTCACGCCCCAGGCTGTTTGGGCGAAGACGTTTCTCAAGAACCTCAAGGATCCGCCGCGGTCGATTACGTGGCAGCCTTCCCAGACCTACAGCTCGTGCGACGGGCGCACAGCGGTAAACATGGGTCCTTGGTTTACCCAGGACCACCGGCTCGCGGGTTATTTTACGACCGTATGGCAGCGATCAGCCACCGGTTGGCGCTGGGTTTACGACGGCGGCATTCCCGCTCCGAAGACGTCGATCGCGAGGACCAAGGCGGAGCGCGCGAGCTGCCGCGCACCGACAGGAGTACCGCCGATCGCAGCGCCGCCCAGGCTCAAGCCCCAGGAAGCCCTGACCAGCCTGCAGGATAACGGGCGCGGCCAATCCGCGGACCGGACACTGGGCTGGGACTGGAAGGTTGACGCACGCGGCATGCGGAATTTCCGCGTCTATCTGTGGAACGGCAGGGCCTATGCCGAGGTCATTCACGCAATCGACCCCGCGCCAAAGGCCAAATGATCGAGCTATTTGGCTCGGCGCTAGCCACGTTCCTGGTGATCATCGATCCGCCAGGTTGCGCTCCGATATTTGCCAGCCTGACCCGAGGTTCGACGGCCGCTCACCGTCGGACAATGGCCATCCGTTCGTCGCTGATCGCCTGGGCCGTCCTCATGTTCTTCGCCCTCCTCGGGCGGCCATTGCTGAAGGCTCTGGGGATCAGTCTTGCAAGCTTCCGTATCGCCGGCGGCATCATGCTCTTCTTCATCGCTCTCGACATGGTCTTCGAACGACGAACCCAGCGGCGCGAAGAGCGGGCCCATTCAATCGAAGGCACGCCGGACGCGGAGGACATCAGTGTCTTTCCAATGGCTATGCCGATGATCACCGGTCCGGGCTCCATTGCAAGCGCGATGCTTTGGGTTTCACGGGCCGAGACGTTCGTTCACGTGGCAATCGTCCTCGCCGCGATCACGACCGTGATGCTCATCACCATGGCGACCCTGCTTGCCGCGGGGCCGCTCATGCGATTGATTGGCGACAAGGTTGAAGCTGCGATTACCCGAATACTTGGTGTAATTCTCGCCGCGCTTGCCGCACAGTTCGTCGTCGACGGATTAAGGCAGAGCTTCCCGCACGTTCTTGGTTAATTGAGGACCTTCCACATTCGGTAGGGTGAGTCGGTGGGCAGCGAGACGGCTTTGAGCCAGCTCGGCACTTGGCCGCGCTGTAGCTGAGCGTAGAAGCCGGTCGGCGTCTCGGACATAAAGATGGTCGTCGTGGAACTGTTCGGACAGCTCAAGACGTAATTGGCGCGATATTTGTTTGCGAGGCGGTGGGCTTGGTCAGCCGAGCCGCGCCAGAAGTTCATCACGTCGGCGATCTGCTGGCCGTTCCGATGGTAAGGCCCGGCAATCGCGTCATGGTGGGTCACCGTAATCAGGCGCGGGCCAAGGTCGACGAAGGTCATCACCACCCCCTTGGGTTGCAACGCGACCGGGTGAAGCCCCCAGAGCGTCGCGCACAGACGGTTCGCTTTTCCGATCGCCAAGTCGCGTTTGTCGGCTGGCGGTTCGGGTATGAAGTCGACCACGAGCGGAACAACGGCGCCGACACCGCAAATGAAAATGAAAAAGACGCCGAAGATGCGCACAGCCCAATTCGCGCTATTCCAGGCCCTTGACCAGGCAATCCAGATGATCGCGGCGGCGCCGACCGCGGCCATCATCTGAGCGGCAGGACCTGTTCGTGTCTGCCACAGGAGCAACAGCGATGCGGCAATCCCCGGAACGGCGGCGCCCATCACGCGGCGACGGAGGTCGGGCTCACTCCACCGGAACCACGCGAGAATCCCCCAGCCGATGGCCCCGGTAACCGGGAGAACTGCGATCAGCGTCGCGATACGCCAGCCGTGCATCCATATCGGCCGGGCTTCCTTGACATGGCTCAGCCACAGGCGTTCGACTTCCGGAGAAATATGTTCCGGTCGCTGAAGGCATTGCGGCCACGTAAGACCATGGAAGGCCGCGATGATAAGCCCGGCACCAAGTGCGAGGACCAGTCGCCGCTGGAAAGTTGGTGCGGTTATGGACGCAAGGGCATACATGAGAGCGCTGGATATGAGGGCGTCGGACAGCCACACCGGCGAGAGTGCGTCGCACACGGCATTCCAGTTGTCGTTCGATGCGAAAACGAGGAAGCACAAGGCGGTGCTCCCGCCGAGCGAAACGGCATAAGCCCTCAGTCGCTCCCGCTCCGCGCTATCCTCGACGAAGAACAGGACCATCGCGACCCCGGCAAGCGCGAGATAAATGATCATCTCGAGCCCGATCGCCAGCGACAAGGCGCTCGAGACGCCGAGCACGAGGCCACCACGGATCTTGTCCGGGTCGGCAATACCGGCAAGGCTCAGCGCGAGGAGTGCAAGCTGCCAGCCGTGATGGTCGATCCGTTCGGGTGTGAACATCCCGTTGGTCGAGCCCGCGAAGAAGATTGCGCAGAACGCTAGCAGATAAGCGGTCGGCCCCAGCAGACGCCGCGCGGCGAGAGCGATCGAGTAGAGCAACAACAAATAAGGCAGTAGCGGAGCGATGCCGACCGCCCAGCGCTCGGCCCCGGCGCCGCCGAGAAACGGGCGCAAAGCAAGGATCAGACCAGCAATCGGCAGATCAACCAGCCGCGACCAGTGAATGTTCGCTCCGAACGGCGGGTTCATTCGATAGTCGCGCAAGTCGTACCAGCTCTGACCATGAAGCAGAGCGCGGACCTGCATGATCCGCATGTTGTCGTCAGTGTCGCCAAGGCCGAACCAGCGGATCTGGCTCCAGTGTTCGAAGATCATCCAGCCGCAGAAGCCAAGCCAGCAAAGGATCGTGACGAGAATCCACCGGCGCCCGAGAAACTCGAGCGCTCGCGCTTCCCACTCCGCTTCCCAGTTCGCCGCCTTGCCTTGTACCATTTTTCCGGCTCTAGCGGCTCGACTTACAACGGCAAACAGCCGGGACATGGCCACGAGATTAAACTTTCCGAGCGAAACCGTCGGGCAATTGGTGCGCTTTGCAATCGTCGGATTCGGCTTGGCGGTCGTATATTCGGGTATTTACTGGTACCTCGCGACTTACGTCATGCCGCCCGTCGCAGCGGTGGTCATTGCCTTCCTCGTCTCGGTGAGCATCGGCTTTGTGCTTCACAGTCGCTGGAGTTTCCGCGGGCATGGCCGCTCGGAAGATAATCGACTGAAGGTTAAGTTCCTCCTCGTCCAGCTCTCCGGCTTTGTGCTGAATGAGATATTCACTTGGGTGCTGACCGGCCCGTTGGTCCATGGACCAACGTGGTGGCCGCTGGTACCGGCTATATTCGTGACGCCACTTGCGACCTTCGTCCTCAACCGGCAGCTGGTTTTCCGCTGATGGAGCGTGTCGTTTTTCAGCAGATGGCCGAGCTCGATGACCGGCACTGGTGGTACCGAGCCCGGCGACAGATCATCGCCGACCTCATCACGCGGGAAGGGAATCTTCCCCCTGACGCCAATATTCTCGAGATTGGGTGCGGCACGGGTCACAACCTGCCGATGTTGTCCGGATTCGGTCATGTCGAGGGTCTGGAGCTTGACGACGAGGCGCGGGCACTATCCGAGCGCCGCCTTGGCCGAAAGGTGATGAGTTCGCCGCTTCCCGAACTCGCGGATGTTCCGGACAGAAACTATGACCTGGTCGGTGCTTTCGACGTAATCGAGCATGTCGATGATGACCTCGCGGCGCTTGCTTCGATTGCGACCAAGCTCAAGCCGGGCGCGCGGTTCATCATGACGGTACCGGCGCACCAGTGGATGTGGACTGCCCATGATGTCGCGAATCACCACAAGCGCCGCTATTCGAAGGAGCGGTTGAGACAATTGGTCGACAGCTCGCCCTTGCGGCTTGAGCGGCTTGGTTACTTCAACAGCTTTCTGTTTCCGCTTGCGGTTGCCGAGCGGACCGTGTCGAAATGGCGCGGCAAGGATAATGGCGACGTTAGGCTCCCGCCGGCTCCACTCAATTCCCTACTGGAAACGGTATTTGCTGCGGAGCGTCATCTGGTTGGTCGCCTGCCGATGCCGCCGGGACTTTCGCTGTTTGCGGTCGCATCGGCGATATAGCCAAGATTGGCGTTCGCGCGCTCGCCACCTCCCGCAATTTCCTCGACAATATAAAGCGGCCGCCGCTTCGCTTCATTGTAGAGGCGGCCGATATATTCGCCCATGAGCGCAAGTACGAACATCTGAACGGCGCCGAGGATTACCACCACGAGCATCAGCGAAGTCCAACCCTGGATATTCCGGCCAGTAGCCCAGGCATAAGCAATATAGAGGATCAGGAGCACTGACCCCGCCGACAGCAGCAGCCCTGCGTGGCTTGCGAGCTTCAAGGGGGCTGACGAGAAGCCGGTGAGCGCGTCGAGCGCAAAACGCATCATTTTCTTGAGCGGGTATTTGGTTGCACCAGCGAACCGCTCTGCGCGGTCGTACGGGAAGGGGACTTGCCGGAAGCCGATCCATGCGACCATGCCCCGGATGAATCGCGCCTGTTCAGGCATAGCGAGCAAAGCGTCCAGCGCCCGGCGGCTCATCAAGCGGAAGTCGCCAGCATCGAGAGGGATGTCCACTTCCGTGGCGCGTGACAGCAAGCGATAAAAGCCATGCGCGGTCGCGCGCTTGAAGGCGGTCTCGCCAGCGCGGCTCTTGCGGACGCCGTAGACGACGTCCGCCCGCTGCGCTCGCATGGTTGCAAACATCGCCGGCAACAGCTCCGGCGGATCCTGGAGATCGGCGTCGATGATGAGAATCGCCTCGCCGCGGCAGAGATCGAGACCCGCAGTCAGCGCAAGCTGATGCCCGTGATTGCGTGAGAGGTTCACGGCGACCACGTGTGAATCTTCGGCGGCCATTTGGCGCATGATCGGCCAACTTTGATCGCGCGACCCGTCATTGACGAGGACTAGTTCGTAGTTGTCTCCGGCGGCCTCGCGTGCCGCGGCCCCCAGACGTTGATGGAGTTCGGAGAGGCAAGCCTCTTCATTGAAGCAGGGTACAACGACCGAAAGCACAGTCATGGTTGGGTTTTGTACAGGAAACTTGAAGGGCCGCGCCAGACGAGCTTCATATCAGCGACCGTAGCGGGACTATAGGCCGGTGGATCAATGAGCCAGACATAGTCGAAATCATTGCGCGGCAAGGTCGACAACGAACGGTCGATCATCCGGTGAAGCGGGTCGAGACAGTGATTTGGGCGCACGAGTTGAGAAGGATCCGACGCGAAATAGCCGGCTTTCGTATATTTGAGATCGAGCAGGTTTACCCCTTCAATGACCCATTGGTCGTTGGCGAAGCCGTCGCGCCGGACGACCACCATAGCCCCGAGATGGCCGTTCCTCAGCATCGGCCAATATTCGTTGCAGGTCATCCCGACGAGACTGATCACGCGGGCTCCTTCCGGTATGAGGTTTATCGCCTCAAGCTTCGCCGATTGATCATTTGCGGCGATACCGAGGCTAATCGTGTTGGCGAGGGTGCGGACACCGAAAAACACCAGTCCCAAAACGGCAAGAACATGTGCCGTCCTCCGGTCGGGAGCGCCGCGAAAACGGATCGCCAGGAGTACGACCGCCATCAGGTAAGGCACGAGGCGCATGTCGGCATAGGCCGAACCAAACACGATGCGCGGAATGAGCACGAAACTTGTCGCCAGTACGATCGCGGAGAAGGCAAGGTTACGCGAGAAGGTAAGCTTGCGGCTGAACAGCACGTAGAGGAACAAGAGCCCAGGCACGACGATCGAGCCGATGTCGAACCATTTCCACCGGTCACGAAGGGCCATGTAGATCCAGTGCCACTTGGCCTTCCACTCGAACCACGCCGAGGTTTGCCCCCCATGGGTCTCGCTGCGCCAGATGAGCATGATGAGGAGGGGGACTGCCATCACTGAGGTGTGCAGGGCGGCTTCCAAACCGGCTCTCACCCAGCTGCGGCCACGATCGTGAAGGCGAACAGCATCGGCCGAAAAACACATCAACCCGAGCAATCCCCAGCCGTAGGTGTGGCAGAAGAAAACGACCAGCGCGATCGGGGCGAAGATCCAGCTTCTCAAGGTGGTTCGCTCGAGCCTGCCAAGCCGCAGCCAAAGACCGAAAGCAAGAAACGCCAGGGCAACGGACAGGGTGTAGTTCACGAAACCGAACAGGAATGGGTAGCCGTAGATGAATGGCAGCGCGAAGAAGGCGGTCGGCGGCACGCGACCATGGACCTCGCGTGCAACCCATAGAAACCCTGCCGCTGTGAGCGGTGGGATCAGCAGGACAATGACCTTTACGGCGAGCTCGAGCCCGAACAGTTTGGCGAGCGGAATGATGAGCAGGTCGACGCCAAGGTTGCCGATGGCGGCCCAATGATAGTCGTAATAGCGTTGCAGGAAGGGTGATTGGTGAAGGTCGAGTTCGACCCGGTAGCGCCCCATGTGACCCAGAAGGTCGACGAGCGGCGGTACCGGCGGGTAGAGGAGCGGAACCATCGTTGCGATAACCACCAGCGCAAGACAGAGGCGCGATTCCCACCAGGGGCGGGCCTTCGCCGTCAAATCCATCATTGGCAGGCCCTCGACCCCCATCGCCACGCGCCTTCAAAGTCCTAGCCCGCGCGCGTCCTAGCGGCGCGCGCCCAATTGTCCATGAGAGAAGATGCTGGATTACAAGCTGTTAACCAAGTTGAGCTTAGGCGTCAGCCAACCATGGATGCGGCTTTTCCCCTCGATTCTTCCAGAACCGTCATTCGGCTCAACCTGCGGCTGACACCGCTTAGGCTTGCGACTGCGCTCACCCTAGCCGGGCTTGCTCTGCGCTTGCTCGACCTTGGTTCGCGCCCGCTCTGGCTCGACGAGGCATTCAGTGCCTGGTTCTCGGACCGCAGTTTCCATTACCTCTGGCACGTTCTTCCAACCTACGAAGCACACCCCCCTTTCTACTACTCCGTACTGAGGTCTTGGCGACTGCTCGTTGGACCGGATTACGCACGCATGCGCGGACTCTCGGTCGTGCTTGGCACCCTCACCATCCCGGTCGTCATGGGAATTGTATTCGAGCAGGAACGGCAAGCGCCCACCGGGCGGCCAATGTTGAGGGCTGCGATCGGCGGATTTCTTACGGCCTGTTCGCCGATGTTCATGGTAATCAGCCAGGAAGCGCGTCCGTATCCGCTGCTGACGCTTGCATATTCCGTCGCAATTCTTTCGCTGCTCCGCCTTGTGCGGGAGCTTGAATGCGGCGGCCCGGGGCGGTGGCGAAGCTGGCTCCTCCTCGGCGCGAGCACCACGCTTACCGGCTGGAGCCATGCGCTGGGAATCCTTTACGCGGTTTCGATTGCCCTTGCTCTCCTTCCGGTCTGGCTGACGGCCCGCTTAACCCGAGCGCGCATGGTGCGCGCTGCGACCACGGCGGTTTTCTTTGCCGTCATCTACCTGCCCTGCCTGATCATGATGAACAATCGCGTTGAGGACTGGAGCACGAACTGGTTGCGTTGGGACCCGGGAATGTTTTTGCCGGAGCTGCTCGCACTCTACACGGTGCCCGTCGAGGCGCTGAGCGTCGCGTCCGCAATCGCGGCGCTGGTGATGGTGTTGCTGTTCAAGCGAGCCCTTTCCTCCACGTGGGCTTCCACGGGATGGAATTGTGACCGGCTTATGCTGTTGTTGTGGCTTGGCCCTCCGATGTTGGCGGCGCTGATCTCGGCGCTGGTCGAGCCAGTGTTTCTGGCCCGGACCTTATCCGGGACCCTCGTGCCGGCCTACCTAATGATCGCGGGCGCGATTGCCCGGACGAGGGACGGGCGTGAACGCCGACTTATCGTCAGCGCACTTTGTATTTCGCTGTTCCCCGCGGCGCTCGCCATGGCGACGCGCCCTCCGACAGAACGCTGGGACCTGCTCTCAACGTATCTGGCGCGCAATGTCGCGGCTCGGGATCAAATATGGCTCTATCCAGCGGACAGTGCGCTTCCGCTTGGCGCCGTTCGGCCGACAATCCGGGGTGCGATGAGAGCGATCCCCGAGCCGTTCCCAACCCTTGGTTTCAACGGCCCCGTCCGGGCAGGCTGGCGAGGTGTCGTGTCGGTGAGTGCCCAGCAGGCTTCGCAATTCGCGGCAGACCCCGCGGTGAAGAATGTCCCCGTGATCTGGCTTGTCACGCGGCAAAGTTCGATCTTTGATCCGAGCAACGACCTTCCAGCGGCACTTGCCCGTGTCCGTCGGCCAGGGCGGCTTGCGCAGTGGGGCTATATCGCCGCACGGCCTTACTATCGCCGCTGACGGGTTCGGCCCTGTTCAATCCACAGTAAGCTTCATTGTCTTAGCCCACCGTCAATATTGCGGAGGAGACCCAAGGTATGAACAAGCTTCTCGTCGGTGTCGCATTCGCTGTTTTCGCTCTTGGAACGAGCCCGGCCGCCGCTCAGGCCGTTTCGCCGCCTCCGGGTGTCGCTCAGGGAACCACTCCGGTTCCGGTGCACCGGGTTCACACCCCACCGATAATTCGCAGCCCAGTGCAGGTCATGGGGATGACTGGCGCAGTAATCACGCGGGACGAATTTGTTCGGCAAGTCCGCGCCGCCTTTGAGAGAGCGGACGTGAACCATGATGGCTATGTCACGAGGAGTGAAGTTGCTGCGCGTCGCAACCGGATGTTGCACGAAATGCACGCGGGCATGACGGAGGGTTTTCGTGAACGCGCGGGGGTCGATGGGGGTCATAGAATGGCGATGCCCGATCCCGCGATGATGTTCGATCGCCTAGACACCAATCATGACGGCGTAATTAGCCGGCAGGAGTTCATGGCCGCACACGCGGGCATGCATGAGCGCAGGATGCTGGTCATGCATGCCCGCGACGACATGACGAATTCGCATGCGCACAACGACTTTATGAGGAGCCACATGCCCCGCATGGGCGAGGACCATGGGATGCACTTTCTCGCGCATCTCTTCGAGCGGTCGGATGCGAACCGCGACGGTCGCGTGACGCTTAAGGAAGCCGAAACCGCGGCGCTCGCGCACTTCGATCGCATGGACCTCAACCATGATGGCCGCCTGACGGCGGATGAGCGTCGTGCGGCGCACGCCAGAATGGGCGCTCGGCGTCCAAGCTAAATCCGGACGTTCATCGGGTCATGTCCGAGGCGCAAGTTAAGCCGCCCCGGCTCGAGTTTCTCGCGCCGAAGCGCGCAAGAGTATGTTACCGCCGAGCCGCGCCAATTTGCATCATTCCTTTCGATCAGCGATGCGACGGGTCGCCCTCAAGGCTACACGTTGATCCGGGTCAGGCTTCCTCGAGGGCTTTCCTTCGGCCGGCGCCACGCGTCCTCTTCGTGGTGGAAGAGGCCTGCGCCCCGAGCTCGCGGTATTTGCGTTCGACCTCCAGCATGTAGTCACGGGTAATCGGCAGTGCGTTGCGATCTCGTATGTACTGGACCTGGTAGTTACAGGCCGCTCCCGTCTCGAACATGACAATTCCTCCGGCGAGATAGAATTCCCACATCCGGAAGAAGCGCTCATCGTACATCGCCTCGATCTTCGCTCGGGCGTCGAACGCACGCGCAAGCCATGCTCGCAGCGTGTAGGCATAATGCAGACGGAGAGTCTCGACGTCGCTCGCAATCAGCCGGACCTTCTCGCTGGCGGTAAACATCTGACTGAGTGAGGGCAGGTGATAGCCGGGGAAGATCCATTTATCGGTGAACGGATCCGGCGAGTTCGTGGCTTCGCCAAGGCGCCCGATCGTGTGCAGCAGCATCACTCCGTCGGGTTTTAGAAGGTCCCGGCATTTGACGAAGAACTCGTCATAGTGGCGCGCACCAACATGCTCGAACATCCCGACCGACACGATGCGGTCGAAACGATTATTCAACTCACGATAGTCGATGAGCTCGAATTTTACGCGGTCCGAGACGCCCGCATCCGCTGCCCGCTGCCGGGCGATCTTGAGCTGACGTTCAGAGAGTGTGATCCCCAGCACATCGACGTCGGCCACCTGGTGCAGGAACAATGCCATGCCGCCCCAGCCGCAGCCGATATCGAGAACGCGTTGGCCAGGCTCAAGGGCCAGCTTGGCAGCGATGTGTGCCTTCTTCTCGAGTTGGGCCTGTTCGAGGCTGTTCCCGGGGTTCGTGAAATAGGCGCAGCTGTATTGCTTATCGTCGTCGAGGAAGAGCTCGTATAGCTCGTCCTTCAGGTCGTAATGGTGCGCGACATTCTTGCGAGCACGCTTGAGATTGTTGGACTTGAGCAGTTTGAGGAAGCCGCCCCTGCTCTTCGCGAGCGCTGCGGGGCCATCTCCGCGATATTCCCACGGATTCGCTTGCGTGATCATTTCCAAAAGATCGAGGATAGTGCCGTCTTCGATGATGAGGCGGCCATCCATAAAGGCTTCGCCAATCCCGAGCCGCGGGTTCTTGACGATGTCGAACCCGACCCTTCGATCGGTGAAGCGCACTGTCAGGTGCTTTCCTTCGCCCCGGCCATAGGTCCGTGGCTCGCGGCCTGGCAGCTTCAGCGTGATACTGCCTTTCGTAAGCAACTTGTCGACCAGGTTGCCGATCAACGACATAACGCGTGCTCCATCAATCTACGCAGCCCGATTGCCACGCGTCGAGCGCGCGGGCAATTGAGGGACGGCAAATCACTCGCTTTTGCGGTACTTCTCACCGGCAAAGGCCCAGCGGATGGTGCTCGCTATTCCAAAGGTCGCCCCACGAATGATGGGGGGCAGGACGGGCGCGGACAGACCATGCATGCGCCTTGCAAACTCCGGCATCAAGTCGACTGCGGCGTTCATGAGAAGCTTCTGGACGGGCGCCTCGCTGAGAGACTGTGGCCGCGCCTTGAGTACGAGATCCCGGAACGTGCGCGTCCGTCCGTCGGCCCGGAGTTCCCGCTGAAATCTCGACATCAGCTGTTCCGCTTCGCTCCGCGTCCGCGGCACCGGGTCGGCGTCGAGCAGTCGGGCTATCTCGCCGCTTTCCGCGAAGTAACGATCCTGGTCCGCGCAGCTCATCCGCGGCTCGGCATAGCGGCGCCATCCGTCGAGGAAATTAATTGCTCCCGCGACGTGAACCCAGGCGAGCAACCATTGATCGGTTGCACGATAGGGCGAGCCGTCCGGTAGCGCTCCGCTGACCTGCTCGTGGATAGCGTTCACGCTTGCAATGGCCTCTAGCGCGCGATCCCGATGACCGTACGTCGTAGTCGCAATGAAGCGTGCCGTGCGCCGAAGCCGCCCAAATAGATCCCCGGCTACATCGCTATGGTCCCACACACCGGCAAGCGCCTGCGGGTGAAGCATTTGCGTCAGCAGCGCGGCAATACCTCCGACCATCATCGAAGTAACGTCACCATGAACGCGCCGGATGACCGAACCCGGCGGGAACAGTGCATCATCAGACGCGGGAACCGGTCGTTCGCCTTTCGCCGGATCATTGAAGGTGGCGCGGACCTGCTTAACCAGCACATGGCGGATCGGCGAAAGCATGAATGCGCAATGCCACGCGGATCGCCGGCGCGGCAACATGGCGGGATCAATCAGTGGTAGGCACGAACAAAGAAAACGATCGTGGTTGTCGCAGTGACCAGCAGTGTCCAGGCTCGAACAAGTCGCGGCGACAGCCGCCGCCCGATCTTAGCGCCGATCCAGCCCCCGACGATTGAACCAATGAGCATCGGTAAGCACAGAAGCCAGCTCACCAGGCCCACCGTGATGAACAGGATCGCGGCCGCGAAATTTGCAACCGCCAACATCAAAGTCCTGACGGCGAATAATGACCGGGGATCTGCTCCGGCGAGCAGGCCGTAAGTGGCGGTTGTCATCAGTCCAACCCCTCCGCCAAAGTAACCCCCGTAGATCGCCAGCAGCGATTGCGCGATCACGAGGGTCCGGCGCCCGATCGTCAGTCGCTCGTGCAGCCACTCCGAAGCGCTTCTTCCGAACAGCATCACGACGAGGCCGAGCAGCAAAAGCCAGGGGATGATGACGTCGAACTCTCGCGAAGGAGTCAGAACCAAAAGGATGCTTCCGATCATTCCTCCAGCGAACGTTATCGCCGCGAGGGTCCGTACGGCTAGATCGCCGAGCGGCTCCAATTCGTCACGAAATTCGAAGGCGCTCGTTGCAGCGCCCGGCAGCAGCGCTACGTTCGAGGTCGCATTGGCACGGTTGGCTGGGAGGCCAAGAGCGATCAGTGCAGGAAGAGTGGCAAAGGTGCCGCCCCCGGCCAGCGCATTCATCGTCCCACCGACACAACCGGCGGCGGCTGCCAGCAGTATAGCGGCGACGTTCAGGCAGCTTGAGCCGCTTGGGAGCGCCGCTTGCGCTCGGAAGCGGTCTTGAGCTGTCCGCAAGCCGCATCGATGTCTCGACCCCGTGGAGTACGAACCGGCGCCGAAATGCCTGCCTCGAAGATGATATTGCTAAAAGCCCTGATCCGCTCATCGCTTGAACATTGGTAAGGAGCGCCGGGCCACGGATTGAACGGAATTAAATTCACCTTCGCGGGCAGCCTATATTTGCGGATAAGCCGCACGAGCTCGCGCGCATGCGCGTCGCTGTCATTCTTGTCCTTGAGCATCACATACTCAAATGTGATTCGCCGGGCATTGTTGAGACCGGGATATGCGGCGCACGCTTCTAGCAGTTGCTCAATGCCGTATTTGCGGTTCAGCGGAACGATTTCATCACGAATTTCCTTCGTGACGGCGTGCAACGAAACCGCAAGATTAACGCCGATCTCCTCGCCGGCACGGGCCATCATAGGCACGACGCCACTTGTCGAGAGCGTGATGCGCCGACGCGATAACCCCAGCCCATCCCCGTCCATGACGATTTTCAGCGCGTCGCGGACATTGTCGAAATTGTAGAGTGGCTCACCCATTCCCATCATCACGATGTTGGTGAGCATCCGTCCTTCTGGCTGGCTCGGCCATTCTCCCAAGGCATCCCGGGCGAGCATGACTTGGCCCACGATCTCGGCAGGCTCGAGGTTCCTTACCAGTGCCATGGTCCCGGTGTGGCAGAAACGGCAATTCAAGGTACAGCCGACCTGGCTGGAGACGCACAAGGTACCGCGATCCGCGTCGGGGATGAACACCATCTCGAAGTCATGCCCATCGACGGTCTTCAAGAGCCACTTGCGCGTTCCGTCCGATGACACCTGCGCTTCAACGACCTCGGGCCGCGAAATCGTAAATCGCTCAGCAAACCAGCCACGCTGCGATTTGGCAACGTCGCTCATCTGGGTAAAGTCGGTCACGCCCCGATTATAAATCCACTGCCACAACTGCTTCGCGCGAAGCTTTGCCTGCCGTGGCTCGAGGCCAGCATCTTCGAGCGCTTTTCGCATCTGCTCTTTTGCGAGTCCAAGCAGCTCGATACGCCCATCGCTGCGCCGCGGGGCAGCCCGCGGGACAGGAACAGGGTCGATGGCGCCCGGGATGGGCATGAGGTTGGTGTCAGCGCTCATTTGGAGTGGCACTATCTAGGGACAGTCAGCGGATTTTGCCAGCACCGCGAAGAGAGCAGCGCGCTGCCGCGGCGTCAATCGCGGTCGGGAAGCCATCCACGAGATAGGGATCGTAGAACCGCCCGCCCGCCTCATCGCGGCTGGCGATGCTCATCTGCGGGGAGCCGCGCAGCGCATCGATGATTGCTTGCGCCTGCGCCGGACTGCGACTCCATGCCCAATCTCCACGTGCCGCGAGCAGGAATGGCTGGCTTCCGATTTCAAGAGTGACGCTGGCGTCCGCTCTCGGGACCCGGCTCAGCCGTGCATGGAACTCGGCCCAGCGCCGGCGATCTGGAGTGAAGCTCACGCCGGCAACGGCCTGAACCTTGTCCTTTGGAGCGATGCGCTGGGACCGTGATAGGGCTTCGCACACGCTGCCGCGATCAATTGCAACCCATGCGCCGCCAGCGAAGATAACGGTTGCCGAAGCACTTGCGACGGTCGCTCCCACAGCGAAGACGGTTGCCAGCATTGCGTGCACTCCGACTCGCCGGATAAGCCACAGCCGCTTCGTGCGAGCCTGACGATCGTCGCACATCAACATATTCTCGCTCCGCCGGAAGAGCGTTTGTTTCCAACGGTCTTGTAAGGCTGACGTCACTGTTCTTGGCGGCAGGCGATCCTGAACGGAGCCATCGCAAAGCTTCTTGCGCGGCAATCGCGCGAGCCCGTTCGCGGGAAGGAAATTCGGCCGCCTCGAGATTAAGAGAGCTTGCCGCAAATCCGGAGCCACGCCTTTGGCGCAAGCCGAGTTTTTCCTGTTCATTTGGATTTTAACAGCTGCAACTTGGCCCTCGTCAACGATTCCGGTTAGTCGTCAGCAACGATGAACGTGTATCTCCCGATCGCCGGCCAATCAGTCAACGCACTCGTTATCGTCGTGCTTGGCTTTGTGGTAGGTCTGCTTTCAGGAATGTTCGGCGTCGGCGGCGGCTTTCTCACGACGCCGCTGCTGATCTTCTACGGCATTCCGCCGACCGTCGCGGTCGCTTCAGCTGCGACGCAGATCACCGGTGCCAGTGTGTCGGGCGTGTTGGTCCACATGCGCCGCGGAGGGGTCGATCTCAAGATGGGCCTGGTCATGATTGCCGGTGGACTATTGGGGTCGTTCACAGGAGCTGGGCTGTTCCGGCTGCTTCAATCGAGCGGTCAGATCGACGTCGTAATCGGGCTGCTGTACGTACTTATTCTCGGCTGGATCGGCATTCTAATGCTGATCGACAGTCTTAAATCTCTCGGTCACCTGCCCATGCGATCGGCGGACCAACCCCGTCCTCGTCATAATCGCTGGGTTGCCTCGCTGCCGCTGAGGTGGAGATTCCACGGGTCCGGATTGTACATTTCTCCGATCGCGCCTTTTGCGCTCGGGTTCATTGCCGGCACGCTGACTGTATTTCTCGGAATTGGTGGTGGCTTCATCCTCGTTCCGGCCATGATCTATTTGCTCGGCATGCCGGCGCGGGTCGTGATCGGAACCAGTCTCGTCATGATCCTCGCCGTGAGTGCCGCAACAACCCTGATTCATGCCCTGACGACGCGCGCCGTCGATATGGTGCTCGCAGGGCTTCTGCTTGTCGGGGGGGTCGTCGGAGCGCAATTTGGCGCACTGCTCACTCTTCGCCTGAAGCCGGATCTTGTGCGCCTTGCCTTGTCATTGATCATTCTGCTGGTCGGTCTGCGCATGTTCCTTGGACTTTTCTGGCACCCAGACGAGATCTTTTCGATCGAGTATCTGTGAGGATGCGCCTTGCCTCGATTTTCATTGCACTGCTCGCGCCGTTGCAGATTGCGGCCGACAAGCCCGTCCTCGTGCCGGACATTTCGGCACGCCAGGTGCAGATCCGTTATAGCTTCAACGGCGCACAGTTGCTGCTGTTTGGTGCGGTCGTTTATCCCGGCGGCCGCCCGCCCGACCGACCGGTCGACATTGCGGTCGTGCTAAGGGGGCCAGTCCAGCCGATCCTCGTTCGCGAAAAGCAGAAAATTGCGGGCATTTGGATGAACGCCGACTTCAACCGTTTCCGCTCGGCACCGTCCTTTTATGCAGTAGCGTCATCCCGCCCGCTTTCCGAACTCCTCGATGAGCGAACGGCCGCCGTTTACGAGCTCGGAATACACAATTTGCAATTGTCGCCAGGTGGCGGCGCGCTTCCGGAAAAAGAACGGCGATTCGAGGCGGGGCTCCTCGATTTGCGCAGCCGGCGCAATCTCTACCAGGAAAATCCAGCCGGCGTCGAAATCACTGGTGGCGTGCTTTACCGTGCAGTCATCACCATCCCGAGCGAAGTACCGGTTGGCAGCTATACTTCCGAAACATTCCTGATCGACCGGCACAAGGTCGTAGCGGCGGCAAGCCGCGACATACAGATCGATAAGTCCGGGTTCGAGCGCACAATTGCCGTAGCCGCCCGTCGCGACCGCCTGCTCTACGGATTGGCATGCGTCCTTTTGTCATTGGCACTCGGCTACGGTGCCGCTGCCGCGTTCCGTCGCCGCATTTAAGAGGCGTCCTCAAGTCAATCTTAACCGGTTTCGCCTATGCGCTTTTGCACTGACGTAAGGAGTAGGCGCGTTTATGGACGAGCAGCGGTCAAACCTGCACGATTTCCTCAATGAGGTCAGCAGCTTCAGCGCCGAAGAGGCGCCAGTGACGCCGATCCCGGCGGCCGGCCCTGCGCCGGGTGCAATCGGGATCGTGACGGACATCGCAGGTTCGGGATCGCAGGTTCGGCTGGACGCTGCCGCAGTCATGGCGCTCCAGGCCCACAAGGACGCATCCGTTGCAATGTCCGGGCAGGTGGGAAGCCAGGTCAAGACTGTCGTTGGCGCCAGCTGGCTCATCGCCAATGTTCGAACCCTTCGCATCGGTGAAACTGGCGAACTGATCGCCTTTGTCGACTTCCTTGGTGAAGGCAGCCGTGATTCGACGGGCCGGATGACCAACTTCAGGCGCGGTGTGACGCGATACCCAATCCCGGGTGCCGAAGTGCTCCCTGTGACCACCGATGACTTGCGCTCGATCTTCGCTGCAAGTGACGAGCCCCATATTGAGATTGGTACGGTCTATCCGACCGATGACATCCGCGGCGCCCTTTATGTCGATCCAATGCTCTCCAAGCATTTCGCGATCCTCGGATCGACCGGCACCGGCAAGTCGACTTCTGTGGCATTGATTCTTCACCGGATTTCCCAGCTTTCGCCCGAAGGTCACATTGTGATGATCGACCCGCACGGGGAATATTCAGCGGCATTCAAGGGCTGCGGCGAGCTCTTCAACGTCGACAATCTGCAGCTCCCGTACTGGCTCATGAATTTTGAGGAGCATTGCGAGGTGATGCTCACAACCCAAGGTCAAGAACGTCAGCGCGACGCCGATATTCTTGCCAAGTGCCTTCTGGCCGCGCGCACCAAGGGCAAGGACGTCAGCCAGTTCGGCAAGGTCACCGTCGATAGCCCGATTCCTTATCTGCTGACCGATCTCAACTCGATCCTCGTCAATGAAATGGGTAAGCTTGACCGGGCTGGCGACACTCTTCCGTTCCAGCGTATCAAGACAAAGCTCGACGAACTTCGGGCCGACCCGCGCTACACTTTCATGTTTTCGGGAATGCTCGTTTCCGATTCGATGGGTAGTTTTATCGCTCGGTTGTTCCGCCTTCCGAGCCAGGGTCGACCGATTTCCATCGTCGACGTTTCAGGCGTTCCGTCGGAAGTGACTTCGGTCGTCGTCTCCGTGCTCGCACGAATGGTCTTCGATTATGCCATCTGGTCGCGAACCGAAGCCCAGCGTCCACTGCTCCTCGTTTGCGAGGAGGCCCATCGCTACGTACCCAAAGACGAAAATTCAGGCGCACAGTCCGTTCGCAGGATCCTAGAGCGCATCGCTAAAGAAGGCCGCAAATACGGCGTGTCGCTGGGCCTTATCACGCAACGCCCATCGGACCTTGCGGAGGGCGTGCTGTCTCAGTGCGGAACGATAGTCTCGATGCGCCTCAACAATGATCGCGACCAAGCGTGCGTTCGTGCGGCGATGCCCGAAGGCGCGCGCGGTTTTCTCGACGCCATCCCGGCGCTCCGAAACCGCGAATGCATCGTCTGCGGCGAAGGCGTCGCCATTCCGATCCGGGTCCGCTTCGACGATCTCGAGCCTGAGAAACGGCCAGCTTCGTCGGATCCAAGCTTTGCGCGCCTGTGGCGCGAGACCGGCGACGAAGAAGGCATCATTCAGCGGACGATCAAGCGCTGGCGGGGACACGGCAGGTAAGAGCCTGTCGCGCTATTTGGTAATGCTGGGGTCCCATGGCGCTCATCGCGCGCGGGTCCGCCCTTCCCCGGCGATCGATCAACTTCGCTTCGCGCCGACGCTTAATAGTGTGGCGAGTCTCGCTTTCACGGCTTCCGCTCGGTGCGGATCCGACATTGACGCACGCGCGAACCGTGCCGCGAGCGGGTTGACCGGTGTGCGGCCTTGCCGGACTTCAAAGTGGAGGTGCGGCCCTGTCGACAGCCCCGAGGACCCGACGTAGCCGATAAGCTGGCCGGCGCGAACGAAGCTGCCAGCTTGCGCCACGATCGTGCTCATGTGGCCGTAAATGCTCGTTAATCCCCCGGCATGGGCGATTTCGACTTCCCGTCCGAACCCGCCGCCCCAGCCGGCGCCGACGACCCTCCCGTCGCCGGCGGCAACGATTGGGCTTCCCCACGATGCGCCGATATCCACGCCCGCATGGAAGCGCGTGAAATGGAGGATGGGGTGGTAGCGATAACCGAAGTATGATGTGATCGGTCCCTGCGCAGGCATCGCCATCCCGCTTTCGACCTCTACCGGTTTCGCCACGTTCGTGGCGTCGACCCATTGAGTGCGCCCGTTTTCTGTCCAGCGCACCAGTTGCAGGCTCGAAGATCCGATGCGCTCAAGTCCCGCGTAAAGCAGATCACCGTCGGCACCCAACACCATGTCAAAGGCATCGCTCGAACTCACTTCGCCAACGTCAATCTCGGTCGCGAGCGCTGCAAGATACTGGGCGGCGGCCTGCGGCGAAGCACCGGCGGCGCGTAAGGACCAATACAGTCCGTCACCGACGTGCCCGCGGACCCGAACCGGTCCCGCCGGCCGAACGGGCATCTTTGGAGATTCCGCCATCGTCGGCTCGGCTTGCACTAAGCGATGAGGTACGAAGTCGACCGGCTGGACGGCCTGGGTGGCAGCCATGGGCATGCCGGTGATGCCCCCGCTTGCGAGAGGCGTGAGCGCAAGCGCTTGCCATTGGTGCTGCTCATCAAGAGTTGATGACGCAGCGCTCGGCAAGGAAGCCCAGGCAACGCCGCTGCAAAGGAGCGCGAAGGTGCCGGCGCTCTTCCAGCCGGGCGTCGGCCAGCGGCATTCAGAAGCAATCGGCAGCAAGTGCGCGCGGAATCGTAGCGTAGACACGCTACTTTGATGGCCGATCAGGGTTAAGGCGCACCTAATTCGCTCGCGGAACCTTGCGCTTCCCACGTGCGCTGCCATGTTCGTGACAATGTCGCGCCGTCTTGACGCTCCCGTGCGGGCCATTCTTGGGCCCACCAACACGGGGAAGACCTATCTCGCG
>DASZBO010000100.1:0-9370 GCA_035944075.1 Sphingomicrobium sp.
ACGCGGCCCGCGCTTGACTACCCTCGCATGCGCAATCCGGATCGATCACTTCTGCAAGTTCGGCATAATGTTCACGAGCCGCCTCGAGATTGTGCAGGAGGACGTGGCGCAGCATCAACGCGTTGGAAAGGCCGTGGGGCAGATGATGGAGCCCACCAAGCGGGTAAGCGAGAGCGTGGACCCCCGCGACCGGCGCATTGGCAAAGGCCAGCCCGGCAAGATGCGCGCCGAGCAACATTGCCGAGCGCGCTTCGAGGTTACCGGGCTGTTCGACCGCAATAAGAAGATTTGAGTTCAAAAGCCGCAGCGCTTCCCGCGCGAGCGCATCCGACAAGGGGTTCTTCAGTCGCGCGGAGGTATAGGCCTCGACAGCATGGACGATCGCATCGATACCGGTCGCCGCGGTGACGTTCTTCGGGAGCCCGAGAGTTAGCGTCGCATCCAGCACGGCCCAGTCGGCGATGAGCGGCGCCGAATTGACGGCGAGCTTCACTCCACCCTCGCAGGTAATGACCGAAATGGGCGTCGCTTCCGACCCGGTTCCCGCGGTCGTCGGGACAAGCGCGAGGGGCAACCGCGATCCTCGTGCCAATCCCACGCCCCAGATGGCTTCGAGCTCATCGCCGGATCCGATGAGATATGACGCGAGCTTTGCAACGTCCATCGGGCTTCCGCCACCGAAACCCACGATGGAGCTTACCTTGGCAGTACGCCCGGTCTCAGTTGCTCGCAGCAACGTCTCTTTGGATGGGTCGGCCTCGACGGCGTCAAAAACGATTAGCTCGCGTGTTGCTCCGATCGCCTCTTGGTATGCGTTGGTTAGCCCAAGTCGGACAAGTCCCTCGTCGGTGACCAACAGACACGGACCTGTCGGAAGCTTTTCGGCGAGCGCCTGCGCCTGCTGGGGCCCGGCGAGGAGCTTCGGGCCAGGGTTGAACGTAAACGGCCGCACGGCCCTCCTTGTTAGAGGCTCTGCGCGCCAAGTCCACGCTCGAGGCGGCCCATCAGGGCACGCGCCGGGCTTTGCGGAACCTCGGCTTCAAGGCCTCCCTCATCGAGGCGCTTAACCCTCGCATAGAGGTCCGCGCTCGAGTTGATCAATTTCTGGGCCGATCCCGGAAGTGTTTGGACGACGAGCGGATCGCTCTCGTGCGCCTGCCCAAGGCGACGCTCCGGTCTGCGGCCGTCGCGCCCCGGAATCTCTCCGGTTTCGATGGCTCGCTGAGTAAGAAGCCAGGCAACGATGTGCATGATGCGTGTCGTCACCTTCAGCGATTCGCAGGCGAAGCCCACGCGCGCAAACGGCTCCAGCATCGATCTCTCGTCCCGTCCCGCGTCGTCGAAATAGGCGCGCGCCTCATCCGCCAGGAGCATCGCCTCGGTGTAAAGCGAGTCGATGAGGCGCGATGTAATTCGCACTTGCGCCTGCGGGATGTCTGATTCGTCCATTCTCATGACACTGCCACTGCTCGATGATCAAGGAAACGCCGGAGTGGTCCTGGACGCTGCTCGGACGCGGCGAATGTCTCCGGCTGGGACATCGGATCCCCGGTTCAGGCGATGATGTCGGGGACCATCGTATCGACGATCAGCTGGATCTGGTCCTTCAACATGAGCTTGCGTCGTTTCAAGCGCGCGAGCTCCAATTGGTCCCCTATGGGCTCAGAGGAAAGAAGCCGGATCCGCTCGTCCAGCTGGCGATGTTCGGCCCGCAGAAGCTCCAGCATTCCGACCGGATTTACCTCGTCCATTCCAACTCGCTTCTATCGCAAACAAGTACCCGCCGGAACCGCTGGGCGCGTTCACGGCGAGCGGCACTCCTTGGCCGCCGAGCCGTTACAACGCTCAAGACAATAGCGATGATTCGTGTTTTATTACGAAGTGGTGACACTAGCCTGAAAGGAACGGCACCGATGGACAAGGCAATGGTCGAGGAACTCGAGTCGAAGCATGCAGCGCTTCATTCCCTGATCGAAGAGGAAGAGCACCGAACCCACCCCGACGAAGACCTTCTCCACCGCCTCAAGAAAGAAAAGCTCAGGCTCAAGGACGAAATGGCTGGCCACGTCACGCATTAGTGCGGCCTTTTTTGTGCGCGGCGATTGATGCGCCCAGTCGTTTCCAACGACTGACGGCATGACAACCTGGCCGCGCACTCCCTGTCTTAGTCGTCGCGCGACACTCGCTCGATGCGCTCGTGGCGCTCTTGGGCCTCAAGGGTCATGGTAGCGATCGGACGCGCTTCGAGGCGGCCGAGTGAAATGGGTTCACCCGTAACCTCGCAATAACCATACTCGCCTTCGTAAAGACGCCGAATTGCGCAATCGATCTTGGCGATGAGCTTGCGCTGACGGTCGCGAGTACGAAGCTCGATTGACCAATCGGTCTCGCTCGACGCGCGGTCAGCCACGTCCGGCTCGCGAAGAGAGTCGATCTGGAGCTGCGCCATCGTCTGGCGCGATTCCTCGATGATATCTTCCTTCCACGCCTTCAGCTTCCGCAGGAAGTAGGCGCGGTGCTTGCCGCACATGAACTCTTCATCCTCTGACGGACGATAGCCCTCCAGAAGAATAATCCGATCAAAAGGTTCGAAGTCGTCGCCGCCATAAAGGTCGACTAAGGCAGTCGCCATTAACGTCCCTCCCCGCACTTGCCCGCGATCAACGATCGCGAGCTCCCCATACGCGCCGCCTGGCTGCGGCCGGGGCCACCGGTGCAGCCGGAGGCAATTAAGACAAACTTTACCGAGACTTACCCGGAAAGTCCGTCATCCCCAGTTGGGCTATAGTTACGCTACCGACTGTTAACAAGCGCTGACACAAGACTGGTGAAGAAATCCCCAAGCTGTTGCGAATATGGCGCGATTTCTAATCGCGCCTTCGCGGTTGCAGCAACTGCGGCCCTCCCGCATAGGCAGTTGATGCGGATCCTCCTCACCAATGACGACGGCGTAAGCGCGCGTGGGCTGAAGCTGCTCGAGGCCGTGGCGCGTCGCTTTAGCGACGACGTATGGATTGTCGCGCCGACCGAAGAGCAATCGGGAGCCGGCCATTCGCTGACGCTAACAACTCCTGTCCGCCTTCGCCGCCATGACGAGCGTCGGTTCTCCGTCACGGGCACGCCGACGGACGCGGTCATGCTCGCTCTTGCGCACATCATGAAGGATTCGCCGCCGGATCTTATTCTCTCAGGCATCAACCGAGGCGCGAACCTTGCCGAGGACGTTACCTATTCGGGCACCGTGTCGGCAGCGATGGAAGGTGCGCTCGCAGGAGTGCGCTCGATAGCCTTAAGCCAAGCCTATTCGCGTGAAGGAATGGGCGACACCGTGCCGTTTGCTGCAGCGGAAGCTTGGGCCGAACGCGTCCTTGGGCCGCTGCTCGAGTTCGAAACCGAACCGAATATACTGATCAACGTCAACTTTCCGGCGATGAAGCCAAGCGAAGTCAAAGGCGTCCGCGTTTGCCGGCAAGGCATACGCGATTATGGACGGCTGCGAATCGTCCAAAGAACCGATCCACGTGGCTACGATTATTACTGGTTCGGACTGGGCCCGATGGTCGAAACTCCGGGCCATTCAACCGACCTTGAAGCGGTTGCCGATGGCTATGTGTCGGTCAGCCCGTTGCACCTTGACCTCACCCACGACCCTTCACTGGAAGCCTTAGGCTCGCGCTTCGAGCGATAAGCTTGAGTGACGAGCGGCGGTCATCGGGCTTGGGCTCTGGTTCTCGTAAACTCCAGGCGGGTGGTCATTGAACCTCGTCCCACGCGAGCTCGGTCTCGCGTTCGCTATGCTGCGGAAGGACTACGCGAAACTTCTTGTTTGCAAAGTCGATCGAGACCTTCTTGAACGCGCGAATCGCGTTCATTCCGAGGAGCAACGACGGCTTGTCTTTCAGGCGCAACTGCTTGAACGTCTCGGCATCGGTGAAGACTACGGCGAGATTGGAAAGAGCGATGCCCCCCATCGTAATAGACGGAATGACCATGTAATCGCCGGTGATCTTGTCGCCCGTGACGGATACGAGTTCGACGGTTTTCTGGGCGTCGATAAGGCTCGATCGGAGGAGCTGGCGGCGAAGCGCAGAATTGCCAATGCTGATCTCCGAACCGGTATCGAGGACGACGGTGAGGACATGCCCGTCAACGTCCGCATCCGTGACAATCAAGCGACCGTTCTGCCGGCGCGCGCTGACGACAATAGTGCCCTTCTCCGCCCGGAAATCCGGGCTTGCCGACGGTACGATCGACATAGTCTGGGTCCCGAAGTCGAACTCGACCCGTTGGGAACGAAGCAGATCGACGCCGACAATGCCGTCGGCTCCCATGTCCGAACGATCAAGGACCGCGGCGTCGATCGAGCGTTCAGGTGGATGCGTCAGCTCGAGATCCCGGATCCGCGCCGTGGTGACATTTGAGACTCCCGCAACGCTGTGCAGCTCGGCACCGCCGCTGCTTGGGAGGCGCAGTTGCGACACGAGCTCCCGCGAAACGGCCGTTCGATCGGCGCCCGTATCGACGAGGAACTGGTAGGGACCTGCTCCGCCGAGTCGGACGAGCACCGTCATTCGGTCGTCCTTGTCGTTTTTGAATTGGACGTCTTGCGTCTGCGTCGTCTTGTCGATGTCCGGAACGCCCGATGCTGTGTCAAGCTTCGTCGTCGCCGTTTGCGCGGCTAGAGGGGCGCTGAATGCGAAGGTTGCAGCGAGCGCCAAGCAATTCCGGATCATCGGACCTTCCTCCGCCCCAAGCTTTTACCTCTGCCGCAATGGAACGGCAAACCACCGAAACGGAGCAACTGAAACGCTCTGGTAAGCCTTGTCCCCTAGAGTTCTGCATCAGGTGGGGCCGGTTCGACGAAAGTCGGGCGGGATGGGCAACGCAAGTTGCGTCTTTCGGTGTCGGAGCCCGCATTGGCCAAGGAATTATTAGAAACCACCCATTACTCGCTCTCAACGAGCGCCCCGGAATGTCCGGATCGGCGTCAGGACGAGCGCTACGTCAGCTTGCTGCGGGTCGGGGCTCTCGTGATACGTGGCCGGCGTGAGCTTTGCCTCATTCGCAACATCTCTGGCGGCGGGATGATGATCCGGCCCTACTCCCCGATCAGCGCCGGAACTCCGCTCTCGGTAGAACTCAAGCATGGCGAAGCCATAAGCGGTGTTGCGCAATGGTCCGACAAGGGGCTGGTTGGGATCACCTTTGATGAGCCGATCGACGTCCTCGCGTTATTGAGCGCGCCCGGTGATGGACCGCGACCGCGCATGCCCCGTATAGATCTGAGCTGTTCCGCTTCGTTGAGGCGTGATGGTGATGTGAGCCGGGTGCGCGTGATCAACATCTCGCAGGGCGGTATCTGCGTCAGCAGCGATGCCGAGCTTGAAATCAACGCGAACGTAGTCGTCAGTCTTCCTGGACTTCATGCAGCTGCGGGCGTCGTCAAATGGAGAGACGGGGCTTATTACGGCGTCGGATTCAATCGCGTATATCCGCTTCACGAGCTGATGGCGTTCCTCAAGGAACAACAGCGAGAGCAGATCAGTCGCCAGGCCGTCGCGTAAGGCGCGAACCCAAGTTCAGGGCTGGAGTCGGAACAGCAAGGCTAGATTGTTGGCGGGCATTGTTCGCGTCGCCTCAAGCACAAAGCCTCTCTTGAGGGCTGCCGCGTCGAAGTCTTCCACTAGCCGCAACCCCCAATCGGGATCTCGCGCCTTGAGATCGCGATCGAATGCGAGGTTGCTTGGCGCCGCGGACACCCCGGACTGCAGCCACGGACCATAGAGAATGAGCGCGCCGCCTGGAACAAGAACGCGTGCGGAGCCCGCGAGCAGCCCCAGCGCCGCGGCCCATGGCGAAATGTGGACCATGTTCAGGCACAACACGGCCGAGAATCCGGCGTCCCAATCGGTGGGGCTCAACGCGTCACGAGAGCCATTGCCGATTTTGGCCATCGCAGCCTTTCCGATTGGCCAATCCGGAGCGCTTGCGTCGATAACCAGCGGCGGCCGGACGTTTGCGAGATCTGTCAGTTCACGCCAGGCCGCGATCGAGGCAAGCGCATCGGGATGGACATCGCTCGGTTGCCAGTCGAGCTTTGGAAAGTGTTCGGCGAAATAGGTGACGTGCTCGCCGGTTCCGCTTGCGATTTCGAGAACGGCGCCCCGCGACGGCAGCCACTCGCGAAGCACCTCGGCGATGGGTTCGCGATTGCGTAGAGCAGCCGGAGCTGAACGCCGGGCTCCTGAGGCCGAAGCCTCGTAGAAACGTCGCCGATCGCCCATTAGGCTGGAGCGCGCACCTCGTTCAGCAATCGCTTCGCACGAAGATACATTTCGAGCCGCGTGAGCGTGAACATTCCGACCGCAAAGGCAATTAGCGGGTCCGTCAGCATCGCCGGGCTAACGCCGCTCTGCTCCCCGAGGGCGGCTCGAGCTCCGGTCCGAACGACGATCAGCGCCACGAGGAACAAGACCGCAGCCGGGGACGCCTTTTGATTGAGTGCGTGTGTTTGAGGGTCGACGTGAATGTGCATCATGGTGCCTCTCAGCCATCCGACAGCTGCACCAACCAGCAGGCCCACGGCCGAAGCGATTGCGATCGCGCCCACCGGTGGCAGCGCCACGAACATAAGGACAGCAATCACGAGATAGATCGCGGGAACCACCCAAAGCCTCTCGAGCTTGAGCGGATGCGTCTTACCCATCCGCCGGAACCGGAGCGCCATCACCAGGACAATGATGCCGATGGTGAATGCGGTACCGATCCAGCCCGGCTGCACCGAATGAACTTGCGCCTGCATTTCCCCGCCCCCGTCGCGATTAATCCTATTCCGCCGCTTGCGCCGCAGGCGGTTCACGCCAGACTAGCACGGGCTTTCGCGCCGCCAAGGTCTCGTCAAGCCGCCGTCTCGGCGCGTAGACCGGCGCTGCCTTCAGGCTCGCGTCGCCCGCCCGCGCGCGTACCGCGATCGAGCGGAGTGCTCCGATAAACTCATCGAGACTGGCCCGCGACTCGGTTTCGGTCGGCTCGATCAGCATTGCGCCGTGTACAACGAGCGGGAAGTACATCGTCATCGGGTGGAATCCCTCGTCAATCAACGCCTTTGCGAGATCAAGGGTACTAACGTCATCGGCGAAGCCTTTGTCAGAAAATAGCGCCTCGTGCATGCAGGGACCACTTGCGGCGAACGGGGCGTCGAGAACGTCCTCAAGGCTCCTGAGGACGTAGTTGGCGTTGAGAACGGCGTCTTCGGCGACCTGCTTCAGGCCGTCGGCGCCGTGACTGAGAATGTAGGAGAGTGCACGGGTGAACATGCCCATCTGCCCGTGGAACGCGACCATTCGGCCGAAGGCGTCCGGATGCTCCTCGCCCGCATTTTCCTCTTCCACGAGCTTTAGACTGCCGTCACCGGTCGCGGTAACGAACGGAAGCGGCCCAAAGGGAGCGAGTGCCTCCGACAGGACCACCGGACCCGAACCCGGCCCGCCGCCGCCATGAGGCGTCGAAAAGGTCTTGTGCAGATTGATATGCATGGCGTCGATGCCAAGGTCTCCGGGGCGTACCTTTCCGACGATGGCATTGAAGTTTGCGCCGTCGCAGTAAACGAACGCTCCCGCGGCATGAGCAGCATCGCTGATCGCCTTCATGTCGGGCTCGAACAGTCCGCAAGTATTCGGGTTGGTGATCATTACCGCGGCGACATCCGCGCCAAGCCTTGCGGTCAGGGCCGCGAGATCGACTCTCCCAGCGGCATTGGCGGGAATGTTCTCGACTCGGTAGCCCGCGAACGCCGCAGTCGCGGGGTTCGTGCCGTGTGCACTTTCCGGGACGAGCACCACCTCACGCTTGTCGCCGCGCGCTTCGAGCGCGGCACGAATGCACAAAAGGCCGCACAATTCACCATGCGCACCTGCCTTGGGACTCATTGCAATTGCCCGCATGCCGGTGAGCTTCAGCAGCCACGAAGCGAGCTCGTCGATGACCTGGAGGGCACCCTGCACGGTTTCCTGCGGCTGGAGCGGATGCACGTCGGCGAAGCCCGGTAGCCGGGCGACCTTCTCGTTGAGACGCGGGTTGTGCTTCATGGTGCACGAGCCGAGCGGGAACAGCCCAAGATCGATCGCGTAATTCTGGCGCGAAAGACGTGTATAGTGGCGGACGGTTTCCGGTTCGCTGAGGCCCGGCAGGCCGATCTCGCGATGGCGTTCAAGCCCGCCGAGCCGCGTGTTTCGGGCCTCAACTTGCGGGAAATCTACCCCGGTATCCGCAGTACGTCCGCGCTCGAAGATCAATGGCTCTTCGAGCATCAGGGCGCGGTTTCCCGTGACGGTATGAATCTCGCCCTGCTCGTTTGCCGGGGTCGAGGGCCGCCAGCCGGATGGATTGACGGTCACGCGCATAACTCCTTTAGCGCCGCTTCTAGGGCGTTGATGTCTTCATCGCTTGCCGTCTCGGTAACGGCCACGACCAGTCCATTCTTGAGTTCATCGATGCCGGGATAAAGTCTTCCCAGTGAAATGCCGCCAAGGACGGAGCGCTGCACCATCGCGTGCACCGCCGGCCGGGCCTCGACCGGAAGCTTCAAGGTGAACTCATTGAAGAAGTGCTCGCTGACAAGCTCGACGCCGGGCAGAGCGGAAAGCCGGTCGGCAACGTCGCACGCGCGGGTATGGTTCAAGGCCGCAAGCTGTCTCAGGCCTTTTTCGCCAAGCAAAGTCAGATGAGCGGTAAACGCGAGCGCGCACAAGACCGAGCTCGTACAGATGTTAGACGTCGCTTTCTCGCGCCGGATATGCTGCTCGCGCGTCGAAAGGGTCAGCACAAAGCCGCGCTTTCCCTGCGCATCGACCGTTTCGCCCGCAAGCCTCCCAGGCATCTGCCGAACATGCTTTTCACGGCAGGCGAACAGTCCAACGTACGGACCGCCGAACTGGAGCCCCACGCCAAGGCTCTGGCCTTCGCCGACTACGATGTCCGCGCCCATTTCGCCGGGAGAGCGGATAAGCCCGAGGGCGACGGGCTCCGTCACAACCGCTATGAGGAGCGCGCCCGCCGCATGGGCCGCCTCGGCGACCGTCGTCAGGTCGCTGACGCGTCCAAGGATATCGGGATACTGGACGACCACGGCACTGGTTTCGGCATCGATCGCGGAAACCAATTTCTCGAAATCGGTCTCGGAGACCAACCCTGGAACAGAGGTTTCGAGCTGGTCCTCGGTGAAATCGGCCATCGTCTGGGCGACGCTGACGTAATGGGGGTGCACGCCCGCGGAGATAATCGTCTTCTTTCGCCGCGTGATGCGGTGCGCCATCACGATCGCTTCCCACATCGCTGTCGACCCGTCGTACATCGACGCGTTCGCAACCTC
>DASZBO010000101.1:0-11015 GCA_035944075.1 Sphingomicrobium sp.
CGCGCTTGCGTTGACCAACATCCGAGCCTCCGGCCGGCAGCTCGTCGTGGACCTGTTCGACGCATTCGCCGATGCGTTGCTCGTGATCATTGCGTGGGTCTTGTTCATCGCGCCCCTCGGAGTGTTTGCATTGGCGTTCACCGTCGGTTCGACGGCCGGCAGCGCGGCGTTCGCAGGGCTTGGTCACTATGTGGTGATCATATCCTTGATCGGCATTCTGGTGACGCTGGCGGCTTATCCGCTTGCAGCACTTGCGGGCGGCGTTCGAGCCGGATCTCTGACACGCGGGCTTATCGCACCGCAGGCTGTCGCAATTTCAACGCGCTCGTCACTTGCCTGTCTGCCAGCGATGCTCGCGTCGACCCGGGAGATCGGAGTGCGCCAGGAAGTTGGCGACGTGACGCTCCCGATTGCCGTAGCCTTGTTCCGTGCGACGGGCCCGGCGATGAACGTTGCAGTGGCTTTCTATGTCGCCCACTGGCTCGGCCTTCATCCAAGTCTCGCACAGATGATTGCGGCAACTGCTGTTGGAGCCGTGATGAGCTACGGCGCTGTCAGTCTGCCCGGTGAGGTGAGCTACATCAGCTCGATCGCACCCATTGCACTCGCGCTTGGCGTGCCGATTGCCCCCCTTGGCTTGCTGGTCGCCGTCGAGATGATCCCCGACATCTTCCGCACCGTCGGCAACGTAACCCATGACGTGGCGCTCGCCGCGATTGTCGATCGAACCACAAAACGGGCCGCGAAAAGCTGAACGCGGGCTGACCACCGTTTGTCGATTAGGCCGTCGATGAGCGGCTTTTGTCGAGCTGCAGAGAATCGTTGTGCCGCCGTCGAGCAACGCGCGACGGCGCGGCGGTGCGGGCGCATTTAGTCGGTGCGACGCGGGGTTTCCTTCCCCAGTTCCCCAGCCGCCCCGCGTCGCTCAAAGGGAGAATGACATGTTGAAGACCCTTCCCGCGCTCGCCGCACTCGCGGTTGCCGCAGCGCTTGTCATCCCGACGGTGGGCTTTGCCGCCGAACAGCATTCGGCCCGCGTTTCCTATGCCGACCTCAATCTTGCGACCCGTGTGGGCCAGCAGAAACTGAAGCGGCGCATCGCATTCGCAGCCAGCAACGTGTGCGAGACCGCGGATCGCCTCGACCTCGTATTTGCGCGGGCTGTAACCGAATGCCGGGACGGTGCCATCGCCGACGCGCAGCCGGCATACCGGGCGGCGATCGCAAGCGCCCAGCATCCCAGTGTCACCGTGCTCGAGGCGACATCCGTAGTCGTCACCGCCCATTAACTGGCGAACGGTTAGCCCAACTCGCCGTCGCGCTTTCCGAACCTTCGGAACCCGCGGCGGCCCTTTCCTCAGCGTCCAGCGATCGCGCGGACTCGGTCGGAGTAGAGTCGTCCGACCGGTTGTTCGGTTCCGTCCGATAAACGAGCAATCCAGCGCCCTGACGCATTTCGGGTAAATCCCGAAATGAAGTCCTTGCGCACGATTGCAGAGCGATGAAGCCGGACGAAGAGCTCCGGGTTCAACCCTTCCTCGAGCGCCGCCATTGAATGATGGATGAGCCAGCTTCTTCTGCCGACATGGAGCCGCATGTAGTCGCGCTCGGCGGAGACCCGATCGACGTCGCGCGCCGCGATCCGCACGAGACCCGACAAGTCCGATGCCCAGAATTCCTCGAGCCATTGAGACGCGGCGGACTGCGCGGGCTCGGCGCTTCGTTGCTGCAGGTAGGATCGGGCCCGGTCGAGTGCACGCTGCAGCCGGTCCGGATCCACCGGCTTCATCAGATAATCGACGGCCTCGACTTCAAATGCAGCTACGGCGAATTGATCGAATGCCGTGACAAACACCACGGCGGGCGAGGGGGTCTGTGCCGCAAGCGCCCGAGCGACGCCGATTCCATCGAGACCCGGCATGGCGATGTCGAGGAGCAGCACGTCGGGGTGAAGCACCTGCGTCAGGTTTATCGCGCTGTCGCCATCGCTCGCTGTTCCGACGAGCTGTGCGCCTTCGGCGCGAGCCAGCAGCAGCTGCAGGCGCTCCGCCGCAAGGGGTTCGTCATCCGCGATCAGAACGCGCAGCGCTTCAGCCTCAGCCATTCGTTTCCACCGGCATTGTGAGTGACACTTTGAAGCCGCCGCTGTTCATCGGCCCATACCGGCAGCTCGCTCGTGCGCCCCATCGGGCTTCGAGCCGCTGACAGACGTTGGCGAGACCGAGCCCGGTTCCTTCGTGGGTCGCGGATGGGAGATCCTCCTTACCGCCATGCTTCAGACGATTGCTGATCTCGACGACAATCCGATGGTTGTCGAGGTGGCGCGCCTCAATCCGGATCACCACGGCCTTTCGGCTCTTCGATACACCGTACTTGATCGCATTTTCGACAATCGGCTGCAGCAGCAGGGCTGGCATACGCGCGAGCTCGAGTTCGGTCGGGACGTCGATTTCGACGTTTAGCCGGTCGGGAAAGCGGGCCATTTCGATGTCGAGATAGAGGCGCTGTAGCCCGATCTCCTCGGCGAGACTGACGTCCGCACTCGGATCGAGCGAGAGGCTCGTGCGAAAGAAGGTTGAAAGCGCAAGCAGCATCGTCTCGGCACGATCGGTGCGCCCGGTCATCACCAACGACGAAAGGGAATTGAGCGTGTTGAACAGGAAGTGCGGATTGACCTGATACCGAAGAGCCCGAACCTGCGCCGCCTGTGCCGCGCTTTCGGCATCGGCAAGACGCCGCTGCGCGCCCAGCGCAGTGGCCTGCGCTTCACTCGCGATGTAGAAGGCGGTCCAGCCAATAAAGAAGAATAACCAAGTGACGGCAAAATCGAGCGCATAACGGATGCGCTGCATCCCATCGAGTTCATGCACCTTGGGTATTGTCAGAACCAGGGGCTCTTGAGCGGTCCGTTCAATCCGCAGCTGATTCCCTATTTCGACGACGGTGAAACCCTCGCGGGCCTGGAAACGGTGTTCCTCCTTGCTTTCGCGCATCCAGTCTTCCGTAGCGATTAGGGCGCTGCCAAGGATGACTGATCCAACGACGCAACTGATCGCTGCAACGATAACTTTTCGGCGGACCGTCGCCCCCGTCGTGAACGCGGCGATGGTGACGTAGATGAGGCCGTTGATGACAATGCCGAAGACCACCACCGCCAGCTTGTTCTCGACCATTGTCCATGGGTCCGTGCCAAGGAACGCGCGGATGACGACCGTGAGAGCGTAGAAAAGCCAGAAGCCGAGGATCGACTTGACGGCGAAGGGCCAGTCACGAAACCGCGTCTTAGCAGTCGGAGGAGGCATCATGAGCATCGGTACGTTCATGTCCCAAATCTCTCCCGCCGCAAACCACCGCTTGCCCATTGGCAGAAGCGCCGGACCATCCGGTCGAAACGGGACGGGTTGCGGAACGCCGAGGCGGTTTTGCTCGTTGCTAGGCTGCAATGGTACGTGATGGAGACGGTGCTGTGAATGCAGGCAAAGACCAAGCCGATGGAGTGCCGCCCGCCGTTTTTTCGGCGCCGCCGGATCGCGAACTCGAGCGGAAGCTCCGGCAAAGCCCCGATGACGAGCAGTTGAAGGTTGACGTCGGCAGCGATGAGTCGATGGATGCTTCCGATCCGCCAGCCGCCTCGCAGCCGGGGAATTCGCGCGAACCAGCGCCGTCTTCGGCGTTTCCCGACGACTAGGGCACGCGCGCATCGGGGCGCAAAACGGAGCCTCCGTTGCCCTAAATCAACAATCCACAGTTTTCCGGAATGCCGTCAATTTCTGGCCTAGACGACGTGACTCCCCTCTGATTCAATCTGAACCGGGGGTGGGACTGTGGTTAAGCAATATGCAACCATCTGCGCCGCATGATCCCTCCAGGGCGAAAGGAGTCGGGTTCATGATTACGCGGACCAGCCAGCCGGCAAGCGGCGCGATGCTGATCTCGGAGATGAAAGAGTTCGCGGGCTTTTCGAAGGCTACGCAACGCTACATCCGGCGGTCAATCGATGTGGCTTACGGTCGCCGCGACCCGATCGAATGCTGGGCTCGCGATGAGGGCGAAGGCGCTTCAATCCGCGCCCAGGCGCGCCTCTACAAGCAGCTCGATCATCTGCGTCTTCAAGTGCCCGATGACAGCGGGCTCGATATGATCGAGCCGTTCGTTGGGATGCTGATCACCATTTCTGCATTTGACCTTGGGCAGGACCGCCTGCCGAACTTTGCTGCGTATCGTTTCCTCTACGAGCGCCTGATCGGCGCCGCGGCTCGTCCATGGCTCCCCAGCGCGTTCTGTGCCGCTGCGGCCTTGCCGCACCTGCATCCGGACCGTCGACGCACGCTCCTGCAATCGATCAGTGAAAGCGCCGCGACAGCTCCGGGCTGGTCGAGCCGCGAGCCGGTGTTCTGGCCGGAGTGGGTGGAGAAAGTGGATCTGAAGGCCGCGGCCTGAGGATCAGGCTTTTACCGTCACGGACGGGTAAATCTTCGCAAGTTTCGTAAGGCTGTCCTTGGCATTCTTGTGATGCACGAAGGTAACTCCCGCTGCTTCATAGACTGCACGATGATTTTCCCGATCGTCGACCAAAACGTCGCCGGGATGCATGTGCTCGTGCTTGTCCCGTGCCATGCAGGTGATGATCGGAACGCCGGGAAAATGGGAAGCTGCCCACTCGACCTTCTGCGGCGCAGCCCAGCTGCCTAGCGGAAGTCCGGTAAGGATGGTGGGCTGCAGGTGCTTCACCGCCTCGAACAGCGCGTCGGCATCGGGCATCGGAGGCAAAGTACCGTAAAAGTTATTTGCCGCTGCAAGCCGCTTCCAGAATGCAGTGCGGCCATGCTTGGCTTCATACGCACGTGGCGTCATGCCAAGCAGTGTTGTCGCGCCTTTGTCGAAGTCGGCAAGCACGCCGTCCGCATCGAGAAACAGCCGAGGCTGGGCCATCAGAAACGCGCGGGCTCGAGGGTGAGTTCGGCGGGCGTCGAAAGGGGCTCCCAAGCCTTTTCGCGCAGGACATCATTGCTCTCGCGCGCCTTCCGGTCGCAGCCGATTGACCACGTGATATGGTAGGTCGAGCCGTCCGGGCGGCTCGTCGTGCCATCGAGTTCAACGACCATGCACTCGACACCCCGGCCGTCATCAGCGTGACCGACAATCCGCGCGGCTGCGGGCTTGCGTGGCAGTGCCGTTGAAAACGGCGCACCAGCGCGAAGCGTCACGTGATCGGCGATCACGTTTTCATATCGGGGTGGAAAGCGCCCAAGGAGGACTGCGCGGTCATCGCTCGAAAGCTTCCACCCTGTAACCGTTCCGGCTTTAGCCATCCGTGATCAACTTCGCGATACGGGAACTGGTTTCAATGTCCGGCGAGCCCTTCAGGTGTTCGGCTTTCCCAGACGAGGTCAACACGAATACTGAAGTCTCTCGAGGATATCGCGCGCGAAATCGATCAGCGTGTCATCGCGGGCGCCCATTATCACAATTCGGTCGCCCCCCTTTGCCTCGGCGACCAGTTTGGCAGCGATATCCGTGCGTTCGGGCACATGCTGGGCCTGCTTTCCGTAAGATCGGATCTGTTCCGCGAGCCAGTCAGATCCGTGCACCTTGAGGACCGTGCCTCCCTGATAGACCGGGTCGGGAAGAAACAGTTGGTCCGCGATCGCCATGCCTTCCGAAAGGCTCTCCGCCAACGGCTCGCCCATCTTCGCGAGCGGCCCGTAGCCATGGGGCTGGAACATGATCAGAAGGCGACCCGGGTGTGCACGCAAGGTTGCGAGACTCGCAGCAATCTTGTCGGGGTTGTGCGCAAAGTCGTCGATGACGGTTATTCCTCTGGCCTCACCGACCACGTCCAGCCGACGTCTCAAGCCTTCGAAACGGACTAGAGCGCCGACGGCATCTTCTACCCGGATACCAAGCAGCCGGGCCGCTGCGATTGCGGCGAGGGCGTTCGAAGCATTGTGACGACCCGGCACCGCCAGCCGCACCTCGTGCCGGCTGCCTTCGGCCTCAAGTGCAAAGGTGACGCCGTTCGGCTCAAGCTTCAGGTCTTTTCCCATGAACGCTGCCCCCGGGCTGTCGAAGCCATAGCCCACAACTTTCTCGGCGGGCACGGCTTCCGCGAGGATTCGTGTTTCGGGATCGTCGAGATTGAGAACGGCTTTCTTGGCGGCATTGAGGAAGCCGGCGAACAATTGTCGCAGTTCGTTCATTTCCTTGTGATCGAGGCTGATGTTCGTAAGCACCGCCACGTCGGGCTTGTAGAGGGCAATCGATCCGTCGCTTTCGTCGACCTCGCTCACGAACAACTCGGGGTCACCAACAAGCGCGCTTGCGAACGGTGCAGAAGGAGTCACGAAATTCTTCATGACAGCCCCGTTCATCACGGTCGGCTGCCGGTGCCCAGCGTGGAGGATCCACCCGATCATTCCCGTGACCGTGGACTTGCCACTTGTGCCGCCGACGGCGATGCTTCGCTGCGCTGCATTTAGCAAGCGGGCCAGGAATTGCGGACGCGTGAAGTGCTGGAGGCCCAGCTCCCGCGCGCGCTTCACGTCCGGTACGTTCGGTTCAACCGCCGCCGACGTGACGAGTGTCATCCCTTCCTGCAGACCCGATCCATCTTGCGGAAATAGCTGAATGCCAAGGGAGCGCAGGTAGTCGAACTTGTGCGGTGTGCGCCCGGCGTCAAGTGACCGGTCCGATCCGGCAACCTTTGCTCCGCTCGCACGCACGATCGAAGCGAGGGGAAGCATGCCGCTTCCACCGATACCGCTGAAAAAGATTGGGGAATCGATCATGCCGCTGCCCTATTGGCTGGCGCGCGGATTGGCTAGCGACATGCTCCCCCACGAGGCCATCCGGTCCAGCCGGGACCGCGAACAACCCGACCCGGCTTGGCGCCGGTATGTCGGCCGTCCTTCAGGACCTCGACGCCGTTGACGAAGACGTCCTCGACGCCGCTCGCAAGCTGTTGCGGCTTCTCGTACGTGCCATTGTCGCGAACCTTAGAGGGGTCGAACACCACGACATCGGCATAATAGCCGGCCTTCAGCGCGCCACGCTGGCGAATGCTGAGGTTCGAAGCGGGAAGGGAAGTCAGGCGGTGTATTGCGTCCTGAAGCGTCGTCGAATGTTCATCGCGCACATAATGACCAAGCAGCCGCGCGACGTTGCCATAGGCTCGCGGGTGCGTGCTCGACTTCAGAAACACCCCTTCGGGGGCCTGGCTTCCCGCATCCGAACCGAAGCTCATCCACGGCAACGCGACTTCACGCTTCACATTGGCTTCGCTCATCGAAAAATAGATGACCTGGATCCGAGATCCGTCCTCAACGATGAGATCGGCCGCCGTTTCCTCCGGCGACCTGTGCCTCTCTCGCGCTACGGCGCCGAGGGTTTTGCCCGTCAAGGGCTTGAGCTTGGGATTCTTGAAGCCGACGAGCAGCACCTTGTCGGGTTCTTCCGTAACGAGCTTGGTATTCTCGGATGCGCCGGGCCCGTGCATCTGGGCAATCGCGCGCGCTCGCATTCCCTGATCCTTTAGGCGGCCGATCCATGCTTCAAGGCCGCCATCCTGCATCCATGTCGGAAAGGCCGCGTCGAATCCGGTTGAGCTGGCCGCATAAGAATACATGTCGGCCGTGATCCGCTGCCCGCTTGCCCGGGCATCGTTCACTCGTGCAATGGCAGCGTCGATCTTCGCCCAGTTATCGGTACCTGCTTGCTTGTAATGATAAATCTCGGCGGGTGCGTGCGCGTTGCGTGCGATCGTCACCAGTTCGTCAATCGCTTCGAGAAGCTTGGGGCCCTCGTCGCGAATGTGGCTGATGTACATGCCGCCGCACTTGCCGGCCTCGCTTGCAAGCGCCGTGAGCTCCGGTGTCTTCGCATAAGTCGCTGGCGCGTAAATGAGCGAGGAACCGACGCCAAGCGCGCCTTCGCGCATTGCCTGGCGGACGAGCGCGCGCATGCGCGTCAACTGCCTGGGCGTTGGTTGCACGTCCCGTTCACCGAGCTCGTGAACCCTAATCGTGGTTGCGCCAACGAACGAGGCAATGTTCGGTGTCACCCCACGCTTGGTGATCCAATCGAGATATTGGCCAAGGGTGGTCCAAGCGATCGGGAATTTGATGTCCCCTTGCCGGCGCAGCTGCAGTCGCTTCATCTCCGGCGTGTACGGACCCATTGAATCGCCCTCGCCGAAGACCTCCAGTGTGACGCCTTGATATGTGTCGCCCATTCCGCGTCCATCGGCGATCAGGCTCTCTACAGCCCAGCTCAGCATGTTGATGAAGCCCGGCGAGACTGCTTTTCCGGATGCATCGATAATGTTTGCAGCGCGGCCGGGCGCGTGCCGCCCGACAAACACGATCTTGTCGCCGCTGAGGGCGACATCGCCGACGTACGGATTGCTGCCGGAACCATCATAAATGGTGCCGCCGCGGATCAGAACGCTATAGTCGGCTGCCGGGGGCGCCGCAGACACGACAAAGAAGGCGGCAATCACAGCGCCAAGCGCGACACGTCTATTCAATGATCCCTCCCAAAGCAGGAAGGGGAAGCTGCACGATAACGCGCGAACGCGCTACTGCATCAAAGCCGAAGGCTAATTTGCCGGCTGGTCGGAACGATCGAGAATAACCGGGCTGCTAAATGCGAGGCCCACCAGTCCGTCCTCGGCCCACTTGACGACCGCCGGCACGAGCAGCCCGCCTTCGAACCGGACGTCGACTTTGGCGCCCGGCGCGAGTTCGGCCGGATTTTCTCCCATGGCTCCGCCTTCCGAAATATTCTCGAGCGCGAAGCTCGTCGGCGAGCCGTCGATAAGCAGTTGGAGCTTGCGGCCCTTTGCGGACATGCGCTGGTGCTTGCGCTCGTCCGGCGAAGAAATGCTGGTCGGACGGGGGGCAGGGGTAATGACCTCGTCCCGCCGGGCTTCGGCGAGAGGAATTGCGGTGCCGCAGAAGCCGCACTCGGCACTCACCCGTCCGATGTACCAATGCGACCGCCCGCAACCTGGGCAGTGATTGGATGAGTTGGCCCGATAAACAATGTGGTGGCCGCGTTGCGCGAGGCTCGCGGCGAACGAGGGGGATGCTCGCTCAAAGACGAGGACGTGAGACATTAATGCACTCCGCTTTTGCGCAGAGGCCCTGTCGAGCCTCACAGTGAGGCTAGACCTCGATGCTTGCGAAGTGATTACCAAGGCGTTTTAAGGCACCGATGCGCATTGCGATCGTCGCCCCAAGCTGCACGCTTAGCCCGGACGCTGCACGCGCCGTCCAGTCCATTATTGGCAAGCGCGCCGACTGCGAGCTCGTCATCCATCAACAATGTTTTCTGTCGGACGGCCATTTTGCGGGTCCCGACGCGGAGCGGCTCGCCGCCTTGCGCGAGGTGATGGCGGACCCCTCGATCGATGCGGTGTGGTTTGCTCGGGGCGGCTATGGCTCGAACCGCATTGCCGAGGCGGCAGTGGCTGACCTCCCCGGAGCGGCAGCATCGAAACTTTACATGGGCTACAGCGATGCGGGCTTTCTGCTCGCCGGCTTTCACAAGGCCGGACTGAACGTCGCGTGGGGCCCGATGCCTCAGGACGTCTTGCGAAGCGGCGGCGAGCAGGCGGTCAATCGCGCACTCGACTGGCTCGTCCGACGCGATTCTGGCGCGCTCGAACCCGCTCTTGATGGAGCCGCAATGGCCTTCAACCTGACGGTCCTTTCGAATCTCCTTGGAACCTCGCTTGAGCCGGACTTCACGGGCGTGGACCTATTGATCGAGGATGTGGGGGAGCACCTGTATCGGTTTGATCGTTCGATGTTCCACGTGACCGCGAGTCCGTCCTTGCAGAAAGTCCGCCGCTTGCGACTGGGGCGGGTCAGCGACATCCTCGCGAACGAGCCTGCTTTTGGCTTGAACGAAGCCACTATCGTTGAACAATGGTGCGCTCGTTCGGCCATTCTGTTCGGCGGCCGTGCTGACATCGGTCACGATGCCCAGAACCGGGTTGTTCCATTCACTTGAGAAAATCGCTGATTTTCTCTCTGCAATAGCATTGCAAAGCGCTAAGCTTTGCGCTCTATCCCTAAATTGAAACAACAGGAGGGCCATGATGGCACAAGGCAGTCGTAAAGCAGGGGGCGGACTGGCCCGCCCGGTTACCCCTTCAGCCGATCTCGCGCAGATCTGCGGCAGTGAACCGCTTCCGCGCAGCCAGGTCGTTTCGAAGGTGTGGGACCACATTCGCAAGAACAACCTGCAGAACCCTCAGAACAAGAGGGAAATCCTTGCTGACGACAAGCTGAAGAAGGTCTTCGGCGGAAAGGACAAAGTCAGCATGTTCGAGATGAACAAGCATCTCTCGAACCACCTGAAATAAGCGTAAGCCCGTTCAGGCATTAAAGGGGACCCGCCGGGGGGCGGGTCCCCTTTTTCATTTGTAGGTTCATCGAATCAACATCGCGATCAGCCGCGCCAAAGGCCCTCGAGCCGCTCCTCGGTAACGGGATAGCCCAGATGGTCCGGAATGGTGATGAACTGTTCGCCTCCGCGCTCCTCAACCCACGGGCTCACGGGCTCGATCGAGTGAGCAAGCGCATCGGCACGGATCGCTTCAAACGTTGCGTGCTGTGCCAGGCGCTCAAGGTTCCGGCGAGTAGGGAAGATCAACCGCGCTTCCCCGCGACGGTCGCGCTCCAGGAGCTCGGACGCACTGATCCAGGCGGCACCGGCGCACTCCCCCTCTACGACTTGGGGTTCCCACTGCCCTTCTGGGCAGAGCGCAACGAAAAACAGGGTATCGAACCGCCGAATAGCGTGAAACTTCGGCACCCACCGGGCAAAAGGGATAAGCGCGGCAGTGTCCATTTGAAGCCGGCTTGCCGCGAGGAGATCGCCAAGCGGCCGACCAGCGATGAGCGCGCCCTGCAATTCCCGGGCCAGCGCAGGGGTGGGAGCCGGAACCAGGCCAACGGGCACCGCGGTTTCCTCAAGGGTCTCGCGAATTGCGGCGACTGCGCCCGGAT
>DASZBO010000102.1:0-34046 GCA_035944075.1 Sphingomicrobium sp.
ATAAGCTCGTTCATCGTTCGACTCCTTGTTGAAGGAGCCGCGATGTTCCGACCGTCACAGTGGCCGCTCAATCCACGCGGAGTGGTTCCGTGTTGGCGCTTACCTCGTCACCGGCACCAGTCCCGCGCAGCGGGTTCGTGCTCCGGCCAAGTTCAGACCTCTCCCAGCCGCTTGCGTGATCAATAAAAGCGATTAAGCTCTGGACGGGGGGAGTTAAGTTCTTATGCGTTTTCGGTCGCGTCTCTGCGTCTGGGGGACGATTGCACTACTGAGTGCTTGCATGGGTGCCGGCGCGGAGGCTCTCCAATCGCCTCGCCAACCGATCGCGGCGATCATCGCTCCGCCGAAGTTCGCTCTGTCCCAGGCTCAGGACTGCGTCCTTCACGTTTGGCCTGGAAGCGATGCGCATTCCTCGTATTCCGGTTGGTTTCACGGAGGAGCTGTCGATGGCGATAAGCGTGGCATCCGTGGATACCCGGCAATGCATGCCGATGTACTGAATACAGCGGCGCAGCGTGCACTCCTGGCCAAGATCGACTGGGCCGAACTGCGCGCAATGCCCGGACTGAAGATCGTTATTCATGATGCGCCGCCGCCGCCGCAGGATGACCTCGCCAGGGACGTTCCGCTGATTGGCAATCACGTCGGCTGCTATGATGAGTTGCTCGTCCATTCGGTACTGGTCGAACGCGCCACGTTTTCCTCGAGATCGGTGCGCGTGATGATGATCGCCAAGCGGTGGCGCTCTCCGGACTGGAGGGCCGCGACCTACGGCGCGATGAGCGTCGACACCGTCGACCTCGGTGCGGGTGACGTAAGCGCGACCCAAGCAGCTCTCGAAGCGGGATTCACGTCCGCAATCCACAAATTCATTAGGGACGAGCATTTTCTACGTCGCTGACAAATGCGGAGTAACGGATGAGCTATGGTAATATCACGTTCGCTGCCGCCGCTCTCGGGGTCGCTGTTTTTGCGGGTCCGGCGCATGCCCAAGAAGCTCCCACCCAGTCGACTATGCCTGTTGCAGGTGCAGCGGATCGTTCGAAAACCGACGTCGCGCCAGTTTGCGAAATGCACGTCTGGCCGGCCGCACGAGTTACGGCGATCACGACGGGCTGGGGAGCGATGTTCGGGTTGGTTGGCGGGATGATCGACGCCGCCACAAATGCCGATCGGAACAAGCGTGACAAGGCGTTCATCACCGGCGCGCTCGATTCAGCGGCACAAGCGCGCGCTTTGCGCGAACTTAGCCTGCCCAGGCTGCTCAATCTCCCTGCGTCTAACGTCATCACCCACGATGAGGGTATCGAACTGAACAGCGCTACGATTGGCCGCCTGAGCGCGTCGTCCGCGCCATGTTATTACGACGTTGTCGTTCGCCAGCTGCTTTATGTGAAGACAGCGACCACCAAAGGAAAGATGCGGACGATGATCCTGGTGCGTGGCAGTGACGGGAAAAGGAAGTTCATTGACTACAAGGATTCAGCAAATCACGCGATCGATGTGAAACTGCCGGAAGAAGGTCAGGATGTGACAGCTGCAAGCAGCGCCCTGATCAACGCGTTTAAGTCCGACTTTACCGAGTTTGGACAGAAGTTCGTTCGCAAGCAGGGATCGTGAGTACGTGCAGCGCCTCACGCAGCTCTCAAATACGCTCATCGGGGGGGGGAATGAATAGGATAGCTTTGATTGCTTTGTTCACGGCTTCGAACGTGGGCGCTCAAACGCCCTCAGTGGCCTTTCAAGCTCCCGCGCAGCCAACTCCGCCGACGTTGGCGACGATTGCTCCGGCTGCGCCGACTTCGACCTTGCGTGCGGGAGCGGAGGTTCTGCTTCGGACCGTCGAGCCCCTTACTACGGAGCACAAGAGCCTCAAGGAGGGACAACGGATTCACCTTGAGGTTGCCGAAAACGTGATGCTGGGCAACCGGATCGTGATCCCAGCGGGGAGTCCCGCAGACGCCGAGGTGACCGATGTCCAGAACAAAGGGATGTGGGGCAAGTCGGGACATTTTACTGCTAGGGCCCTGTACACTCGTGTCGGAGATCGTCAGATCCGTTTGTCCGGCGTGTTCAATGAGCATGGCTCAACAGGGACGGCGGGCGTGGTTGCGGCAATTGCGTTTGTTCCCATCGCCGGCTTTCTCGTAACTGGGACGAGCGCGCGAATGCCCGCGGGAACACCGGTCAAAGCCTTCCTTGACGAGGACTTGACGCTGCTGAACTAGCCTCTCGCTCGGTCGCCAGCTGGCAATCGAGCGTTGGTCGGACCGGTCTCAGTCTCAACGCCTCCGCTGCTTCTGGATGAACGGCTGTTCTTAGGCATGCGCGAGCGCGAACCGACCGTCCACTTACCTGGCGTCTCCCTTTCAACCGCACCCCAGCAGCGGAACAACTCCAGCGCGTCTCTTCAACTGCTGGCTCCTTCCCAAGAAGGTGGGCGAGGAGAACTGCTAAGTTCAGGTCTGCGGGTCTGATGAGGGCAGGGGCCTCAAATCCTGTTTCGCGTAAGCACCGGGCAATCAAGGCTCGCGCGCTGGCGGACTGACGGGACGTACTCCTGAGCTTCCACGAGCTTCCGAATAGACGCAGTCTTTATCAATGTCCGGTGACCGATTTTAACGGTCTCAAGCGCCCGATCCCCAATCAGCCTGTAGATTGTGAGCGACCGATACCGAGCAGTCCGCCTGCATCCCTGATTGAGAGTGTCAAGGGCTCAGCTGCTTCCTTCGGGTCGGCAGGCGGTGAGGCCCTGTGCTCGTTTCGCGGCTCTTCCACGGAGCTTGGAGCTTGTCGTGCCCGAGCCTCGTATTCTGCCGCTGTCGTGATCAGTTGTCGGCGGAACTCCTCCGTCAAGCGTGGAAAGGCACGATATCTCTCGAGATCACGCGTCGAGAACGCACGCGTGCGGTTGTTTCACGATCCCAACGATTGATCGACTCGGGCGCGATGACGGCGGCAGGACTACTCAAGCGGCTCACCACACGTTTAACCTTCCATTCGCTTGAAATCCGAAATCGGTACCATTATACGGATTTTAACTCGTTTTTTGCAGACTATCTGCATTAACCGAGCTGGAGGACGCAATGTTAATCGAATTTTCCCTCTCCAACTACGGATCGTTTGCCGCTGAGCAGACGCTGAGCCTAATTGCATCTAAGCTGAAAGATCAAACGCCGGGACGGGTTCTCCGCGTCGATCCTCCTCACAATCTCGAGGTCCTCAATTCGGCTATTATCCTTGGAAAGAATGGTAGCGGTAAATCGACCTTAGTGGGTGCGATGTCGTGGGTGCGACGGTTTGTGCGCACTTCTTCTTCGTCGTCGCAAGAAGGCGAAGAAATACCGTTCACCCCGAACCTTCTCGATTCGAGTTTGAAGGGAAGGGACACTCACGTTCGTGTTCTGTTTTCCGTAAACGACAAAATCTTCCAGTATCAGTTTTCATTCAATCGGCAGAGGATAACGGGAGAGTCACTTTCCGCGGCAGATCGAACGGTACGGTTCAGGAGGATTTACGAACGGCTCCTAGATCCAGATAGTGAGGAAGAGGAATACTCTTTCTCCGATGACCTGAAGGGTGAGAAGGCGTTGTGGAGGTCCTCGACCCGCCAGAATGCTCTCTTCTTATCTACGGCCGTTCAACTTAACGCCGAGGCTCTCCGAGAGCCTTTCGAATGGCTCACAAAATATCTCCGAGCGATCGATGCAGCGAACATCTCATATGCTGATTACACGGCAGGACAATGCTTAGACGAGGAGCATAAAAAACGCATCCTAAAGTTCCTGAAAAGGCTCGATATTGATATCGAGGACATTGTTGTAGAAGAGGAAGACGTTAGCGAGGAATTGTTAAGAGGCACTTTCACTCCTGAGTTTATCCAGAACATGCCAACATCTCGGAAAAAGAGGCGCCGCGTTAAATTTATTCACCACGACACTGATGGATTGCCTGTGCCTTTAGACCTGTCGGACGAGTCTAGCGGAACTAACGCTCTCTTTGGCCTTGCCGGACCCATATTTGACACGCTCGCCAATGGTTATTGTTTGATCATCGATGAGATTAACACGAGTTTGCACCCCCTCATTTTAAAGACGCTTGTCGAGGCGTTTTCAGATCCGCAACTTAACAAGCGGCGAGCACAGCTAATCTTTACCTCGCACGATACAAGTCTTTTGCGTGATTCGTACTTTCGTCGAGATCAAATCTGGTTCGTGGAAAAAGACCGGTTCGGCCGAAGCGAACTTGTTCCCCTGTCCGATTACTCGCCGCGGAAGGGAGAGGCGCTTGAGAAGGGATACTTAGGCGGGCGCTATGGAGGTGTTCCGGCGATCGGCCAAGCTATTGAGGATCTGCCGAGTGCTGAGTTAGCTGATGCCCACTAGGAGAAACTTGTTCGAGACCCGGCGGCGCGGTGCGACAAGAAAACCAAAAGAGCGAATTCTGCTCGTTTGCGAGGGTCAGAAAACCGAGAGGATATATTTTTCCTTGTTCCTCGGTCTTCTCCGAGCGGCCAATGTTAGCTTGGAGATCGCGAAGCGGGACTGCGGCAGCGATCCGCTCGGTATTGTGCGACACGCGAAGGCGCTCATGAAGGCAGATACGGGCATCGACCACTGCTGCTGCGTGATCGATCGCGATTCACATGCGAACTTCGCTCAGGCTGTGCAGGAAGCTGAAGGGTACAACAAAGCTCTCAAAGCGGGAAGGACGTTCAGGACGATCAAATCGTATCCTTGCTTTGAGTTCTGGTTCATTCTGCACTTTGTCTATTCACGATCACCGTTCGCTCCGGAAGGGAAAAAGTCAGCCGCAGATTGTGCCGTGAGCAAGCTGAAAGACTACCTGCCCGAGTACGGGAAAGGTAACATCGCTGTGATCGAGACACTTCTCGATAAAACTGAGTTTGCGATTGAAAATGCAGAAAGAGCATTCAAAGAGGCCGAGAGTTCAGGTGAAGCAAATCCGTCAACTGAGGTGCACATTCTGATCAAAGAATTGAAGAAGCACGGTCTCTAAATTCGAGTCGAATCGTTTGGGCCGCAGGACCGCTGACATCCAATCACGAGCTTCAGTCAGGTAAGGAGCGCCTTCTAAGCGGTTACGGCAGCACCGCGTAAGCACGGACTATGCAGCCTTGCTGGAATGAGGTCTGCTTGGCGGCCTTCTCAATGTCCACTTGGACTTCGTTCAACAGTGAAGATGCCCGCGGCGAAGTCGACGCTAAGAATACCTTCGGCGGCTACAACGGCTTTGCCGGCTTTTACGCGGAGCGTGATGGTGACTGATTTAGTGTGTCGTTCGATGATGGCACCTTGGACAAATCATCTCAGCGTTCTTCAACACGCTTTGGCAAGGCTGCTGAGTAGCGCCTAAGCTAGCTCTGACTGCTGCACTTGACTTGATTGCCGATCAGAAGTTCACTTCAGGTGCTCGAAAAGGCGGAACGGCAACGTCGTGCGCAGTTACGTTCCTCTCCTCAGGTAAATCCGTGCGCCGGACAGCGTTGGCGAAGCCGAAGCTAAAAATTGGCTGCGCTCATTAAAGGAGGGGTCGCATGAAACTGTTTCTCCTTGGTGTCGCGCTTGCCTCTAGCACGCACCCCGGCGCCAGGTTCGATCTAGTTTGTTCAGGGAGTGAGGAGCACGTCGATTCATCGTTGAACAAACCCTACACAGCTCACTACCGAATTGATCTAGCCGCAAAACGCTTTTGCATGGACATGTGCAAGGCGACCATCCCGATCACAGACGTGCAGCCAAACGTTATTGTGCTGGAGCGTTCAGGGCTTGGCGAACCGAAATTTGAACATCTGCTTGACCGGCAAACTGGCGAAGACACGATCTTGATGGAGGACGAGATCGACAAGGGCACTTGTCAGCGTCAACCATTCAGCGGCTTTTCTAGCGGGCCAAAGAAATTCTGACGGGTGTAGGCGCTGCCTCATCCGCTGCGGCTATCTCATCCCATCCGTCTCAGGTTTTCAGATCGACTGGATGCGCTAGGCTTCAATCCTTCTCGGCCCTGACTTGAAGCACCGAAAGGAGAGCGTCTTTCTTCGGATCGTATGACGCGCCCGGATTTTGCGGCTCTGTAGCAAGTTTAGCACTGATGGGTTTGGCGCAAGCGAACACGATTTCGTCCGCGACCATCGACGCGGATTCAGGAGCGCTGGCGAGCCGGGAGGCCCAGTCTCTTACGCAGACCTCAGCATGCTGAGCCTCGGTGCGGGTGAGTAGTACGGCGTTTGGTGGTTGTCGCGGCGGCAAGTAAGCTGACGCGAGGCGGGCAACGAATACTACCAGGATAACCACAAGTGCAATGAAGCTGCCGCGTTTAGCTACGCGGAAGGTAGGTTCACCTTTTTTTACGCGATCCCACTCATTCTTCAGAAGCTCCTGCGAAGTCGACGTAAACTTGTCCTGCAGAGGCCTGATGTTGCTAGGTGTGAAGTTAGTGTCATCCTGTGCAAGAGCCTCGAAGTCGCTCATCGCACTGAGTAAATCAGTGGTCGCCTGCTCCTTCGGATTGAGGCGCAGTTTTATAGCGAAGCTAGCGCGATTGAGCTGTTCATACGCGCCAGTTAGCTCGGCAACTTTGGCGGTCGTCGAGGGATACCTCGCTCTGAGCTTGTCAGAGATCAGGTTCAAACTCGAAGTATAACTAACAAACTCAGCTCTTAGTGCGTCTATCCACGCTTGCCGAAATTCAGAAGTCTTCTGCTCTTTGCCGATAACCAGGCCCAAAAGAGAAACTAAAGCTGCGATCAACGCAGCCACGACGGCGCCAATGCTCAGGTCTTTCACGCTTTACCCTCGTTTACAGCAAGCTATAAAACAGCATGACGGCTTATAGGCAAGTTCGCTTGTTTCATTGTCGCCGTGTTTAAGGGGGTAATTTGGCCGAGAAGATTACTTTTCATTTCGAAGGTGCGCTTGCCTCCGACAACTCGATGAACTTCTATGAGGCATCGAGATTCCAGTATGCCGCCGCTCGACTGATGGTGAAGCTGGCGCAGTTTCGGCGTGATGGCACGTTCGTCAAGAACATCACCAGTTCATCCAATTTCAACATCTTGCTTCAGGCGCAATCGCGGGGCTCGTTCAATATCAACACTGAGTCTCCGGAGGTCAGCGGGGAGGATAAGAAGTTTGTTGATCTCACTATATCGGATCTCCTTGCTTACATTTCTGAGCGTCTCATTGAGAAGGGGGACGACGACGGAGTCAGGTCCTCGCTCAATGCAAACGCAGCCCTGCTGGGGACACAAGGATTCGATGCGAACACTAAGGAGGAGACGATAGAGGAAATGCTGCGCTTGATAGCGCAAGATGAAAAGTTGCGCCGGAAACTACACCCGGAAACTCGTGAGTTGATTGAGCGACGCATCGCTGAAATTGACCGAGAGACTCGATTGGAAGCTGGTCGCAAGGAAATTGCGAAAATTGACGCGGCCCGAGAGCAGAAGTTGATTTCGATGTCTGCTCCGCTCGTCAGTGAAATGGCTACGGCGCTTCGTAAGAGCGCTACGAGCTTAGAAATCGTTGGCACCAACGCCAAAGGTCCCTCCACAATCGTGTACTTGAACCGGCGAATGGCGAGCGAGATCGAAACATCAAAAGTCGACCGTGAGATAACTCCGATCTACGGAAACATAATTCAATACAACAAGGAGAACGGATGGGGGAAGCTACGAATACAAGGTGAAACAGGCGTATACAGCTTTAGTATTCCGTCAGACCTTAAAGTTGGACTTCAGCCCACGCTTATCTCTCAGATGCGTAAGGACTTGGTGTACCTGCAGGCATATTTCGTGCGGGATAAAGCCGAGCAGGTTACTCGACTAATTATCGTAGGCGTATTGCCGATCAGGGATGAGTAGCACTGACGCATGCTCTCTTCTGGGTGCGTTGTCTCGCCGAACTTGGCCGCTTCAGCCGTGCGCGTTCACCGCTTGGCATTGGGCGGGGCCACCAAGCTTGTCCGGCAGCCGAGCGAACTCTCTTCTCGCGCGACCAACAGAGACTCGGCGAGTTTCAAATTTGGGAGGAAAGCGAAAGTCGGCCGCGTGAGTGTGCTCACGGCGATCGCATGGCTGTCAGTTTCTGACTGGCAGGACGCCTCCTCGCATGTGAGAGGTGAATGCTAGTTTGCCGTCGCTGGCGTCACAAAGCAGGCATGGCTCGTGACATGGGAGGGGATCCGAGTGGGTGTAGGGCGCAAGTCGCAGGTTGGGGCACGAACCGCACATTTTGTGGACCCGATCACGATCGGATTCGATCGCCTGCAGATCATCATTCAGGAATTCGCCAAGCGAATCCAGGAACGCTGGTTCTGGCTGACCCCGCTTGCGATCGCGATCACGCTACTCGCTACCCTCATAGTGTCCGATTTCAAAGACAAGTACGGTCTTAAAGCGAATGATTGGCGCGACGGGACCATCATTGCTTTCGTCGGCTTTACGCTGTGGGCGGCCATTGCAGGTCTGAAATCATGGCGGCGTCCGAGCATGACGGAGTTGATGGACGACATTGCAAAAGAATCTCTTTCGCCGCTCCGCCATTACGCGTTGACCTATTTCCGAGCGAAAGATGAGAGCGGGGCGAGCCACGTGCTGGTTTACTTCGATCCGATTTGGAACTGCTATCTGTTACCCTATGTAAGCCTTCAGCCTGGGCAGTCTGATCCGTCGGACGTGTCCGAATATGCCACTCAACGCTTCAGCCTTCCCAAAGAAGCGTTCGCGGCGCACGAGCTCGTGGGACTTGAGGTGAGACATTCGAAGACCTCCGAGGCCTCCCATCATCTTACCAACTATCGCTTCACGTTCTACCTCATGAGCGTCGGGGCGAAGCATCGCGACCTTTTTCTGAAGCGGAAGTTCGAAGTACAGGAGCGCACCTATCGCTGGCTTACCATTGAAGAACTTCTTTCTGATACGGCAAGCATGTCACGGAACGGCGAAGTCTACCGCTATATGCGCGACGAGCGATCGGAATTCTTCGGCGATGGTGTGCCGCTGTCGATCAAAGAAGCGATCGGAAAATAACTGTGGGACACAGCGAGGATCTGACGCTTCTCCACGATTGCCTCCATCGTCTGGAAAGAGAGGGTTTTTCGTCTGCAACACTTGATCCGATCGGAGCGAACGTCATTGGAGCTGTCGCGGTGCGGCTGGCGTGCGATGTGGTGCGCGGTGCTTCCGCTGATTTCGGCCACCCGCTTGGATTTGGACGTGTTCAGCTAACGCCCTGGGAGTTGGACCGGCCGCGTGTCGCGGTGCACGTGTGGGATCATCTCGCTATGTCCGTCGTGTCGGAAGACGCACATGATCACTGCTACGATTTCGTGTCCGTTTGCTATGTTGGCGGTCTCGAACACCGGCTCTTCCAAGTGCGGCATGAGCAGGGTTTAGCGTTGGGCGCGCATTCTCTCGAATACGCGGCGGGATCGTGTGAGGCCCCTGGATCTACCGGCATTCAAGAAGACCTAAGCGTCTTAGAAGTGGACCGATTTGCAGTCGAAGCGCCTGAAATCTACGCGATTGGTTGCGACGTCCTTCATTCGGCCAAACCGACGAGCGCGCGCACGGTCACTATCCAATTTCAATCACCGACGTTGAAGTCGCATGCTCAGGTATACCGGTCATGCGGACATCACGTCCGATCGCGGGCGTCGGGATCGGTCTCTTTCACGGCGGAACGATTGGCGCGCGTGATGGCAGGATTGTGCTAATGCCGACCCAGACGAAGATGGTGGATCTCGGCGAGAAAGCCTTTCTAGCAACGCTTCTTCCACAGCTCTCCGCCGATCCGAGGTTCGTAAACGGTTTCGGCCACGACGCCAGCGTGATGGATATCGGTCTTCCGGAAATCGACCTAGTAATGAAGATCGATCGTGCTGCGCAGCCGATCGCCGCTCTGAACGGTTGGTCCGACTATCGGGTGTGGGGGCGAATTGCGGTCACCGCGAATTGCAGCGACATTCTGGCGGTCGGCGGAAGCCCCCTGGGCTTCATGTTATCGATCAGCATGAGCCCTGAGACGCCAGTAATTACCGCTAATGCCATCGTCGCAGGGGCAGCAGAGGAATGCGAGCGCCGTGGAGTCGCTTTTCTCGGCGGCGACACCAAGGAAGCATTGGGTGTTAATGTAGTCGGCGCTGCAGTGGGCACTGTGACCAAAGGCAGGCATTTTGATCGATATGCTGGCAGAGCTGGCGATCTGCTCGTCCTTGCCGGAAGTGTCGGAGGTTTTCTCGGTGCTTATTGGATGTGTCAGCGTGGCAGCGCGCTTCCAGCAGATGCTGTCGAATACTTATCGCGTCCAAAGGCTGCGTGGTCAGAAGCCGCGGCGCTCGCCACTGTCGATGGCGTACGAAGCGCATGCGATCTAAGTGACGGCCTTGGGGCGAGCGTGCTCAATGTTCTGGGAGAGGGGTTGGGCGCTGTGCTCGATTTCGATGCACTCCCCTTTCATCCTTTCGCACGGGGGAGTGCCGCTTCGCGCGATGTGGACCTACTTCCCTACGCTTTTGGCGTTGGGGACTGGGGCATCCTGTATGCCGTCGACCCAGCAGCCCAAGGCGCGATTGAGGGTTTGGCGAACTCCGACCTGTCAGTCAGCGTCATCGGCCGCATAGAGTCTGAGCCAGGGCTTCGATTAAGGCGCGGTTCCGTCTTCGGCGTGACCACGCCGGAGAACGAGCACTTCCGACATCGAATGGAGAATCAGGGGGACTACTTCGAGAAGCAGGAAAGAAGTACCATTCTAACGGCAATTGCGCCCTAGAACGTACCTCGGCGCTGTGGAAGGCAGTCTGACCAAGCCGCACGCTCCGAAGCTCGCCAGTTACTTAAGAGCGTCTCGACCTTCAACTACGGCATGAAACAGCGCCCGCTAAGGTCGAAAGCGTCGTCAAAACGACGGTTGCTGCGGTCCACGCCGCAGCTTTGCGGTTCAGAGCGCTGGACCTGGTTGCTGTTTCGAGTTGCGCGAGGATCCATTCATCGTGGGCGAGGGTCCGAATGAGCGGCTCAATACGACCGTCTTTCCCCCACATCGGCACGACCTGAAGGCGGCTGGCGCCATACCATAGCCAAGCGGAGCGCATGCCAGCGACAAACGCGATCAGCGCAAGGATTACAGATACAAGTCTCATTGGCCGCTTGTGGCTGTTCTTCGTGTGCAAGTTCCTAATTGTTTCATACCGCTGCCGACGGCGCGAATTCACAACGCGGCCCCGACGGCTCGTCACATTTGTCACGGTTTGTCACGCTCTTGTCCTGAGCCGTGGGTCGCGAAGAACGCTGCAGCGGAACCGCCAGCCCCAAGCTAGCGCTCGAGGTGATGATAGGTCGTGTGCTTACTCAGTGATTACACGGGGAGCTCTGCGCGATCTCGCCTAACGACTAAGTGGCTGAAAAGACTGGTGGACGCACTAGGGCTCGAACCTAGGACCCGCTGATTAAGAGTCAGCTGCTCTACCAACTGAGCTATGCGTCCACTGCCGTGAGGCGAATGCTCCGGCGACGTTTTCGCCCTGAGCGGCGGCGCCGGTAGCATGGGCGCAAATGGTGCGCAACCGGCGCGTTTCAAGACTGTGTCGGGTTTTTCCGAAGTCTCAACCCAAGCCTGCCGATATGCGGCGCGACCTCATCAAGGACAGCAGCGGGATCGAGACCGAGCTTATCGCAGATGTCGGCAAACTCGATCGCATCGAGCCTTCGCTCGCCGGATTCATATTCTGAGACAAACTGCTGCGTTTTGCCGAGCTGCTTGGCCAGATCAGTTTGAGTGATCGCGGCCTTGCGCCGCCCAGCAGAAAGCACTCTGAGCAGACGCTTGTAGCGTGCGTCATCGGTGCTGCTTGCTGCTCGACTCTCCTGAAGAAGGAGAGCGTCTATTGGGGCGCATCAGCTTACCCCAACTTGGGGTATTGTGAGGTTCCAGTTTTTCGATAATCATGATCATCGCCGACCGGCCGCTCGGTCGGAGGCTGTCGGTTCATCCTCGCCACTGACGATCAGCCCCGACGCTGCCGACGACGACGACGAAAAGTGCGCGCGCGCGTGGATTTAGAAAGGCGCATCACGCGCATTCGCAGGAATGATGCTGCTCATGATGGTGATCATCATCATCATCATCGCTTCTCAGCTTCGCACGAACGCGAACAGTTCCTCGAAGTCATGATCATCGGCGTTCTTAAGAGCATGAATGTATTGTTCTCGAAGCTGGCCGATGTCTTGCAGCGTTTCACCGCGACCCCAAGTGAACGGCGACCCCCCGAGTTGCGTAATGAGCAAGTCGGCCATCAGGCGAGCGTGACGTCCGTTCCCGTTTGGGAAGGGATGAATGAATACCAATCCGTGATGGAGCCTGATTGCGATCTCGTCAGGGGGGTAAGTGGCCGCTTCGACCCAGTAACGAGCATCCGCCAGAAATCCCCCGAGCCGTATGTAGATCTGGGTCGGGTCGACGCCAATGTTCTTGCCGGTGTTCCGTCGGGTCCCAGCCCACGTCCACACATCACCGAACATTCTCTTGTGGAGATCGAATACGAACTCCTCAGTTAGGAGCTCGCGATCGCCCAACTTGGCGGTCCACGCTACCGCTTCATCAATATTGATCTGCTCGGCCTCATTGAGGTCGGCGCGTGTTGTGATCCAGGTCTGCTTGAGCCCCTCTTGCTCCTCAGGCGTGAGGGGTATCGCATCGTCCGGTTGTGCAAATATGTCATTCACCGGGAATCCCAGAGATTCCGATCAGTGATTGCCCCCGCGATGTAGCGTTGGATCCTAGCTTCGAGGTCTCGATCCACTTGTTGGTCTTCCAGCGCCATTGAATGCGACACGCGATCAAGTGCGCGGAGCGCGATCTCGCGCGCTCGCTGATCGACCATGGCTGTCAGACTGGTCTTGGGCACCAACGCATAGACGACAACGCAATCCAGCGCCTCAGCTACTCGCTTGAGTGTTTTGAGCTGGATTGTGCCGTTCGCTTCAGACTCTTCGATGCTCTTTACGGATTGCGGCGCCATGCCCAGGCGATTCCCGAGCTGTCGCAGTGACATTCCTAGCGCATCGCGGATAGCGCGAATCCAGCCCTTAGGTGGGTGCGCGAACCGGTCCACAGGTCGAATGAGTTCAAATTTCATGTCGAGGCGCTTGCGAGCGCGATTGCGGATGTCTGGTTTCATAAGGCTACAGCTTGATGTTCTAATGCCATATTTAAGGGTGTAGCCTGATAACATAAAAGCGAACTTAAGGCCAAAACCTTATAAAGTAGCTTGAAACGTCAGGTTATGGCCTGATGAAGTGTCAACCAAGCAAGCGTCAAGCACCCGGACTCATTGAACACTTTGGTGAAAAGTCTCTAAAGTAGCCGAAGTAACGTTTATTACCGTGTCGATCGAACTCGCATCATCAGCTTCGTCCAGGGTAAGCGCGTGATGCCGCAGCTTTGTATCCGCGGGCATCGGATTCAAGTCGTAGGCTGGAGCCAAGGTCGCGAACGTTTCCTCGCGGTCGTGAGGAAATGAAGCTCCGCGTCGTACGCTCGGCGGCGGGATCGCGGACGAGTGCGCGTCCGGTTTGCTGCATCCTTTGTGGGCTATGAGCGCCGCCACCGGGTCATTCGTCGACTGGGCGGTCAGGTATGCCGATTCGTTGTAGTGAGACTGATTGTTCGCTGGTGCTTTCACGTGCGAACGACAGCGCCGGTCGGCGGGCGCAAATGGTGCGTAATCACCTCTCCTTCTAGGCGCGCTCGCGCTGCACTAAGTCTTACTCGAATCACCACAATGGGAAGGTCATGCATGCGTCGTGGACCAAAGCTCGCTTTCGCCCTCTTGCTCGCGGGATCCGCCGTTTGTGCGCAAGCTGCGCGTGTCGACCCCGCGCTTTTCCAAGGGCTTCACTGGCGCTCGGTCGGGCCGTTCAGGGGAGGGAGAGTGCTAGCGGTCACCGGCGCGCCGGATGACCCCAAGCGTTTCTACTTCGGGGCGGTGAACGGCGGCGTCTGGCAAACAGATGATGCCGGGCGGACGTGGATGCCGATTTTCGATCAGGTGAATGTCGGTTCGATCGGCGCAATTGCCGTCGCGCCCTCATCACCAAAGACCCTTTATGTCGGCACAGGCGAAGCGGACATGCGTTCCGACATCGCCCAGGGAATCGGGATGTTTCGCTCGGCGGACGGCGGAGCGAGCTGGCAGACGATCGGCCTTGGCGACACCCAGCAGATAGCGAAGATCCTCGTGGACCCGCGTCATTCCAATACGTTGCTCGTCGCAGCTCTTGGCCACCCCTACGGCCCAAATGCCCAGCGCGGAGTCTTCCGGTCCACAAACGGCGGTAAAACCTGGGCGAAAACCCTCTATAAGAACGCCGACACGGGCGCGATCGACATCGCCTTCCAGCCTGGCAATTCAAACATCGTCTATGCAGCGCTTTGGCAAACACGACGACCACCGTGGAATACCTATCCGCCGTCGAATGGTTCCGGCAGTGGATTGTACAAATCGATCGACGGAGGACGCACTTGGCGACCGCTCGTCGCGCACGGGTTGCCAAGCTCACCTGCACGGATAGGCCTCGCCACGAGCGCTGCTGATCCACGCCGCGTTTACGCGCTCATCGACAGCGACGTCGCTGACGGGGGCGGATTGTACCGCTCCGACGATGCGGGCGAGAACTGGCGCAAGGTTACTGGAGACAAGCGGATCTGGCAGCGTGGCTGGTATTTTGGCGGGATCACAGCGAACCCCAAAAATGCAAACCAGGTCTTTGTTCAGAACACAATCCAGCTTCGCTCCGACGATGGCGGCGCGCACTTCATTCCCGTGAAAGGCGATCCAACGGGCGATGATTTCCATACGCTCTGGATCGATCCTCGAAACTCCGATCGGCGGATCCTCGGCGTCGATCAAGGCGCGCTGGTAACGGCGAACGGCGGAAAGACGTGGAGCAGCTGGTTTAATCAGCCCACGGGCCAGTTCTATCACGTGTCCACGGACAACGGCTTCCCCTACCGGATCTACGGGTCGCAACAGGATTCCGGTGCAGCTTCAGTAGCGAGCCGAAGCGACAGCCCCGCTGACGGAATCACGATGAACGAGTTTCGTGAGGTCACGCCAGGCGGGGAAAGTGACGAGATTGCACCAGATCCCGCGGATCCCGACATTGTCTACGGTGGCCGCGTCGATCGACTCGACCGCAAGTCCGAGCAAGTCCGCAACGTCGATCCGACACTCGCCTTTCCCGATGAATATCGCGGGACTTGGACATTGCCGCTCACCTTCGGCAAGCGCGATCATGCCCTGTATTTCGGGGACCAGCGGTTATTCCGAACAGCAGACGGGGGTCAAAGCTGGACTCCTGTCAGCCCCGATCTGACACGGCCTGACCCCGGCGTTCCTGCCAATCTTGATCCAACCACGGCAAAGGACGCGACCGTCAAGTCGCCGCGCCGTGGTGTTATCTATGACATCGGGACTTCACCGGTCCGCGACGGTCTCATCTGGATCGGCACGGACGATGGACTCATTTGGCGTACGGACGACAATGGCGGCCATTGGTCCAATGTGACTCCGAACATTCTCCAGCCATGGTCCAAGGTCGGAGTGATCGAGCCATCCCATTTCGATCCTAACGTCGCCTATGCGGCGATTGACCGTCATCGTCTCGAAGACCAGAGTCCCTACATCCTGCGGACCCGCGACGGGGGCCGAACCTGGGACGCAATCACTAACGGGCTGCCGACCTCCGGCGGACCCAATTCCGTCAATGTCGTTCGGGAAGATCCGGCCCGGCCAGGCCTTCTGTTTGCGGGCACCGAACGCGGAGTCTATGTTTCATTTGACGACGGCGACAATTGGCAATCGCTCCGCAATGGGCTTCCAAGAACCTCCGTCCGAGATATCACCGTTCATGGGGACGATCTCGTGATCGCGACCCATGGCCGCGGCTTCTATGTGCTGGACGATATTGTTCCGCTGCGTGCGCTTGCTGGGAACGCGGCGGCCGGCACACATCTCTTCCCCGTGGCAGAAGCGTACCGGCTGAACGAGCCGGCATTCACCGGCACACCGATGCCCAAGGACGAACCCTTGGCGCCGAACCCGCCTGCTGGAGCGCTTATCGATTACGCGCTACCGGCGACTTTCACCGGGCCCGTCCACATTACCATCTACGATGGAAGCGGAGCAATCGTCGACCGGTTCAGCAGCACCGATCCCGTAAAGCCCCTCGATTTGTCGAAGCTCTCGATCGCGCCCGAATGGGTTGTGAAAGCTGAGCCTCCAGCTTCCAGCGCCGGCCATCATCGTTTCGTCTGGAATCTCCACTACGCCGAACCTTCAGCGTCAGGGGAGGAGCGGGGCAGCGGGGTGTGGGCGCCACCTGGGCGGTATATGGTGGAGCTGACCGCGGGCGGCCAGGTGCTCCGACAGCCGCTCACCGTGGTCGCGGACCCGCGCGTACAGGTAAGCCAGGCGGCGTTCGAAGCGCAATTCCGTCTCGCGAAGGAAATCGAAGCGGCGCGTGTTCGTGTTGATGCGATGCTCAAGGAAGCAAGCGCCGTGAAGGCCGATCTCGCTAAATCGGGCGGCGCTTCTGAGGGTACGTCAATCGCCAAGGCGTTCACGGATTTGGTTGGCCCCACGGCGCCAATCCAAGGCACGAACGCACCGACGACGTTGAACGGGATCGCTCAATGGCTCGACAAACTTTTCGACGCAGTCGAGAGCGCGGATGGCGAGCCCACACCCGACGACCTGCGTGGATTCTCGCTCGTCTCAACGGCGCTGGACCGTATCGAACCCCGCTGGCGTGAATTTGAAACCTCCAGAAGGAAGCATGGGAGTTAGCGCTCGAGCGGCTCAGGCGAGGCGGGAAACGGTACGCTGTTGGCGTTCGAGCGCCATCAGGAGCCCAAGACAAAGCATGACGGTCATGACCGCCGAGCCGCCGAAACTCACGAGCGGCAACGGCACGCCGACGACCGGCGCCAGGCCCATGACCATCATGAGATTGATCGCCACGTAGAAGAAAATTGTCGCCGACAAGCCCGCGGCGGCGAGCTGGGCAAAGCGGGTACGCGCGTTCTGGCTTACACGAAGACCCCAGCTGATCACAGCCGCGAAGGCGAGGATGAGGATGACTCCGCCAACGAGCCCCCATTCCTCGGCCATGGTCGCGAAAACGAAATCAGTGTGCCGTTCAGGAAGATAATCCAAGTGGCTCTGGCTTCCGTGCAGGAAACCCTTGCCCCAGATCCCGCCCGACCCGATCGCGATTTTCGACTGGGCGATGTGATAGCCGGCGCCGAGCGGATCGCTCTCCGGATCGAGGAACACGCTGATCCGCTTCTTCTGGTAGCCGTGCATCATACCGAACACGACAGGAGCTGCAACACTGACCGCGGCGGCCGGGCCCGCGAACACCCACCAGGGAAGGCCCGCAAGAAACATTACCGTCACGCCGCAAAGACCGACCATGATGCAGGTGCCAAGGTCAGGCTGCACCAGAATCAGTACCGCAGGCACCCCGAGCAGCGCCGCTGCCGGCCAGATCGCCCGCCATCGGCGGATCTCGGCGGGAGGCACGAGTTCATAGAAGCGCGCGAGCGTCAGGACGATTGCGGGTTTCATGAATTCCGACGGCTGAAGCTTGATTGGGCCAAGCTCGAGCCAGCGCTGCGCGCCCTTGCTGACAAATCCAAGCGCCTCAACGCCGATCAGCATAAAGAGCGTCATGCCATAGAGTGGGAAGGCGATCGACTTGATGGTCGATTCCTTCATCCACGACATGCTGACCGCAATGGCAAGAAACACGAGGAACACGATCGCCTGCTTGATCGCCCAGGGATGAATTGAACCGCCGGCCGCCGAATAGAGCACGATCAGCCCGAACATCGCGATGCCGGTGATAAGAAAAATGAGACGCCAGGGGAGTCGCGCTAGGGGGCGGGGGATGATCGCCGAGGTGATCATGTCTTCGCCGAGGGAAGCGGTGGAAGGCCGTTTGCCTGACGCCAGGCGGCCGTCTTGCGCGCGAGCCGCTCGTCAAGCGTGCCGCCAAGGCCTTGCTCAAAGGTCTGGAGCGCCGCGATCGCCTTTGGACGATCATAGAGGAAGGTGAGGGTGTCGCGAACCAGCGGCGCCGCGACCGAGGCACCGAAGCCGCCGTGCTCGACGATGGCGCCAGCCGCGTATTTGGGATTGTCGAAGGGAACGAACGCCATGAACAGCGAGTGGTCGCGCAGCTTCCAGTTCGCCGCCGTATAGTTGCCGCGCTCGCTCGCGCTGAGATTGTGAGTCTGGGCAGTCCCGGTCTTGCCGGCCATTTGAATGCCGGGAAGCGGAAGCTTCGCGGAGGCCGCGGTGCCGTGGTCGACAACCCCGGCCATAGCGAGGCGGATGAAATCGATGTGGTCCTGATCGACTGCGAGTGGGGTCTGCGGAAGAACCGGCTTGCTTTTAAGCAGCCGTGGAAGGACGCGTCTTCCCGTTGCAAGGCGACTGGCCATGGTCGCCAGCTGTATCGGGTTGATCAGGACCTGACCTTGGCCGATCGACATGTTGATCGTGTCGTAGGTCTGCCATTGGCGGTGGTACTTGCGCTCCATCCACTCGGGGTCGGGGATTGTGCCGTAGCGTTGATTGTCGAACGGCAGGTCGAACTTCTCGCCGAAGCCCATCGACCGGACCATTGGTGCTAGCTTCTCCGCCCCGACGCGGCGGCACATCTCGTAGAAGTAGATGTCGCAGCTCTGCTCGATGGCGCGGGTCATGTCGACCGGACCATGATGCTTGTCGCAGTGGAACACGTGGTTGCCGAGCGGGTACGAACCGGTGCAATTCACGCGTTCCTTGCGATCGATCCCGGCGTTGAGCAGCGCCATCGCCATCGAGGGTTTGATCGTCGAGCCCGATGGGTAGAGGCTCTCAAGGGCCTTGTCGACGAGCGGCAAATGGTCGTCTTCCGACAACATCTTCCACTCGTTCCTGCTAATTCCATCGGAAAAGTTGTTCGGATCGAACGACGGCATGGATGGCATTGCCAGGATGTCGCCGTTTGTCACATCGAGCACCACGATCGAGCACGACTGGTCACCAATCCGCCGCGCCGCATATTCGTGGAGATCGGCGTCGATCGTCAGCTGCACCGTCTGGCCGCTGACATCGGGCTTGGGATCGAGTTCCTTTACCAGCTTGCCCTTGGCCGTCACTTCGACGCGCTGACCGCCTGGCTCACCACGAAGGGATGATTCGAGGGTTTTCTCGAGCCCTTCCTTTCCGATCTTCACGCCCGGAATGAGAAGAAGCGGATTCTTGTTTTCCTTTTCATATTCGATCGCCGACGCAGGTCCGACGTAGCCGACCAGCTGTCCCACGGCCGAACCTGCGGGGTAAGAGCGAGTAAAGCCGCGCGAGGCCGCAACTCCGGGCAGTTCGGGAAGCCGGACTGTAATCGCAGCATATTGTTCGTAAGGAATATTGTCGGCAACCGACACGGGCTGGAATCCGCGCGAGGCGGCAAGTTCGCGCGTGATGCGTTCGACATCGTCCGGCAGCAGGCTCAATAATTGCTGAAGCTCAGCGATGATCTGCGAAGCATTGACGATCTGCTGTGGGATAAGGTCGACCCGAAAGCTCGCCTTGTTGATCGCGATCGGCTTGCCGTTCCGGTCGATGATCCATCCGCGCCTCGGCGGCACGGGGATCAGCTGGACGCGGTTGCTCTCGGAAAGGAGCTGGTACTTCTCGTTTTGTGCGATCGCGAGCCAGCCCATGCGGCCGACAAGCAGACCGCCGACGGCGGCCTGCGCTCCGCCCAGAAGCATTATCCGTCGCGAGAAGGTGATCGACTGATGCGCCGTGGTGATGCGCATATGCTTCATCGTCCGAGCCTCCGCGCATCAATGCGTGAGACGACCCAGGCAATCACGGGAAATATGCAGATGGAGATAACGAGCGCCGGCACCATCCTGACGAAGGCCGGCCCCGCGCCGATAAACCGCGCGACCCGCCATTGCAGCCATTCATCAATTGCGATCAGCACTGCCGCCAGAATCCATTCGACCCAATAATCGCGCCACATGGTGCGACGGTCGATGAGATCGAGCCCCAGCATGGTCGCACTCCACAAAGCTATTGAAAAGCCTACGGGATATCCGGTGAACAGGTCGTTGACGAAACCCAGGGCAGCCGCCCACCAGGCGGGCCAGGGATCCGCACGAAGCAATCTCCAGCCGATGAATACGAGGTACCCGAAATCGGGATACCAGCCGCTCGTCGAGACGATTGGAAGGGCAGCAAGGAACGATGCCGCGACGACAGTTGCGGCGGGCACATAAGCGGCGATTGGGGAGGGGCCCTGGCCGATCCTGCGGGGCGGGCTCAGCGCCGCTCGGACCATCAGGGCGTCCCCGGGATATCGCTTCGCGCACTCTCAACTGCAATTGCGGCGGGCTCGAACGGCGGTTCGACGATGGCGAAGCTGGTGTTGGAAGGATCGGCAAGGGGAAGTGCAACGGCGCCGTCGTCATCAAGCTTCACGACACGCCCGATCGGGACCAACGGGGGATAAAGACCACCAGTTCCCGAGGTGATGATGATGTCGCCGCGCTTGAACGGATTGCGTCCTACTTCCAACGGACGAACGTCGATAGTGCCGTCGCCCCGTCCCTGTGCAATCACCGCAATGCCATTTCTAAGGAGCCGCGCGGGAATGATATTGGCGCGGTCCGAGACCAAGAGCACGCGCGAGGCAAGGGCGCCCGCATCAATAATCCGGCCGACCAGGCCGTCTGCTGACCGGACGGGCATGCTGATCCGGACGCCGTCGCTCGTGCCCGCGGAAAGGATCGCGAAGCGACGAGGGCTGTTGAACGAGGAGCCGACGATGCGACCCGTCGCAATCGTCGTCCGCTCATGCTGTCGCAACTGCAACGTCGCTTTGAGCTGCTGGTTTTCCTGGAGGATCGCCTTTGCCTCGACCATGCGCTGGAGCATGGCCCGGTTCTGGCGCTTCAGCTGGGCGTTCTGGCTCGCCGCGTCCCAGTAATTATCGGCACCGGTGACGATGCCCTCGACTGTGTCCGTGACTTCACGAAGCGCGCCCGCGACCGGACCGGTGACGTCGAGCGCCGCGCCCCGCACACTCTCGAAGCTGCTGGGCGCAACGAGCGAGAGCGCGAGCAAGATGAGACCGAGGATAATCCCTGCGATTACCGCAAGGAAGCTGAAGAAGAGCCCGTATTGGGCCCGCCGCGACCAGCCGGGACGCGCGGTCGCCACCGCTCAGCTCCGCTTTATGCAGTCTGGAGCACGCCGCGGAACTGCTCTTCCTCCAGCGCACGACCAGTGCCGAGCGCAACGCAGGTGAGCGGGTCGTCGGCGACAGTGACAGGAAGCCCGGTCTCGTCCCGAAGCACCTCGTCGAGGCCTTGGAGCAGCGCACCGCCGCCCGTCAGCACGATTCCCTGGTCGCAAATGTCGGCGGCAAGTTCGGGAGCGGTATTCTCAAGCGCGATGCGCACACCCTCGACGATCGTCCCGACGGGTTCCGAGAGGGCTTCCGCGATTTGTCCCTGGTTGATCGAGATTTCCTTGGGAACGCCGTTTACGAGGTCGCGTCCCTTGATGTGGACGGTCTTGCCGATCCCGTCGACCGGCGGCTTTGCGATGCCCACCTCTTTCTTGATACGCTCTGCGGTGGCTTCGCCAATGAGGAGATTGTGGTTGCGGCGAACGTAGGAGCTGATCGCTTCGTCCATCTTGTCGCCACCGACGCGGACCGACGTCGTATAGGCGAGCCCGCGAAGCGAAAGGACTGCGACTTCTGTCGTTCCGCCGCCGATATCGACGACCATGGATCCGATCGGCTGGGTCACGGGCATGTCGGCGCCGATTGCCGCGGCCATCGGCTCTTCGATGAGGTAAACCGCGCTTGCGCCGGCGTTGGACGCAGCATCGCGGATCGCGCGGCGCTCAACCGATGTCGAACCCGAGGGGACGCAGATCACGATCTCCGGGAACCGCCAGGCCCGCATTTTGCCGCCATGCACCTTGTGGATGAAGTGCTTGATCATCTGCTCAGCGACATCGATGTCCGCAATGACGCCGTCCCGAAGCGGCCGGATGGCCTCGATCTGATCTGGCGTCTTACCCATCATTAGTTTGGCGTCGTCGCCAACGGCCTTGACCTTCTTCACGCCATTGATGGTCTCGATAGCGACGACCGAAGGTTCGTTGAGAACGATTCCTCGACCGCGCACATAGACGAGCGTGTTGGCCGTTCCGAGATCGATCGCCATGTCGTGCGACATCCATTTGAACCAACGATTCCAGAACATTAATCCCCGCCTTCTCGCTTGTGCTCGCCCTGCACCACCAAATGCTTGCGCAGCTTAAATTCCGATTGTTCACAACCCGTTGAATGCAGTCTGAATTTTACAGGAAAATCAGTGCTTCGCCGACGCTTCGGAATTGGGATAAGACCCTTAACATGTCAATAAGAAGGCTACCGCCGGAGCTCATCAATCGCATTGCAGCGGGTGAAGTTGTCGAACGACCTGCGAGTGCGCTGAAGGAACTGGTTGAAAATTCACTCGACGCAGGCGCCGCAAACGTTGCGGTTCGGCTTCACGGGGGTGGGCTCGAACTTATCGAGGTCGCCGACGACGGCTGCGGAATGAATCCGGACGAGATGCGCCTCGCGCTCGAGCGGCACGCGACCTCCAAGCTCCCGACCGATCAGATCGACCAGGTGACGAGTTTCGGGTTTCGGGGCGAAGCCCTGCCGTCGATCGCCAGCGTGTCGCACCTGACGCTCGAGAGCCGCGTTCGCGAGATGGACGGCTGGCGCATTGTCGTTGACCATGGTGAGCAAGGCGCGGAGGGGCCCGCCGCGCTACCGCCCGGCACTCGAATCCGTGTCGAGCATTTGTTCGACAAGGTCCCAGCACGGCGTAAGTTCATGCGCTCGGCGCGGGCGGAATATGCCGCCTGCCTCGACGTCGTCAAACGCCTCGCAATGGCGCGAAGCGACATCGGCATTACGCTCGAGCATGACGGGCGAAGAGTGCTCAGTCTTCAGCCTTCCGAAGCGCCGACCCGCGTCGCCGAACTTCTTAGCCACGAGCTTGATCGTCATGGAGTCGGAATCGACTGCGCGCGCGATGGGCTCAAGCTGACCGGGGTCATCAGCCTTCCAACGTTCAACCGAGGTATCGCGGACCAGCAATATCTGTTTGTCAATTCCCGCCCGGTTAAGGACCGACTTCTCGTTGGCGCGCTTCGCGCGGCGTATCGCGATCTCATCGCTCGCGATCGGCATCCCATCGCAGCATTGTTCGTCGAGGTTCCCCTCGAGGATGTCGACGTCAACGTTCATCCGGCAAAGACCGAGGTGCGATTCCGTGACCCGGCGGCGGTTCGCGGGCTGATTATTGGCGGATTGCGCCATGCACTCGATGAGGAAAGCCAGCGAAGCGCCGCGCGCGAGCAGGCGGCGGCCCCGGTCATGTGGACGACGAGTGCCAGTTATGCGCCTGCGCGGGCGCACCAGGCGTCCGATCTTTGGCCTCCCAGTCCCGTCCGCTACGGACCCGGCCAAGAAACGGTGAAAAACGAGACTGAACGGCTTTTCGACGCACTGCCGGCAGCCCGCGCGGAACCCGCGATTGAGCCTGCGGCAAACTTCCCGCTTGGCGTCGCGCGCGGCCAGGTTTCTGCAACCTACATCGTTGCGGAAGCCGAGGACGGTCTTGTCATTGTCGACCAGCATGCGGCACACGAACGGCTGGTGCTCGAACGAATGCGGGCCGCCCGCGAGGGGGGCGTTGTCGCGCAGCAGGCGCTGCTTATCCCGGAAGTGGTCGAGCTTGACGAGATCGACTGCGATCGCCTCGAATCGGCGGCAGGCGAGCTACATCGCATGGGACTTGAACTCGAACGCTTTGGTCCTTCGGCAATGCTGGTGCGGGCGGTGCCGGCGGCTCTAGGCAAAAGCGACGCCGTCAGTCTCGTTGTGGATCTTGCTGCCGAAATTGCCGAGCTTGGCGGACCCATGAGCCTTCGCGACAAGCTCGACCATGTCGCCGCGACGATTGCCTGCCATGGCTCGGTTCGTGCCGGTCGCGTCCTGTCGGTCGCCGAGATGAATGCGCTCCTGCGTGAGATGGAAGTGACGCCGCGCTCAGGGCAGTGCAATCACGGTCGCCCGACGTGGGTCAAGCTGGGGCATTCCGAGATCGAAAAACTGTTTGGGCGGAAGTAGGCCCTCCGACGGATGCTTTATTTCATTGTCTTCCTCGGCGCCGGCATCGGCGGCGCTCTTCGCCACGGCGTCAATGTCGGGACGACAAGGCTGATGGGCGTTGATTTCCCCTACGGCACCATGATCGTGAACGTGCTCGGATCGTTCGTAATGGGGCTTTTCGCCGGATATTTCGTAAGCCGGCCAGGGATCCCGCAGCACATTCGGCTGTTCCTTACCACCGGCATACTTGGCGGTTTCACGACCTACTCGTCGTTCAGTCTCGATACTGCTTTACTCATGGAGCGGCATGCGTATTGGCTCGCCGCTGCTTATGTGGCGGGCTCGTTCGTGGCCGGTCTGATCGCCTTGTTCGCCGGCATGAGCGTCTTCCGAATTGAAAGCCATATTCCGTGAACATCGATCTTATTCCCACCGGCAACAATCCGCCGGAGAACGTAAACGTCATCATTGAAGTCCCGGTCGGCGGGGAACCCGTAAAATACGAGTTCGACAAGAAGTCGGGGGCGCTCTTTGTCGATCGCATTCTTCATACGCCGATGCGCTATCCCGCGAACTACGGCTTCATCCCCCACACGTTGTCGCCGGACGGTGATCCCCTCGACGCTCTTGTCATTGCCCGCTCGCCCTTCGTTCCGGGCTGCGTCGTTCGCGCGCGCCCAATCGGCGTTCTCAACCTCGAAGACGAACATGGCGGTGACGAGAAGCTCATCTGCGTCCCCGTCGATTCGACCTTTCCTTATTACCAGGACGTTGGAGAACGGCAGGACCTGCCGTCGATCGTGCTCCAGCAGATCGAGCATTTTTTCACCCACTATAAGGATCTCGAGGCGGAGAAATGGGTCCGCGTCGGTCACTGGGGCGATGCGGCGGACGCCCGGCGGATTCTCATCGAAGCGATCGACCGCGCGAAGCAGGAAAAGCAAGCCGCGAGCCTCTGACGAGACTTTTCGCGCGCCTCTGCTACAATGCGTTATTCCCGTGAGGAGGCGCGTCATGTCTGACCAGGATCGCATCTACTTCGCGCGCCGGGCGGCCGAGGAGCAGGAGCTTGCGAGCTCCGCTGCCGACCCTGATGTCGCTGAAGCCCACCGCCGAATGCAGCGTGCCTATCTTGAACGGGCGAGTGTTGGCGATCGTCCGAGCGAGCCGCACGACCCGGTCGGCTAACTCGCTTTGTCGCCTCTGAGGCGACGGTAGGTTTCTTCAAGCAAAGTATCGCGGTTGGCGCGACGGGCCTGCTCGAGCCGCGGATAGCCTTGTTCCTCCTCGCGCCGCAGCTCTGCCGCAAATTTTCCCGCGCGAACCTCGGTCAGGATCTCCGCCATTTGATGGCGTACCGTCTTGTCGACAATCCGCCGGCCGCCGAGAAGTGCGCCGAGTTCAGCGGTGTTCGAAATCGCCTCGCGCATCCCGGCAATACCCCGCGCTTCAATGAGGTCCGCGATGAGCTTCAATTCGCCGACGCACTCCAGATAAGCGAGCTCCGGTGAAACGCCGCCCGCGACCAGGGTCTCAAAGCCCGCGACAAGGATTTCCGGGACCGCGCCCCATACCACTGCCTGTTCGTTGAAAAGATCCGCCTCGGCCTCTTCGGCAAAGGTCGAGGCGATGAGACCGGCACGCCCACAGCCGATCGCCCGGCCGTAGGCGAGCGCGATCGCGCCGGCGCCGCCGCTTGCGTCCTGAGCGACGGCCCACACGGCGATCATGCCTTGGCCTTGGGTATAAAGCGAGCGCAAAGCCGTGCCTGGACCTTTGGGAGCGATCATGAAGACGTCGAGATCGCTTCGGGGTTCGATAAAACCAAAGCGGACCGAAAGCCCGTGGCTGAACCCAAGCGCCGAGCCGGCGCGAAGGTGGGGCTCAATCTCTTCATAGATCGCGCGGTGTGTTTCGTCCGGTGCGAGCATCATCACGACGTCGGCAGTCCCGACCGCAGTTTCGAGGATATCCGTCTGGAGGCCGGCGGTCTCGGCCGCGATCATGCTTCCAGAGCTCCCTCTTAGCGCGACGACCACGTCGAGACCACTGTCCTTGAGGTTTAGTGCCTGCGCCCGTCCCTGGTTGCCGTAGCCAATGATGGCGATGCGCTTGCCCTCGAGCGGAGCAGAGTCGATGTCCGGATCGCGCAGAAGCTGCATTCCTTGCGAACTAGTCTTCCTTTGCAAGGAGAGCCAGCGCGACGTCGATCCGATCGCGCGTCAAGGCTTCGCGAAATCGGGGCCAATCGGCGGGGGGCTGATGCGCAAACCAGGTATATTGGCGCTTGGAGTAACGACGAGTCGCCTGCTGACCAGCAGCAATGGCCTCATCGAGCGTAGAATGCCGGAGGAGATAATCGGAGAGTTCGCCAACGCCGATCGCCCGCATGACTGGCAGGTTCTTGTCGAGCTTGCGCTCGAGGAGCGCCTCGACCTCGCCGAGGGCGCCCTCGTCGATCATCCGCTGGAAGCGGTCGTTGCAACGTGCGTATAGCCAGTCTCGCGGCGGCGTGAGCACAAGTGCGCGGAGGTCGACTTCGCCGACAATGCCCCCGTGTCGGTCCTTCTGCCAGTCCGACAATGGGCGGCGCGTTGCGAGAATGACCTCGAGCGCGCGATTGATCCGTGCAGTGTCGCTGGGCCGAACCCTCTTGGCAGCGGACGGGTCGACCGCTTCGAGCTCGCGGAAATTGGCCTCCACGGGTGCCGCCCGAACGCGGGCGCGCACATCGGGGTCGATTGGTGGAACCGGAGCAATGCCCTCGAGCAGCGTTCGAATATAAAGGCCGGTGCCCCCGACGAGGATCGGAGTTCGCCGTTCCTGATGAACATCGGCGATCTCGCGCCGGGCCAAATCTGCCCAGTCATTCGCCGAGCAGACAATGGCGCCGTCCAGCACCCCATAAAGCCGGTGCTCGGCCAATTTTCGTTCTTCGGGGGTTGGCGCTGCACTCAGTATGCGAAGGTCCTGATAGATTTGCGCACTATCGGCGTTGACGATCACGCCGTTGATTTGCTGAGCAAGTGCTATGGCCAGTGCCGACTTGCCGCTCGCGGTCGGTCCGGCGATGAGGACTAAGGGAGGTTTTGACGAAGGCATGGGCGTAGCGACGCTGATAGCAGCCGGACGGCTCGATGACAGGCTGATCGATCGCGTTCTGGGTCTGCTACGCGAGTTCGATCCGCAGGCGGCTTTTCTTCACTGGATCGATGAAGGGGACGCAGCGGACCTTCGCTTCAGTGGAAGCGCGAAAGATGCGCGCTGGGCACTCGATGGCCTCGAACAGGTCGATGTTGTCGTTCAGGCCGACGAGCCGCGCTGGAAGAGACTCCTGGTCGCTGACATGGATTCGACGATCATTGGGCAGGAATGCATCGACGAACTCGCGGACTATGCGGGTCTGAAGGAGAAGGTCGCACATATCACCGACCGCGCAATGCGGGGGGAACTCGATTTTCCCGGGGCACTGCGCGAGCGTGTCCGTCTCCTCGCCGGGCTCGATGAGCATGCTCTGAAGCGCTGCTTGAGCGAGCGCGTGCGCGTGACGGCGGGCGCAGAGACCCTCGTTCAGACGATGCGCGCGGGAGGGGCAAGCTGTCTTCTCGTGTCCGGCGGCTTTCTCTCCTTTGCCGAACCCGTGGCACGGACAGTCGGATTTGATCGGGTCCATGCCAATCGCCTGGTCTTCGCCGGTGGTAAATTATCGGGCGAGGTCGGCGATCCGATCGTCGATGCGCTCGCCAAGCGCGAATCCCTCGTTGAAGCCCGCGAGCAACTCGGCTTGCGCCGCGAGGACGTCCTTGCGATCGGCGATGGCGCCAACGACAAGTTGATGATCGAGGAAGCGGGTCTCGGAATTGCCTTCCGGGCGAAGCCCGCCCTCGCGGAAGTCGCCGACGCGGAGCTGCGGCATCATGGCCTCGATGCTCTGCTATGGGTCCAGGGTATTCGCCGGCGAGACTGGTTCCGGCGCTGATTTACCGCGCTGGAACGGCAAAGCACGCCGCGCCGAGCGCGGCGCAGGCCGCAGCAGCAGTGGATCGGCTTTCGAACGGTCCCACCTGGAGGCGTGTCATCGAACCGACGGGCACGTAAATCGCGCTCCGGCCCGACAGCACTGCCTTACGGGAAATCCGTCGATAGAGAGATTCTGCGGCGGAACGCTGTGAGAATGCGCCGAGCTGGATACGCCAGCCACCGCGAATTGGGCGGGTCAGTGCCGCGGTTGCTCTGGCCGGCGCCGTCACTTTTGCCTCCACGACCTTTCTAGCCTCGGTAACGCGCGGCGATTGCCGATCCATTCGCGCACGAGCCAGTTTGGGAGGTTTGATTGCCGCCGACGGACCATTCGACGGCTCTCGGCTCCTTGCTTCAGCGAGCAGCATCGCCTTTCGCCGGTCGACCTCGGGCATCAGCGAATCCAACTGAGCCAGCGTATCCTTGGCGGGCGCAAGTCCCTGGTTCGCGGCGCGGCTGACGTAAGAATAGCCAAGGACACGGTCCTGACTGACACCGTCACCATTATAGAGCGCGGTGCCGTAAACGAGCAGTGCGCGTGGTTCGCCTTGATCGGCTGCGCGCCTCAACCATTTGAGGCCAGCCAAATGGTCGCCATTTTGGAACAGCAACAGGCCAAGCGTAGTCTCGGCATCGAGATGTCCCGCGTCCGCTGCTTTCTCGAACCAGATCTTGGCCATGGGCAAATCTATCGTCACGCCGCGGCCGAGCCGATAGGCTTGGCCCAGGTTGAACTCCGCATCGGGATCGCCGCGCTGGGCAAGAGGACGCCAGATCGCGACCGCGGCGGCGTAATCGGCTTTTTGCCAGGCAAGAATTCCGGCTTTCACGGTCTGTGCCGAAAGTTGAGCGCTGATCAGCGCTGCGACAATTCCCGCAACTAAGTGTCTGGGCCGCATGCGTTAACTTACCCCCACTTCTAATTAGCCGACCGGCGTAAATCCGCAACAGTGTCGTGGAACTGTTAACCAGATTTTAGAGCCTCTGGTGTCACTCCGCTCCTCGAATTGACGTATTCACGCGAGGGGAAAAGCATGCGCGTCCTGGCATTGGCATCGCAGAAGGGTGGGTCGGGGAAGACAACCTTGTCCGGTCACCTGGCGGTGCAGGCACAGCTGTCCGGGGCAGGCCCCGTCTGCCTGATCGACATCGACCCGCAGGGCAGTCTTGCCGACTGGTGGAATGAGCGGGAGGCCGACATGCCGGCCTTCGCCCAGACGACCGTCGCGCGCCTTGCTTCCGATCTTGAAGTTCTCCGCCAGCAGGGCTTTCGCCTCGCGGTTATTGATACCCCGCCGGCAATTACGATGGCCATCCAGAGCGTCATCGCGGTTGCCGAGCTGATTGTGATCCCGACGCGGCCGAGCCCCCACGACCTTCGCGCAGTTGGTGCGACTGTCGACCTATGCGACCGGGCGGGAAAGCCGCTCATCTTCGTCGTCAATGCGGCAACGCCCAAGGCCAAGATCACCTACGAAGCGGCCGTCGCGCTTTCGCAGCACGGGACAGTTGCTCCCGTAACACTTCATCATCGGACGGATTTCGCCGCTTCAATGATCGACGGGCGTACCGTCATGGAAATCGACCCGAACGGCCGATCCGCGAAGGAAGTAGTCGAGCTCTGGGAATATATCTCCGATCGCCTCGAGAAGAATTTCCGCCGTACCGTATTCGCAGCGCCGGGCGCAAATCCGGGCGTCACTGCGGCGGCACCGCGTCCTGTTGGCGGCTTCGGCCGCCGCGTTGTTGGTCAGTAAGAGGTCATGGTGGCCATGGAAGCCAAACCTTTCGCCTCACTTTCGTCCGGTCTTCTCGCGCGCAAGGGTGCGGCGCGCCCCGCAATGCGGCCCCAGGGCTTCGGTCAGGCGGGTGGCAGCCTCGAGGACCTTGGATGGAACGACATGGGGTTCGAGCCGCCAAAGCCCGCGGCACTCGACCGCGACGGCGCTCACGATGCCTTCGGCGAGGCCGTCGTCGAGCATCCTAAGGCCCATCCGACGGGACTGACGCCAATTCATTCGCCAGTACACGACCAGCAGGCGCAACTCGTCGAGCGCCTGAGCGGAAGCGAGGAGCCCGAACAGGCTCCGGCGGAAGAGACTGCCGAATTCGCCGAAGCCGGTGAGGACCTGGTGGACGAGACTGCCGAGCTCTGCGAGGCCAGCGCCGAAGAGGCGAAGCTCGAGCCGAGCGCTCCGATCGTCGTTCCAGCTCCGGCGCCGCGCCGCCAGCCGCGTCCGCGCGCTGCTCGGGGAAGCAAGCCCAAGGCCGCGTTCACGCTTCGTCTTGATCCCGATCGTCATTTGAAGCTCCGGCTTGCATGCGCCGTCGATGGAAGGTCGGCGCAGCAGTTGGTAACCGACGCGCTCGACCAGTTGCTCGAGCGCATGCCCGAAGTCGACGGGCTAGCCGCAAAGGCAAAACGCAGGGGGTAATTTCATGGTTCAGCCGCTCCGCATGAGTTCCGCAGCGTCTTTGATCGTCCTCGGGTCGATCATCGGCGGTTGCGCGGTCCAACACACGCACATGGCGGCGGCATCCCATGTTGACGGCAAACCCGTCGAATTGGGATTCGCAACCCGGGCGCTCGCCGCGCTCATCTCGAACGATGTACCAGCAGCGATCGGCTTTGCGGAGAAGGCCGCCGCCAAGTCCCCGACCGACGCAGCGGTACGAACCTTGCTCGGAAATTCTTATTTCGCGGCCGGTCGCTTCCTGTCGGCCGAAGCCGCCTATCGTGACTCCCTAACCATCGACACGAACCAGCCCAAAGTTATCTTGAAGCTCGCACTTGTCGAAATCGCGCAGGGCAAGGACAACCGGGCCGTAGCGATGCTGAAAGATGCTCGTGGGCTCTTGGAAGCATCCGACTACGGTCTCGCCCTTGCGCTCGCCGGGCGGCCGGCCGACGCCATTGCGACCCTCGAGCCCGCGGCACGCATGCCTGGGGCCGACGCCACCGTTCGCCAGAACCTTGCCCTGGCCCACGCTCTTGCGGGGGACTGGGACGAGGCGCGCATCATTGCCGGACAGGATGTGCCCGCCAGCCAGCTTGATGCCCGCATGCAACAGTGGATGCAGCTCGCCAAGCCTGCCCACGCTGCCGATCAGGTCGCAAGCGTTGTCGGCGTCACGCCTGCCGTGACAGATCCTGGACAACCGATTCAACTGGCGCTCAACAAAGACGATCCGCGTGCGCCACAGAAGCTTGCAAGCGCTGGAATAAGGCTCGCCGATGCGGCTCCAGCAGTCGCTGTCGCTCCGGTTCGGGTTCCGACTTCACCGCATGCCGAAGGTCCCAATCCGTCTTTCGTCGCCGCGATTGAGCCCTCCGTGGCTCACGCCCCGCATGCGATCCCGGCAGTTGCCCCGGCACCCTCCGTCAGTCGTCCGGTTGTTGTGGCTCTTGCGGCTTCAGCCGTCGCGGAAGCGAAGGCGGTACTCGCATCGTTCATGCCCCGCCGGGTGGTTTCGCAGTCTGCACCGATCCGGGCGCGTCTTGTACCGGCAGCCCGCCCAGCGGTTCAGCCTGGGAAGTCGCAGGCCGTGGTCCAGCTCGGAGCTTACGAGTCGCCAGAACGGGTGCTCGCCGCCTGGAACGGTGCGGCGCACAAATATGGGGCGCTCAAGGCTTACGCGCCGATGAGTGCGCGTTTTGCAAGCCCCAAGGGGACATTCTACCGGCTGTCGGTTCGCGGCTTCAACAGTGTCACTGAAGCAAAGGCACTCTGCGGTGCCTTGCACCGATCCGGAGGCGCCTGCTTCGTTCGCAACGTCGCAGGGGACGCGCCGGTCAATATCGCCTTGCGCTAGGTTGATCCGCGAGGACACACTCGAGACAGGCCATTCGTACGGCAACGCCCATTTCGACCTGAAGCGTGATCAATGAACGGTCCGGGTCGTCCGCAATCCGCCCGTCGATTTCGACGCCGCGGTTCATCGGCCCGGGATGCATCACGACGGCTTCCGGTGATGCGGTCGCGAGACGTTCGGCCGTGAGGCCGTAACGCGAAAGATACTCGCCTGGCGCATCGCCAAGATCCGTTTCAAGCCGTTCGCGTTGCACACGCAACATCATCACGACATCGGCGTCGGCAATCGCTTCATCGATGCCAAGGGGCGGCAGTTCCTCCGGTAGCAGTTCCGGTGGTCCTGCAAGACGCACGTCCGCGCCGAGGCGATTCAGAAGTTTGGCATTGGAGCGGGCCACGCGGCTGTGGCGAATGTCCCCGCAGATTGCGACCTTGAGGCCTGCGATCCGCCCGAATCGCGAGCGGATTGTTGCGGCATCGAGAAGGGCCTGGGTCGGATGCTCGTTCGTTCCGTCTCCAGCGTTGAGGACCGGCGCCTCCATGATATCCGCGACGATCGCCGGCGCGCCATTCTCACGATGACGGATGACAAGCGCGTCGGGGCGCATGGCATTGAGCGTGCGAGCCGTATCTTCCAGGCTTTCGCCCTTCTCGACCGAGCTTCGTTCAACCGAGAGCGCAATCGTCGAAGCGCCAAGCCGGTGCGCCGCCGTCGCGAACGACATGGCTGTCCGGGTCGAGTTTTCGTAGAAGACGTTGAAGACGATCCGGCCATGAAGCCGTTCGGTTAGCCGTCGGCCGCGATTGCCGGAGAAGTAAAGCTCCGACCGCTCGAGGATGTCCTCGATCTCCGCGTTGGTCAGGGAATCGATTGAAAGAATGTCCATCGGGTGCTTTGCCTAGGGTTGACGAGGGAGGTTGGCGAGAGCGTCGATCGCCCCCTGCAGGATATGCGCGGCGGCAAGAGCATCGACTTTCTCGGCGCGTCGCGCGCGACTGACGTCGGCTTTTATCATTTCCCGCTCGACCGCTTGCGTGGACCAGCGCTCGTCCCACAGCAGCAGCGGTAGCCCGAGCGGAGCAAGGTTTCGCGCGAACGTCCGGACAGACTGCGTTCGCGGGCTGTCACTTGCATCCATGTTGAGCGGTAGCCCAACGACGAGTCCTGCTGCAAACGCACGGTCGACGATCGTCCTTAGGCTTGCAAGATCCTGCATGAATTTCGTCCGACGCATCGTTTCCAAAGGGCCCGCAAAGCGCCACTCGGCATCGCACGTCGCTACGCCGATGGTTTTCGTGCCGACATCGAGGCCGAGAAGCTTGCCTCCGTGTGGAAGCAACCCCGCGAAATCAGCGGCGTTCGCGGTTATCAGGAATGCCATTGGGCGAGCCTCCGTTCGGCATCCCGCCGGATCGCACCCCAGAAGAGCGCATAATCGTAAACGTGATAATTGTTGCCTGGCAGGACGAAGGAGCCGAGCGGCGGCAACGTGCCGTCGAGGAGGAGGAGCCCCTGGTGGCAGTGGGCACCGACGATGCCGGGCTGGAGCGTTGCCGAACGAAGATCCGCGGAAGGGATAAGTGTACCGGGATTTTCCTCAGGCGGTGCGGATCCACCCTCCGTACCTGTTATGGGATTCACGCAAAGAATATCGCGCTGCTGCCGTACGCCGCCGGTGAAGCCGCGAGTCCGGTCCCACTCATGGAAGAAATCGGGATTTGCGGGGTCGCCGAACGACATCCAGGAGAGAATGCAACCCGTCTCGCCAGCGTTTCTACATGCCGGAAAACCGAGGACGGGAAGATCCGAAACCGTACTGATTGGCCATCCGACCACATACGCTGCAACAACGCGTCTGGCGATCGGCTTGCCAGCGACCTTCTCCTTTAGCAGGCGCTCGAGGTGCAATGCTCCCTGGCTGTGGCCAGCGAGAATTATAGGCCGGTCG
>DASZBO010000103.1:0-13215 GCA_035944075.1 Sphingomicrobium sp.
CGCAACCTCGCAGCCAAACAGTCGCGCGACCTGCGTCTGAAACTCGAACAGCATCTGCAAGGTGCCCTGCGCGATTTCGGGCTGATAGGGAGTGTAGCTGGTAAGATATTCGCCGCGCTGAATGATATGGTCGACGCTTGCCGGGATGTGGTGCTTGTACGCCCCGCAGCCGAGGAAAAACGGCCCGTCACCCGCAACGAGGTTCTTGCGCGAAAGCGCGGCCATGTGTCGTTCGACAGCCATCTCGGAAGCGTGGGGAGGCAGTCCATCAATGGGCCCCGTCAACCGCGCTTCTTTAGGCACATCCCGGAACAACGTATCGATCGAGGCGGCACCGATCACCTGCAGCATTTCGCTGCGGTCGCTGTCGCTAAGCGGCAAGTAACGCATCAGTTTGGCTTCCTCATGATGAAGCGGAGGCGGACATAATCGGCGACGTTTGAACCAAGACGATCCGCGACTGCCGTTCCGATCTCGGACCGCTCATCGGCGGGAACGCCAGCACGCTCTAGCCAGCCCCGACGAAAGGTCGTGACCCATTGTGCGACGCCGTGTTCGATCCGTGTCGGTCGCTCGATCAGCCGCGCGTCAATCTCGCGGAAGCCTGCGCCTTCGTACACGGTCGCAAATTCCTCTGGCGAGGCATACCAGTTGCTCGCCTCGACCGGAGGCACATAGCCGCGAATGATAAGTTCCTCGTCGAGCGCCTCGCGAAGCTTCTTGAGATTGGACTCACCGCCCATCTCGCCCGCGAATCGGGCACCGGTCTTCAAAGCCCGGAAGATCGCGCGCGCAGCCTGCTCCTTCTGAAGCACCCAATGCAGCGTCGCATTGGAAAAGGCCGCATCAAACTCAGCGAAGAATTGCATGTCTTCGGCAGCAAGAAGCAGCGCATCGACACCGTTCGCGCGCGCCGCGGCAATCATCTCGGGAGAATTATCGACCCCGAGCACCGTTGCGCCGCGCTCCATGATCTTCTTCGTCAACGTTCCCTCGCCGCAACCGATATCGAGAATGCGCTCTCCCGGTTGGGGCGCGAGGAGATCCAGTGCGGCGCTACCAAGTTCCGCAACGAACGCGCCTACCCGGGCGTAATCGGCCGGGTTCCATTGACTGGTCGAGGATACGGTCGGGTTCAAAGCGTCTCCACCCATTGGCGGTACGCGTTCTCGTCCATCAGTCCCTCGAGCTCCCCGGGGTTGTCGAGCTTCAGCTTGAAGAACCAGCCTTGCCCCTCGGGATCCGTGTTAACGAGGCTTGGGTCGTCGGCGATCGCCTGATTGCCCTCGACCACTTCGCCGCTGACGGGCGCGTAGACATCAGAGGCGGCCTTCACCGACTCAACCACTGCAGCTTCCTGGCCCTTGCTGACCCGGCGTCCCGCCTCGGGCACTTCAGCAAACACGATGTCGCCGAGTTGCTCTTGCGCGTGAGTGGAAATCCCGATGGTGGCGGTGTCCCCGTCAACCCGGACCCATTCGTGCTCCTTGGTGAAATAGACTGGCATCAAGCGGCTCCCTTGCGATGATAACGGTGCGGAACGAACGGCATCGGCACGACCCGCGCGTCGAACAGCTTGCTTCGCTGCTCGAGCTTCAGCTTCGCGCCGTCGTTGGCGAGGTGCCCGGCAACATAGCCCATGGCGATTGGGCGCTGTAGCGAGGGCGAAAAGCCGCCGCTCGTGATCTTCCCAACCTCGTTTCCTTCGTCGTCGAGGACAATCGCGCCTTCACGGACCGGCTGGCGCCCCTCGACTTCAAAGCCGACGCGCTTCTCGATCGGCCCGTTTTCAAGTTCGGCAAGGATACGCAGCGCGCCCGGAAAGCCGCCTTCGGCTCGCCGCCGCTTGTTGATTGCAAAGGTGAGCCCCGCCATGACCGGCGTCGTGCGAAGATCAAGGTCGTGCCCGTATAGCGGGAGCCCCGCCTCGAGCCGAAGGGAATCGCGCGCGCCAAGCCCGATCGGCTTTGCAAGCTCATGCGCAACGATGGCATCCGCAAGGCTGGACGCAGCACCCGATGGGACCGAAATCTCAAAGCCGTCCTCCCCGGTATAACCGGAGCGGCTAATCCAAAGCTTTTGATCCTGCCATTGGAAGGGACCGGCCTGCATGAAGGCGAGCGCGGTCACTCCGGAGACGATCGTGTCGAGAACCTCGGCGGCTCTTGGCCCCTGCAGAGCAAGCAGTGCCTGCTCCTTCATAAAATCGATTACCACGCCGCCGGGCAACCGGCTCTCCATGTAGGCGATGTCGCCGTGCTTCGTCGCCCCATTTACGACTACGTAGAACTGGTCGCCCCGACGTGTCGCCATGAGGTCGTCGATGATCCCGCCATCGTCCTCGAGCAGCACGGAATATTTAGGCTTCATATCGGCCGCAGACCGGAAGTCTCCGGGCATCAGGCTTTCGAGCGCTGCGTCCACCTCGTGCCCGTGAACGAGCAACTGCCCCATGTGGCTCACATCGAACAGGCCCGCATTCTCGCGAGTCCAAAGATGTTCGGCGATGATCCCCTCATATTGAACGGGCATTTCGTACCCGGCGAAGGGGACCATGCGAGCACCGTGGCCGCGATGCCACGAATCGAGCGGCAGTCTGCCAAGTTCCGCTTGAGCGACGCCTGCACCGCCGCTCGGATCACCGCTGTAGGCCGTTCCCCGGGCCTGCGTGTCGTCGGTCGGACCGTTGTGGACTTCCCTGCTCATTGAATAGCGCTCCGGCATTGAGGTGCGACTGCCAGTGTCCGCCACGAACTCCGACCGCCGCCCCCGTCTGTCTCTAGCGCCTGAGAGCTTTACCCCTTCGGCGGCCTCGGATCTGCATCCGCGGCACTTTCCAGACTGTCTTAACCGCGCGGTCCCTGGTGCCTGAGAGATTCCGGGGGCGGTTGCTCCTTCGGCGTTGGCTTTCGCCACACTCTCCCGCGCGGTCATTCCGGAGGCCGAAGCTCCCGGCGACGCGGGCTGCCTTGGCCGGGCCTCAGCGCCAAGTCAACGCGGGTTTCGGTGAGTTCTTAGCGCGTTGCGTTATACTTCAGCTGGTCCTGGCTGAGCTGGAACCCAATGAGATGCTCGAAAGTCGAGTTGGCGACGGCGCGCGCGACAGCGGGATCGGACATGGGATCAATCGCGGCGTCGCTCTCACCTGACTTGCGCGGTCGAGTGAGAATCGCCCGAACGTTCGCCGGAAGTGTTGCCGATGACCGATTGACGCGAATGGTCGCCTGAGCACGCCCGGTTGCGTGAAGGCTCCCTGCGGGAAAATCGAGAGCGACGGCTCCGACCTGCTTCGCCTCGATGTTGGTTCCTCCACGAAGCGCGACATCGAAGTAAGGCAGAACCACCTGCCGCGCGGGACCCGCGTCGCGCCGCAGACCGGTGACGGTGAAACTGACCGTGGAGACCACCTCGCTGCCGGTATCCTGGCAGAAGGAGCGCAGCTGCGTAATGGCCGCGGTCACATCGATCGCGCGCGAGTCACGGCTGTCGGACGGATTGAAAAGCGTGATATCCCCGGTGCCCGTGGGAATGCCGGCAAGGGGGCAGTCGCTGCGCACTGCATAGACCCCGCCTCCATTCTCGGCGGTGATGTCGCCGGCGTGTCGGCAGGCGCTGACCAGGGTCAAGGCGATGAGAGCGGCAAAACGAAGCTTCACGTTGGGAGCAATCCTCGATGGCAAACTGGCCTGCGTTCATAGGAAGGGCCTTCTATGCCTGCAAGCGATGCCTTACATGGCCTGCACCGTGGATGAATTACCTCCCCTTCGCGTACTGATCGCGGCCCCTCGCGGATTTTGCGCCGGCGTTGATCGCGCGATCCAGATCGTCGAACTCGCGCTCGAGCGGTTTGGCCCTCCTGTCTACGTGCGCCATGAAATCGTGCACAACCGCTTTGTCGTTGAACGGCTGCGCCAAATGGGCGCGAAATTCGTCGAGGAACTAGATGATGTGCCCGATGACCGGCCCGTGGTCTTTTCGGCTCATGGAGTGCCAAAGTCGGTGCCCGCCGCTGCCCAAGCTCGCAACCTCACCTATGTCGATGCAACCTGCCCTCTTGTTTCCAAGGTGCATCGGCAGGCGGAGCGGCTGATCGAGGAAGGTCGGCATATTTTGTTTGTCGGTCATGCCGGACATCCCGAAGTGATCGGAACGTTTGGGCAGGTTCCGCCCGGTTCAATAACGCTGATCGAAACGGTCGAGGACGCGCGGAGTGCGATCATCCCGGAGACCGACAAGCTCGCGTTTCTGACACAAACCACGCTTTCGGTCGACGACACGAAGGCCATTGTCGAGACGCTCAGCCAACGCTTCCCCTCGATCCGCGCGCCCCGCAGCGAGGATATTTGCTATGCGACGTCGAATCGACAGGCCGCAGTGAAGACGATTGCCAGCGAATGCGAGCGCATGCTGGTCATCGGCGCGCCGAACAGCAGCAATTCGCTGCGTCTCGCCGAAGTTGCCGAGCGCATGAGCGTCCCGGCTAGATTGATCGAGCGAGCGTCCGACATTGACTGGGAGTGGCTCGGCACGCCCAAGACGCTTGGAGTCACTGCAGGCGCCTCCGCTCCGGAAATTCTCGTTCGCGAAGTGATCGAGGCACTCTCCGCGCGATTCGATGTGCATGAGGAAGTCGCCGATCACAGTCCCGAGCGCATGATATTCAAGTTACCCCGCGAGCTCGTTTCTGACCGCGCTGCCTGAGGTCGCGATCTTCACCGACGGCGCATGCCGCGGCAACCCGGGCCCGGGCGGCTGGGGCGTGCTCTTGCGCCTAGGCGAGAAGGAGCGCGAGTTGTCCGGAGGTGAACCGCTGACCACCAACAATCGAATGGAATTGCTCGCGGCGATCAAAGGCCTCGAAGCGCTGAAGCGCCCGTGCCGAGTGAAGCTTCATACGGACAGCACCTATGTGCGTGATGGAATAACCCGCTGGGTGCACAACTGGCAGCAAAACGGCTGGCGCACGGCGGACAAGAAACCCGTCAAAAATGCAGAGCTCTGGCAAGAACTGATCAATGCGGCTGCTCCCCACCAGATCGAATGGCATTGGGTAAAAGGCCACAGCGGGCATGTCGAAAACGATCGAGTCGATACGCTCGCATGCGCAGCCGCGGACGAACAGCGGCGGCATCATCGCCTGTGAACCAAAGTTCACTTTTGATGCGAGTCGCGCGGACTTAAACAGCGGCCCGTCACCGACTCTCTCGTTCCCCTGTTGGAAAGTTGGTGAGGGGAGGCGTACCCGCGCCTCCCCAGTCCTCCGGCCGTTCAGCGATCAAAACGGCAAGGCGCAAAAACCGCTGTATCGATCTTCGCAACCGTGCTTACGGGATCTTCCTCAAGAAGTAGCGCGGCCGCCATTTGCGCCGCTGCGGGTGAAGTCTGGATTCCGAAGCCACCCTGTCCCGCGCACCAGAAAAAGCCATTCGCCTGTGTATCATAGCCGTAAATCGGAAGCCGGTCCGAAGCAAAGCTCCGAAGTCCTGCCCAACTTCGTTCGACACCTTCGATAGGCCAGTCGACAACGCCCTGGAGTCGGTCGATTGCGATCGCGATGTCGATTTCTTCGGGCGCCGCGTCGCACGGCTCGCTCGAAATCTCATCGTGCGGACTCAGCCACAACGTCCGATCACCCTCGCCCTTGAAATAAAAGCTTCCGTGCGCGTCATCGACGAGGGGCAGGTCCCTAAGACCGCTCCTCCCCACTCTTAACTGCACCATCGTGCGGCGCTTGGGAGCGATCCCGAGCGGCGCGACGCCGCAGGCGTCGGCAACCGGGTCGGCCCAGGCTCCCGCTGAATTGACGAGTACCGGCGCGCGAATCTCGCTTCCGTTCGCAAGCTCAACCACCCACATGCCCGCTGTTCGGTGTCCACGAACAAGCCTCGAATCGGTCCTGATCGTGCCACCAGAAAGGCGAAAACGCCGCAGAAACGCTGCATGGAGCGCCGCAACGTCGATATCGGCGCAGCCGGGCTCGAACAGCGCACGGCGCCACGATGGCCGGATCCCTGGAACTAAGCGCTCGAGTTCCTCGCGTTCGACAGGCCGCGTTTCAACAGAAGGAGGAAGTTCGGGAAACTCGTCCTTGGTCACGTGAAGGTCACCCCGCGTCCGCAGGAAACCCTGCGGCGCGAAGCTTGCTGGTGGCGCTTCAAGGAATGCCCGGGATGCCCGGCTGAGCTTGGCAACCTCGGGACCTCCGTAGCTCTCAAGGTAAAATGCGGCCGAACGTCCGGTCGAATGATATCCGCATTGTTCCTCAGCCTCGAGGATCACGGTCCTCCTTTTGGCCGCAATCTCGGATCCAAGGCTTGCTCCAGCGATGCCGCCGCCGACGATAATGACGTCAAATTTGCTCATTGAGACCGCTGGTTACGAATTGGAAAGCCGCGCCGTCTAGGGGTGCCCATTATGTTCAACGTCGGATTTACCGATCTGCTTCTTATCTGGCTTGCCGCCGTTGTGCTGATGGCGGCGGTTATCGACGCGCGAACGTTTACGATTTCGAACCGGTTGAATCTCACCGTCGCGCTCGCGGCCCCCCTCTACTGGCTGTCCATGGGACTTGCTCCCTGGCCAGGTGTCGCGATTCAACTTGCAGCAGGCGCGATCACCTTCTCCGTTCTTGCTGGCGCTTTCTACGCCGGCATGATGGGCGGCGGTGACGTCAAGCTCGCGGCGGCTCTCGCTCTGTGGTTTTCGCCGGCAACGACGGTCCGGATCCTTGTTCTCATGTCCCTCGCCGGCGGCGTGCTCACGATCGGGCTTGTCCTATGGCACCGTGCAAAACGTCGCGAGGGCCGTCCTGAAATTCCGTATGGGGTCGCGATCGCCTTCGGCGCGCTCGCAATTCTCGCCCAACGGTTTCTTAACCAATTTGTCTGATTTCTGAGGCTGTTCAAGTGGCCCGTTTGGGGGAGGCGATCTCGCCATGGATGTTAAGAAGCTCGCGCTGCTCGTAGGAGCGCTGGTCGTCGCGGTAATCACCGCAGTCATGGCCAGAAACATGTTTGCCGGAGCGGGGGCGCAGCAAGCGGCTGCCGCACCGGCCGTTCCGCTCGGGCCGAAAGTGCTCGTTGCCAAGAAGGCCCTGCCAGCCGGCACCATTATCGATACGGACAGCTTTACGCTCCAGCCTTGGCCAAAGGAGCTCATGCAGAGCGCCTATTACGTCGAGGGACAGGCGGATGGTGACCCGCGCAAGCTTTTGGGCACGGTGGTACGCTACCCGATCACCGCCGGCCAACCGGTCACCCGCGGCTCACTCGTGGGTCCGCAGGATCGCGGCTTCCTCGCCGCGGCTCTCGGGGCTGGAATGCGGGCAATCACGGTTCCCGTGAATGTCTCCTCGAGCGTTGCCGGGTTTGTTTTTCCAGGCGACCATGTCGATCTCGTTCTGACGCAGCAGGTCCAGGGCGGGGGCGACGGCTCACCGCTCAAGGTCTCCGAAACAATCATCCGCAACCTTCGCGTGCTCGCAACCGACCAGCGCATCAGCGACAAGGATGACGAGGGCAAGACCCAGGTTAAGACATTCTCGAACGTCACGGTCGAGGTCACACCGAAGATCGCGGAAAAGATCGCCGTCGCGCAAAGCCTTGGCTCGCTGTCGCTGTCGCTGCGCTCGATCGCCGACAATACGGCCGACGTCGAGCGCGCTGTAGCGGCCGGTGAAATCAAGATCCCGGCCGGCACCAGCCCGGACCAGGAGAAGCAAATGCTGCTCGCGATGACCAATCGGCCGATCGATACGAACACAACGTTCACGACGGGCGGCGACGTGTCGCGTTTCCAGCGCCGCACCGTGCCTGCGCGCCCGGCCGATAAGACCGAGGCAGTCGCGAAGGCGGTGGGAAGTTTCGGAAAGGGACTTGGCCAGGCAATCTCCAGCCAAGCCGGTGAAGCCACCGGACCCGTCGTTCGCATTGCACGCGGCAATAATGTCACCGTCGTTCCGGTGGGAGCTCGCTAAAATGAAGAAACAAGCCACAATTCGCCGGGCTCGCCTCGGTACGGCCATGGCCGCCGCTGCGCTCGCCTTCGGCACGATCGGCATCGCCGCTGCTCCGGCGGCGGCCCAGCCGACGGCAGCCCGCCCCGCCGAAACCGTCAACCTCAGCAAGGGCACCGGGACCTTGGTCCGCCTGTCGGAGCCGATGAGCGATGTGTTTGTCGCCAATGACGCGGTCGCGGATGTCCAGGTGCGTTCGTCAAGCCAGCTTTATGTGTTCGGCAAGACCCAGGGCGAAACGACGATCTACGCGACCTCGAAAGCCGGTCGGGTCGTTTATGCAGCCAACGTCCGCGTGGGCAACAACATCAGCTCGCTCGGCGAGATGCTCCATCTCGCGATGCCGGATGCAAGCATCCAGGCGACGCCGATGAACAATCTCGTCCTTCTGACGGGCACCGTCGCCAATCCTGACGACGTTGCAGAAGCTCAGCGACTGACGCAGGCCTATGTCGGCGAGGGCACGCAGGTTATCAGCAGGCTGAAGTCGGCAACTCCGCTTCAAGTCACGCTGAAGGTAAGAATCGTCGAGATCAATCGGACGCTGTTGAAGTCGATGGGCGTCAATCTGCTCGGCCGAGACTCGAAGCCTGGTGGAACCTTCTTCGGCATTGGCCAGGGGAGTCCCGGCGACCTGGGCAATGGTCAGGCTGGGGGCCGCACATTCAATTTCGGCGCGACGGGAACAACTCTCGGACTCGCCGGCAAGCTCCTCGGGCTGGACCTTCTCGGAACGCTCAATCTCGCGGCCACCGATGGTCTCGCCACCACGCTTGCAGAGCCGAACCTGACCGCTCTTTCTGGCGAAACGGCAAGCTTCCTCGCGGGCGGCGAATTCCCGATCCCCGTGTCGCAATCGAGCGGCAGTGGGAGCAACGCAATCACGATTGAGTACAAGCAGTACGGCGTTGGCTTGGCATTCACTCCAATCGTCCTCAGTGACGGCCGCATTTCCATGCGCGTTCGTCCGGAGGTTAGTCAGCTCGACGATGCAAATGGCGTAACCCTTTCGGGCACGCGCGTACCCGCGCTTACGACCCGGCGGGCCGAAACCACGGTCGAGCTTGGCTCTGGCCAGTCGTTTATGATCGCCGGCTTGCTGCAGAACAGCGGCAGCAACAGCATCGACAAGGCCCCGGTCCTCGGTGACCTGCCGATCCTTGGCGCGCTGTTCCGCTCGACGAAGTTCCAACGGCAGGAAACGGAACTGGTGGTCGTTGTCACGCCGTATCTTGTCCGGCCGGTATCCGGGCAGCTGGCGGTGCCAACTGACGGCTATCGCACGCCGAATGACATCCAGCGCGACTGGTTTGGCAAGACTTACTCTGGCCGCAGCGGACTGCTTGATCCGACCGCGGTCGCCGCTCCGGCAGGCCCCGTCCCCGCTCCCGCAATTGGCGGCGGTTCGGCGGCGCCCGGGTTCAAGATGTGATGCGCGGCATGTTCAGGAAGGATTCGACGATGCGCTCGAGATTTCTCCTTATCGCTCTCGGCTCGGCGCTGGCAGGATGCCAGACCGCAGGCCAGCCGGACAAGCCGGCGATGGGCCTTTCGGCGGTCAACGTGCCGGTAGTGACCAGCGCCGACTACGTGTTTGATGCGGCAGCTCCAGGCGGTGCACTTGCTCCAGGCGAAGGCGAACGCCTCAACGGCTGGTTCCAGGGCCTTGGCATTGGCTATGGCGATCATGTCTATGTCGACGGCAGCTACGCGCCGGCGGCGCGATCGCAGGTCGCAGCAATCGCCGGCCGCTACGGCATGCTCGTCTCGGCGGGCGCTCCGGTGACGGCAGGAACGATCCAGGTCGGTTCGGTCCGGGTCGTCGTTGCACGCCGACGGGCCTCGGTACCCGGTTGCCCGAATTGGAGCGTGCCATCGCAGCCCGATTGGGACAACAAGACCATGTCGAACTTCGGCTGCGCGATCAATTCGAACCTCGCGGCCATGGTCGCTGATCCGGAAGACCTGATTCATGGTCGTGAAGGTGATGCGGTCACGGACACGCGCGCAGCGGTTCGTGCGGTCGATCTCTACCGGACGAAAGTACCGACCGGCCAAGGCGGCCTCCAGGCAGTCAGTCCCAAGGGAGGGAACTAATGAACGCTCCGTTCCAGGCTCGCGCCGGGTTGCGCGATCCCTTCACGGCTTTCGTATGCGACGATGCGACGGCGGACATGCTCCGGCCGGTCGCGGTCGAGCATGGATGGTCGCCGGAAAAAGTGAACAAGGGCGGATTGCGCAACGCGGTGCAGTCGCTCTCCGTTTCTGCAAGCCCGAACATCCTGTTCGTGGACCTTAGTGAATCGGCGGATCCGCTCAACGACATCAACGCGCTTGCAGAAGTCTGCGAGCCGGGCACGATCGTCATCGCGGCCGGTACCGTCAACGATGTCCGCCTTTACCGCGATCTCGTCGCCAGCGGCATCCACGACTATCTGCTAAAACCGTTCACGGTCGACCAGCTCCGCGATACCTTCGCTCACGCGCAGATGATCCTTTCGGGTCCTCGGGGTGAAGCGCAGGCCGATAAGCCGCACGTCATGGCCGCCGTGGTCGGCGTTCGCGGCGGCGTCGGCGCATCGACAATCGCAACGTCCCTCGCCTGGTTGTTTGGCGAGAAAGCGCGCCGCTCGACGGCTCTCCTCGATCTCGATGTCCATTTCGGAACGGGCGCTCTTGCGCTCGATCTTGAACCGGGTCGCGGCCTTACGGACGCGATCGAGAACCCGAGCCGAATCGACGGACTGTTCATCGAGCGCGCCATGGTCCGCGCGAATGAGCGCCTATCGGTTCTCTCGGCTGAAGCGCCGATCCATCAGCCGCTCGTGACGGATGGAACCGCATTCTTCCAGCTTCAGGAAGAGATGCGCAACGCCTTCGAATCCACGGTCCTTGACCTGCCGCGCCATATGCTGATCCAGTATCCGCACTTGGTCCACGATGCGCATGTCGCGGTCGTGGTCGCCGAGCTCACGCTCGCGGGGACACGCGACACGATCCGGGTTCTCGCCTGGCTCAAGTCCAACGCGCCACAGACCAAAGTCATCGTCGTTGCGAACGGCGTTCCCTCCGGCGGCGCACTCGAGATCAGTCGCAAGGACTTCGAGCAGTCCATCGAGCGGCCCGTGGACATTGTCTTTCCATATGACGCCAAGGTTGCAGCGCAGGCGGCGAAGCTTGGGAAGCCCATGGCCGAGGTTGCGAGCGGCAAGCTTGCAGCACCGTTCAACACCCTCTCCGGCATGGTTCTCAACCACGCCAGTGAGGAGACGACGGTGTCCGAGCCTCAGAGCGCCGGCAACAAGTCGCTGGTGAACAATTTGAAGTCGATGTTGGCCAAGTCGAAAGACAAGGCTGCGTAGGCAAAGTGCCGCACCCGCGTTCCTCGTCCGGAGCGCCGGCGCAACAAGAGAGGCAGTAGGCAAGTATGTTCTTGTGGCTACTCATTATCGGCGGCATCGGCGCAGTCTCGCTCGCCTTCATGGCGATGAAGGGACCGTCGGCGTCCAAGAATCTCAAGCGCCGTGTGGAGCTCATCAAGGAGCGCCATGGCGACGTTATCGCCGGCAACGCCCAGGCACAGATCCGCAAGCTCTTCGCCGAACGCGCGAGCAAGTTCGAAGGCTACGCATCGAGCCTGATCCCGAAGCCCGCGCTCCTCCGGCAGCGCCTCGAGCAGACCGGCAAGGAGATTTCGCTCGGCAAATATGCGATGATCTGCATTGGCACGGCAGCGCTGGTGATCATCGGCCTGCTCGCGAAGGGCGCGCCGTTCATTCTTGCCGTCATGCTCGGCCTTTTCTTCGGCATTGGCGGGCCGCACTTCGTTGTTGGCCGGCTGATCAAGCGTCGGATCAACAAGTTCAACACGAATTTCCCTGACGCGATCGAGCTCATGGTTCGCGGTCTGCGCTCGGGTCTGCCGATTACCGAGACGCTTGGAATTGTCGCCAGCGAGATCATTGGTCCTGTCGGTGTCGAATTCCGCATGGTCTCAGATAAAATGAAGATCGGCCGCACCATGGAATCTGCGCTCCAGGACACGGCGGATCGCCTCGGCACTCCGGAATTTCAGTTCTTCGTGATCACGCTGGCGATTCAGCGGGAGACCGGCGGCAATCTTGCCGAGACCCTGTCCAATCTTGCGGATGTACTGCGCAAGCGCGCGCAGATGAAACTCAAGATCCGCGCGATGAGCTCGGAATCGAAGGCGTCGGCCTATATCGTGGGCTCGCTGCCATTCGTGGTCTTCGCCCTCGTCTACATGATCAACCCCAATTACATGAGCAAGTTCTTCACCGATGAGCGCCTCATGGTCGGCGGGGTTGGAGGCTTGATCTGGATGGGCATCGGCGCCGCGATCATGGCCAAAATGGTCAACTTCGAAATCTAAGGGGAGGCGAGTTCATCATGCAGGTTGCGCCTCCTTCCGGGCCCCACGTCCTTGGCTTCGACGTCATGTGGATCGCGACGATCCTTAGCGCCGTCGCGACCTTCGCAGTGCTGACCGCGATCTACGCGGCGACCACGGTCAAGGACCCGATGGCGCGCCGCGTCAAGGCGCTGAACGAACGCCGCGAGCAGCTCAAGGCTGGCATTGTCGCGTCGACGAACAAGCGCAAGAAACTCACGAACCGCAACCAGGCGGCGGACAACGTCCGGCAGGTCCTGTCGCAGTTCAAGATGCTCCAGGACGACCAGGTCAAGAAGACGCAGCTGCGGCTGATGCAAGCCGGTATCCGTACCAAGGACCTCGCCTTCTTCATCATCCTTGCGCGCTTCCTAACTCCCGTCATCCTCGGGATCGTGGCGGTCGTAATGATCTACGCCATGAATCACTGGCCCGAGTGGGGGTGGTTCCGTCGCTATGCCACCGTCGCCGGCATCATCATCCTGTCCTACAAGTCGCCCGACATCTGGCTGAAAAACAAGGTCACGAAGCGCAGCAATGCCATCCGCAAGGGCCTGCCCGACGCGCTCGACCTGCTGGTCATCTGTGCCGAGGCTGGCCTCACCGTCGACGCGGCCTTCAACCGCGTGTCGAAGGAGCTTGGCAAGGCCTACCCTGAGCTTGGTGACGAGTTCGGACTAACGGCCATCGAGCTCGGCTTCCTGAACGAGCGGCGCAACGCCTTCGAGAATCTCGCCAACCGCGTCGATCTTGAAGCGGTTCGCGGCGTCGTGACAACCATGATCCAGAC
>DASZBO010000104.1:0-13450 GCA_035944075.1 Sphingomicrobium sp.
CTCTTGCCGCGACCTCCAACGCGAACATGGTCATGTTCCTGCTAACGGCATTCGTGTTCGGTTTCGGCATGGCATCGACAATCTTGATTGGCCAGTATTGGGGCCGGAAGAACGTCGACGAAGCCCGGCGCATCTTCGGAACGGCGGGAGGTGCGTTCCTGCTGGTGGCAATTGCCGTTGCCGCCGCGGGCTATTTCCTGTCGCCGTCGATCTTAAAGCTCCTGGGGACACCGGGAAGTGCTGCGCCGCTCGCTCTTGCCTACCTGCGCGTGATCTTCCTCGCCATGCCAGCGATCCTCTTGCTAACGCTGATGATGATGGCCCTTCGGGGAGCCGGCGATGCGCTAACGCCCCTGTGGTTCATGATCGTCGCGGTCGTGCTCGACAGCGCTCTCAACCCCGTCTTCATCCGCGGACTTGGTCCTGCGCCTCGTCTTGGCATCGCCGGGTCGGCAACCGCGACCCTCATCGCCAACTACACGGCGCTCCTCGCCCTGGTGGCCTTCATGTACATCCGCGATTTGCCGCTTCGGCTACGCGCGCATGAGCTGGCCTATCTTCGGCCGCGGTGGGACATTCTGAAGACGATCCTCGCGAAGGGATTCCCAATGGGAATCCAGATGATCGTCATTTCCCTGTCCGCTCTAGCCCTGATAGGGATGGTGAACCGCGAAGGGGTCGACACGACCGCCGCCTTTGGCGTTGCCCTCCAGCTTTGGACCTATGTGCAGATGCCCGCGATGGCGCTCGGCGCGGCCGTGAGCGCCATGGCGGCACAAAATATCGGCGCGGGGAAGTGGGATCGGGTTTCGACGATCACGCGGTCCGGTATCGGCTACGCCCTGCTCATCACCGGAGGCCTCATCCTCGCATTGACGATGGCGGACCGCACCGTGCTGGCGTTGTTTATGCGGGGCAGCAGTCCAGCGCTCCCAATTGCACGCCATATTCATCAAGTCGCGACGTGGAATTTCCTCCTTTTCGGCGTGATGATGGTTTTGTTCGGAACCGTCCGTGCGAATGGCGCCGTCTGGATACCGCTCATCGTGCTGACAGTTGGCCTCATCCCCGTGCGGTTCGGTTATATCTTTGCGACGTACCATTGGCTGGGTGCCGATGCGATCTGGACGAGCTTCCCCGTTACCTCACTGATCAATCTCGCCCTAGCGATCGCCTTCTACCTGCATGGCGGCTGGAAGAGAGCGCGCATGACCGTCGAAAGCCGGCCTGAGAAGGACGAATGCACGGAGGGGGCTCTCGCAACACGTGAGCCTGGCGGTGCGCTTAATCCCGCAGGGTGACGAATGGGATGCTGAAAGCTAATTGTGCTTGCTAATGACCACAGCTTCTTATCCCTATCTGCGCATGCGAAGAGGCCGCACGAGCCCGTGGATGCGGGCAATGCTGGCCGAACACCGCTTGCATCCCAGCGATTTCATCTGGCCGCTATTTGTCTGCGGCGGGCGCGATTGCGAAGAACCGATCGGATCCCTGCCAGGCGTCAGCCGGTGGAGCGTCGACAAACTTGGCGGGCGGGCAAAAGAGGCGGCCCAGCTTGGCATTCCCTGTATCGCCCTGTTTCCGAATACGCCTGAGGAGCTTCGCACTGCGAATGCCGAGGAAGCGCTCAACAGCGACAACCTGATTTGCCGGGCGATCCGGGCCATAAAGGATGCAGTGCCCGGGATCGGAGTCCTCACCGATGTCGCGCTCGACCCTTACACGGCTCATGGCCATGACGGGATTGTCGACATGGAGGGCAATGTCGTCAACGACGCGACGGTCAGTGTTCTGGTTGAACAAGCGCTCGTTCAGGCGGCGGCGGGAGCCGACATCGTTGCACCATCCGATATGATGGACGGTCGCGTTGGCGCGATCCGCGAGGCCCTTGAACGCGAAGGCCATCAGAATGTCGCGATCATGGCCTATGCGGCCAAATATGCTTCGGCATTTTACGGGCCGTTCCGGGACGCCGTTGGATCGCTTGGGCGTCTCAAGGGGGACAAGCGGGGATATCAGATGGATCCCGCCAACATCGAGGAGGCGATCCGTGAAGTCGAACTGGACCTCGCGGAAGGCGCCGATTTCGTGATGGTGAAACCCGGACTTGCCTATCTCGACGTGCTTGCGCGGGTGAAGGACGCCTTTGGGGTTCCGACCTTTGTCTACCAGGTGAGCGGCGAATATGCGATGATCGAGCATGCGGCAGCTGCCGGCGCCGGAGATCGCGCGGCTTTGATCTGCGAGACACTGCTCGCCTTCAAGCGCGCGGGTGCAAGCGGTATTCTCACCTATCACGCCCTCGACGCAGCGCGGATGATTGCCAATGGCTGACGTGGTCGCGCAGACGGAGCGTCTTCGCCTGCGAACCTGGGATCACGAAGACGAAAGCCGCTTCTTTGAACTGATGAATACGCCCGCCGTCATGGCCTGGCTGGGCGGGCTTCAGACGCAGGAAGAATGGAGTGCTGCTTTCAATCGGCTCAAGGGATACGAGCGTGACCATGGGTTTACGTTCTGGATTGTCGAACGACGGTCCGACGGCGAAATCCTCGGTTTTTGCGGCCTCAAGCGTGCGAACGCCCCGGGCGCCGATTCGATCGCCGGCGAGGTCGAAATCGGCTGGCGGCTCAGGGAGGACGCATGGGGCAAGGGTTATGCAAAGGAAGCCGCGATGGCGTCCCTTGACCTTGCTTTCAGCAGCTTTGGCGCAGAGCGCGTGGTCGCCGTCACCGCTAATGGCAATGTTGCGAGCCAGGGATTGATGAAGCGACTGGGGATGCGCCGTCGCGAAGAGCTCGACTTTGTTGACCAGCGTTTTCCTCCGGAGAGCAACGTCAACCCGCAAGTCGTATTCACATTGAGGTCCGTAGACTGGTCTGCCGCCCGGACGGCGGCGCTTAGCTAAAGACCAAGCCTTCTCTGGATCAGCGCGATCCGTTGCGCCTGTCGTTTATCGACAGCGGAAACTTCGTCAGCCGCATGGCGGATTGCGAGTAGATCACTCGGCGCAAGGCCGCCCTGGCTCTGGAGTGCTGCGGCCCCGAGTTCATCGATGTCACCGAGCGCGCTCGGCGTCGGTCGCCGCGCGGCAATGGCTGCCGTCAGGGCTTCCTGAGCCGCAATCCAGCTCTCGCTCTCGGGCGCTCCAGCGCCCGTTGCAACGCGCTCGGCGGTGGAGGCGGCTGCATCGAAGGCTTGATCTCCGATCTGCGCCTGCCGGATGAGGGACGCGAGCCGCGCGGCGAGGGCTGCGTCCACCGGACGATCGTTCGTGGGACGGGTGACCGGAACCCGCGGATCAATCATCTCCGCGGCCCGTGGCTGCAGCGAAGGGTAAGGTCCCCCCGGAGCGGAGCAGGCACTGAAGGCAAGCATGGACAGGAAGAGCGGCTTACGCATGCACGAAGCTCTAGGAGGAAATCGACGCGCTCGAAAGGAGTCGCAAACCCGGATCATTGATCCGCCGGAGTTCGATCGGCCTGCCCCATGGACAGGAGGGGGAGCTTTGCCAAGCGAACGGAACGGGCCAGCGAGACCAAAACTGTACCCACGGAACGCGGCGCGGTTCGTGAGGCCCGCCTGGGATGCACGAAGATGCAAAGAGGGAGATCGTGGTCGACCCCCTTTCTTCATGACCAAGATGAACCGAAAAGGAATTGCACTTAACAGGCGCCGACAATCAGGCTTGCGAGACATAAGCCACCCCAACGATCGCCAACTCGTTACGCCGCACCGTTGACAGGAGCGACTTCTAAGCGATCTCTGGGATGATGCTGAACGCATGCTTGAAGGCGAGCGTGTAGACGATCTTTCCCAATTCATCCTCCGCATCGATGCGATAGCGAAGATCGACCAGGCCGTTGCGCAAGTCACCGGAAAGAATGTCGCGCGCGGCTGTCATGACGTTCTTGCGGACCGCGTCCATGTCACTAAGATCAATGCCTTCAGCGTCGAGCAACTCGTCTGTGTTGTTCCGCAAATGCATGTAATAGGTGGCCACCGCGCGCATCCTACGAAGAGGCGGGAGCGCTTGCGTCTCTCAGCCGCCGGGCGCCTTACTGTTTCGACTCGGCGATGACTGCTTAGATAGGCAAAAACCCAAGCATAATCTATATTTCTCCGAAGTCTCAGGACATGTGTACGGCTGTTCTGAGTAACAATGTTACAGTGATTCTATTGCCAACCGGGTAACTCGACGACGTTGGCGACTGAGCGAGAATCAGCGCTCCCGCCGCGAGCCACAAGCCGGGATTTCTTGGGCGACGGGCAGCTTTTGTCCGTACGAGAGCGACGTTCTCGGCGGACGTTGCGTTCGTCAGGATGCGTAGTCCGTTGGATAGCCCGGATTGTTTTGAACAACTGATCTACGTTGGCCTGGTCCAGACACCGCGATTCAGACGGCACCTGTCAGAACAGAAGCTCATAGATGATGACGAGCGTTCCGAACGTGAGCAGGGATACACTGCACATCACCGCGAGCAAGCGGAACCCCAAAGGCTGCGGAACAACGCCGTGGAACATGCTTCCAGGCGCGTCCGACGCGGGTTTGCGGGCTCGCGACTTACCCACGGCGCAGCGCGTCTTGGTTCTGCCAGCCGCCGCCTAATGCCTTGAACAGATCGACCTGAGCATCGACCAGCTGCGCATCGGCTTCGGCAAGATCCGCTTGAGCTTGCGCCAATGTCCGCTCGGCATCGAGCACGGCAAGACTGTCAGCTCGGCCTTCCCGCAGTTGCGCGCGAGTAATGCGGGCTGCACGTTCTGCCTGATCGGCGGCCGACTGCAGCGCTTCCCTTCGGCGGATCTGGTTGCTGTAGCGGGAGAGGGCCGTTTCCGTCTCCTGGAGTGCGGTGAGCACTGTCTTGTCAAAACGGGCTAGGTCGGCCCGGCCCTGCGCCTCCGAACCGGCGACCTTCGCACGCGCGGCATCCTGGTTGGGGAACGACCAGCTGAGCAGTGGGCCGGCAATGAGGCCAAGAGCACCGCCCGTGAAGAGGCTGGCAATGCTTGTCGCGCCTGCAGCGAGCGAGCCTCCCAGCGTGATTCTTGGATAAAGATCGGCCGTGGCTACCCCGACGCGGGCGCTTGCGGCAGCAACGCGCAGTTCTGCTGCACGCACGTCGGGGCGACGAGCGAGCAACATCCGGCCGTCGCCGATGGGAATCGGCTGTGCGAGCGCGAGCGATGAGCCGGTGCCAGTGACGACTGGGCGCTCACTGGGCGCGTGCGCAGTTAGTGTTGCCAGTCGAAACGTCGCGGAGTCGAGCTGGGCCGCGAAGTCGGGAATACGTGCCCGCTGCTGATCGCGAAGAGCGGTGATCCGGGCAAGATCAAGCCCGCTCGTCCGTCCGGCCTCGAACCTCTTGTATGATAGGGCTACGCTCTGGTCGAGCAACGCGACCGTTCGCCGGGCGACGTCCAATTCCCGGTCGGTCGACAAGATGTCGGCGTAAGCACGCGCGGTCTCGGCAGCGACTTCGACACGGACTGCATCCTTATCGGCTTCGGCCGCCCGGACATCGGCACGCGCGGCTTCGATGTTCTTGCGGACACGACCGAACAGATCGACTTCGTAGGCTAGATTTAGGCCGGCCGAAAATGCTGAATCAGCATGCTGCCCGGGCAGCCGCTCAAGGCCTGACGGGCGGCCGTACTCGGCTCCTGCGTTAACGCTCGTCTGTGGCAACCGATCGCCGCGGGCTGCGCGGAGCGAAGCGCGTGCGACATCGAGGTTGGCGACTGCAACCGCGATGTCCTTGTTGGCGGCGAGCGCCTGCCGAATGAGATCATCGAGCACAGGATCGTTGTAGAGCCGCCACCAGTCGTTCCTGGGCGCGTCCTCCACGAATCCGGCGGACCTTGCTTCGACGAAGGGAGCCTGCGCCGCTGCCGGGACCCGGGGAGGGGAGAGGGAGGGACCAGTCGCGGCGCAGGCGGCCAGCGCGAGGGAGCAAGCGCTGGCGATTAGGAAGTTGAATTTTCGCATGTTCATTCTCATTCGGCCGGCACAAGTGTCGGGCGGGAGCCGCCGCGCCGACGGCGCTCGGCGAAGCGCTCCGCGGCAGTTCGGCTGACGACGTAGAAGGTGGGCGTGAAGATCAAGCCGAATGCCGTGACCCCGATCATCCCGAAGAACACCGCCGTCCCGAGAGCCTGTCGAAGCTCCGCCCCGGCTCCCGTCGACGTCACCAAAGGCAAAGTGCCAAGGATGAAGGCGAAGCTGGTCATCAGGATCGGGCGCAAGCGTATACGCGCCGCTTCGACGGCAGCCTCGAGGATCGAAGCGCCGCGCTCCTCCGCCTGCTTGGCGAACTCCACGATCAGGATCGCATTCTTTGCCGCGAGGGCGACGAGCACGATGAGGCCGATCTGTGTGAGGACGTTGTTGTCCATGCCGCGAAGGTTCACGCCGATCATTGCCGCGAGCAGGGTCATCGGCACGATCAGGATTACCGCGATCGGCAAAGTGAGACTTTCGAACTGCGCGGCGAGCACGAGGAAGACGAACACGACCGCAAGACTGAAGACGATGCCTGCGGTGTTGCCGGCGGCCTTCTGCTGGAAGGCAATGTCGGTCCACTCCGTCCGGAAACCCGGTGGCAGGTGCTGCGCAACTTGCTCCATTGCCGCCATGCCCTGGCCAGTCGAATAACCGGGCCCGGGCTGCCCATCCATTTCGACCGCTGGGTAGAGGTTGTAACGCGTCACGCGGTACGGTCCGGTACGGTCCTGGAAGGTCGCGACTGAGCCGATCGGCACCATCGCGCCGGAGTCGGATCGCGTTTGCAGCCGTGCGATGTCGGAAACATTTTCACGAAAGCGTGCGTCTGCCTGCGCGGTCACGCGATAGGTGCGGCCGAGCAGGTTGAAGTCATTGACGTAAGCCGACCCGAGATAGACCTGCAGCGCGCTGTTCACTCGATCCGGTGACAGGCCGAGCATCTCCGCCTTGGTCCGGTCGATGTCGGTATAGACAAGTGGCGTCGAGGTGTTGAACAGGGTGAAAGTGTTGGCAAGCTGCTTGGTCTTGGCGGCTTCGCCCATGAAGGCAAAGGCGGCGCCCTGCATCGCGCCGAAGCCGGCACCAGCACGGTCCTGGATAATCATCCGGAAACCGCCCGAGCCGAGTCCCTGGATGACTGGCGGCGAGACGATAAAGACGTTCGCCTCGTCGATGTCGGCGATTGCTTTGCGCATGTCGGCCTCAATCGCCTGCTCGCTGCGGCCATGTTTCGCGCGCCAATTGTAGGGCTTGAAAGCGACATAGCTGGCGGCCGCGTTCGACGCCTCCGTGCCCGAAGCGCCGTCATAGCCCGCGAACATCACCGCGTCGGCGACGCCGTCGATCTTCACCAGTCGCGCAGCAACCTTCTTGAGCACTGCGTCGGTCCGCTCGAGCGAACTGCCGGCGGGCAGCTGCACGACAGCTAAAGAATAGCCCTGGTCCTGCGCCGGGATGAATCCGCTCGGCGTCCACCAGAACAGCAGCAGCGCCGCGGCGATCAGCCCGCCGTAGGATAGGAGTACTTTGCGCGGATTTGTGATGAGCTTGCGCGTCGCATCGCTGTACCAGCGCGAAAGGCGCTCAAATCCGGCATTAAACTGGTCGCCGCCGCGGTGAACCAGCGCCATGAGGCCGCGCTCGTCACGATGTTTGGTCTTTGGCTTAAGCAGCAAAGCTGCGAGCGCCGGCGAAAGCGTGAGCGACAGAAGTAGGGAAATCAGGGTCGCGCTGGAGATCGTCACGGCAAACTGGCGGTAGAATTCGCCCGAGATGCCGCGGATGAACGTCGTTGGGACGAACACTGCGCAAAGCACGAGCACGATCGCGACGAGCGCAGTGGCGACCTCGTCCATCGATCGCCTGGCCGCCTCCTTCGGGCTAAGGCCTTGTTCCAAGTTACGCTCGACGTTCTCCACTACGACGATCGCGTCGTCGACCACGATGCCGACCGCGAGCAGCAAGCCAAACATCGACAGCGTGTTGAGCGAGTAACCGAGCGCCGCCAGCACCGCGAACGATCCCACGAGCGATACCGGAATGGCTACGACCGGTATGATGGCTGCGCGCCAGCTCTGCAGGAACACGAGGATTACGATTACCACCAGGGCGACGGCCTCGAGCACCGTCGTTTGCACCGCTTCCATCGAGGCGCTGATGAACTCGGTCGGGTTCCAGATTACCCGATAGGCGACGCCCTGCGGGAAATCCTTCGACGCGGACGCCATCTCCTTCAGCACGTTCTGTTCAGCCGCGAGCGCGTTGGTGCCGGGCCGCTGAGTGATGCCGAGGATCAAGGAATCCTGGCCCGACAGATAGCCGTTGACACCGTAATCCTCGGCGCCGAGCTCCACGCGGCCGACATCGGCGAGCCGCGTAACAGCGCCGTCGGCCGAGGTCTTTATGACGATGTTGGCGAATTCGGATGGGTCTTTGAATCGGCCCTGCGTTTCGACGTTCACCTGATAAGCCGAGCGGGTCGCGTAAGGCGGCTGCCCAAGCGTGCCGGCCGCCACCTGGATGTTCTGCGAACGCAAAGCGCTAACGATCTCGTCACCAGTCAGACCGCGCGCCGCGGCACGGTCCGGATCGATCCAGACCCGCATCGCATAGTCACGACCACCGAACACCACCACGTCGGCGACGCCATCGATCCGCGTCAAGCGATCGCGAACCTGGCTGAGTATGTAGTTCGACATGTAGGCGCGGTCGCGCGAATGATCGGGCGAGACGATGTTGATCGCCATCAGGAAGGACGACAGCGCTTTTTTGGTGACGACGCCGGAGCGACGGACGTCCTCGGGCAGGCTCGGCTCGGCGAGCGCCACACGGTTTTGAACCAGCACCTGCGCTTTATCGAGGTCGGTGCCGAGTTTGAACGTGACGGTGATCGTCACTTTCCCGTCGCCGGTCGACTGACTCGACATATAGAGCATGTCGTCAACGCCGTTGATCTGCTGCTCGAGCGGCGCTGCAACGGTATTCGCCACCGTTTCTGCCGAAGCGCCCGCATAGGCGGCGCTGACCTGGATCGTAGGCGGCACCACGTTCGGGTACTGCGCCACCGGCAGCCCGAAGTAGCTGATCGCGCCGACGAGCGTAATGATGATGGCGATGACAGCCGCGAAGATCGGGCGGTCGATGAAAATCCGCGACAGGCGCACGTTCTTGGTCTTTCTAGTTCGCGAACGCGGCGCTGCTGGCCGGCTGTTCAGTTGCCACGGGGTTTGGTGGGACGATCGCCACGGCCGCAAAGCGGGTAAGTTTCGGCTGTATCGGCATGCCGGGGATGATCCGCTGTTGGCCGCGAATGACCACCCTGGCGTTGGGCGATAGGCCCGACTTGATCACGCGGAGGCCGTCGATCACGGGTCCGGTCACCACTGGCACCGGTACCGGCTGCCCGCTCGGTCCGATCGTCATTACCGACTTGCCAGCCTGGTCAGTCGTCACCGCGCTGTCCGGGAGCAGCAGCGCGTTGACGGGATGGCCCGCGGACAGGCGCATCGTTCCGAACATGCCAGGTTTCAGGAAACCGGAGTTGTTGGCGACGATCGCTCGAGCCTTGATTGTGCCCGACTCCGTGTTGAGCCCGTTGTCGGTAAAATCCACCTGCCCGTGCCAGCGATAGTCCGGCTCATCCTGCAGCCGGATGTCGATCCTCTGCGGGCCGGCGGTGCGCTCGCGCTGGGCCTTGAGCAGCAGTCCTTCGGACACCTCAAACGTGAAGTAGATGGGGTCTACGGCGTTGATGGTAGTCAGCAAGGTACCGGCAGCACCGGCCCCGCTTGCCACCTGGCTGCCCGGATCGACGCGGCGATACGAGATCCTGCCGCTGATCGGCGCGCGCACATTGGTGAACTCGAGATCGAGGCGTCGCTGCGCGACGACAGCATCGGTAGCCGCGATGTTGGCGTGCGCTGACCTGGCGGTCGCACGAAGGTTGTCCACCTCCTCTTTTGATACCGCCTGGTCCGGCACCAGCCGGAGGGCGCGCGCCAGTTCGGCATCGGCCAGCGCCGCCGCCGTGCGAGCTGCTGCAGCTCGAGCCCGGGCTTCGGCCAGTGCGGCGGCGAACGAGCGGGGATCAATAGTGAATAGCAGCTGCCCTGCGCGGACGTACGCGCCGTCGCGAAAGTGCAGGGCTTGGAGCTGGCCCGACACGCGCGGACGGATCTCGACCGAGCGGCTGGGCTCAAAGCGGCCCGCGAGCTCATCATATTCGACGATGTTCCGTTGCAGGGGATAGGCCACGGCCACCTCGGCTGCCGGCATTGCCGCGCCCGCTTGACGCCCCGCGCCGAACATCCACCAAGTGAGCCCCAGCAGCATGACAACGGCAACGCCGATCGCTCCGTATCGACGGATGCTTGCGTCACGTCCCTTGTGCGCCGCAGAAGACACGGCCTCGCCATGGTTGAATTCATTCCTGGACAAAAACATTAGGCGAGCCCCGGCTTGCGAAAGGTGAAGACATTGGAGGCGGCGCTGCGAACTTTGCTGACCAGCAGCTCATATTGCTCGAGACTGAAGCCGGCCTGGAGGAACTCGGCGACGTCCTCGCCAGGCACGGTGAACCCGAAGTGCCAGCTGAGAACGGCTATCCGGCGAAGTGACTCCAGTCGTTCGTTCGCGAGTGCCGGATTGGGGTTTCGGCCGATCAGCCGCCGAAAAAAGCGGCTGAACCGCGTCGGCGCGCGCAGCGTCCACAGCCGATCTTGCCGCGCCAGCCGAATGATCGACCATTCGAGATCGCTGAACCTCGGTTCCTGAACTCGTTCGTCGTCAGACCCCCGCAAGAAGGTCGCCTCAGTGGGCTCAATTCGCGCAAGATAAGCCATGTTCGTTCCTCCTTTCGCCGGGCGAGCGGAGCCGTCGCGAAAAGGAGGGGAACCTCCCTGCGGACCGCTTTTCCAGGCGCAAAGATCCGTTCGCCGAAGCGCCGAGCGGCGGCGAATTCTTCTCTGCTGTGCTTGTGAATTACTGGCGGGTGTCAGGCCCGCAGGAGAGTTGATTCATGCGGACGCATCGCCCCTTGCTGTCTTCTTGCCGATGGCCAAAGCAGTCGGCCAGAGTCGACCGAAAGCTTTCTGTACCGTTCAGTATAAAGCCAGGCAGGCGGCGTCAAGCAGATTTCTATACCGATCGATAAAAAATCTTGTACCGCCGATAAGTCAGGCTGACGGCCACATCGACAAGCCGGTTTGCGCGAGCCGCTCGAGATCCTCTCGCGATGCGCCTTGGCTCGCCTGAATTGAGATACCCTGCAGCATCGCGACCAGAACGGCTGTCATTCCGTGGGGATCGACGTGGGACGGGAGGTCGCCCTCCAGCTTAGCCCGTTCGAACCGCTCGATGAGCACAGCCTTGGCCAATTTTCCGCGAGCATTGATCTCCCCGCGGATGGATTCAGCCTCCGCGCCGCAGGCGACCGAGTTGATCACCCGGAGGCAGCCGTGCGGCTGCTCGCCGCCGGTCGCATTATCGACAGCGCCTCGAAGCATAGTCTCGGCCACCAGCCGCGCGGTCGGCTGCTCAAGCGCTTTTCCAATGTAGGCCATCTTCTCGCGCTCGTAGAGGTCGAGCGCCTTTTTGAAGAGCTCTTCCTTATTGCCAAACGCGGCATACATGCTCGGCCGATTGATCCCCATCGCCTCGGTGAGGTCGTTGAGCGAGGTGCCTTCGTAGCCTTTGCTCCAGAACACCTCGAGCGCGCGGGCAAGCGCCTGCTCCGTGCAGAACTCGCGGGGACGTCCGCGGGCGCAGATGGAACCAAGCTTATTCATATCGAACGGTACATAATGCTATCGCACGTAAAGTCCAGCGCCCATTGGGGAATCCTGCAGCGCCGAGTTCACCAAACAGCGGTCAGTGAGCAAACGGCAGCATCCGTCGGCGACCCATCCGAGAGCAGACGGAACCGCTACGTTCGAAAGCGGGCATTCGCCGCAGTCAGTCAGTCACGAAAAGGGCGCCGCTCGTTTGAGCGACTCCCCTTCTTTGCAATCGTGCCGTCCTCAGGGGTGAAGCAGGAAGTCCGTCGGTGCGACGGCCGTTCCCTGGACGTTGATGAACATATCTGCTGCTCCATCGTGGTTGGTGTCGATCAACACCTGATGATGGGCCGCGTCGTAGGTCACGTATCCGGCAGTCGCCCCCGCCACACTTCTCAGATCGATCTTGTCCGCGCCTGACTGGAAATCGGCGATCGTGTCGGTCGAGCCGTCGTTTGCGAAGACGAACGTATCATTGCCCGAACCGCCAATGAGCGTGTCATTGCCACCGAAACCTTTGAGCACGTCGTCGCCCGGGCCGCCATTGAGAATGTTGGCGGCGTCGTTGCCCCATAGCAGATCACGTCCGGAACCACCGGTCGCGTCCTCGATGATGGTATTATAGGCGATTGCTACGTTCTGATATTCGGTCGTCGCGATGCCGTTCACGGGCGTTTCGCCATAGAGGCGAAGGTCGTTCGCGATGCTGGCCGCATTTGCGTTCTGGAAGTTCGCCATGGTGGCGGCCCAGGTCGACTGATCAAACGTGCCCCAATCCTCACCGGAAATAGCCGTCAAGTTCGCGAGATAGGCGTTGGCCTCTGCCGCGGTCGGTATGCCGGCGCCGATAGAGCTGAAAGAGCCCGGATGCAGGTCCACGAACTGTGACACGTTGAAGCCCGACAGATCGATCTTATCGTGCGAGCCGCCCGCGTCGTAGATCGCGAGCATCGGGTAGTGGTTCTGCGAGAAGTCGAAAAGATTATCGCCGGCATTTGAGTTGAACCCGTACGTCGTGTTCCCTGACCGAGTGTTCGGATCCGCCCCATACTTCGCTTGGATAGTCAGAATGTCGTGGAGCATCGGGGTTTGCGGGTTACTGTAGATCAATGCGTCCCAGTTGACCGCTCGCGCTCCGGTTTTCGTCGCACTCCAATAGGACATGATCGAATATTGCTGGCTGTCCTGCGCATATTCCGCGCCGTTCTCGTAGGTGGCCGAGAAGTTCGGGCCGAAGTTGTAGGCGCCGGGATGGCTAAGCCCGAGCGCGTGACCGGATTCATGCGTCAGTGTCGTGGCGCCATAACCCTGGCTATCGAGCCAGTCGTTAGTCCAGTTTGCGGTCGGGTCGGCGGTCCAGACGTCGCTGCCGACCTTTTCGTAGCGGTGGTCCATCGGGAAATAGGTCCATCCCTGCGCCGGACCAGTCGTCGTATTGGAGAAGACGATGTCCGCTCCGTTGCCGTTCGTTTCGCGAATGCTCGGCGCGATGAGGTCATCCCAAAGATGCATCGACTCACGAGCCGCCGTCTGCTCCGCCGGTGAAAGCGGGCTAAATCCGTCAGGTTCGGTAAAGCCATTGTGGGGGTTGTTGTACTGTCCAATCGTGTGAGGGCCATCGAGGAAAGAATAAGTGATCACTCCATTGTGGGTGGTGATCGAAGTTCCGCTG
>DASZBO010000105.1:0-6907 GCA_035944075.1 Sphingomicrobium sp.
ATATGGGGATCCGTTTTGGCGAGCTTCCCGACAGCCGGCTTAGCGCCCGGCGCATCATGAGCAATCGTCGTTTTCTTTGCGCGTCTCCAAAGTATCTGGAGCGTTTCGGAACACCCGAGCGCGTGGACGACCTTGTTCGACACCGCTGCATCATTCATCGCCAGAACCATGATGCCTACGGCGTCTGGAGGTACATACAGGGCGATCACACCGAAGCGCTCAAAGTCAAAGGAGCGCTCTCAAGCAACGATGGTGACATCGTGCTGCGGTGGGCACTCGACGGGCACGGGATACTGATCCGTTCCGAGTGGGATCTGGCGAAGTACGTTCAGAGCGGCCGGTTGAAACTGGTGTTGCCGGACACACTACTGCCGTCAGCCGACCTGTTTGTCTACTATCCCAGCCAGCGAAACCAGACAGCACGCGCCCGGGCATTCATTGATTTTCTGATCGATCATTTTCAGGCACCGTTCATCCCGGTCGAAACTGGCGCTTTGATTTACGCTCAAAAAAAGAGCGCGGGCCGCAAGTCATAAGTCGCCCACCGGAGTAAGTGTGGCTGTCCGCTATGCGTGGGGCTGGCGGCCACTCGCGTCGAATTCGGGCGCCTAAATACGCCGCGGTATAGCCTCTGCGAAAAAATCGGTGACTTGTCGCACACGCGCCGGTACAAACCGGCGTCTTGGCCAGATGAGGCTTATGTCTCTGGCGTCGCCTATAAATTCGTCGAGAACGGTGATGACGTCCGGATGTCGGAGATCATCGGCAAGAGAGATCTTGGCAAACAGGCCGATTCCCACACCGGCTAAAACACCAGCCCGGATCGTTTCGATACTGTTGGACGTGAGATTGCCGCGCACGGACACGCTAAATCGACCTTCTGGCCCTACAAAAGGCCAATGCGTTGACTCCGTCAAGCCGCGATATAAAAGGCAATTGTGATCAACGAGCTCGGCAGGGCTCTTTGGCATTCCGCGTTGCTCGAAGTAGCGACGGGATCCGACGCAGACGAGAGGAGTGCTAGCCACGCGCCTGACGATCGCGTCAGGATCATTCACGGGCCCCACTCGGATCGCCAGATCAATCCCATCTTCCACCATATCTCGCACGAAGTCCGAGAGAATGAGATCTACCTGAAGGCCAGGATTGAGTGACAGCAGGTCTGGAATAAGCGGCAATATATGAAGACGGCCGAAAGTACCTGATGCAGCGATCCTGATCAGACCCGAGACATTATGCGTGCTGCTGGTCAGCTCGCTGTCGGCGTCATCCATCTCATCAAGCAGCGGTTTTGCCCGATCGTAGTATCTCTGCCCCTGATCCGTCAGGGTCACGCTGCGCGTACTTCGGTTAAATAACACCACGCCGAGGCGCCTCTCGAGCGCGCCGATAGCCTTACTGATTGCCGACTGTGAATCGCCGGTTCGACGCGCGGCAGCGGTAAAACCGCCTGCTTCAACCACGGCTATGAAGGCGTTTAATTCGTGGAATCGATCCACATTCATTCCTCCTGAGACTTAATGTTATGGCAAATTAGGCTATTATCATTGATTCCGACATCACTCACAATCCAGCTCTCTCCACAGCTGAAGGAATGGTGTCATGAATATCGATCTCACTGGCCGCAAGGCCGTCGTTACTGGGTCCACGGCAGGTATCGGCCGAGCCATAGCAGAAGGGCTGGGGCGCGCAGGCGCCGCGGTCGTGACCAACGGCCGCACGGAGAAGCGCGTCTCCACGGCGCTTCGGGAGCTTCGCGAACTCTTACCAAAGGCGGAGTTTACCGGCGTCATCGCAGATCTTGCGACCCCGAAAGGCGCGGCGGACTTGTTCGCACAGGCGCCGGATGCGGACATTCTCGTCAACAATGTCGGTACTGGGCGTCCGAAGTCCTTCTTCGAAATTGAGGACAGCGAGTGGATCGATCTCTTCCAACTTAACGTCATGAGCGGCATTCGCGCCTCCCGCCACTATGTGCCAAACATGACGAAGCGCGGCTGGGGGCGCGTCGTCTTCATCAGTAGCGAGTCCGCGCTTGCCATCCCCAAGGACATGATCGACTACGCCACGACCAAGACCGCTCAGCTCGCCATTGCGAGGGGCTTGGCCGAGGTGGTCGGCGGAACGGGCGTCACCGTTAATTCGGTTCTCCCTGGTCCGACGAATTCGGAGATCATGGGTGGTTGGGCGCAGGCGAACGCAGATGCGCAAGGCATTACGCGTGAGGAAGCGGAGCAGCAGTTCCTGAAAACGAATCGCCCGACCACGCTCCTCAATCGCTTCGCGACAACCGAAGAAGTCGCAAACCTGGTCGTCTATGTCTGCTCGGAGCAGGCGTCCGCGACAACAGGCACTTCGTTGCGTGTCGACGGCGGTGTCGTTCGGACAATTGCATAGGGCGCCCGCTTTTTCACTCGCTCAACGCGGCCTCGGGAAGGGCCAACCATCGGTTCCTTCCCGGAGTAGACGACAGCCCAAGTCGAATGTGTCTGCATTCGTACGAGTATTTCCACCAAAAATAGCCGCCGAGAGTTGCCTTAATCGCGCCGACCGGTTGGTCCATGGTGACACGCCGACGATCCTCGCCTTTGGGTCGATGGTCCGCTCCTGGCCGAACTCGGAAGTTCGGGCCGCCTATGTCAGTTACCAGATCGGCCTCGGCGCGAACTTCCCTTGTCGCCCCGTTTCGGCCATTCAACTCGCCAAAAAGCGCACCTTCAGACAAGGGGTCGAGACGCTGCACGTGCCGTGACGAACACGAGCAACAACTTGAAGTCTTTCGCAGTAAACGCGGCGTTGTAGGCTCCGAGTTGCAATGCAACAAAAGCATCATCCAACTCATTCCGCACGTCGGTGACTTCAATTTTCATGGTCGCCTGATCAAAAGCTAGTGGGCCAATTTTTCGTACAGTGACCAGACATAGCCGCCGGGTTCTGGCTCCCTGTACAGTCCTACGCGCATAAAGCCAAGCAACTCGTAGTAGGCGCATAGTTTCGCGTTGTGGACGGCGCAGTCGAGTCGAACGAAACGCCGGTTCAAGGCGCCCACCTTGTTAGCGCACCATTCAAGCATGAAGCTGCCGATTCCACATCCGTTAAAGTCTTTCCGCACACAAAGCCCATGCACATAACCGGCGATCGGTTCTTGAGGTCCCCAGTGCCTTTCATCGTCTAGATCAAGCGAAAACGTTCCGACCGAAGTGCCGTCCAGTTCAACGACGTACACTTCTTTTTGGGAAACATTGTTTCGTACCCACCTCTCGGAAAAGCCGTCCCCTTCCTTGCCCCACGCATAATCGCCATGAGCCACCTTCTTCGCATGCGCATCGTTCCGGATCTGTGTAAGAACCGGAACGTCCTCTGCCGTTGCTCGGCGGATGCTTTTCGAAGTCATCGCTTATGTCTCCGTTTTGCCGTCTTGATGGAGGAAGAACGAAGGTTATCAACGTGCCCTTACGTTACGCCAACCAATTCCGGCGGGAACGGTCCGGACCGCGCAGCGCGGCGCGGAGTCTGAGCCGCGTTAGCGCGGCTTGCAACCTCGCGTGGCAAACGCAAGGCGCCAAGCTAACTGCTCGCCGATGACAGCTCAATGCGCTTGCGCTGCAGGAACCGGCGCACGGCTGGATCACGCTCGAGTCCGATCGCGAGATCGTACGCACCGAGCGCTTCTGCCGTCGCGCCGGCACGCGCGAGCAGATCGGCGCGCGCGGCCCAGTACGGCTGGTAGTCGGCCAGCCGCGGATCGTCCGCATACGGCGCGAGCGCGTCGAGCGCCGCCTGCGGGCCGTCCCGTTCCGCCTGTGCGAGCGCGCGGTTCACCGCGACCACCGGCGAGGCTGCAATCGCGAGCAGCGCATCGTAGAGCTGCACGATCTCGTCCCAGTTCGGGCGATGCGTCAGGCAGCGGTAGACGTGCGCCGACTGCAACGCGGCCTCGAGCTGAAAGCGTCCGATTGCGTTGAATGCGCTTGCGCGCCGCAGCAATGCGTTGGCTGCGTCGATCATCGGCGCGTTCCATGTCGCCGGATTCTGAGCCGACAGCGGCACGTAGTCGCCGGCCGCATCGCGTCGCGCATCGCGCCGCGCCTGCGCATACAACATCAGCGCGAGCAGACCCAGCGTTTCTGGCTCCTCGGGCAGCAGGTCGACGAGCAGTTGGGCAAGAAACAGCGCCTCGCCGACGAGATCGCGCCGCTCGGTATCGCCGCCGACCGGATCGGTCCACCCTTCCGCATACGCCGCATAGACCGCTTCCAGCACCGCAGCAAGCCGACCGGGCAACTCCTCGCGCTCTGGCACGCTGAACGGAATGCCCGCTTCGCGGATTTTGTTCTTCGCTCGCACGAGGCGCTTGCTCATCGCGGCGGGCGACATCAGGAACGCGGATGCAATCGTCTTCGCTTCGAGCCCCAGCACCACCTGCAGCATCAGCGGCGTGCGAATCGCGGCCTCAAGCGCAGGGTGCGTGCACGCGAACAGCAACGCAAGCCGCCGGTCGGGCAACATGCCTGCTTCACGCTCGTCGATCTCGTCGGCGAGAATCGCGAGCTGGTTCACCACTTCGTCGCCGACACGGCGATGACGCACGCCATCGAGCGCCCGGCGGCGCGCAACCGTCATCAGCCACGCTTCGGGATTCGCGGGGCAGCCGCGCTTCGGCCAGTCCGCGAGCGCGGCCGAAAACGCGTCGGCCAGCGCGTCCTCGGCCGCGGCGACGTCGCGCGTGCGCATCGCCAGCAGCGCGACGAGCTTGCCGTAACTGCGGCGCGCGACCACCTCGGCAATCGAATGCGCGGCGCCGTCAGCGTCATGGTCGCCGCCGGACAGACTCATGCAGCAGATGGCGCGTCGTAGGGAGCAGTCCAGACCGGGCGCACTTCCATGAGGCCGTGCGCCGCGCCGGGACAACGCGACGCCCACGCGATCGCCGCGTCCAGGTTGGGCACGTCGATCAGGTAGTAGCCGGCGAGCTGCTCCTTTGAATCGGAAAACGGTCCGTCAAGCACCTGCGGCTTGCCGTCGATGAGCCGCACCGTGGTGGCCGTGCTCGTGTGCTGCAGCCGGTTGGCGCCCATCAGCACTTCCGCTTTTTTCAACGATTCGGTGTACGCCTGATAGGCGGCAACCCCTTGCTGCCGCTCGCTTTCGGTCATCTGGTTCCAGCCGTTTTCTTCCGAATAGATCATCAATAGGTATTGCATATGAGCCTCCGACATCGGGTTAAGGCGGGTGAATCACATCGGGCCGCCACTACAATGACGCTCGGGCCGCATGCTGACGGACAGGTGGCGTCGAAAAAATCGCGAACGGTACACCCGCCTTAATCGTTCGCCTCCGTCGAGGACCCTGCGGTGGTCGCTTCGGGTGAGCCCGCCATCCCATCCGCGCGGCTAGGCAAGCGCTGCGCGTACCAGGGCTTGTCGCCCTCCAGGACGTAAGGTTGACCTACTTCTTCAAGCGCCCAGCGAACACGCATAACGCTCAGCTACTAGACGTTCAAGATAGAGCTAAATCGACATCCCCGAACTATTTCTTTCTCGATGGGCAAATCAGTGCCCCGACAGAAATAATCGTGGCGGCCCGAACGGTAGAAAAACTACGTGAGGCCACCGCATCAACGGCGAACCTCCACTGTGGCCAACACTGAGACGGACGACGACCGTCTCAGTGCACGAATCTCCGAGCGGTTCGGATGCACAGCGCCACCACCCGCCTCGCCTTCTTGAACGCTTAGTGCGACGTGACAACGCGCTGCTGCAATGCGTCGGTTCTCAATGCTGCCGCGTTTTTCTCGGGCGAGCTTTCTCGCTCTGAGGCGTTTGCGGTCGCCACGGGCTCTTTCGCTCTCTGCGATGCCTCTGCAAGCAGACTTGCCGCCTGACGCGCTGTGATGCGGCTGTGCGCAACACCCTTCGCGTCGAGTGCAATCACCTGGTGCAACTCGCGGTCGCATTCGAGTTCCTGCTGATACTGCTCCATTGTGTCCACCAACAATTCAAGCAACGTCTGACGACGCCGTCTTTCATCGCTCGTGATAGCAGGATTCCTACATATCGAGGACGCAAGTGTGATCAAGGTGTCCAGTTGATCCAGGTGCCGGTCGGATAAATGGAATGCCGACAGGGCAAGCTTTTCGTACTGGAGTGCGTCGACAGGCGGACGTGAATCGGGTTGGTTTTTGATGGACTTGCTCATGGTGCGATCTCCCTGTTACTTCTCGGATCGCCCGACACTCGCTTGCAAAGGGGTGAGCGGGCACGTAGCGGGATTGGAAGACCGGGCTTGAAACAAACCGGCGAGCCTTGCGGCTCCCCCACCACGACCCGCCCATTGAAATATAGACGTGCAGAGGTAGACGCACGACCCGCCTGGGCGGGTGTGCGGTTTCAAGCACAGGCTTCCAAACCTGGTCGTTAGGTGTTTCCCAACGACTTGGTAATTATAAGGCAGGCCACCTGAGTTGCATTCGACCTTGTAGGCGAAAAGTTTGATTCTGGCCGAATGGATAAGGGATGACGGGATGAGGGTGGCGAACGTTCCTCGGAAGCGGACATCCCAGCGAGCGCAGGTATGTCGTTTCGCCGGCCAAAGTGCTCTCGCGATGACAATCGAAGGTCGCATTGTCGGCCGTTGCCGACGTTCGTTGCTACCTCGTATTGCCGATGAATGTTCGCTTGCAGCCTGTTCCGCGTCAGGGAACAATCGGCCACTTTCGGTCATCCACTGCGCGCGGACGGACGACTGCACTCAGGGGCTTATCCGTCATTCGATCCTACGTGCTCAACGACGGTCAGAACGCAGCGCTAACGTCGTCCAGCAAAAGGACCGGAATTTTTTTCAAAACCAAGGTTTTGTTCAATCGTCGATATTTTGTTTTCTCTAAGTTCTCGGCTATGACGACGCG
>DASZBO010000106.1:0-1858 GCA_035944075.1 Sphingomicrobium sp.
CGGCTCGCACGGATCAAATACCCCGATCCTCGAACGGTCTGAATCAGGTCCTGATCCGCAGGGCCGCCCAGCTTCGCTCTCAGGCGACTGATGTGGGTCTCAACAATGTTGGTCTTTGGGTCAAAGTGGAAGTCCCAAACCAACTCAAGCAGCATTGTTCTGGTGACGACACGGCCTGCATTGCGCATGAGGCATTCGAGCAGCTTAAACTCGCGCGGCTGCAAGTCGATCTTTTGGCCGTTCTTGGTAACGGCGCGCGTCAGCAGATCCATTTCCAGATCGCCGGCCTTCAGGCAGGTTTGAGCTGTCGGTAATCGCCGCGCGAGAGCGTTCATCCGCGCCAGAAGCTCGGAAACCGCAAATGGCTTTACGAGGTAATCGTCACCACCGCCCTCCAGGCCCTCGACGCGGTCGTCGATGCCGCCAAGGTTCGTCAGAAAGAGAACGGGGACGGGATAGTGTTCGGCCCGCAATTGCTTCACCAGGCTCAGGCCGTCCAGGCCCGGAAGCATGCGGTCGACAATTGCTACGTCGTAGGTCGTTGATTTTGCGATCTGAAGACCTTCGCCGCCGGTCGAGGCATGCTCGACGACATGTCCTCGGCTGCCGAGCGCCTGCTTTATGAATTCGGCAGTCTCCCGGTCGTCCTCAACGACGAGAACCCGCATATCGCCCGCCTCCAAACCAGGTTGTGGTCAATCAATAGATAGTCGGTGCATCTGGGAAGGAAATTGCTGCTTCTATGAGGTCTACGAATGTAGGTGCGGGCCTCCCGCCGAGGAGAGGCCCGACACAAAGATCAGTCCTTGGGATTGGCGCCTTCCGGACTGTTTTCCAGCACCTTTGCGGTCATGGCGTCGACTCCGACTTCCCGCCAGGTTTTGCCCTTCCGCATGTCGAACGAATATCGCAGGCCGCTGCCGCCATGTTCGTGTTCGAGTTCCTGCTTGACGATCTGGCTGCCGGGATAGGCGCTCAGCGCGATCTGTCGCGCTTCCGACATGCTGACCTTGGCCGCGTGTGCCGAGGCATGCGGCGCGGCCAGGGCAGGGACCGCGACGAAGCCGATGATGGCCGTCGCAAGAGAGAGGCGCGTGAGGGTTTTCATTATGTGCTGTCCTTCCGATAGGGCGCCCGCAAGAGACTGCAAGCTTTCTGCCTCCTTATGCCCGACCATGCCTCGCCGGAGCATTGCCGCGGCTATACATTTTGCCAATCTCAGTGAGCTGGACGATCAAGGACGCGTGCCGCTGAGAATCTGACCCGTCGCGGCTTCACGCCGGACGTCAGCGCTTGGAAAGGACAAGGTAGATCAACAGCCCGCATATGAGCGCTGCGAGTCCCCACATCGCCGATACGCGAACTGGCTCATATGTAAGCATCGAGGTTCTCGAGTTCGCTCACTAAGCTCTCCGGTCGTCCCCCTCAGGCGATTCTAATATAGCTGGCCTGATGTGAACCAGGCGCGGGGCTGGTACAGCCCAGTTCTCGACTGCCATGCCATAAGCATTAGTTTCCGGCCTGCAATAGGTTGGAAATCACGTTAATGGCAAGCGCAAGAACGGCGATATTGAAAAAGAACGAGACTATGCTGTGGAGCGTGGTTTGCTGGCGAATTGCTGAGCTTTCAACCTGTACATCGGAGACTTGAGCCGTCATAGCGATCACGAGCGAATAGTAAATGAAGTCCCAGTAGTCAGGGTCCTCATCACCTAGGAACATTAAACCGCCGATCCGGTCATCTCGGCCTTCTCCGTAATATTCGTGAGCGTACCGGAGCGCGAAAATAGTATGCATGAACGCCCACGATAGAACGATGGTGCTGAGCCCGACGATGGCATCAGATATTCCGTAGGGA
>DASZBO010000107.1:0-10094 GCA_035944075.1 Sphingomicrobium sp.
AGGGCTTCGCTCTAGAAATTACCAGCGCCGATTGGCGCCCTTGCGCGTGCGTCGAGCATTGCCGGGCTCACTTGACCCCTCACCCCCAATCGCGAGGAAACTGCGCACGGCTTCAGCCGAGATCGCCCGGCCAAACAACCATCCCTGCGCCTCCGAGCAACCAAAGTCGGCCAAGGCGTTGCGGATTTGCTCGGATTCGACGCCCTCGGCCGATATGGGCACGTCGAGATTATGGCCAAGGCCCGCGATTGTGCTGACGATCGCTGCCGTCTGTTTGCTCTTGACGATGGTCGTGATGAAACTTTTGTCGATCTTGATGCGGTCGAGCGGAAGGCGATTCACCTGCGCCAGGCTCGCATAGCCGGTGCCAAAATCGTCGAGCGAAATACTGACCCCGACATTCTTGAGACTGCGGATAATTGTCAGCACCTGCTCTCTGTCTTCGAGTAGCGAGCCCTCCGTAATCTCGATTTCGAGGCGGTTCGCCGGAAAGCCCGTGGCAGCCAGGAGCTTCAGGATCTGTTCGGCAAGGTCCGCTTCCCTGAACTGAACGGGCGAGATGTTGACGGCGAGCTTGAAGTTTGCGGGCCAGCTTCTCGCTTCCCGCAACGCCTGTTCAACGACGCTCAACGTCAACGGACTAATGAGACCTGTCCGCTCAGACGTTTCGATGAAGCATTCGGCTTCGAGCAAACCGCGCGTTGGACTGCGCCAGCGGGCAAGCGCCTCGAAACCCACGATCTGACGACTGTTCAGATCAACCAGCGGCTGGAAGAAGGGCACAAATTCTCCGGCCCGGATTCCCTTCCTTATGTCCTCTTCAAGCTTCAACCGCTCGGTGAGTTCGCGCTCCAGTTCCTCGTCGAACCAGGCGAACGCGTTTCGACCTGCCCGCTTTGCCGCGTAAAGTGCGATGTCGCTACGGCGAAGGACAGCTTCCTCATTGCAGGAACCATCCACGCAGGCAAAGCCGATCGATGCCGTTACCTGGATCTGCGCGCCTTCAACGAAAACGGGAGTTGCGAAGCAGGCTTGAAATGCTTTGGCGACAGCTTCGGCCGCGGGTCCATCGGCGTTCGGGAGAAGAATGGCGAACTCATCTCCTCCCGTGCGGGCGCAGCAGGCATCGGCAGGCGACGCCCGGTGAAGCGCTTCAGCGACGCGGAGCAGGACCTTGTCACCGGCAAGGTGACCGTAAAGATCATTGACGCGCTTGAAATGGTCGAGGTCGATCAGGAGGAACACGCCGCCCGTCTTGGTTTCGAGCGACTCGCCAAGCGAGCGCATCAGTTCACGCCGGTTGGCCAGTCCCGTGGCGGGATCGGTGTTCGCGTTTCGCTCCGCGAGCCGTTCAGCGGCCTCATAGGCGTCGAGTGCATTCTTGAGGTCCTTTGACCGTCGCCAGCCAAACAGAATGATCGCGATGTTGAGGAGGAAGGCTACCTTGAGCGTACTCGCCGAATCGGGAAGTCGCGTGCCAAGCAATGCGGCCGGAAGAATCTGACTTCCCAGCGCCACAAACAGCAGCAGCGCAGCGATGGTTGCGCACGTCGTGATGATGTGGCTGGCCGCAAGGCGAACAGTCTTGCTTCGCGTCTTACTCAAGTTTGCAGTCCACTTCTTGCCCCCGGACCTTATGGGTCCAAGAAGTGAATATAGTCCTTACGGTGCGACCGCTCGGCGCCCCTTACGATCTCTAGGTTTCGAAGCGGGTCACACGCGTTTGGGGATCACTCATCCTCGCCGGGATTCTTGTGGCAGATCAGCCGGTTTATCTGCTCGGTAAGTTGCGTGTTCTGGCCCAGGAGCTCGTTCACCTGGCTCGTCAACTGAACGTTCTGCTTCACAAGCTTGTGCATATCGTCGCTGATCTGGAGAAGCGCTTCCGCGTCAAAGTAGGTCTGCTCGAGCTGTTTGTCGGACTTTTCGGCCGCGACCTTCTGACCAACCATGATGATCGACAACAGGACCAGCTGGAGAAAAGTCTGCGCGACCCAGGCAACGAGCGCGGCCGTGCCGGATTTCACGGCTTCAGGAAGGCTGACCAGCGCAAGGACAGCAAAGGCATAAGCGCACCACATCGTTCCCACGATGCTGGTGATTTTCACCGCCAGCCAGCTGTTGAAGTTTGTTGCCTGCTCCTTGCTTTTTCCAAACATCTCCTTGCGCCGCTCAAGATGCGGATGAGGCACGTGGATATGCGGATGCGGGATGTGAAATTCTGCCATGACAAGACCCTTTGTCGCGCTCAAGTCGTGCGCCTAGGTGGCATCCTTCGCGCGACAGCGGCAAGAATCAATTTACAACTTGGTCAGACTTCGGATTTTGGCTTGTGGGAGCTAAGGGCAGCCAGCCGCTCGCCGACGAAGCGCACGGCTTCGGCGATCGCCGCGTCCGGCGAAAGTGCGCTCGTGTCGAGCAAAATTGCGTCCGGAGCGGCCCTGAGGGGCGCCGTGTCCCGTTGTGAATCCCGCTCGTCGCGGGAGCGGATGTCGGCGAGCACGTCATCGTAGTGCGCGTTCATACCGCGGCTCAGCAATTCCTTCAGGCGGCGCTCGGCACGCACTTCGGTGCTGGCCGTGACGAACAATTTCACTTGAGCTTGGGGAGCAATCACCGTGCCGATATCGCGCCCGTCAAGTACAGCTCCGCCGCTCTGCGAAGCGAACTCCTGCTGGCGCTTGAGCAAGGAACTACGAACGGACGGATAGGCTGAAATCATCGATGCGATCTTCGAAACCGGCTCGCTTCGAAGGTCCGGGTCACCAGGATCGAACCCGAGATCGCTGCATGCTCTCAGGGCTTCGAACTCACTCGCGGGGTTGCCGCCCCAGCGCCAGAGATTGAGCGCGACCGCCCGATAGAGAAGCCCCGTATCCATGTGCGGAAGACCAAAGTGTTCGGCGAGGGCGCGCGCGATGGTGCCCTTCCCGCTCGCCGCCGTTCCATCGACGGCGATTACCGGCCCCTTCTTTCTGCCGTCGTCCAATCCCATATCCCTGACTTGAGGGGCGCTGCTTTGACAGGGGCATATGCCTATGGCAAGGCGCGCCGCCGAATGCGCGGCGCATCCCGCGCTTGGACGACATTCTACTGGAGATTAGACCCGAGATGGTGAAGCCCGAATGGGGCACCAAGCGCACTTGCCCCAAGTGCTCGACGCGATTTTATGACCTTGGAACCGAGGATCCGGTGCACTGCATCAATTGCGGCACCGACTTCATTCCCGAGCCCGTTCTGAAGTCCAAGCAGCCGCTTGCCTTCGAAGTGGCTCCGACGGCCCAGAAGGAGCCCGCCGGGGATCAGGAGCTTGCCGCCGACGACCTCGCGATCGACGAGGATGCGGAGGTTAGTGCTGATGAGGAAGTCGATCTGGAGACAGGCGACGACGATCTCGGGGTGGAGACAGCCGCCGAGGACGACGACTCCTAAAGAGACGTCAAAGGATAAGCTTGATATTTCCCCCTTTTCCAGCGGGGGAAACTTCGCCTAAGGGCGTCAGGACGTGGGGCCGTAGCTCAGCTGGGAGAGCGTCGCAATGGCATTGCGAAGGTCAGGGGTTCGATCCCCCTCGGCTCCACCATCCTTCACCAAGTCCTAACAGGACTTAGGAAAAACCCGAAAAAAGCAGGCCCTTATCCGAATCGGTCGCTACATCTTAAATAAGCGTGTGGCGCTGGAGTGAGGCTCTCCCATTCAGTGCGCCAGCATCAAGGGGACCTTCGCTTGCGCAATTGTCCGCTGCGTGGTCTTTCCGAGCGCCCATTCGACAAACGAAGCGTATCGATAGGCTCCCATCACGATGAGGCTTGCGGTGACCTCCTCAACCGTGGCGAGGATGCGCGCACTCGTCCGGCCGCCGATCCGCTCGCCTTCAATGAGCCGCGCTTCCACACCTTCGCGTGATAGAAACTCGAGCAGGTTAGAAGGATCAGTCTTCGCGCCGGGCTTGTGCACGGTAAGCACCGTGACCTTTTCTGCCTTCCTCAGCCAAGGCATCGCACCCTCAACGGCCCGATGGGCCTGGCGACTTTCCTTCCACGCGATGAGGATGTGCCGTTCGAGATCTGCCGTTAACCTCCAGTCGGCAGGCGCCAACAGCAATGACTTTCGCGACGAGAACATCGCCGCGTGAAAAGCGTCGTGGCCGTCGAGGTTGGTCGGCCTCGCCATGACCAGCAGGTCTGCATCGCGACTGGCCCGAAGGACCTCCTCTTCTTCCCTGCCGGCGACCTCTTCGTAGCGGACGCAACGTAAAAGCTCTGGGTGCGTCTCCTGCCTCCATTGCTCGACTTGCGACCGTGTCGCCTCGGCGCGCCGGTCCGCCGTACCTTCGCGGATTTCGCGCAACCGCTGTACTGCAACTTCCTCGTCGCTGGTCAGCAACTTCAAGGGTTCGACCCGAACGTGAAGCGCCACGATGCAGCTGCCGGGTTGCGATTTCGCCGCTCCGGTTGCTGCTTCAAGGCAGGCGCGAGTGCCGTTAGCCTCAGGAACCAATGCCAGCATCTGCATCACGGCTTTCCTATCGAGCTGAAGCCATTCGCAACGCTGGCGCCGAGCCAAACGGCCGCCAAGCATAGCCCCACCGACAAAAGGACGTTTGTGCTGGCGCGCAACGGTTCCCCGTCCTCGAACAGGACAAGGGTTTGGAGGCTGAAGGATGAGAAGGTCGTAAAGCCGCCGCATATCCCGACCATGACAAACGTTCGGAACTCGGGCGTAGCTACGACCCGGCCGCCGCTCGCCGTCGCAGCGGCAAACCAGCCGATTATGAACGACCCCAGCAGGTTTACGACCAGCGTTCCCCAAGGCATTCCCTCGCCCGCAATTCGGGCGATCATCCCGCTCAAGACGAAGCGGAACACGCTTCCAAGCGCACCGCCGATGGCGACCCAGAAATAGACGAGAGGTGTCAAACGCTCGGCTCCTCCCAAAAACAGGCGAAGAAGGCACTGCGCCCCATCTGCGCCTGGATCGACTTCGCCGCGGTAAGAGCCATCAGCCCTTACGGCGGTTTGGGTCCCATCCCATCGATTGGACTTTAGTAGCGATCCGACGCTTCGACGAAAGGCGAAAAGTGTCGTCCACGGCGGTCACCGCCCGAGGTCGCGCGCGACAGAATCAAGTCCGATCACATTTCCATCAAATTCGAAGGAACCTTGACACCAAGAGCGTCTGTCTTCATTTCGATAACTATGGAAATGTTTGCGATGTTCGCGATGCCGTTTACGCGAAGCCATCTGATCGAGCAGTCTCGCGACGATTTGTCGCTGATCGACGCCGCCGAGGACCCATATCGCGGGATCGCTGACAGGGCACTGGAGCCTGCATTTGGCTGATCGACCTCCGCTGCCGAGGCGACTGGCGGCCGAGGCTGTCGGCTCCTTTTTCCTGTTCGCGACCGTGATCGGCTCTGGCATCATGGCCGAGAATCTCGCCAATTCGAACGCTGCAATTGCCCTATTGGGCAATACGCTCGCCACAGCAGCCATGCTGTTCGTGCTTATTACGATGCTCGGACCAATATCGGGCGCCCACATGAATCCGGCCGTGTCGCTCGTTTCCGCGGCAAGGAGTGAGCTGTCATGGTCGGACACCGGCGCGTATATCCTCGCGCAGCTGGCTTTCGGTATTCTTGGGGCTTGGACTGCTCATCTCATGTTTGAGCTGCCTCTCCTTCAGCTGTCGGTGAAGTCACGAACCGGATTGGGACAATGGACCGGCGAGGCAGTCGCTACCTTCGGATTAATCCTCACGATTATCGGGACGGTGCGGCATCGGCAGAACTGGGTTCCCGCCAGCGTGGCTCTCTACATCACCGCGGCGTACTGGTTCACGTCATCGACAAGCTTCGCGAACCCAGCGATCACCGTTGCCCGCAGCCTTACGAACAGTTTCTCGGGAATCGCGCCGCATGACGTCCTCGCCTTCATCATCGCGCAGCTGATTGGCGCCGTAGCCGGCGCCGTCGTCGGGCGCGCGCTATTTCCTGCCGAATGAATCTACAGACGATTTCCAAATCCGGGGAACTGCGAAGTCTGACCCGCCGGCAATGATGTCGGCCATGATTGAGTCGCTGCGATTTGGACGGTGTATCAGGGTCTTTCGCCCTCACTGACAATCTGTAGAAATCACGACATGCAACGACTTAGTCTCGTACCCATCCTACTCCTTGGCGCTTGCCAGTCGGCTCACCCTCTTCCCCCGCGCTTTTATGTTTCGCTCGAGCGCGGAAACGCCGTAGCCGAGATCGACGCCGCGAGCGGCAAGCTCCTCCGACAGATTAGCGTCGGCATGCGGCCGCGGGGAATTCGTCTCGCACCCGATGGGAAAACCTTGTTCGTTACGGTTTCCGGATCGCCAATTGGCGGGCCGGGCGTCGATGAAACGAAGCTTCCTCCTCCGGATCATACCGCAGACGGAATTGCGGTCGTTGATGTCGCAAGCGGGAAGGTCGACCGAGTCCTTCAAGCGGGCACAGACCCCGAGGCATTCGCTCTCAGCGATGATGGTCACACTATTTTCGTGAGTAACGAAGACAGCGGTACCGTGTCCGCGATCCCGGTTGGTACTACTAATGCAGCCCGACGCGCAAAGGTCGGCGACGAGCCCGAGGGCGTTGCCGTGAGCGCAGACGGCACCCGGCTATTCGTTGCCTGCGAGGCTTCGGATTATGTGGCGATGCTCGACGCGCGCACGCTTGCGCCGCGGGGAACAGTGCCATTGAAAGGACGTCCGCGCACGCTTCTACGCTCGCGCGACGGAAACACGATTTTCGTTGCCATTGAAGGCGCAGGAAAGCTCGCGATGCTCTCAGCGGTCGACGGCAAAATCATCGCCGTGATCAACCTTCGCACTAAGGATCCCGACGTGCGCCCAATGGGCATGGCCGAGAGTGCGAACGGTCATCTGCTCGTTACCACCGGGCGTGCCGGTTCCATTCTTGAAGTTGACCCGGCACGCCGCCGGGTCGTTCGTGAGATTGCAAATGTCGGTGCACGACCATGGGGCATCGCGTTCGATCGTTCGGGCGGACTTATCGCGACGGCAAATGGCCCGTCAAACGACGTCACGATACTCGATGCGCGATCAGGAAAGATCCGCGCAAAGGTAAAGGCAGGCGCAAGCCCATGGGGCGTGGTTGCGAGCTGAAAAAACTAACTGGCAGGCTTGTCCGGAAAATTCTTGGCCAGATAAGCCTTGATTTCAGCGAAGTCGGCTTCGCTGCCCTGAGCCCCACGTCCGGCCATCGTCTCGACCAAGTCTTTCCAACCCTGTTCGCTAAGCCGCTGCTGCGCGGCGATTTCCGGAGCATGACAACCGGAGCAGACGCGGACCGTCGTGTCGTGACCGGGCCCGGCCGGAAGTGTGCCGGCTGCCGGAGCTTTGGTTACCAACGCTGGCAACGGTGAATTCTGACCGATCGCGTAGGTAGCAAAAAAGAAACTCGGGATTGTCGCGACGATCACGCCAATCGTGGGTTTACGCATACCAACATTCTCCTGGAACAGCTCTCATCGCAACCCGAAGCTTAGCAGCCGATGTACCTTGATCACGGCAGCGACCAAGCGATGACTTCGTCCCCTTCGAGCTTTGTGATGTTCTGGCTGCCGCCGGTGGCGACCACTGCGACGAACTCCTTTCCGCCGGCGCCGCCGTAAACAACAGGCGTCGACGCCGCTGCCGCTGGGATCTTAGTCGTCCACAATTCACGTCCCGTCGCACTCTCGAACGCGCGGAAGCGATCGTCGTCGGTCGCCCCGATGAACGCGAGGCCCGTGGTGGTCAGCGTCGTACCGCCAAGCCCTGGACGTCCGGTATTCCGAAGCGCAACTGGAAATGCGTCCGTGACCCCTAAGGTCGAACGCCACGCGATCTTGCCGGTGTTGATGTTGACGGCGACCATTTGCCCCCAAGGCGTTGGCCCGCACGGAAGCCGCCGCTCCGCATCCCAGAACCGGCGAGTTCCGGCGAGCGGCCCCTGGTTGGCATAGCTTCCATCGGCCTGGCGAACCATGCGCATTGGCTGCGCTAGATTGTTCACGTTGGCGATGAACAAGCCGCGCTTGGGATCGAAGGCGCCGCCGTAATAATTTACACCTCCCTGGGTGCCCGGCAAAGACACCGTGTAGCGATCAAGCTCGAGCGGCGTGAAGATGGGCCCAAGCTTCATGTTGTTGTCGTCGACGAGGCGTTCGCAATAGGCTTGGTGAGCGGCCTCGCCCTTGTAAAGGTCTTCACGGCTGAGCTGTGTTTGCGCCAGGGGCTCCGGAAGCTTCGGAAAAGGCTGCGTCGGAGACAGGTGTTCACCAGGCACCGTGCTCGGCGGCACGGGCCGCTCTTCCACGCCGAAAATGGGTTTGCCCGTCACCCGGTTCAGAACGAACATCAGGCTGTTCTTGTTGACGCTCACTAGGGCCGGAATGGTTCGGCCGTCGCGCTTCACGTCGACCAGCGTCGGTGGGCTTTCCGTGTCCATGTCCCAAACGTCGTGGTGGACGACCTGGAAGTGCCAGAGATATTTTCCGGTGTTGACGTCGACGGCGACAATCGCGCTGGAATAGAGATTGTTGCCCGGACGATCGATGCCGACGCGATCGTTGTTCGGGGCTCCAAGCGGCATATAAAGAATGCCGCGCGCCGCATCGACGGTCATCCAACCCCAAGTATTTACGCCGGATCGCTGTTTCCAGCTGTCGCCGCCCCAGGTTTCGTTCCCAGGCGTCCCCGGCCGCGGGACAGTGTGAAAGGTCCAAACCAATTTGCCGGTGCGAGCGTCCCACGCGCGCGTGTCCCCTGCAGGGCCCTTGCCACCATTAGAGCCGCCTGGCCCTTCACCCGGGCCAGCGCCGGTGATGAGCAGGTCTTTGTAAACCAGAGGCGGCGAGGGCTGAATGTAGGGCGCATTTGGAAAGCCGTTCATCACCTCGGGCGTCTTGAGATCCACGATACCGCTGTTTCCAAAACCACTGTTCAACGTTCCGGTGCGTGCGTCGTAGGAGAGCATCTTGCCGTTTCGCGTACCAACAATGACGGCGGGGCCGTGGTTCGCATCACCGGGCCAATAGGATACGCCGCGTATTGACGAGCTGTCATTGTTGGGAAGCGTGACGTTCCACTTCTCCGTGCCGGTCGATGCATCGAGGGCGACCAACCGGCCGTATGGAGTTGGCAGATACATTGTGTTGCGGACGATGATTGGGATCGCCTCGGTCACGAGCAGCCGCGGCGCGCCAGGCGGCCGCATATGGTAAACCCACGCTTGCTTCAGCTGCGTCACGTTGGCGGGCGTGATCTGAGTGAGCGTTGAAAACCGTTGGGCGCCGAGATCTCGGTTGTTGCTCATCCAGTCACTGGCGCGTTCCGCACGCGCCACCCCGGCATATGCAAGCGCTGCGGCCGAAGCGCCGACTGCCACCCATCGATTCATTATTTCACTCCCTGAGTACGCAATTCGTTCCAGAGTCCGTCGAGCCGTGCAGCCGGCCAAGACGTCGAGGTCCACGTCCAGCCGAGGTCATTCACGCGGATCGCCGCGATCAGCTTTTCCTTGGGCGTGCCCGACCGTATCGCGGCAAGCGCTCGGTCGCGGAAGGTTGCCAGCCGGCGTCGAAACTGCTCCACCTCGGGTCTCGTCATTGGCGTGTCGCCATGTCCGGGAACGGCGGTGTCCCAGTCGAGCAAGAGCAGCGCATCAAGGGCGTGAAGCCAGCCAAAGAGGCTTGCTCCCCCGGCATAGTCCAGTATCGGTGTGTTCCGGACGACGAGATCGCCCGTCGCCACCACCTTCAAGGTGGGAAAATGGACAACCGTGTCGCCGTCGGTGTGACCTGGCGAATAATGGTGAGCCTCAACCCGACCCCCTTGCAAAATCAAGGCGAAGTCCTTGGTATATTCCACCGTCGGTGCGGTACCTGGCGGCGTCGCAGTGTCGAGACGCTTTGCCGTTTGTGGTGTACCGATCACCATCACGTTCGCCGCCACAAAGCGATCGTTATTGCCAACGTGATCGCGGTGGTGGTGAGTGTCGAAGACGGCCAGCACCGGAAGTGTGCTGACCGAGCGAACTGCGGCCACGAGCGCGGTAAAAT
>DASZBO010000108.1:0-5512 GCA_035944075.1 Sphingomicrobium sp.
ATGGATGGAGGTGTAAGGCCCACAAGCATCGTCGGGGGTATCAGCCGGTCGGGAACCAGCTTCCGAAACTTCAACCAAGCCGTGGTGGGAGCAAAGGAGCCGATACCAAGCGTATCGAAAAAGTTGACGATCGCGCCGACCAGGACGGCCTCGAGCTTGGGAACGGCGCGCCGCTCAGCCGCCGAGCGGCCCAAGACGAAGGCGAACAGCAGGCCCGCGAGCACAAGTGGCACCAATAGCGCAAGTAGCATTCCGCTTCCCCTGCCAGCGGTCGCCTCCTCGCAATGCTACAGTAATTCCTCGTGTCCGCAATGCTTCGCAGTCAGACCGAAAACGCAAATGTCGCAATTGGGTGATCTGACGCCCCGACGGCATCTATGTGCCAACATGGTGGTGTTGAAACGACCATCTGAGAGAACCGTGTCAGACGATCCCAAAAAGCACTTGCGCCGCAGGGGGCGTCCACAGATGGAAAGCCGACGCTACGTTAGCCAGATGCCATGGCGCCCGTTAGACGACGAGCTCCATGATTCGTTTGCCATTTCTCTTTTCACGACGCTTACGGCTGCATTCGGCCCGAACGCGGCGGCAGTTGGTGTTCTTACTTGGAGGTGTGCTCACTGGAGCTGCCGCTGTCGCTCTCGCTTTGATGGCGGACGAAGCCCAGGCAGCATTTCGGGACCTGCTTCAGCATTCGCGTTACATTTCCGTAGTCCTCACTCCGATCGGTTTCGCAGTCATCGCATATCTTACCCGACGGGTGTTTCCGAACTCCCAGGGAAGTGGCATCCCACAGGCGATTGCCGCGAGGCATCTGGTCGGTCAGAGCGCTCGCGAGGCCCTCGTTTCGATCCGGATCGCCTTCGGCAAGATTCTTCTCACCCTGTTCGGACTGCTCTGTGGTGGCTCGATCGGCCGCGAGGGTCCGACCGTGCAGGTCGGAGCATCGATCATGTTCGCCGTCGGACGGCTGTCGCCGCGACGGCAGGCAGGCCTCATCCTCGCGGGTGCGTCGGCTGGAGTTGCAGCGGCCTTCAACACGCCGCTGGCGGGCATCGTGTTCGGGATCGAGGAGATGAGCCGGGCATTCGAGGAAAACACTAGCACGCTCCTGATCGCCGCAATCGTCGCTGCGGGACTGACGTCTTTGGCGCTGCTTGGCGACTATACATATTTCGGCACTACCTCAGCCAAACTAGGCCCGATCGGCTGGCTCGCCGTCCCTGTTTGCGGCGTGATCGGAGGACTGCTGGGGGGGCTTTTTAGCCGCGTACTGATCGAGTTCGGTCGGGGATTGCCGGGCATCGCCGGCATCGGCATAAAGCGCCATCCGATCATTTTCGCGGCGCTCTGTGGCTTGGGTGTTGCGCTCTGTGGCTTGGCCTCGCAGGACACCATCTATGGAACCGGCTACGCTCAAGTGAAGCCGCTGCTGGACCGTGGCGTACCCCTGCCTCAGTCTTTCGGCGTGCTCAAGCTCACGGCCACGGCTCTCGCTTCGATCAGCGGCATCCCGGGCGGGATATTCTCGCCCTCGCTCGCCGTCGGTGCCGGAATCGGCTTCAACCTGTGGGCGCTGTTTCCCTCAACGCCGGTGGCCGCGCTCGTGCTCCTTGGAATGGTGTCCTACTTCGCGGGTGTCGTTCAAGCCCCGATCACGTCGTTCGTGATCGTCACGGAAATGACGAACGACCACGCGATGGTTGTACCGCTCATGGCAGCCGCCTTCATTGCCCGAGCGGCATCGCGCCTGATTTGCCGGGAAGGTGTCTATCACGCGCTGTCCAAGAACTTTTTGGCTGGAGCGCAGGAGCATTCCGGCAAGCTCTAGAGTCAGCTTTGGGTGGCAAGCGGACACTCATGCGCTACTCTACGTCAGTGACAGATGATGGCGGCAAGTGCGTAGTGATGTCCGTGAGGAGCTATGTCATCTTCAAGTCGGTTTGCTTTCGCGCGCAGCAAGAGTGTAGCTTTTCCAGGCTCATGCTTCGGCTAGGAGACCGCGCGAAGTTCCCCATTATTCGACACTACTCGTTGTCGACGGGAAGCATGGCTTGCCTCCCGTATCCTTTCTGGAGACCGATAAAACAGGGCCAGGTCGTGAGTTTCGGCAGCCTTGCCATGCATCCACTCGCGGACTGGAAGGGCTTGCGCGCATAGAGTTTGGGTGATGGGGTGGATTGCGGACATTGCTACAAGTGCCGTTTGCCCTTGCCGCCCAGGCGCTTCTCCCAATCGACCTGCGTGAGAGCGACGAGAAGTCCGAGCATCAGAACCTCAAGACCAATACCAACGGGGTTGGTCAAATAATGTTTGAATGCCTCACCCATGTTCGTTTTCTCGACGCCCTTTGCCGTCGCAGCATAGACTGAGTACGAAACAATGCGGCCGGCAAAAAAAGCAGCCGTGAAATGGACTAGGCCCACTCCAGTAAGGCCAGCGGCTTCGAATAGCTGGGCCGATGGAAGCGGTGAAAGTGCAAACAGGCCAATCGCCACCAAAGTCCCGCGCTTGCGCTTTTCAACTGCGTCACCGGCAGCCTGCAAGTTGCGCTTCATTTTCGCGGGCACCCGGCTCCGAAGCAAACGGAAAGCGTGGGCTAGGGCGAAGCGGCCCAAGGCAGCTGCCGTCGCGCTGATCGCCACGAGAGCAACCAAAGGCATCTTCGTGCTGAGACCATAAATCACGATGACCGACCAGGTCGGGGGGCCGAAGGCCGGCAACAGATTGACGCCGAGCACGATCACAAAGAGGATAAGGTATTCCGTCACCATACTCGAGCTGGAGCCCAGCCCGAACGGGCCAAAAGCGGGAGGGTTCCGATACCCACCTCAGCCGCTCGTTTCGTGAAAGGGCGGGAAAGCGACACTAGGTTTGTGCAAGCTAATGAACGAAACCGCGCAAGTTTGCCGTCAACGTCTGTGCGGCTGGCGTTGCACCGAGGTTGGGGGCAACCGCACACGCGCCATAGATAGCCTTTGCGTTCATCTGCAGCGACCGCTGGTTTGAGGACGATACGCCAGCACCTAGCCGTTGCGTCCGCGCGAAGAACAACTGGGATCCTCTGGATATCCGGTCATTGAGCACCCGTAGCTGCCCTGCGAGACGCCTGAGGCTCTGGAGGTCGGCTGGAGAAGGGTCGCCTGTCGGTGGAAGAGCATCGCGCAGCTCTCCGGCAAGATCGGTCTCGCGGGAATTCCATTCAGTCAGGCTGGGCAAAGTGCGATAGGCCGCCGACCACTCGACGAGCTTCTCCGGCCCCATATAGCTGCCAACGTCCGACGCGAGGACTGCTTTCCAGGCTTCGCTGTCCCACGTCCGAAACGGGGGTGCGTAGGAATGGACCCATGCGCGCAACTGGTCGGGTGACGCCGCAGCGCTTGCGTCATCGTGAATCCGGGCGAGCTGCTTGTCGATGCAAGTGGCAATGAGTAGCCGACCATAAGCTTGCGGACCATCGTCTTCGGCAAGTTCCAGCCGCATCGCATGTTCCGCGTGCTGGACCTTCTCACGCCACTGGAGGGTTTCAACGATCTGCTCCGCGGTGAGCGCGATCAGCACACCGATCACGATGATGCCCACCTCCCCGGCGAACTCGCGCCAGCCGTGCAGCGGCTTGGGCAGATGGAAATGCATTCAAGAGACCCCGATTACGCAAGCGTAACAGATCAGCTAACGTCCGCAATGGTTGCCGTTTCAGTCGTCTAATAGCGGGCTTGGCAAGCTCAAAAATTTACAGTGACACATCGTTTGCCGGGAGCACGGTCCCGCCGTCGAAACCGACGTTAACGCTATAATGGAGCACATAGCCGGTGTACGTCGGTGGCTCTTGGCGTTCCCCTCGGATCGGCCGTGATTCCCAAGTCATCTAAGTGGCGAACGAAGAATCGGGAATTCGATTCCCGATCATCAAGCTGGATTTTGGCTATTGCGACGTCGTGTTCAAGTTGCCCGCGACTCTCCGGGCGGTCGCCGCTGCTCAGTGTGGCGATCATCTCTGCCCAGTTCTTCTGTTCGTCCAGCAGATACCGCTGTTCGTTAACGACGGAATCGTAGGCTGCCGCGTACATCAGCTGCTCTCTTAGCGAGAAGTGCGCAGCGATCGGACTGGCTTTGTTGATGTCCCACGTACTCGAATGATAGTTCCAGAGGCTGGGCCCGCCAGCGTCAACGATGTGCGCGTTTGTAGGTGCGGATGCTACCCAGCCGAGGATGGCGTGAAGCCGTGCTCGCATGCACGGGTCCTGCGCGAGATTAGACTCAAGGCGCGCTCGGTCGACAGCAAGCTCGGACCGCATTGCAGCACGCATCTGCCCAACGCCCTCACGCCAATGGACAGCTTCAACGAGCTGCTCCGCGGCAAGTGCGATCAAGACACCAAACACGATGATGCCCACCTCTCCGGTGAACTCACGCCAGCCGTGTAGCGGTTTAGGAAGATGGAAATGCATGCGCTTTGGTCCCCGTGGCCCAGCTTAGGCCAACGGTCTCGCAATGAAAGTGTCCGCTTCGGGGCAAAGCGGATATGCATAGGCTGCTAGCAAAACATTAAATTTGCTAGCAGTTCGTTTCATGATATAGCGGGGCGATGAGCCAGCCTCGAAAAAAGGAACCTGCCAAGCAGCTGAATGTACGGTCGCAATTCGCGCGGGCACGTGCCTCGCAGTTGGCTAGAGAAACTGGAATGTCAGTCACGGAAGTCGTGGAGGACGCCCTTCGCGCATACCAGCCAGCACGCCAAGTCGTCCGACCTTCGGGCCTCATCGAGAAAGCAGGCCTGCTCATAAAGCCGAAAGGAAGCTTCGAAGTCACACAGCTACAGGTGGATGCGGAGCTCGAAAAGATCAGGGCCGGCGAGCGGTGAAATCGAAAATGGCGCTGCTGGACAGCAACGTTATCATAGCGAGCCTGGCGGAAGGTCATGAACACCACGAGGCCTCGATCGCGCTCTTCAGCTTGTTTCCAGACCAGAGTTTTGCCGTCGCGGCCCACTCCTACTCTGAAGCTTATTCCATTCTGACGCGGCAGGCGCAGAGTTCGCCATTTAAATGGACAGCCGTCGACGCAATAGCCGCCCTCGAAAGTGTTGCTGTACGCTGCTCCTTGGTCGGTCTCACGCACGGACAGACCTTCGATGCGATCCGCGACTTCGCCGCTGATGGCGGCATCGGCTCGCGGCTTTACGACAAGCTCATTGGCGAAGCCGCAGTGCATAACGGCCTTTCGAGCATCATTACGTGGAATGCCTCGCACATGTGCAGCCTGTTTCCATCACTAGAAGTCGTTAGCCCGGTCGAGTTTACCGCCGCAGCCAAACACAAACCGTCAAAACCGAAAGGACGGCAGCTCCCTCGCTAATGCCTTCTTTGAGCCGATACTGTTGAAGAAGTCGGCTTCTGACAGGAGCAAAGATTGCTCTGCTCTGCGCTGCGGGCGAGCAACGCCTGATCTCCTTTCAGGGTATCACTAGCTGCTTGGGTCCGAGGAGCTTCGCCATTTTGCGGAGGTTCTG
>DASZBO010000109.1:0-6104 GCA_035944075.1 Sphingomicrobium sp.
AACGAGCGCCGGCCTGATCAGACGCGATTTCATGATAGCCATCCTCCCCTGTTGCCGCGGCGCGTTGGCCCTATTTTTTCGCGTCGATCGACGTTAGGAATTCGCGGTCCTCCGCGACCTCCTCGCGCACTTTCTTCTGCATATCGGCCAGCGAGATATCGACCGAGTTCTGCATGTTCTGACGAGAGAATCGCTGCCACTCTTCCGTCTGTTTCATCTTGCCGAGGGCCGAGAGCAGCGTGTCGATGACCGGTTGCGGTGTGCCTTTCTTCACCATTACCCCGCGCCAGATCGAGGCGACGACGTCGTAGCCTTGCTCCCTGAACGTCGGCACGTTCGGGAAGTATTCGTCGCGCTTCTCGGAACTGATGCCGAGCAGCCGGATGTCGCCGTTCTTTACCTGCGCCAGTGCCGAACTGGGCGTCATGATGGCGACGTCGATGTGGCCACCCATGAGCGCCAGTGCGGCGTCCTGGCCGCCGCGAAACGGCACCCAGATCGACTTGAAGTGTCCCACCTGCTGCAGTCGATAGAAGACGTACTGGTGAAACCCAGCGGATGAGAAGCCGCCGACCGACACCTTGTCTGGCTGCGCCCGGATGAAGTCCATGAGCTGCTTCATGGTCTTGAATTGGCTGTCTTTGCGGACCGCCACCGCCGACGGCTCCGCCTGCAGCGCCGGCAGCACGATGAAATCGTCAGGCTTGTATTGAATGTCGCCCTTCGCCATGGCGAAGGACATGCTCGACGTCGTCGACAGGATCGTATGCCCGTCGGCCGGCTGGTTGGTGACCGCCGCCATCGCCACTGCGCCCTCGCCGCCCGGCCGGTTCTCGACCACGAAAGTGCCGCCAAGGGTGTCGCCCAGTTGCTTGCCGAGCTCGCGCATCATCACGTCAAGCGGCGAGCCGGCGCTGCTCCAGCACAGCAACCGCACTGTGTGCGACGGATACGGTGCCGCCGCGGCGCTTGCGGCAAAAACGGCGATCGCGGCCAGAATGCCCAACCTGCGCTTCATCGAGCTCCTCCCAATACAGTTTTTATTTTGGGTTCGCCGGCGGCATTCGTTACGGACCCTCGGCGCCCGGCAGCCGGAAGGTCCGGGCCGGGTATTGCTGCGCCTTGTTCTCACGGACCGCCGCTTCGTTGACGGTCAGGCCGAGGCCGGGCTCCTCCGGCAACGAGATGTAGCCGTCAACAGGCTTGAGCAGGTTCGGACACAGCTTTGCGCCGATCTCCTCGAACGGCAGGAAGTATTCGGTGATGATGAAGTTCGGCATGCAGGCTGACGCGTGCACGGTCGCCGACAGCGCCAACGTCGTCGAATTGTAATTGTGCGGCGAGACCGCGATCATCTCGCTTTCCGCCGCGGAGGCGATGTTCAGTAGCTCGAGGATGCCGCCGCAGTTGGAAACATCCGGATTGATGATGTCGGCGGCTCGGGCGCGGAAGATCGGCCGGAAGTCGGCGCGCGTATAGAGAGCCTCGCCGGTCACGACCGGAATGCGGCTGGCGTGGCGGACGTCGGCCAAGGCCTCGACGTTCTCGGACTGGCACGGCTCTTCCAGCCAATAGGGCTCGAATTCCGCCAGCGCATTGGAGAGGTCGATCGCATGCATCGGCGCCAAGCGCCGGTGAATATCGAGGAGCAAATCGACGTCCGGCCCGACCGCGTCGCGCATCGCGCGCATCACCCGCACCGCGCGGCGGATGTGCTCCTTTGGCACATAAGTGCGCCACGGCCCCGACACCGGGTCGAACTTCATCGCAGTGAAGCCGCGCTTCACCACCGCCTCGGCGGCGCGCGCATAATCTTCCGGCTTCTGCAGCTTGTAGCTCCAGCCGTTGGCGTAGACGCGAATCTTGGACCGGCACGGTCCGCCGAGCAGATTGTAGACCGGCTGGCCGGTGGCCCGGCCGAGGATGTCCCAGAGTGCCTGCTCGAGGCCGGAGGTGGCGCAATAGAATTCCAGCGAGCCGCGGCGCTGCGCATAATCGTCGAAGGCGATCTGCAGGAAATGGCGGATCTGGAAGGGATCGCGCCCGATCAGGTAGCGCCCCAGCTCATGCACCTGCGCGCCGACCGCGCCGTCACGATCGTACTGGCTATAGGCCTCGCCCCATCCGACGAGACCGGAATCAGTCTCGACGCGCACGAATACAAAATTCTTTCGCCATCCGGAGTAGACGGGCAGACATTCGACTTTACTGACTTTCATCGGAGGGCCTTTGCTACGCTCTCTTGCGGTTTGGCTTTGTTGGAATGTCATTCAGCACGAGTTGTCCCGTCGCCGACATGGCGCGGATGAACCGGTCACGCCCGTTCAGAATGTGTTTTTCAAGTTCGCGACCGGCGTTCGCGCAGTCGCCCTGCTCGACGGCGGCGAGGATCGCCCGGTGCTCGATATTCGAAACGGCGAGGCCGCCACCAAAGGCGAGGCCGTGGCGGCGATAAATTCGCAATTCCTTGCCCATCTGCCCGTCCAACGCAGCCAGCCGGGCGTTGCCGCTCGCCTCGTAAAGCTTGGCGTGGAACGCGATGTTGAGCTCAATGTAGCGGGCCGCGTTTGCATCGCGTGACGCCTCGTCCATCTCCCCCATCAGCGCCCGAAGCTGCGCCAGTTGTTCGCGCGTGATCGAAGCCGCCGCCTGCTCGCCGGCGAGCCGCCCAAGACAGCCACGGATATCGAACAGGTTGACGATCTCGTGCAGCGACAGCGCACGCACGAAGGCGCCCTGGTTCGGGACAATGTCGACGAGGCCGCTTCGCTGCAGCAGCCGGCAGGCTTCGCGCACCGGCGCGCGGCTGACGCCGAACCGCGCCGCCAGGGCGTTCTCCTTGATGCGGTCACCCGGACCATATTCCCCTTTGAGAATGAGGTCTTCGAGCTCCCGTTCGAGCCGATCTACGACAGAGTCCACAGTTCTTTCCTGCATTGTCGCCATTTTCCTCAGCTCAGATTGTCAACAGCTTACCAATGTACCGGGGCGTTCTATCTGCGGAGGTCGTCTCTCTGCATCAGAATGCGGTCTGCCGGCGGTCTCTTCCCGCTTCGAAGCGGGGGCAAGTCGGCCTCGGCTTTTCACCGGTCCGATGGGACACGGAGAGCGCGCGCTCTGCTCGTGCGGGCGTTCAAACGTCTGCCGCGCGACTACGCTCCTGCGAAAAGCGATTCGCCGTGAGCGACCTCGTCGGCGGTCAGGCCGCAGGTCACTGCCTTGCAGTTGAGATCGACCTGCTCCGGCGTGCTGGCGCCGGCGATGACGCTCGGAATGAACGGCTTGGACGCAAGCCAGCCGAACGCAATGTCGAGAAGCGAGCGGCCGCGTTCTTTGCCGTAGGCCTCGAGCCTTTCGAGACGGTCCCAGTTTTTCGGCGTCAGGAACCGGTCTGCGAAACGCTTCTGCGAATTGCTGGCCAGTCGCGCGCCTTCCGGCAGCGACGCGATGATCACGTCCTTGCGCCGCTCGCCGAGCACCTGGCTCAGTTGTTCTTCCGATTGGCCACGCCCGTACATGTCGGCGGTGTCGAAGAACGTGACGCTGACGTCCAGCGCGCGACACGAAGACGCGAATTGCCCCATTTTGATGTCGACGAGAACGATACAGGAATCGAATTGTAGCCCAAAATGTGGAAATACAAGCTGCTGGATCCAGTCAGCCAACCGATGATAAAGAGCGGCGCTTGAGCTGTGAGATTGCTCCAGCCAACACGCTGCGTAATCAGGTCAAGACTCCCTTGCCGTCTTTCCTTTGGACCCAAGCACTATGATTCGGATGTGCTTCTTCCGATAGCTAGAAGGCAGATTACAATGGATGCACATAGCTTGGAATTTCTCGGGAAGCTGTTCGCTAGACGATCCTCCGGTTCCGACCATCAGCCCAAATTCCCGTCGACAACGGGGACAATCAAGTACTTCAAGTCTAAGCATAAGCCCATCGGCCCGAATAGCGCCCCAGCCGGTATTATCGTCCGTCGCATAAAAGCGCGAGTAACGGCAGCATAAAATCGGGCGTGGCCAATTGGTGCGCTCCGCCGAACCACGCGCGCGAAGCTGAAGCTAAGCCTGCTTAGCCCCGGCGAAAACGCGCGGGATCACCTCCGCATTAGTTGTATTGCAAAGCGGGGCGGGTAATTCACATGCGATCCGAAGGAGCCAGAATTAAGGAGACCGATCACTTTCGCCACGAGTACAGCTGTATGGCTTGTTTAAAAAGTCCGCATCATTCCCGTAATGGGCAACGGACCCGATGCCGTTGGCCCCGTCCCGCCACTGACCTATGAGTGGGGTCCGCACCACCCCGGCAAATAACTCGCCTGCGAACTGCGCGCGAATTTTAGCGCCAACTCAAGAGTGTGGTCAAAGTCTCGCTTGACCATCTTTGTCGAGATCATCGACCGCAGAGCATCGGCCCAAAGAAATTCGGTATATGGAGTCGCATCCTTCGCGAACCCACCGGCGCGTCTCAACTCTCCGGCAACGGACCGGAAGGGATCGTCATCCATCTGGGCAACCGTGTGGGGAATGTCGTCGTAGGTGCGCCTTTGGCCATTCTTGTCGAAAGGGTGAACCCATGCTCGATTATCGAGATAAACCCAGAACGCGCCCTTCTTGAGCATATCAAGCTTGGCCAGAACGATCACAAGGACCTCCTTGATTCCCTCTTCAAACAAGGCCCGAGCAAGATGGTGGTTATCGACGATATAGAATTGGTCCTTTGGCCCGAGGATAGCCGGGATCATGTGCGTTTCGATATAGCTCCGACCCAGTTCCCTGCGTTTGTCGTGCCACTCGCTGCGTTTCCGATTCACTTCACGCAGGCCGACTGTCATTTGAGTGGGTCTAAGCTTTGCTACGGCGACTCTCTCAAGGGCTGTACCCGCTATTGCGACCATTCGTCATTCCTCCAATCCTAACGCGTCTTGTTTACGTAGATTTTGTGCATGAGCTGATGTGTTCTCGTCTACTGTCCCGGCATGGTCTCCGCTTGGCTAGTTCACACCTTCACTGTGTTTGGCGTCACTTTGCAAAATTGGATGCTACTATTAGCAGCACTCGCTTTTTTGGGGTTCGCTCTAACCCTTTATGCCGAGCGGCGTCAGTGAAAGATCAGTTGCCGTCCGGCATCGGCGGCAGGGGGACCATGTCGTTGAGACGTTTGTCGATTTCCTGTTGCGACAACGGCGCGGCGGGCACGCGGCTGATATCGGCGGCGTTCTCGCCGAGGTGGATCAGGGCCCGCATGGTCAGGACGAGCAGCAGAACGAGCCATTGCGCGCCCAGGAACGGCGCCAGCGCGCGGACGAAGGAGCCGAACGGCGCCGGTGATCTCGCCGCGCCACGCACCATCATCAGCGCATAGCCGAACGGCGGCAGCAGGAAGCTCGACTGCAACGTCAGCAGCACCAGCACCGAGATCCAGCGCGCATCGGCGACGCGCACCAGAAGCGGCGGCATCACAATCGGCACGATCACAAAGATGATCTCGAAAGCGTCGAGCACGAAGGCGCAAAGTCCGATGACGGCGAGCACGGCGACGGTCGCCGGCACGTCGCCGCCGGGAATGGCGCTCACTACATCGTTCACCAGCGCGTCGGTGCCGAGCAGGCGCAAAACGAGCGTGAAGGTGGTCGCCGCGAGAAGCAGCGAGAACAGCGCGCCGGTCATCGCCATGGCGTCGCGCAGCACGACATGCATCGTCTTGCGGTCGAGGCGGCGGCTGACGAGGCCGGCGACAAGCAGGGCGGTGGCGCCCATCGCCGCCGCTTCGACCGCGAAAAAGTAGCCGACAGCGACACCACCGAGCAGCAGCACCAGCGCCGCCAACGAGCCGGTGGCGAGCATGCCTTCGCGTGCGGTGAGCGGCACGGCGCGCGCGATGCGCTTCATCCGGCGCCCGATGAACCAGGCGAGACCAAGACAGAGAACGAGAAAGAGTCCGGCCGGCGCCAGCGCGGCGTGGAAGATGTCTTGCGTATTGACCACGCGGTCGCTGCGGCCGCTCTGCGTTACCGCGTAAGTGTGCGCCGAGAGCATTGCGTCCGAAAGCAGGATCAGCACCAGCGACGGCGGCACCAGCACGCCGAGCGTGCTCGCCACAGC
>DASZBO010000110.1:0-68507 GCA_035944075.1 Sphingomicrobium sp.
GTCGTTGCGCAGGAAGAAGTGGCGCGCGCGTCGGCATCGGTCGGCCTTAGTTACGGCGCGCATTCAAACCTGTGCATCAACCAGGTCCGCCGATGGGCCAATCCGGAGCAAAAACGCAAATACCTGCCCAAGCTCATCAGCGGCGAGCATGTCGGTGCGCTGGCAATGAGCGAGGCCGGCGCCGGGAGCGATGTTGTCGGGATGAAGCTCAAGGCCGACAAAAGCGGCAATGGCTATCGTCTGAACGGCACCAAGTTCTGGATCACCAACGGGTCCGAGGCCGATACGCTCGTAGTCTATGCGAAGACCGACGTGGAGGCGGGCAGTCGGGGCATTACCGCGTTCATGATCGAGAAGGGAATGGAAGGATTCTCAATTGGTCAGAAGGTTGAGAAACTCGGCATTCGCGGATCACCTACGGCCGAACTGGTGTTCAATGATTGTTTCGTGCCTCCCGAGAACATCCTTGGCGAGGAGGGCAGGGGCGTCGAGGTCCTGATGAGTGGCCTTGACTACGAGCGCACCGTTCTTGCCGGCTTGCAAATTGGCATCATGCAGGCCTGTCTGGACGTCGTTCTTCCCTATGTTCGCGAACGCAAGCAGTTCGGCAAGGCGATCGGTTCGTTCCAGCTCATGCAGGCCAAGGTCGCCGATATGTACGTCGCCCTTAACAGTGCGCGAGCCTACGTTTATCAGGTTGCCCGAGCCTGCGATGCGGGAAGGACCACGCGCTATGACGCAGCAGGAGCTATTCTGCTTGCGTCGGAAAACGCCGTGAAGGTCGCCAACGAAGCGGTGCAAGCCTTGGGCGGCGCGGGCTACACCAAGGACTGGCCCGTCGAACGTTACTACCGAGACGCGAAGCTGCTCGATATCGGCGCAGGCACGAACGAGATCCGCCGGATGCTGATTGGCCGGGAACTCATCGGCCTATAGCCTAGCCCCAGATCTTCACCCGCTTGTCGGGGGCGAGGTAGAGCTTCTGTCCTGGCCGGACGTTGAACGCTGGATACCAGCCGTCGATGTTGCGCACCGTCTGCGCCCGAAACTGGTCCGGCGCATGCTCATTTGTAAGGACGACCTGGCGAAGCGCTTCGGGACGCCACTTGGCTGCCCATGATTGCGCGAAGGCAAGGAAAAAACGCTGATCACCGGTGAGATTGCCGACGACCGGCGCGGGCTTGCCGCCAAGCGATGCCTTGTAGGCCTCATAGGCAGCACCAAGCCCAGCAACGTCCGCGATGTTCTCGTTGATCGTCAGCTTCCCGTTGAGGTGCAGTCCCGGAAGTGCTTCGTAGGCGTCGAACTGCTTTGCAAGCGTGTCGGCCTGCGCCTGGAAGCTCTTGAAGTCGGCAGGAGTCCACCAGTTGCGCATTGCGCCGCTCGCGTCGAACAAGGCGCCGCCCGTATCGAAGCTGTGGCTGATTTCGTGCCCAATGGTTGCGCCGATCGCCCCATAATTGAACGCCGCATCGGCGTTCGGGTCAAAGAACGGCTTGACCAGAATCGCTGCAGGGAAATTGAGCGCGTTCTGCACGGGAAGATTCACCGCGTTGACGAGCTGCGGGGGCATCCACCATTCGCGGCGGTCCATCGGCTTGCCAATCTTGCCGATCTGGTGCCGGTATTCCCACAAGCGGGAATTTTTCTGATTCGCGTACGCGTTATCGGGAGTGATGGTCAGGCCAGCATAGTCACGCCAGGTGTCGGGATAACCGACGCCAACGACAATGCCTTCGACCTTCTTCAGCGCCTCTTGCTTGGTTGAGGGGCTCATCCATCCGATCGCGCGCACTCGGCGCGCGAAGGCCGCCTTGAGATTGGCGACCATCTTCTCGATCTGCGCTTTCGACGACGCCGGGAAATAGCGGTCGACGTAAGCCTTGCCGACCGCGTCCTGAAGCGCGTTGCTGGTCGCATTGAGTGCAAGTGCATCGCGCGGCCGCTGCTGCGGCGTTCCCTGAAGAACAGTACCGTTGAACGCAAAGCTTGCATCGCGGAATGGCTTGGGAAGCACGTTCGCCTGCTGGTTCAGCGTGTGAAAGGTCAGCCAGTCTTTCCAGTTCTGAAGCGGCTCGGTGGCGACGAGCGCCGAAAGCTTCGGAATTGCTGCATAATGGTAGGCATCAAATTTCTGTGCGCTTCCAAGCCCCGCCGCGTTGAGCAGCGCCGACCAGTCGATGCCGGGCGCCTTCTGTTCGAGCTGCTGGCGGGTCCAGACTGCTGCACCTTGCTTCAGATCCTCGCTTTGCTCGCGCGCTTCATGCGCCTTCGCAATCTTGGTCTCCAGATCCATGATGCGCGCCGAGGCGCCTTGCGCATCGGGATAGCCTGCATCCTGAAGAATTGTCTGAACATAGGCTTTGTACTTATTCCGGATCTCCGACATCTTGGGATCGGCGGAAACATAATATTGCGCGTCGGGAAGCCCGATTCCGCCCTGCATGATGTAGGGAAGCTGTTCACCAGGCGTTGCGAGGCCCTGCGTCACAAAGATCCCGAATAGGTTTTCCGTACGGAAATTCGTCGCATTCATTGGGTCGACATCGGCACGGAGCGTTCCGCCGATCGCGGCGCTGAGCTGGTGCTTGTCGGTTATTGCGCTGATCGCTGCGAGATCCGCCTTGGCCGGTGCAAGTCCGGCGCGATCGAGCCCATCGGTGTTGGCATAGGCCTTGTAATAATTGGCGATGAGCGCGTCGGTGCCTCCCGACGGGTTCGATTTCAGAATATTGTCGAACATCGCCCGTGTGTTTTTCTCACGCAGCTGATCCGCGATGAAAAATCCTCCGATGCGCGATCGATCGGCGGGGATTTGGGTGCTCTTTACCCAGCTGCCGTCGGCATAGCTGAAGAAGTCGTCGCCGGGCGTCACGCTCTTGTCCATCCAGCTGCTCTGGATTCCGATGTCCGGAGACTGCTGCTCGCGTTGGGTGCCCTTGTTGGTGTCCGTTGCGTGGCAGGCAGCAAGCGCGAGTGTTGAAGCGAAGATCAGTAACGCCGTTTTGTTCATGTGGGGCCTCTCTCTCGTGCCTACCCAGAAGCGGCTGCTTTGCAATGCTGCAAGCAGCGGCTAGGCGGGCGGCAGAGCTTTTCGACGAACGGATTGCAAGAGGGCATGAGCGCGCCGCGTATTGAGACCAAAATCGCAACGGATACGGACGAGTTCCGTCACCGCGCCGCGCACAATCGCGCGCTTGCTGACCGACTGCGCAGCGACGTCGCGGTGGCGGCAATGGGCGGCCCGGAAAAGCACCGTGAACGGCACCTCTCGCGCGGCAAGCTGCTCCCTCGGGAGCGGGTCGAGCGATTGCTTGATCCAGGCTCACCTTTTCTTGAGATCGGTCAGCTTGCTGCTTGCGACATGTACGGCGGCGAGGTGCCGGGGGCGGGCTTGATTGCCGGGATCGGTCGAGTTTCGGGAAGACAGGTCATGATCGTCTGCAACGATGCGACGGTCAAAGGTGGCACCTACTATCCGATGACCGTCAAGAAGCATCTGCGAGCCCAGGAAATAGCCGAACAGAACCGTCTCGGTTGCATCTATCTCGTAGACAGTGGCGGAGCGAACCTGCCGCACCAGGCCGAAGTTTTTCCGGACCGCGATCATTTTGGCCGCATCTTCTTCAACCAGGCGCAGATGAGCTCGAAGGGCATTCCGCAGATTGCGTGCGTCATGGGGAGCTGTACCGCTGGCGGCGCTTATGTGCCGGCAATGAGCGACGAGAGTGTCATCGTCCGCAATCAAGGCACGATCTTCCTTGGCGGGCCCCCGCTCGTCAAAGCGGCGACCGGTGAGGAAATCAGCGCCGAAGACCTTGGCGGCGGCGACCTGCACGCGAAAAAGAGTGGCGTCGTCGACCATCTCGCCGAGAACGATGCTCATGCGCTGACGATCATCCGCGATATCGTCTCAACCTTTCAGCCCGACTCCGGGCCGGGAATCACTCTTCGCGAAGCCCGCCCCCCGCTTTTCGACGCTGAAGAATTGTACGGCATTATCCCGGACGACGTGCGGGCGCCCTACGACGTGCACGAAGTTGTTGCCCGGATCGTCGATGGGTCCGAGTTTCACGAGTTCAAAGCCCAATATGGCTCGACGCTGGTGTGCGGCTTCGCCCACATCTGGGGCATTCCCGTCGCCATCCTCGCGAACAACGGCGTGCTGTTCAGCGAGAGCGCGGTCAAAGGCGCCCATTTCATTGAGCTCGCCTGCCAGCGCCGCATTCCGCTGTTGTTTCTTCAAAATATCTCGGGTTTCATGGTCGGCGGGAAGTACGAAGCGGAAGGCATTGCCAAGCATGGCGCCAAGCTCGTCACTGCCGTCGCGACAGCAAGCGTTCCAAAGATCACGGTTCTGATCGGCGGGAGTTTCGGCGCGGGCAATTACGGCATGTCCGGGCGCGCCTACAGCCCACGTTTCCTCTTCAGTTGGCCCAATTCGCGCATCAGCGTCATGGGCGGCGAGCAGGCGGCAAGTGTTCTCGCGACCGTGCATCGTGATGCGGAAAAATGGACGCCAGCCGAGGCGGAAGAGTTCAAGAATCCGATCCGGCAGCGCTACGAGGACGAAGGCAATCCATGGCATGCAACCGCCCGCTTGTGGGACGACGGCATAATCGATCCGGTTCAGACGCGTGACGTTCTGGGCCTTGCGTTCGCAGCGACGCTCAACGCGCCGATCCCCGGGCACCCGCAGTTCGGCCTATTCAGGATGTGACGAGATTTATGCGAAATAACTGGACTCGTGCCGAGGTCGCCAACCTCTTCGATCTCCCCTTCACCGAGCTCGTGTTCCGGGCGGCGGAAGCGCACCGGAACCACCATAGATCAACCGAAGTGCAACTCTGCACGCTGCTTTCGATCAAGACTGGCGGCTGTCCGGAGGACTGTGGCTATTGTTCGCAGTCCGCCCAGGCGGAGACCGGCCTCAAGGCCGACAAGCTGATGGACGTGGAAGCCGTGATCACGGCGGCCCGCGAGGCAAAGGCGAATGGCTCGCAGCGTTTCTGCATGGGGGCCGCATGGCGTTCGCCAAAGGACCGCGACATGCCGGCGCTGACGCGCATGCTCGCGGAAGTCAAAGCGCTCGGGCTTGAAACCTGCATGACCCTCGGGATGCTGACCGGGGATCAGGCGCGAGCGCTGAAGGGCGCCGGGCTCGACTACTACAACCACAATATCGATACTTCGCCGGAATATTACGGCGAAATCATCACAACGCGAACGTTCGAGGATCGCCTCGATACCTTGGAGGAAGTTCGAAATGCCGGCATCGCCGTTTGCTGCGGCGGTATCGTCGGCATGGGCGAGAAACGCGAGGACCGCGTCGGTTTCATCCATGCATTGGCGACCTTGCCGAGACATCCCGAAAGCGTGCCGATCAACGCACTCGTACCGATCAAGGGCACGGTCATCGCGGATATGCTGAAGGGCGTCACGATGATCGACGAACTCGAATTCGTGCGAACAGTCGCCGTCGCAAGGATAACGATGCCGCGGTCGATGGTTCGCCTTTCAGCAGGGCGAGAGGCAATGTCGGACTCGACGCAGGCACTTTGCTTCCTCGCCGGCGCCAACAGTATCTTTACGGGCGACAAGCTGCTCACCACTGCGAATGCCGGAGATGACCGGGATGCAGCGCTGTTCGCCAAGCTCGGGTTAAAGCCGCTCGAAGCGGGCGAACCGATGCGAGCGGAGGCCTCATGATCCTTGTTCTCCTATCGCTTCTTGCGCAAACCAGCCCAAACAGACTGCCACCCGCGGGCCCCGTCCCGCCGCCGGACGCCAACGACCAGGCGGTGATGCAGCCGGTGAATGCGCTTTTCGCCGGGATCGCCGCACGCGATGCGGCGGCAATGCGCGCACAAATCATCGCTGGTGGCAGCGCAACGTCGGTAAGCGAACGTCCCGATGGGACGCGCACCGTTCAGCGGCGATCCTGGGATGAGGTTCTCGCTCGATTCAAGCCTGGCCCGGAGAAGTTCGAGGAACGCCTGAGCGATCCCGCTATCGAGACCGACGGCGCTGTGGCGATGGTGTGGGGCAGTTACGTTTTCCTGATCGATGGAAAGGTTCATCACTGCGGCGTCGATCATTTTGATCTCGTGCGGGACAGCGGCGCCTGGAAGATCGCGAATGTCACCTGGTCGGAACGCTTCTCAGGGTGCCCGCGTCAATGATGAGCTCATTGCTCATTGCCAACCGCGGTGAGATCGCCTGCCGGGTAATTCGGACGGCGCGGCGGCTCGGAATACGCACGGTCGCCGTCTATTCGGACGCGGACGCGAAAGCGCTTCATGTGCGGCTCGCCGAGGAGGCCGTGCATATCGGTGCCAGCCCGGCGCGCGATTCGTACCTTTGCGGAGCCAAGATCATCGCGGCCGCAATCCAATCGGGAGCGGAGGCCATCCACCCGGGCTATGGGTTTCTTTCCGAAAACGCCGATTTTGCGCAGGCGGTGATGGATGCCGGGCTGATCTGGGTTGGGCCGAAGCCCGAAAGCATCCGTGCGATGGGTCTCAAGGACGCCGCCAAAAAGCTTATGGAAAAGGCTGGCGTGCCGGTGACTCCGGGCTACCTTGGCGAGGACCAAGACCCGGAACGTCTACGTGCTGAGTCCGACGCAATCGGCTATCCGGTGCTGATCAAGGCTGTCGCGGGCGGCGGCGGCAAGGGCATGCGGCGTGTGGACGGTCCGGACGAGTTCTCGGGCGCGCTCGAGAGCGCAAAACGGGAGGCCGCGAGCGCTTTTGGCGATGATCGCGTACTGATTGAAAAGTATATACTCTCGCCTCGTCACATCGAAGTGCAGGTGTTTGGCGACAGCCACGGCAATGTTGTTCATTTGTTCGAGCGAGATTGCTCGCTCCAGCGTCGCCACCAAAAGGTAATCGAGGAAGCGCCGGCCCCCGGGATGGACGCACAAACGCGCGAGACGGTGTGCGGCGCTGCGGTACTCGCCGCAAAGGCGGTCGACTATGAAGGTGCAGGGACAATCGAGTTCATCGCCGACGCGTCGAAAGGACTGCGTGCCGATCGTATCTGGTTCATGGAAATGAACACGCGCTTGCAAGTCGAGCATCCGGTTACCGAGGAGATCACGGGTCAGGATCTTGTCGAATGGCAGCTTCGGGTTGCGTCCGGTGAGCCTCTTCCCAAAAGGCAGGGCGACCTCGCGATCGCGGGCCACGCAATCGAAGCGAGGCTCTATGCCGAAGACCCCGCTAAGGGCTTCCTTCCAAGTGTCGGCAAGCTCGATCATTTCGATTTGTCAGGCGAGGGCAGAGTCGAAACAGGAGTTGAAGAGGGGGACCAGATCTCTTCGTTCTACGATCCGATGATCGCCAAGCTGATCGGTCGCGGCTGCAATCGGGAAGAAGCCATCGGCGCCCTTGCATCGGTGCTCGACAATGTTGAGGTCTGGCCGGTGCGTACGAATGCGGGGTTCTTGTACAATGCCGTGCTTCATCCGGACTTCCGTTCGGGTTTGATCGACACCGGCTTTATCGAGCGGAACATAGATACGCTCGTGCCGGAGGCTGAGCCGTCGGATGCCATTTGGCGCGGTGCCGCCCTTGTCGCTCTTGCGACCCCTGAAGACGAATCGCTGGGCGATCTTGCCGGATTTCGCCTGAACGCGGCGCCGGATTCCAGTGTCACGCTTGTCCGAGCGGGTGGTACCCGCACCGTTTCCGCCGATGATGGCGAAATCGAAGAGATGTCCGGCTTTCGCGACGACGAGCGCGTCGTCGTCTTCACTCAAGGTCGTTCGTTCGAATTCGGCCTCGCGTCGCGCGGCACCGGAACAAGCCAGGGTATCCACGACGGAGAGATCGAGGCGCCGATGCCCGGAAAGGTGACGGCAGTCGACGTTGCGCGAGGCGAGACAGTAACCAAGGGCCAACGTCTGTTGACGCTGGAGGCGATGAAGATGGAGCACGCGCTGACGGCACCGTTCGATGGCAGCATCGCCGAGCTGAACGTTGCTCCAGGCGCCCAGGTCAGCGAGGGTCAGTTGTTGGTTAAGGTTGAAGCTCAGTCACAACCTTAAGTACTCGTTAGTCGCTCTCATATATTGGGCAGTCATGCTCAAGCTGCTTGTCGGCCCGCTACTCGTCGGGACAGGATATGCTGCGGGCAGTTATTATGGTTCGGACGCCGAGCAAGTCGTGCACAAGGATCCGAGCTTTACCTACGCGGCAGTCAATCAGGCTGTTGGCAACATCAGGCCGACCGGCGAAACTTCCTTCGACGGGGGTACGCCGTTCCCGTACGAGATCAGGGTCGATCGCACTCCCGGCGAGAAGCTACAGATACACTTGATCTTTGCGGGGAAGCAGGGTGCCGAGGCCGACATCAGCTTCATGCCGGTGGAGGGCGGGCACGATACGCTGATGAGGACGCAAATTCACGCCGAGCGAAGTGTTTTGAGGAGCGTGCTCGCCGGCACCGAAAGGGCAAGACTTGCTTATGCACCGGACTGGATGCTCAATCTCAGCTTCAGGCCACTGCTCCAGCAGATTGTCCGACAGATCGAGCAGGGCGAAATCGCGCAATTTGAAGACGTCAGTCCGGGGGAAGCGCAGGCCCAATGGGAGGCGAACCTTGGCGACCAGGAACGCGCTCAGTTGGCCGAGTGGAGGCAATATCAAGCGACGCAGCCTGCGGTTGATCCCGAGGCTGCTGCCCAGAAATCCATGGATCGCAAAGACGACTAGTCTCTGCGCCTGAAGCTCACGCGCGCGACGAGGCGTGGCCCTTGCCAAACCTCGCATTCCGAGCCTTGAAACTTCTCCCTTGCAGCCCCGATGGCGGCCTCGTCGTCGTCCGCTTCAATCCACTCCGCGGACGCGACCTTATTGACGCCGTCGAGGCAATAAAGCCTGTAGCCTGCCAATGTACGAACCCGTCAGCTGAAGTCGCAAATGCGACGATTTCGCGGTCGTAACGAGGAAAACCGCAATCGGTTTCACGCGATCGCGAGACCTTGCGACTTCGCTTCGGCTTGATCCCCACGGGCACATTGCAGAAACGGTCTCGCCTGCCGTGCGTTGGGGTTACGGTGCGCCATCTTTGCGAGGCGCGCGCATCGTTCAACAGCGAAATGGACCATGATGATGTCCGACAAAGATCCCGTCTATGACGAACCAAGCGAGGTTAGGGCAGTCGACGGCCGAGTTGATGTGAAGGGGCCCGACGCAGTCGATGTGACCCTTTCTCCGGAAGCTGCCGAAGTGACTTCCGAACGTCTGCTCACCGAGACGTTCAAGGCGCGCGGCCAGCAGCGCCTCAAGGGTTATCCGCACCAGCCGCGCGAGAGCTAAGATCCCGCTGCAGGGTCGACGTGAGATCCTTTCGCCTTTTCGAGTTTTGCTCGACGGGCAACCGGGCCTTGTTGTAAACAGCCGTTGCGGAGTCCTCGCCAGTACCCTCGACAAAGGGGACGATATGGGCACGCGCAAGCCGGCACCTCTCGAGAGCAACAAAGCCAATCGTGGCCGCGACCGGCGCCTCGTCAGCATGGATGGCTTTATCCTTCGCGCGGGGGGAGTTAGCCGGGCCATTGAAGTAATCGATCTTAACTACGGCGGCTGCGGCATTCGTTCGCCGGTCGAGCTCGAGGTCGGCGAGTCGGTCAGGATTTCGGTCCTGGGTCGTGGCTCCATTTGTGCCGAGGTGCGCTGGTATCACGACGGAAAGGCGGGTCTTGTCTTCGAACCCGTCTCCGAAAAAGTCCGCAAGCAGATCGAGCGTCGCGCAACGCGTACGCAAGTCACCGGCGAAATCCGCCTTCGAGCCGCGGGCCGTTCAAACTACCGGGTGCAGGTCTTGGATCTCTCGACGGACGGCTGCAAGGTCGAAATGATCGAACGCCTTAGCGTCGGCGATCAAATGCTGGTCAAGTTCGAAGGTCTAGAGATGATCGGCGCGACTGTCGTCTGGGTCGAAAATCACCTTGGGGGCTTGAGGTTCGAGCGGCCGTTCCACCCCGCGGTTCTCGACATGCTGCGGGCCCGACTTGGTTCGGAATGAGGCCGAAACCCTTTCCTTCGGTAACTTGTCCCCGTTATCCACAGGCGTAAAATCGGCCGCGAGACCCGCTTTGGGGGCAACGCGCCCCGTTATGCGACGCGGGCGGGTCTCATCCCTTTTGAAAGTCTGGGAGGCGAGGAGGGTGATCCTTGCGACCTCGCGTGGACGCTTTCACGCAACCGAGCGGCTCCTTGAGCCGGGTTTGAACGCGATCAGTCTGCACCAGTCCGCGTGAACGCACGTCCCTTGGCAGGCGATGACCGCCCCTTCCGCAGCTCCATCAGCCTCAGCGTTGCCGTCGAGTTCTACTTGGCAGCGATCAGGTCCGGTTCGTCCGCCACGGCTTTGCGCGCCCGCTTCGGCTTTTTGGGCGAAACGTCAACCAGCACGGTCTTCGTGGACGCCCTGTCGAGCAGCGGTCCAAGATAGTGGCCGGTAGCCGATTCCGGTGCCTCCACGATACGCTCGGGTGGTCCTTCCGCGATGATTTGGCCGCCGTTGACGCCGCCTCCGGGACCGAGGTCGACTACCCAGTCGGCGGTCTTGATGACATCAAGATTGTGCTCGATCACAACGACCGTATTGCCCTGGTCGGCCAAGCGGTGAAGGACTTCCAGAAGTTTGCGTACGTCCTCGAAGTGGAGACCGGTGGTGGGCTCGTCGAGGATGTAGAGCGTTTTGCCGGTCGCGCGTCGTGACAGTTCCTTGGCGAGCTTTACGCGTTGTGCCTCGCCGCCGCTGAGCGTCGTCGCCGGCTGTCCGACTTTCACATAACCAAGTCCGACTTCCTTCAACATTTCCATCTTGTCCCGGATCCCCGGAACCGCCTTGAAGAAATCGGCCGCATCCTCGACTGTCATGTCGAGAACGTCCGCGATCGATTTGCCTTTGAATTTCACCTCCAGCGTCTCGCGGTTGTAGCGTGCGCCGTGGCAGACGTCGCAAGTGACATAGACGTCGGGGAGAAAGTGCATCTCGATCTTGATGAGGCCGTCGCCTTGGCATGCTTCGCATCGCCCGCCCTTGACATTGAAGCTGAAGCGGCCGGGTTTGTACCCGCGCGCCTGCGCCTCCGGGAGACCCGCGAACCAGTCGCGAATTTGAGTGAAGGCACCAGTGTAGGTCGCGGGGTTCGATCGCGGCGTACGGCCAATCGGCGACTGGTCGATGTCGATGACTTTATCGAGCTGGTTGAGCCCCGCGATTTTCTCGCACGGGCCACAAGGGATGCGCGCGCCATTCAGTGCGCGGGCCGCTCCTGCATAAAGAGTGTCAATCGTGAGGCTCGACTTGCCCGAGCCGCTGACGCCCGTGACGCAGGTGAACGTACCGAGCGGGAAAGCAACGGTCACATCCTGAAGGTTGTTGGCCTTTGCGCCTTGGACGGTGAGGTACTTGCCGTTGCCGCGTCGGCGCTTTGCAGGAACGGCGATCTCGCGACGGCCGCTTAAATAGTCGGCAGTCAGACTGCCTTCGCATTGAAGAAGCCCTTCAAGGTCGCCCGAGTAGATGACTTCGCCGCCGTGGACGCCGGCTCCGGGGCCCATATCGATTACCTGGTCTGCGTGTCGTATTGCATCCTCGTCGTGCTCGACCACGAGCACGGTGTTGCCAAGGCCCCGCAGACGTTTCAAAGTCTCGAGCAGGCGGTCATTGTCCTTCTGGTGGAGACCGATCGAGGGCTCGTCGAGGACATAAAGGACGCCTGACAGCCCGGAGCCTATCTGACTGGCCAAGCGGATTCGCTGACTTTCACCGCCGCTCAAGGTGCCGCTCGTTCGGTCGAGATGAAGATAATCCAGCCCGACATTGTGAAGAAACCCAAGCCGCTCGTTGATCTCCTTCAAGATCGCGCGCGCAATTTCCCGCTGGGTCTGCGTCAGTTTCTCCGCGAGATTGCCGAACCAGGCGTGCGCGTCAGCGACGCTCCGGCGACTGGACATGCTGATGTCCTCGCCTGCGATCTTGACGCTTAGCGCTTCAGGCTTGAGGCGCGCACCATGGCAGACTTCGCACGGCCTGCTGGCCTGGTAGCGTGACAGTTCCTCTCGCATCCAGGCCGACTCGGTCTGGAGCATGCGGCGATTAAGGTTGCCGATGACGCCTTCAAACGGCTTCTTCACCTCATAGCTGCGCTTGCCGTCAATGAAGCGCAGGGTAACCGGCTTTCCGCCCGTGCCATGGAGAATAACGTGGCGCGCCTCGTCGGTGAGATCGGACCAGGGAGTATCGAGGTCAAAGTCGTATGCGCGAGCGAGGCTCGCCAGTACCTGCATATAGTAGGGGCTGGGTGGGTTGGATTTGGCCCAAGGAACCACCGCCCCCTTCTTGATCGAGAGCGCATGATTGGGGACGACCAGGTCCTCATCAAAGATCAGCTTCTCGCCGAGTCCGTCGCATGCCGGACAAGCGCCCTGCGGCGCATTGAAGGAGAAAAGTCGCGGTTCGATCTCGGCGATTGTGAAGCCGGAAACCGGGCAGGCAAACTTCTCGGAGAAAGTGACGCGGCCTTCAGGAGCATGAGTGGCGAGAACGTTGCGCTCCGCCGCTTTTTGCAGCGCGGCGGCAGCGCCCGTTCGCTCGGTGCCGGGCGGATCCTGCGGGGGCTCGGCAGGATCGAGGTATGCAAGCCCTTCTGCGAGCTTGAGGGCGGTCTCGAAACTGTCGGCAAGGCGCGCCTCGATCCCCTCCCGGACCACGATGCGATCCACCACGACTTCGATGTCGTGCTTGTACTTCTTGTCCAGCGCCGGTGCCTCTTCGATCGCATGGAAGACGCCATCGATCCGCACGCGGGTGAACCCCGCCTTCTGCCACTCCGCGAGCTCTTTGCGATATTCGCCCTTGCGCGCGCGAACGACCGGGGCGAGCAGGTAATGGCGACTGCCTTCCGGGAGCGCCATGGTACGATCAACCATCTGGCTGACCGTCTGGGCAGAAATGGGTTCGCCCGTTGCCGGAGAGTAAGGAATGCCGACACGCGCCCACAACAGGCGCATGTAGTCGTATATCTCAGTCACGGTCGCGACGGTCGAGCGCGGATTGCGGCTGGTTGTCTTCTGCTCGATCGAGATTGCAGGCGAGAGACCGTCGATGTGCTCGACATCCGGCTTCTGCATCATCTCCAGAAACTGGCGTGCATAGGCGGACAGGCTTTCGACGTAGCGACGCTGTCCCTCAGCATAAATGGTGTCGAACGCGAGGCTCGACTTGCCCGAGCCCGACAGGCCGGTAATGACCGTTAGGCTTTCGCGCGCAATGTCGACGTTAATGCCCTTGAGGTTATGCTCGCGCGCGCCGCGGACGGAAATATGGGTCAGCATCGGATCGGCTTCGTTCCGTTTATGTTCTAGACTAGCGTGGAGAGCCGCACCCGGTCAACGCGGCACGTGAGGCATATGGGTGTTGCTGTAGAAATTGCCAGTTTTTCGGTCGCAGAGCTGCGGAACTTGATCGCGTGACAGACGGCGACGCGATGGCCAGCACGAGCGCGAAATGAGGTCGTCGAGCGCAGCGACGCCGCCTGACGAACGCGAACCTCGTATCGCGGCGAAGGCGGGTCTCGCGAGAGGCGCAAGGATATTTCTCGCCGCTTGCATCATCACGTCGCTCCTGTCGTGTGTAGGACTGCTCGTCTACGGTTCGGAGCGAGGCTTGGATCTTACGGACGAGATATTCTACCTCGTCTGGGCCGGCGATCCCAAAGCGTACGCTCTCATCTACCAGCCCTTCGGCTATTTGCTTCATCCTCTTTATCGATTCCTTGGTGGCAATATTGCGGCCTACCGCCTAGCGGGATTTGCAATCGCCGGCGGAGCTGGAGCCTTCGTTGGACATTCGCTCGGACGCGCAACGCGCAACGGGTCGCTGTTCACTTTTTATGGCGCCGCTGCGGCGATGACCAACTTCTTCCCGTGGATCATCACTCCCAGCTACAATTCGGCGGCCAATATCGGTGGCCTGCTGCTGACTGGCGGCGTCCTGAACATTCTTACAGGTCCCCCTCGGCAACGCCTCGCTGGAACACTCGCTATTGCGGCAGGCTTGTGCATTGCCGTCTTCTCGAAGCCGCCGCTTTGGGCCCTGTCTGTCGCTGGCATAATTCTCGCAGCGATTGCTTTGCGAAGTGCACGCCTATTTCTCCTCGCTTCCTTGGGGCTCGGAGTTGCCGCGACATTTCTCTTCATCGCGCCTGCCGAGATACCCGAGCTTGTTCATCGAATTATCGTAACGCAGCATCTCCTTGCGTTACCCAACACGCCCTTGGGCTTGCCCGGCAAGGTGCTGCGGGACTGGCTCGCCGTCCCGTTGCCGTTGACGGCCGCTGCCCTTGGCGCAGTATCGAGCTTTGGCCTTGGGCGCACCCGCTGGTACCGATGGCCCGGCTACGCCGCAATTTTGCTCGGCTTCTATTATGTCGGCACAATCGTTCCCGATGCGATCGAGGGAAGCATCCCGGACTTCCTTGGACTTGCCATCATGGCGATCGCGGCAGGGTATACAGGGGTCGTTCAACACGCGCTGCACGCAAACCGGCTTTCGCTCGCATTGCTGTTTGCCGTTCCGGTCGGAGTGGCGCTCGGAACCTTTAACAACCAGTGGTTTCAGCTCAACTTCAGCATGGCATTCCCGTTTCTAGCGCTTTTTACGCTTGCGTTGTCCGATCCGGTCACCTGGCGGAGAATTGCGGCAGAGGCCGCGGCAATCGTTGGTCCGGTGCTCGTCATGCTGCTCGCCGCATGGGCTCCCTACAGTCTTCCCGCCTCAATCTTCGACCAGCAGGTCGCCATCGAGCCCCCGCTCGCTCACGGTAAGCTTCTCGTCGACGAAGAGACGGCGACGTTCGTGCGCTCGGCGCGGGGGATCGCGCGGGGTGCTCTCGTCATCGATCTGTCAGGAACCGGACCTGGCGTCGGCGCGGTTCTTGGCGCGCACGTGCCTGTTCTACCTTGGCTCAACCCCGCGACTCCGACCTGGCCGGATCTCGTGTGGGCGCGCCTTACGGTCCGTGAACGCGATTCCGCCTGGTTCGTTGTTCCCGTATGGCCAACATTCGGGCAATCTCACCCTGCCTTGTGGTTGAGGGCCCACCAAGGCCGCTTCTGCCGGATTTCTCTCCCGCCTATGACCTTTTGGGGCGAAGAACGAAGCCTTGAAATCTGGCGACCGTGCGAGGAACCTGCATCCTCAAATCCGCCGCGAGAGCGCGACGGAACGGCCGATCCTCGCTAAAGCCCGACCGCTAGTCCGATGTAGACCTTTCGCCCAGCGCCCGGTTCGATCCCGTTTTGGAAGACCCGGTTGTAATATTTGCGGTTCGTAAGGTTGGTTATGCCGCCAAGGGCCCGGATATTGCGTGTTAGCTGCCAATCGCCGGCAACGTCGAACAGCGTGTAGGCCGGGACCTTTGCCGGAATGAAATTCGAACTTGCCGGCGTTCCGACCGGAAGGTCTGAGTCCTGGAAATACTGGCTGCTGACGGTTGTACCCGTAAGGCTAAGATTGAAGCGTCGATCCGCCCTCAAGCTAATTCCATATTTCGCCGTGACCGCTGGGGCGAAAGCCGGCGTGTCCCCAACGCGCATTGCAAGATCGCTCTTCGTGAACTTGGCGTCGAGAAGACTAAGGTTGCCGAACATGGTGAGGTGCAGCCCGTCGGACCGCCGAGCAAGAACGTCGTAGGAGACTTCTCCTTCGAGACCCCGGTGGCGTGTATTCCCGCTATTCTGGAAGACGGACTCGAACGGAGAGATGACAATTGTCTCGATGCGGTTCTGGAAGTTTATCCAGAACAGGCTCGCGTCGTAGAAAAGGCCTGTTGTCGGCGTGCCGTGGACACCCGCCTCGTACGAGAGCGATTTCGAAACGGCCGGCACGCGGCCCGGATTGATGTTGGAAAAAGGCGACGCCACGTCGAAGAACCGTACAGGCCGATAGCCCTGGCTGACGCTGAAATAGGTTTCGTTGTCCTTCCCGAAGTCGAACCCGGCGCCAAGGCCGAACAAGGGAACGTTGCGCGTCACGGACTGCTTGATCAACGGGCGCACGAGGTTGGGCGGTCGCACGCTTTCGTCGATGCGGATCGCTTCATGCTCCAGCCGAAACGAAGGGACGATGTGCCAGCGGCCCGGGAGCCGGAAGACACTTTCGGCGAAGACTGCGCCGTACCAGTCATCGCGCGCCTGATTGAGGCGCGGAGTGCCAGCGTTCGTGTCGCGCGGGGCCATGACATCGCTACTGATCCACTGCCGGAATGGCGCGCTGTCGTGGTAAAGCACTGTGCCGAATGTCAGCGCATTGCCGCGCCCCCAGCGCTTGCGAAAGCGCCAGTCGATTCCTTCACTGCTAAATTGCTCATCCTGAAGGGTGGTCGTTGCCGGATTAGTACCGGCGGGCGAAGAGCGGGAATAGAGCCGCTGCGAAGCGACCCACAGCATCGCTTCCGAGCGCCATTGTCCGGCAAAATCGCGTTCATTGCCTAGCGTCGCTGACGTTCGTCGCACCCAGTCATGGTTGAACGGCGTTGGGGACTGGTCCGCATTGGCGACAAATTGCGGGAAGCTGAGCTTCCCGGGATCCCCCGAACTTGCATCATGTGCGTGGAGATCAAGATACCACAGATCGTCCTTGGCAGGATGATAGGCAAGATAGGCGTCAGCTTGCGTGGTGCGCGATCGGGCATTGTCGCGCTGACCATTGCTCCGCACATCGCCGAAGTTGACGCGCGCCGAAAAATCGCCGCGCGACCCCTCGAAGGTGTTGTAGGTTGAGAAGAGTCCGTCGCTTCCAATCGTATTTTCGGTGTAGGCACCAAGCGGTTGATTGGCCGCCGGACGCCGCGGAACGAGGTTTACCGCGGGCGCGGGCTCCGGTCCGTAGAGAAGGCTTGATCCGCCACGGATCAGCTGCACCTCGGCGAGCGACTGCGGAAGCGGCATATCATAGAGGGTCGGGAAGCCGATCCAGTCGGTCGAGATCGGGATGCCGTCCTCGAGCATAAGAACAAATTCGGACTCCTGGGGATTGCCAAGCCCGCGATAGCTCAAGTTGAACTGGGTAGCGGTCTGCTGTTCGGACACGAACAAGCCGGGTGTCCGCGAGAAAAGCTCGCGCTGATTGTTATCGACGATCGTGGGCACGAGATCGAGCTTGGTGGTGCTGGTCTTCTTCGTGACGGTGATCTTGGTTCCGGCGACCTCCGGCATGATGTGCTGAAGCTTCTCGGGCGCGTTCTCGGGGCGATCCCCAATAACTATGATGCTCGGTTGCGGCGGCTGCTCTTCGTCCGCGGCATAAAGGGGGCTTGAGCGGACGATCGACAGCAGCGCCACCGTCACGATGAGAATTCTCTTCAAAAGGTTTGTGTCCCGGGATCGTGGAGCGGCTTGGAGCACAACTACAGCAAACGCGTAAAGCCCACGCCCGTCCGGCAGTCGTGTCGCAGCATTCTGCGAACGGATTTTTTAACCGAACGCTTGCCCCTATCCGTTCGCAATAGGTGCCGCCCAAGGATCGGACTCGTGTTAAAAGTCGCCTGCCCGACTCACGGGCCTAGGAGGCGACGTATGGCAACGATGGCTCCGCCGCAGCCGGTCGAAACGCTTCAACCGGATCCTGCAAAACTCGAACATTTCATGCTCAAAATGGTCGGTGACATGGGGGCCGCAATGAGCGGCAGCCTTGTGATTACCGGTGTTAAGCTCGGCCTTTATGGCAAACTTGCGGAGATCGGTCCCGCAACCAGCCGGGAACTGTCCGATCACCTAAGTCTCGATGAACGCTATGTGCGCGAGTGGTTGTCTGCCCAGGCCGCTTCCGGGTTCGTCGATTATGATGCGATCAGTGGGCGGTTCGCCATGAACCCCGAGCAAAAGATGGCGCTCGCGAACGAAGATTCCCCTGTCTACGTCGCCCCAGCATTCGAACTCATCGCCTCGGCTTACATCGACGAGCCGAAGATTACCGATGCATTTCAGTCCGGAGCGGGCGTTGGATGGCACGAGCACCATGAGTGTCTGTTCCGCGGCACCGAACGCTTCTTCCGTCCGGGTTACCGGGCAAACCTTGTTTCGGCCTGGCTGCCGGCGCTCTCGGGAGTCGTCGAAAAACTCGAACGCGGTGCCAAGGTCGCTGACATTGGCTGCGGCGCGGGCGCTTCGACCATCATCATGGCCAAGGCGTTTCCGAAAAGCGCGTTCTTCGGCTTCGATTATCATGACAAGTCGATCGACCGAGCCCATGAAGCGCTCAAGGAATCCGGCAACCCGACGAATGTCCGCTTCGAGGTCGCGGCTGCCAAGGAAGCAAATGGCGGAGATTTCGACCTCGTCTGTTGCTTCGACTGCCTGCATGACATGGGCGACCCGGTCGGGGCTGCAAAGCATGTTCGCGCGATGCTCAAGGCCGACGGAACCTTCATGATTGTGGAGCCAATGGCCGGCGACAGCCTCAGCGAGAACCTCAATCCCGTCGGTCGCATGTATTATTCGGCATCGACCATGATCTGCACCCCCGGATCCAAGGCGCAGGAGGTCGGTCTCGCGCTCGGCGCGCAAGCTGGCGAAGGACGAATGCGAGAGGTGCTGACCGAGGCGGGGTTCCGTTCGGTACGGCGCGCGGCGGAGACGCCCTTCAACCTTGTCATCGAAGCTCGGCCCTGACGTGAAGCCGGTCAAGCGAGCGTATAGTTCATGACCGGTTCGTAATGCGCTCCGTGTCGCGATAGGCGGCTTTCGAACAGGATGAACTCGGCGACCATGAATGGCTCCGAGGAAAGACCCCGGGTGCGCTCGAGGACATCTCGGACTTCGCGCGAGCGCCGTCCCTTCCAGCGAGCAAGAGTGATGTGCGGGTGGAAGGCGCGGTGTTCGGGCTCAACCCCGTTTTCCTGGCAGACACGTTCGATCTTCGCCGCCAGGGATGCGACGTCGAGCCTCGGCTCGATCGCTGCCCAAAGCGTGCCGCCGGCGCGTCGATCGAACGCGCCTGCCCCCTTGATGCAGATCTCAAATCGGTTGGCGTGGACACGCTTCAGCCCATCGGCAAGATCATTGGCGAGCGGCCGTTCGACCTCGCCAATGAAGCGTAAGGTCAAGTGCAGCTGATCTTCGCTCTGCCACCGGAAATCGGCGCTCTCGTCGATCGCGTCGATCAAAAGATCGCGGATCGGCTCCGGCGGACGGATTGCGACGAACAACCGATGCATGAGCCAAGCGCCTAAGGCAATTGCGGGCGGCAGTGACAAGGTCGCTGCGGCTTCTCGAGCGCGACGAAGACCCTTGTCCAGATGGTTCTTAGAAAGATGAGCAGTTCACTCACAAGGTCTCGGCTTCCCTTCCAGGCGATTACTGTCGGACGCTGCAGCAACGAGGGATCGCGGCGTCGGTCCGCGCATCGATTTCCATGGTGTTATCGCGGTTCTTTATCACGCCCTTCGGTGGGTGGAGAATCGCGTGATCCAAGGGCAGGACCTCAAGAGGGTGAACTGTGTGACGTTTCTCGGGCACGAATGACAAATCGCCGACCTCGCGAGCAGGGGCTTCAACAAGCGTTGGGGCCACTTCAAAGATCAGGAAGGACGGCGTCGATCCAGGCCCGGGCCACGGGCGCCATGTCGGGTGGCAGGCATTGGAGATCCACCTCCCGGATTTGTTCAACCTCGAAGGACCAACGCGGCGCATAGTGCACGTCCCGTACGACAACGACCGATGCGAGGTCGCGTCGCTTATCCGGGCGCTGTTCCATCTCGGCGGCAAGCTGCACCGCTCCATGGGCCGTCATGCCGATCTCTTCGTGAAGTTCGCGAAGTGCTGCATCGACAGCCTCCTCGCGACGCTTGCGCCCGCCACCTGGCAGCCGCCAGCCCGGAGCATAGCGGAGCTTCACAAGGACCAGCTTTCGCTCCGGCGTCAACGCGAGCGCGTGCGCCCCGAACGTACGCGGCCGGCGAACAAACCAGCTCGCTTTGAGCAGTTGGTAGACCGCGGTCAGGACGAGGCGAAGGAAGCGATCGGTTCCGGATAGGTGATTCAGGGGAGGTCCGCTCCTCCCTCCGGAGCATCGACGTGCAAATCGGTTTCGGCGGGAATGACGATGGGCTGTATCCCTGCGGCGGTTAGACGCTGATTGAGCCGAGCAAGATCATCGGATTTGATCTTTTGCCATTGAGCCCAGTCGGCGTTGACCTGCGCAATCGTTTGAAGCGCGACTTGCCGAAGACCCGCACTTGGCGCCGTATCGCTCCCCTCGGCGGAAGTCTCAAGCGCGGCCAAGGTGCCGCTTTCTCCTTCAAATCCGTTGTTCGGGGTGGTCGAGGGAGTGAGCTTCGTCGCGAGGGCCTTTGCGTCGCTGAGCAGACTGGGGTCGTGAATCTCGGCAATGCGCTTGGTCAGGGCATCCCGGACGATCTTTGTCTCGGCGTAACCGCGCCACGCAATATCCATCGGCGCGTAGAGGCTTTCGGAGAAGGCGCGTGCCGCGCCATAGTTCGCTCCTGCCACCCGCGGGTCAGCGACGACGTCGAGTGGCACCTCGTATTTCTTGCCATCGACGCTCAGCGCCGCGCTGTAGCGGCCCGGCTCGACGAGCTGACCGCGCGGATCGAGCGGTGTGTCGAGACCCGGCACGGCCGCAATGGAGTAATTGTAGGAAACAGCCTTCGGGCGCGGCAGACGCAGGTTCCAGACCCAGCGATGTTCCCCTGGAACTGCGGACAGAACCGGCTCCGACTTCACGTATTCCGCGGCAAAATAGCGTTCTGCAGGTGGTTGAACGGACCTGTCATCACTCGAGAAACGACGCACCACCGTTCCGGACGAATCGCGGATCTCAAGCGTGACCGGCCCGTGCGGCGCGCTGCCGAGCCAATAATCGATAATCGCGCCCTCCGGTGGATTTTCGCCGACGGGAGTTTCCGGCGCGAGCGGCGTGTCATGATTATTGTTCGCGCGGACACGGACAGCGGGTGCGGGTGTGAACAAGCGCGCCGCCTCCGCCTGTTGGCCGGGCTGCAGTTGGCGAAGAAGCGCGAGATCACCCAGAACCCAGATTGCGCGGCCCTGGGTGGCCGCCACCAGGTCATCGCCATGGACGAGCAGATCGCGAGACCAGGCTGTCGGCAGGTTCTGGCGGAGCGGCTGCCAGTTGTTACCGTCGTCGAAGCTGACGAACACCCCGGTCTCATTTCCGGCATAGAGGAGACCCGGACGGACGGGGTCGGCGCGCACGGTGCTGACGATTTGCCCCTCTGGAAGCCCATGGGTGACTTCCGACCAGCTCCGACCGCCGTCATGAGTGCGGAAGACATGCGGACGCCAGTCGTCAATGCGCTGGCCGTCGACTGCAGCATAAGCGGTATTGGCGTCTATGGGCGACAAGTCGATGGCTGAAATCTTGCTCCAGGGCGCGATCCCCGGAAGGGTTTCCTTGGTCCAGTTTGCGCCGCCATCACGCGTGATGCTGATGATTCCGGTGTCACTTCCGACCCATAATTCGGCAGGCGAAAGTGGCGAGGGCTCGATGACATTGATGGTGCCGTAGCCGCAGGGCAGCGCGGCCTCGAGGCTCACGTTACCGTCGCAATGGGTCGCACCGGCTTCCTTTCCCGTGAGATCCGGGCTGATTATCGACCAGGTTACGCCGCGGTCGTTCGTCCGGAAAAGGACGTCTCCTCCAAGGTAGAGTGCTGGCGCTCCAACGCGTGAGGACACCAGCGGCGTTACCCAATTGAAGTGATGGGCAACGAGCGTTGGTCGCAAACCGTAGTTCTGGACAGGCCAGGGAGAAACATCCGTGACCTCGCCCGTATGAGCATCCCACCGGCTGACACGGCCGCCGAGCCCGGAGCCGAACACAATGTCGGGATCGACAGGGTCGGGAATGTCATAGTCGCGCTCATCGCCACCGACGGGATGCCAGTCGCGCAGCGACAGTGATCCATAGTCGCTTCTGCTGGCGATCGCGACCGTACCGCTGTCCTGCTGGCCGGAATATACCCAATAGGGAAAGCGGTTGTCCGCTGCGAGGTGGTAGAACTGGCCGGTTGGCTGATTATACCAACTGCTCCAGGTGCGGCTGCCGTTGACCGACACCGCCGCACCCTGATCGGAGCCCGCGGCTAGGCGAGCGGGATCCTGTGGATCGATCCAGATCGCGTGATAATCGTCACCCCCGGGGCTTCCGCGAAAGATCGCGCAGTGCGTGCCGGCGTGATCGCATCGGCGCATGGACTGGCCCGGAAGGTAGACCACGTCGGGATCCTTGGGATCGACCGTTACGCGGTTGAAGTAATAACCCGCGAACGCGGTTTCGGAGTTCACCCGGCGCCAGTGCGATCCGCCGTCATCGGAGCGCCACAAGCCTCCATTGGTCTTGGAATCTATCACGGCGTAGATGCGGGTCTTCCCGGCCTTTCGGGTCGCGGCCAGACTGATCCGCCCGAGCGGCCCCGTTGGCCAGCCGCCACCGGACAACCGGCGCCAATGCGCGCCTTCGTCGTCCGAACGCCAGATGCCGCTGCCGGGCCCCGATATTTCCGTAAAATAGCTTTGCCAGGGCCATTGGCGCGCCTCCCAGGTGGACGCGAACAAGATGCGCGGGTTCTGCGGATCGGCGGTGATATCGTTCGCTCCGGTGAATCCGCCAGGAGCGACCGGATGCGACCAGGTCTTGCCGCCATCCGTCGAGCGGTAAATGCCGCGCGCATCGCTCGCACCGAAGAAGTGTCCCACGGCGGCAACCACGACGAGGTTCGGGTCGGTCGGACTGACCCAGATGCGGCCGATGTACCGCGTGTCCGCGAGACCAAGGTGGGTCCAGCTTTTACCCCCGTCGATAGACCTATAAATTCCACGTCCGGACTGAACATCATATCTCGGCTCGGGCTGCCCACTGCCGATATAGATCACGTTGGAATTGGACGGAGCGACCGCGATTGCCCCGATGGCTGAGCTCGACCCCTGGTCGAAAAGCGAGAACCATGTCTGTCCTGCATCGTCGGTGCGCCAGACACCGCCCCCAGAGGCGCCGAAGATAAAACTGTCGGGCTTGCGGGGAATGCCCTGGATCATCTCGGCCCATCCCGCACGAAACGGCCCAAGCAAGCGCCATCGAAGTGACGAGTAAAGATTAGGATCGACCGATGCTGCCGATGCGTTCGCCCCGATCGTTGCGCACGAGAGAAGCAGGGCAGCTATGGGGAAGCGTAGTTGAGACACGGGCGAACCTCTCGCTTGCGGTTGAATGCAGACTGCTAAGCGGACCCTCGAGCCGCTGCAATCGGCGATCACGATCGCTGTTTCAATCGCGGGTCTGTCGTGCAACAACAAGCGCTTCAGCAGGGGGTGCTGATGAGCGGTGACAGCAAGCTCAGCAACGAGGACTATGAAGAGCTCCTGAAACCGCTTGCCCGGGAGCTCAGCGCGATGGCTCGGTGGGTGTCGGAAACCGGCCAGCGCATGGTGATCGTGTTCGAAGGACGCGATACGGCCGGAAAGGGCGGCTCGATCGAAATGTTCTCGCGCGCGCTGAACCCGCGCCAATGCCGCGTCGCCGCGCTGCCTAGCCCGGACGAACGGGAGCGTACCGAATGGTATTTCCAGCGCTATGTCGCCCACTTGCCGGCGAGCGGCGAAATCGTCCTGTTCGACCGAAGCTGGTACAATCGGGCTGGCGTCGAGAAGGTCATGGGCTTCTGCACGTCCGAGCAAACTCAGGCGTTCCTGAATGCGGCACCGGAATTCGAGCGACATCTCGTCGACGACGGCATTCTCCTCTACAAATACTGGTTGTGCTGTGATCAGGCGGTTCAGGAGCAGCGCTTTGAGAACCGGCTGAAGAATCCGATGAAGAGATGGAAACTGTCGCCGATCGATAGGAAGGCGCGGCAGCTTTACGAGGAGTATACTGAAGCGCGCGAGATGATGTTGGCGGCGACGCACACCGACTTTGCTCCCTGGACGCTTGTGGACTTCAATGACCAGCCGGTCGGCCGGCTTACGCTGCTCCGCGACCTGCTCGATCGCGTACCCGACGTCGAGTTGCCGCTCGCCCCGATCGATTGGCCACCGCTTGATCATGAGCCGCGCCGGGAACGCTTTGGAGTGCTAAGGCCAATCCCCAATTTTCCCGTGGCTCAACATGGCCATGGGCATCACCATCATCATCATCACGAGGTGAACTGAAGCGCGAAAAGGGGGAAAGCATGCGTGCAGGTAAGCTGCTGATACAGATCACCGCTTATTATCTCGTTATTGCGCTTCTTGTGTTCGTCGCGCTGAGGGTTTGGCCCGGACTACGGGGCTACTTGCCGATTGGGGGCGTCGAGCAACTGATTACCCAACCGAGCAAAAACCCCCTTCAGGCGAGCGAAGCCGTTCGGTCCGCGCATGTCGCGAATTTCGGCCAGAGTGTCTTCTGGCTGGTGGTGGCGATGATCGCGGCGATCATCGTCTCGCTGCCGATCAGTTGGACCTACATGGCGGTTCGCGGGGGAAATGAATACGACCAGTCATTGGTCAACACGATCATCGTGCTGCCCATGGTCGTGACGGGCATTGTCATCATCGTTCAGAACTCGCTTGCGCTTGCCTTCAGCCTTGCCGGGATCGCAGGAGCGGTCCGATTCCGAAATTCACTCAAAAGCTCCGGCGACGCGCTTTTCATCCTGCTTGCCGTCGCCGTCGGCTTATCGGCTGGAATCGGGGCAATCGAGCTTGCCGCGGTGATAAGCATTTTCTTCAATTACTGTTTCGCGCTGCTCTGGGTCACTGAATATGGCGAACGGGCCGGGATGAAGCGCTTCCTCGCCGATTATGACGGAAGCGACGCCACGGCGGTCGTCGTGGTTGAAGAGACTGCGGCGGCCGTGGTGACGAAGAAGCCTACTTGACGCAGTTCCTGAAGATCTTGCCGCTGTCGAGGTCGTTAAAAAAATCGTTCACATAGCTAATGGCGCGCTTCTGGTTGCGTAAGTCGAGGCCCGGAACGGTCGCGAATATCTGAAGAAACTCTGCACGGCGCGGCGCGAGTTCCGCGGTTACGGCGCGCGCTTGGCTGAGGTGCGCACAATAGCCGCGAAATGTGCGCTCACGAACGCTCTCGATCGGAATTCCTTCAGGGGGGCCGGCATAAGGGGCATCGACGAGTCCGGACCAGTCGAAATCGTACGGGACGGGAATGACCTGGTTACCGGATCCGCTTTGAAGGAGCCGGCTATTGTGGCAACAGGGCACGCCCTTGGGGCCCGCGCGCATTGACCAGTCGTAGTTGCTGATCATGTACTCGAAAACCGCGAACCTTGCACTGCTGACGGGCTCGAGCATCGACCCCGGTATAGTGTCCGGCAGGTGCGCTGCGGTCATTCCATTGCGCTTCGCAACGTCGCTGAACTCTTCGAGGAAATATCCGACGCGCGACACGTACGGTCGCCCGCTTTCATCGCGATAATCGATGTTCGCGAGCCGCGCGCGAAAGCTTTGCGGAGTCATTCTGTTGTAGAGAAGATACCCCGAATACTCGAGCAGGACCTTCTGCTGGAAGTCGGGCGAGCGCTTGCAATGGGTAACGAGCTTCAGGTGATGCTGGTGCTCGAACAGCGAACCCGACGGCGCGGGACGCGTGAAGACGACGCGGAGCGGAGGGAAGTCGCAAGTCCCGGTAGACTTGCGAGTGAGCCCGCGCGCGGTGAGCGTTATCGGGTAAATCACTCCATCGACGATCAGGGTCGCGGGACGCGGGACCCCCGTCCGGTTGACTGCGAGCGTCGACATCGGACCTTGGATGGTTGCATGAATCGGTGCATCGCTTGCGAACAGGGGCCTTGGCTGTCCGGCTTCCTTGGCGGTCGCCGACGATGCGCCCAGTAACGCTCCAGCAATCAGGATCCAGTTTCTCATTGCCCCCTCCTTGCAATCATGGCGTTCGGGAGACGCTGTGCGGGATCATGCTTCCGTCGACGATCTCGAGCCAGGTGAGTGGTCCGCCGTAGAACCGGGAAATCCCGGTATCGATGCATGCGAGCCGTCCGTTACCGAGGATCTTGATACCCGCGAGGCTCGGTGTGTGCGCTATGACCAACCGCCTTGCACCGTAGGCAGCAAGCACGTCCGTGAGCTCCGCTTCTGGAGTGTAAGGAGCTGTGGGAGGCTTCATTGCGGCGCGGGCGGCCATCGCATCGTGGTCGATTGCCACGAGCCCTCGATACCAGAGCGGGCCAAGCGGATCGGAAAGTATCGAGGCCGGGCTTCCATCGGCAGTCGCCATGGCCCTGGCGACACGGGAATTCACGGCATCGAGAGGCTGCTTTGCATATTCAGCACTGATGCCTCCATGGACAAACAACGTGTCGCCGATCTTGACGATTGCTGGATTGCTCGCTGCCCAGCGTCCGAGATCTCCCGACGGGGACCAGGCGAGCTTGTGCTCGACCCAGCCGAGCGGGTGTTCGGTCATCCACTGCGCTCGCGCCTGATCCGGCGTCAGTGCGGGGTTGGTTGTCTTGTAAATGGCCTCAAGCGCGGCCCGGTTAGCCTCGTAGACCCGGTCGCGGCGTCCCGGGGACTGCGCGTCGACGAAGGCCGCATATTCGCCCGGCGTCGTATAGCGATTGTCGCCGAGCAGGTTCATCGCCTCGTGATTGCCAAGGACAACTATGGCTTTACCGCCCTTGCGCGGCGCTTCGCGCTGGAGCTGCTGAAGACTCCTTATGATCTTGAGGGAATCCGGCTCCCGGTCGGTGATGTCGCCCATCTGGACGAGGATGGTCCTGCCACCAGTCCAGTGGCCATTCGCGTTCACGAGCCCTGCGCTGCGTGCAATGGCCTGCCATGCCGAAAAATCGCCGTGCAGGTCGCCAATGGCAATGATGTGCGGTGAAGCGGGTACAGCGCCTGCGCTCGCCGCGAGAAGCGACGTAAGGATGGTAGCGACGAGCAACGCGAGGCGTCGAACCAAAGCTGCTGCTCCCCCGATCGAGCGCGGATTAATGTCGCACCGCAGAGACGCGACGGCAATCCCGTTAATCCCCGATTAGGTAAGGTTCGACCAAGACACTATGGCTCTCGTCCGGATTTGCTTGAAGTCCTCTCAGGCATCCACGATATATTCGGCGATAGCGAACGGGCCTTTTGCCCGCGCGAAGGAGATAGAATGGCCAATTGGCAAGACCCGCGAACGACCGGCGTCACCGCCGCGACGGTAGGCGTTCCGCGCGCCGCCCGCGATGCGGGCCTCCGGTCCTACATGCTCTCGGTGTACAACTACATGGCATCGGGCGTTCTGCTGACCGGCATCGTCGCGATGCTGTTCGCCAACAGCAGCCTCATCACGCTCATCGTCAATCCGGCGACAGGCCAGGCGACCCCCTTGTTCTGGATCGCACTGTTTGCCCCTCTCGCGATCGTGTTCATGCTCAGCTTTGGAATCAACCGCATCTCAGCCGGGACTGCGCAGGCTCTCTTCTGGGCCTATGCAGCGCTCGTCGGCGTCCAGTTCTCGAGCCTTTTCCTCGTCTACACGGGCGCTTCGATCGCCCAGGCATTCTTCGCAACGGCCGCTGCGTTCTTGGGCCTCAGCCTTTTTGGCTATACGACGAAGCGTGACCTGTCGGGTTTCGGGACGTTCCTCATTATGGGCGTCGTCGGGCTCTTCGTTGCGATGTTGCTCAACATTTTCCTGCGTTCGCCAGGCCTCAACCTTGCGATCAGCGCGATTGGCGTGCTGATCTTTGCCGGTCTGACGGCTTACGACACGCAGAAGATCAAAAGCATCTACTTTGCGGTGGCCGGCAATGGGGAGGCGATCGCCAAGACCGCGGTGATCGGCGCCCTCAACCTGTACCTCGATTTCATCAACATGTTCCTCTTCCTGCTCCGCTTCATGGGCGATCGCCGCTAACGCGACAGCAGGAATGCAAAAGAAGAGGGCCGGCGGAAGCGGATCCGCCGGCCCTTTTTTTTGGGGCATTTCCGGTCCCACCCCGTTGGGTTCAAGCGGAAGAGGGCAGGACCGGACTTGTGCAAGCACCCGGGGGTAAGCTGGGGTGCGTGAACAGATTTAACGGAACCGGTGTTAATCCCTCTCAAAGGGAATTGGTTAGCAAACGCTAAGGATTTTGAACCGGCGGTTCTCCCTTTCGCGGGACCTGAAACCGGCCGTGTCGACGATCGATCGTCTTCGGCTCTGGTGGCCGGCGAAGTGGTTTAACCAAGGGTCGCTTCCGCTTAGGAAATTGGAAACATGCGCGATCTCGAAACCGTCTTTCGCAACCTCGAAGCTTCACCGTTCCGCGCGAAGTTCAAGCTCAACTTGAAGGATAGGACCTACCTTGAGGCGCGGGGCTTGGCGGCAATTCGAACTCACGCGCACGACTTCATTGCAAGGCGGCTTGCGCCGGCTCTTCCGCAAAAGGATGGCCGGCAGACGCCGATGCGCGGCCATCCGGTGTTCGTTGCGCAACATGCAACCGCCACCTGCTGCCGCGGATGTCTTGCAAAGTGGCACGGGATCGACACCGGACGAGAGTTGTCGGACGTCGAGCGCGCCCACGTGTTGGGCGCGATCGAGCGTTGGTTGATGGGCGAACTGGGCTAAGCGAGGAGTTTGTCAGGCCGGTTGGGGAGCCACCGGCTGTGCTTGCGTCACGGCCTCGTCGTCGATGGCACTAGCCCGTTTGTACGCTGCGCGCGCCTGGAGACGGTCGCGGTAGCGAAGAAAACTCTCCCGTTCGGGGAGCATCCCGAACTGTAGCGGGAACATGACCTGTGATCCGACATAAACGTCGGCAGCGGTGAAGCGATCGCCGCAGACATAGTCCCGATGCGTGAAGAACTCGTCGAGAACCGCGATCGTTCGCTCGAAATTCCCGTAGCCGAGCATCCGCTCGCGCTCGGGCGTAGGCTCCCAGCCCATCGCCTTATTCGAAATGGCCGATTCGACCGGGCCGGCCGCAAAGAAGAACCAGCGATAATAATCCGCTTTCTCGTCTGTGCGCGGGCCAAGCATGGATTCGGGGAATGTATCGGCGAGATAGGCGCAAATTGCTGCGCACTCGGTGACGACATGGTCACGGTGCTTGATGGCAGGCACCTTTCCCATGGGATTCACCGCGAGAAAACGCTCGTTCTTCAGCTCATCATACGGGATGACTTCTGTCGCGTACGGCTGCCCGACCTCTTCGAGCATCCAGCGGACAATTCGCCCGCGCGACTGGGGATTAGTGTAAAAAATGAGGTCGGCCATCCTGATTCTCCCGGAGCGATGAATCCCTAGAACAAAGAGGGAACTACTCTACTTCGAACGCCTGCTCAAGCCGTTGCCCGATGGGGAGGAAGTGCGGGTTCGAGCGTCTAGCTCAACCGCGCTCTCCCTTGCCGGGTCGCGCCCGAACCGGGGTCGGGAGTGTCGTACCGCGCTCGGCAGCCGACTGGTCACGAGCAGCCCGGAACTCGCTGTCGTTGCTCCAGTTCGGCCACTCCCGCGAATTGGCGAGCCGCAAGCCTACCTGGTGAAGCAGCTCCGCATTCTGCGCGACGCCGCTCCAGTCCCAGTTCGGCTGCCACTCGTCGCTCGGCTGGTGATAGTGCTCGCTGTTATACTCTTGCGCGATCGCCTCTCCGCGAGCCGTTCCGCCGTTTACGAGATCGAGACCTTCGGAGAAGCTCACTGCGGGTACGCCCATCTTCGCGAACGGGAAATGGTCAGACCGGTAAAAACCTCCAGTCTCGGGATGAGGATCGGGCGTAAAGTAACGGCCTTGGCGCTTGCCTTCGGCAACGATATCGTCGGCAAGGTCCAGTTTTGCTGTGCCTCGGATCGTGAAATTCTTCTGCGGACCGTCTGGTATCCACGCGTCGACATTGATGTCTGCGACTGTCTTCGCCAGTGGATAAAGCGGGTGAGCAGCATAATAGCCTGAGCCCAGAAGTCCCTTTTCCTCGCCTGTAACCGCGAGGAAGACGATCGAGCGCTCGGTCCGAGGCTCATGTGCAAGGACATGCGCCTGCTCAATCAGCTCGGATACGCCCGTCGCATTGTCGACTGCTCCGTTATAGATCCGGTCGCCGCGCGCATCGGGCTTGCCGACCCCAAGATGATCCCAGTGCGCCGAGTAGATGACCGTCTCGTCCGGGTGAGCTGTTCCCGGCAGGATGGCGACGACATTGTGACTGGTGATCACCTGCGGCCGAGCGGTAAAATGCGCTGACAACGTTGCCTTGAGCGGGATCGGTTTGAAGTCGGCGCGACGGGCCGCGAGTTTGGCCTGTTCAAAATCGAGGCCCGAACGCTGGAACAACTGAACGGCAAGCGGTCGCTGGATCCAGCTTTCAAACGCGGTGTGGGCCGCGGCCGGGTTTTCGCGGACGATGTCGAACTGAGCGTTGGTATTGGAGTTCTGGACGACGTCCCAGCCGTAAGAGGCGGGCGCGGCTTCGTGAACTATGATCACGCCGGCAGCGCCTTGTCGCGCCGCTTCTTCATATTTGTACGTCCAGCGACCGTAATAGGTCATTGCCTTTCCGCCGAACTTGCCCGCAACGGGCTCACCCGGAGCGGCTTCGAAGTCGGGGTCATTGACGAGGACAACGAGCACTTTGCCATGCAGGTCCTCGCCCTTGAAGTCATTCCATCCGCGCTCGGGCGCACTGACGCCATAGCCGGCAAACACAAGCGGCGCGTTCTCGATGTCGACCTGCTTGGCTCCGTTGAGTGGTGCAAGCACGGCGATGTCGGGCCCTTGTCTTAACGGCACGCGCATCCCGTTCTCGTCGAGGCTGATCTGCGGCGTGCCCACGATCTCCGACTGGAGAAGTGGCACATTCTGAAACCAGGTCCGCTTGCCATTAACGATATCGCCGCCAGGCTGCGCTCCTGCTGCGGCGAACTGGTTCGCGATATAGTGGATGACGGTCGGTTCGATGGGAGCGGCGGTACCGCGGCCCTGGAACGCATCCGATGCGAGCTGCCGGTCAACCTCCGAGAGGCGCTGTGTGCTGAACGGGTTGGCTGGCGATGCGGCAAGTGGGAATGCCGTCAGCGCGATGACGCTCGCAGTGATCCAGTAGAATTTTTTCATGGTCTTTCCCCGATGCTGAGCGATACGCGCCGGTCCAAAGAGGGCGGCTGCGGCAGAAACTATCCGACGCGCGAACTACTTAGTGCGCTGCGGGGAGGGAAGTCCCTTCGTTCATGCCGACGTGCTGCGCAGGCTTGTCGGTTCGGTATCGATTGAACCAGGCGAGAATAGCGCTGGCCTTTGCGGCGGCCTGACTGGGCCGCGAAGCGATGCCGCCGTGGCTTGCGCCAGGCACCTTTACGAAGGCTGTCGGGATGCCGCGAAGCTGCAACGCTTCATAATATTGTTCTGCTTCGCTGTCGGGCGTTCGATAATCTTGGCTGCCGACCACGACGAGGGTGGGTGTTCGCACATTACCGACAAGGCTGAGCGGCGAGCGCTGCCAATAGCCCATTGGATCTTCCCACGGCTTCTTGGCAAACCAGTAGGGCGAATAATAGTTCGCGCCGTCGCTGGTCAGTGCAAAACTTGCCCAGTCGATGACCGGCTTCTGGGTCGCGGCCGCCCGAAACCGGTCGGTGCGCCCGACGATCCACGCGGTGAGCACGCCTCCGCCGGAACCGCCGGTCACAAACAAGTTGGAAGGATCGACGTGTCCGGTCGCAATCGCGGCATCCACGGCGCTCATAAGGTCGTCATAGTCGTGTCCGGGATAGGCCTTGTCGATCAGGTTTGCGAACTCCTCCCCATACGAAGTCGAACCGCGCGGATTGGCGTAAAGGACCATATAGCCATCGGCGGCATAGAGCTGATCGTCGGTCGAGAAGCTTGGGCCATAAGCCGAGAACGGCCCGCCATGGATCTCAAGGATCAACGGATATTTCTTTGCCGGATTATAATCTGGCGGTGTCACGAGCCATGCGTCGATGGGGCGACGATCGAAGCTTGAAAGGACGGGCAGCTTCTGCACCGGCGCTAACGCTTTTGCCTGAAGATTCTCGTTGAGATGAGTGAGACGGCGGGCGACGCCCCCGGTCGCAATGGCGATGTCCGAAGGATGCAACGGGTCACCGACCGTGACGGCGACAGCGCCGCTTCTTGCAACGCTGAAATCGCCGCCGGCATAGGGTCGGTCGATTTCGCTGCCCGTGAGACCACTGACGATCTCGCGGATTGACCCATCAAGGCCGACGCGCTCGATCCTGTTGGTGCCGCGGTCTTCGACCTGGACGTAAATGGAACGGCTGTCCGCCGACCAGACCGGGTTCGTGACCGAGCGGTCGAGGGTAGCGGTAAGCACGCGCTTATCGCCACCGTCGGAGTTCATGACGGAGAGCTGCGTGTTCTGATAGCCGAGCCGTTTGTCGTCGAACCCGATGAAAGCGATATGGTGTCCGTCGGGCGAGACCATCGGCGATCCATCCGGCCCGGCGCGGCTGGTGAGGGCGACGGGCTCACCGCCGTCTACTCCAATGCGATACACCTCGCTGTTCAGCGGCTCGCGTTCCCAGTCCTTCGACAGGTTTGCACTGAACAGGATTGAACGCCCGTCGGGCGAGAAGGACAATGGTCCCGTGGCATTCGTCGCTCCGAACGTCAGCTGCGTCGGCGCGCCGCCATCGGCCGGGACCCAGAAAAGCTGGTAATAGCCCGGTTTCAAATAGCCATCATCGTCGGTCCGGTAGGTGAGCGCCGTAATGACCTGCAATGGATCCGCCCATTGTGCTCCTTGGGGCTTGGGTGGTGCCTGGCCAAGCAAGGGAGCTTCGTCGGGAACGAACATGGTATAGGCAATGCGACCGCCGTCGGGAGACCAGGCGAGGGTGCCCGGGCTGTCGGGAAGCCCCGTGATTCGAGCGTTTTCGCCGCTCGCGAGCCAGTAGACATGGAGCTGAGGGCTCCCGCCTTCCGCCGCGACATAGGCAACTCGGGTGCCGTCCGGCGACCAGCGCGGAGAAGAATAGGAGCCGGACCCGGCGACCAGTGGCCGTTGCCGGGAGGTCGCGACGTCGATCAGCCAGATGGTCGAGCGCGCACGATCGGTCATGATGTCGTTCGACCTGCGGACATAGGCGATGGTGCGCCCGTCGGGACTGATTTCCGGGTCCGTCGCGACTTCGAGACCGAAAAGGTCTGACCCGGTGAAGTATCGAGCGGGAGCACTGCTTGGTGCAGCGAATGACGGCATTGAAAGCGCCGAAGCACCAAACAGTATCACGAACGACGAGATTGTGCGGATCACCGGGATGCTCCCCCAACAAGAAAGCGGAAGAATTGACGGTTTCCAGGGCGCCCCGCAAGCCGCCGTCGCCGACCACATTAAACCATCTGGTTGACAATAAGATCGAGACGCCATACTTTAAACCACATGGTTGAAAATAGACTCGATACGACGTTTCACGCGCTTGCCGACCCGACGCGGCGCGGAATGCTCGCGAGCCTCGCACTTGGCGAAAGATCGATTGGCGAACTTGGCGAACCCTTTTGCATGACGTTCGCCGGCGCCGCGAAGCATGTGAAGGTGCTGGAGAACGCCGGACTGATCCGTCGACGCAAGGTCGGCCGCAAGCAGATCTGCGCCCTTCAAGCCAAGCCGCTCGAGGAAGCCGAGCGTTGGCTAAGACAGTGGGAGCGGTTCTGGACAGTTCGCCTCGATCAGCTTGAGGCGTTGATTGAACGAGAAAACCAGAAGGAGACAGGAGAATGACTGAGGCACCAGCAGCGACGAAGGTCGTAGAACGGATTGGCTCCGACACGATCCGCCTCGAGCGGCTCCTGGACGCACCGCCCGAGACGGTCTGGCGTTATCTCACAGAGGCGAAGCTTCGGGAGCAATGGTTCATGGGCGGGACCGATGCGGCTGCCGGCGGTGGATTCGACCTCATCGTTGATCACGACAAGCTCTCGAGCGACCGGGTTCCGTATCCCGATAGTTACGAGTGCTTCAAAGGTCGCGTATTCAAGGAAAAGGTACTCAGGTTCGACCCGCCCAAGGTGCTGGAGACGACGTTCCAGGGTGGAGACAATGGCGTCGTGACCTACGAACTCCATGCTGAAGGCGCGAAGACGAGGATGGTGCTCACGCACAGCAAGATCCAGAGCCCGAGTGGTTTCCAGGATTTTGGCGGCGGCTGGAACTCGCATCTCGCGGTCCTTCAGCAGAAGCTCGTTGGCGCAACTGTCCGAAACTTTTGGGAACTGCACCAGCGGTCGCGCGAAGAGGTTGCAAGCGCCCTTCGTTGAATCTGCGGCGCGCCCCACGGCGAAGACGGTCCACGCAAGGTCGCGACAGTCAGTGGGGCGCTCCGCGATGGCGACAGCGTGTTCTTCGGAGCACGAATGCAAACCAAGTCTCGCGAGCGACGTCGTGACTGTGTCCAGTTCGGCACAAGGTGCGACGGTCCGAGCCCGGCGCCCGACATGATCTGACCAAGGAACTTACGTTTCGATCCCGGCAAGTATAATTGGCATCGCCTAAGGAGAAAAACGATGCCGGACATCGCCAGGGCAGGATCCTACCTTTTCGGTGACCGGCGCGTGAAACGTATGGGCTACGGCGCCATGCAGCTCGCGGGACCGGGGGTTTTTGGGCCTCCACGCGACCGCGAGGAAGCAATCGCGGTTCTTCGCGAAGCGGTCGCAAGTGGCGTCGATCACATCGACACCAGCGATTATTATGGCCCGTACGTCACGAACGAGATCATTCGCGAGGCCTTGTATCCCTATCCGGACGGGCTGGTGATCGTCACCAAGCTCGGCGCGCGAAGAACGGATGACAAGGCATGGATCCCGGCCCTTACGCCGGACGAACTCAGAGCCGGTCTTGAGGGCAATCTCGAACGCCTGGGGATCGGTGCGATGTATGCCGTCAATCTGCGTTGCATGGGAAGCGGACATGGGCCCACCGAAGGCTCGATGAAGACGCAGCTCGAAGCGCTCGCCAAGCTTAGGGAAGAGGGCCTGATCCGGCACATTGGAATCAGCAACGCAACACGCCGCCAAGTCGAAGAAGCACTCTCGATCGTGCCGATCCTTGGCGTGCAAAACCATTATAACCTCGTCCATCGCGAGGACGACCAAATGATTGACTGGCTGTTGCAGAAGGGAATTGCCTACGTGCCCTTCTTTCCCCTTGGAGGCTTTACGCCAATCCAGTCCAAGGAGCTGTCGGAAATCGCCGGTGCAATGCAATCGACGCCGATGCAGGTGGCACTAGCCTGGCTGCTGCAGCGCTCCCCCAACATCCTCCTGATCCCGGGAACTTCAACACGCGCCCACCTCAGGGAGAACCTCGCGGCTGCCGAGCTCGAACTTCCGCCGGAGGTCTTTCCCCGTCTCGACGCCATCTGCGAACAGGCAACCGAGCCAGCTTGACCGTTTCCTTTCGCTCGCCGTACTGCTCATGCAACACGGGGGCGATCAATGTTCCGTTTCACAGGTCCTTTGCTTCTGTTCGTCGTTCCACTCGGCGGCTGCAATGTGGCGCGTCATGAGACTGCAGGCGATGCAAACGTCAGCATCCACGCAGCGAACAACGGGCAGGTCAGTTTCGACCTGCCGTTCGCCAAAGGCGAAGTGAAGCTGCCCCAAGGCACGTTCGCGAATGGGCATTTCGATATTGATGGCGTGAAGATGATTCCGGGTGGATCTATTCACGGCTTCACCATGAACGCGGGTGACAAGGGGGGAACGGTCCAGCTCGCGTTCAATTCACAAGAATCTCCCGAGGCGGTGCGCGCTTATTTCCTGGATCAGTTCAAGCAGAAAGGCGACGAGGCCGCATTGGCCGGCAACGCGATCTCCGGCAAGACGAGAAAGGGCGACAGCTTCCTGATCACGGTCGAGCCGACGGCGGCAGGTTCAACAGGAACCATCGCCATCCAGTCGAAAGACTGATTCCAAAGCAAAAGGAGCCGGGAAATTCCTTCCCGGCCCCTTAACAGTGTTTTCGATTATTCCGCTGCCGAGGAGGCGTCGTCCGTTTTGGGCTTGGCGGTCGCTTTTGCCTTCGTTTTGCCGTTGCCCTTGGTCTTGCCGGGTTTTGGCGCGGCAGGCGTGATTTCGAACGCGGGAGCATTGTCCTTGATCCGGACTTTGACCTCGCCACCGTTGACGAGCTTTCCGAACAGCAGTTCCTCCGCGAGTGGTTGCTTGATCTTTTCCTGGACAAGTCGGCCCATCGGACGTGCGCCGTACAGCCTGTCGTAGCCTCGATCGACGATCCACTGGCGTGCTTCGTCGTCGAGTTCGATATGCACGTTGCGGTCGGCAAGCTGCAGTTCGAGTTGAAGGATGAACTTGTCCACCACGCGCGCCACGACGGCCGGTGGCAGGTAGCTGAACGGCACAATCGCATCGAGGCGGTTGCGGAACTCCGGCGTGAACATTTTTTTGACCGCGTCCTCCTGGGCGTCCTCGCGGGTCGCTGCGCCAAAGCCGATACTTTCGCGCGCCATGTCCGCAGCGCCTGCGTTCGTGGTCATGATCAGGATGGTGTTGCGGAAATCGACCGTCTTCCCGTGGTGGTCGGTGAGCTTCCCGTTGTCCATCACCTGCAGGAGGATGTTGAACAGGTCCGGATGCGCCTTTTCGATCTCGTCGAGCAGCAGCACGCTGTGGGGATGCTGGTCCACCGCGTCCGTAAGCAGACCGCCCTGATCATAGCCGACATAGCCAGGAGGCGCGCCGATCAGCCGACTGACCGAGTGGCGCTCCATATATTCTGACATGTCGAACCGCTGCAGCGGAATGCCCAGGATCGAGGCGAGCTGCCGTGCAACCTCGGTCTTGCCGACGCCGGTCGGGCCGGAGAACAGATAGTTGCCGATCGGCTTGTCGGGATCGCGAAGACCCGCGCGGCTGAGCTTAATCGCTGATGCAAGTTTCTCGATTGCGAGATCCTGCCCGAAGACAACCCGCTTGAGGTCGGCTTCAAGGTGCTCGAGCACCTGCTTATCATCGGCGCTGACCGACTTCGGCGGGATGCGGGCCATGGTCGCCACAACCGCTTCAATCTCCTTGGGCGTGATCACCTTCTTGCGACGGCTGGGTGGAACCAGCATCTGCATCGCGCCGACCTCGTCAATCACGTCGATCGCCTTGTCCGGCAACTTCCGGTCATGGATATAGCGTGCGGACAGCTCGACCGCGGACTTGATCGCGTCGGGCGTGTAGCGAACGTTATGGTGGCCTTCGAACGAGGAGCGAAGGCCAGCGATGATCTTGATCGTGTCTTCGATCGAGGGCTCGTTGACGTCGATTTTCTGGAACCGGCGAAGTAGTGCACGGTCCTTTTCGAAGTGGTTGCGAAACTCCTTGTAAGTGGTCGAGCCAATGCAGCGGATCGCACCGCTCGACAAAGCGGGCTTCAGGAGGTTCGAAGCGTCCATCGCTCCGCCGGACGTCGCCCCGGCACCGATCACCGTGTGGATTTCGTCGATGAAAAGGATTGCATGCGGCATTTTCTCAAGCTCGCCCACAACCGATTTCAGGCGCTCTTCGAAGTCGCCGCGATAGCGCGTGCCGGCAAGCAACGCGCCCATGTCGAGCGCATAGATCACCGCGGGCTTGAGCACCTCGGGGACATCGCCCTCCACGATCTTTCGGGCGAGACCCTCTGCGATTGCGGTCTTACCAACGCCGGGATCGCCGACATAGAGCGGATTGTTCTTGGACCGACGACAGAGGATCTGCACCGTGCGGTCAACCTCGGGCATGCGGCCAATCAACGGATCGACCTTACCCTGACGAGCCTTCTCGTTGAGGTCGACCGTAAACTGCTTGAGGGAGGATTCTTTCTTTCCGCCTTCCTTCTCGTTCTTTTCCTCGGTCCCTTCCGGAGTCCGTGTCTCCTGCGCCGCTTCGCCCTTGCCGACGCCATGGCTTATATAGGTGACGGCATCGAGGCGGCTCATGTCCTGCTGCTGCAGGAAGTAGACCGCATAGCTCTCGCGCTCCGAGAAGAGTGCAACCAGCACATTGGCGCCGGTCACATCGTCCCTGCCTGACGATTGCACATGAAGAATCGCGCGCTGAACGACGCGCTGGAATCCGCTTGTTGGCGTCGGGTCCGTCGCGCTGTCCGCGACGAGGGCGCCGAGTTCATTGTCCAGGTACTGCTTTACGGACGCGCGCAACTCGTCCCGGTTGACGCCGCAGGCGGTCATCACTTTCGACGCATGTTCATCGTCGATCAGTGCAACCAGGAGATGCTCAAGGGTCGCATACTCGTGCCGACGGCGGCTGGCTTCCCCCAGCGCATTGTGGAGGGTTTGTTCGAGTTCGCGAGCAAAACTAGGCATTTAGGCTAATACTCCCGCACCCGCGGAAAGCCCACGGGCTTTGATTGGAATGTCATATGGTGGAGCGCGGCAATCAAGGGCCGGTTCCGGTCTTTTCAACAGATTATCGCTTTGCGAGTTGTCCGGCGGCTGAGGGGCCGCGAAGTTCATGACCTTTTGAACAGCTCTTCCGCCGCGGAGCGGTGGTCTTGCGCCTTGCGCATGTGGTTCTTCACCCGATCGATTTCAACGTTCAACGCCTCGATCCGGGCCTGCAGCTCCTCGATCGACATCGGGTCGAGATCCTGCCTTGCAAGCTCGACAAGCGGATCGCCGGGCTTCTTTGGAAAGAGGTCGTCAAGGTCCACGGTCTGAATCGTTGACCGATAGAGCGACCAAGTCAATAAGCCCTGCCGTGCCTGAACTTCCTTCCTCAATGCGCGCCGTCGTTGCCGATGGCTCCGGCGGATTGAAGATCGTCGAGCGACCGGTACCGCAACCCGATACGGGGGAGGTCCTGATCAAGGTTGCTGCAGCGGGAGTGAACCGACCCGACGTACTGCAGCGCCGCGGAATGTATCCGCCCCCGCCCGGCGCTCCCGATATCCTCGGGCTCGAAATCGCCGGTCAAATTGCGGCAACGGGCCCCGGCACGACCGCGTTCGTTGGGCAAAAGGTCTGCGCTCTCGTCGCGGGCGGCGGCTATGCCGAATATTGCGTCGCGCCGAGCGGAACTTGCCTTCCCGTTCCCCGCGCGCTCACGTCGGTCGACGCCGCTGCCATGCCGGAGACATTATTCACCGTCTGGGTGAATCTCTTCGAGCGGGGCTTCGCTGCGGACGGCGACCGCGTTCTTGTTCATGGTGGAACCAGCGGAATCGGAACCATGGCGATAGCTCTCGGTAGCCTGTTTGGCCTCAAGGTCATTGTCACATGCGGGACGGACGAGAAATGCGCCAAGGCAGTAAGACTCGGCGCTGAGGCGGCGATCAATTACGCGACGCAGGATTTCGTCGAGGAAGTGCACCGGCTAACGGAACGCCAAGGCGTGGACGTCATCATCGACATGGTCGGAGGCGACTATGTGCCGCGCAATCTCGCCTGCCTCGCGGAGGAGGGACGACACGTCTCGATCGCGGTCCAACGCGGAGCGACCGCCGAAATACCAATCTTCGACGTGATGCGCCGCCGGTTGACCTTGACCGGGTCAACGCTTCGGCCGCGGTCGGTGGAATTCAAGACGATGGTTGCCGACGAGATTGCAAGGAGTGTCTGGCCCTACGTCGAGGGCGGTCGCTTAAGGCCGGTCATCGACAGCATCTATCCGTTAAGCGAAGCAATCGAGGCGCACAGGAGAATGGAGCAGGGCGACCATATGGGAAAGATCGTGCTCGAAGTTCGCCGATAGCCGCTGCTTGGGAAAGGGGAATGAGCGAAAACCTGGTACTCCACGAATATTCGCTGTCGGCCAACTGCTACAAGGTTCGGCTGACCGCGGCGTTGCTCGACAAGCCGCTCGACCGGCGGGAGTATGACATTCTGAAGGGCGAGACCCGGACCGAAGAGTTCCTCCGAAGGGTGAATGCGAATGGGCGGATCCCGGTTCTTCAGGTTGGCGATCGCTTCATTCCGGAAAGCAATGCTGCGTGCCACTTTGTGGCCGACGGCTCGAGCCTCATTCCCAGCGACCCGTTCGATCATGCCGACATGCTTCGCTGGATGTTCTGGGAACAATATAGTCACGAGCCCAACATCGCGACCCTGCGGTTCTGGATGCGTTGGCTCGGCGCGGACGAGCTGACTGAGTTGCAGCGAATGCAGATGCCTCTCAAGCGAGAGCAAGGAAATGCCGCGCTGAAGCTCATGGACGAGCATTTGCGATCGCGGGACTGGTTTGCCGGCAAAGCAATCAGCCTCGCGGACATTTGCCTCTTCGCCTACACTCATGTCGCAGGTGATGCCGAGTTCGAGCTTGAACGCTATCCAAACGTCTTGGCATGGATCGAGCGGGTGAGGAGCGAGCCCCGCTTCCTGCCAATAGATCGTTAAAGCGCCTTGCCCCGGCAGCAGTCGGTGGCTACATCGCGCCCTAAGCTGGCCGCTCCTTGGGGGGCGGCCCTATTTGTTTCGTTTGCTGAAGATTTTCCGGGAGAATAGACGTGGCCCAGCCGCTGATGCCCCATGCGACCGCTGCCTGGTTGGTCGACAATACGTCGCTCACCTTTGAACAGATCGCCGAATTTTGTGGGCTTCACATCCTCGAGGTTCAGGCCATCGCCGACGACACGGCGGCGACCAAGCTGACGGGTCGCGATCCGATCCGGGCCAGTGAACTCACACACGAAGAGATCGAGAAGGGCCAGGCCAATCCCGATCACCGGTTGCAGATGCACAAGGCCCCGGAAGAGATTCGCCGAACCAAGGGGCCGCGCTATACGCCCGTGTCCAAGCGCCAGGACAAGCCCGACGGAATCGCCTGGATCATTAAGAACCATCCTGAGGTCAGCGACGGACAGATCAGCAAGTTGATCGGCACCACCCGCACGACGATCGCGGCAATCCGCGACCGGACGCATTGGAACATGGCCAACATCACGCCCAAGGATCCGGTCACGCTTGGTCTTACAACTCAGCGAGAACTCGACGCGGCCGTAGCCAAAGCGGCAAAAGCCGCTGGCATGCAGGCGCCATCGGACACACGTCTCGATAGCGATCGTGAAGCGCTGATCGAGGAATTGCGGCACGAGCGCGAGCGCCATGCGCGCGAGGCCGAAGCGGCGCTCGCCGACGCGGGCGAAGATGCACTGCGCGATGAGATTGTTCCGGGCATTCGCGACCCGTTCAAGAACACACCGCTCCAATAGCCGCTCGCTTGATTTGAGCAGACCCGGAGACCACAAACCGCCTCATGGCCACCGTGGAAAAAGACGTCAGCCAGCTGAGCTTTGAAGCCGCCCTTGCGCGGCTCGAGGAAATCGTTCGCGCGCTCGAGAAGGGCGAGGCCCCGCTCGATCAATCGATCGAGCTTTATCAGGAAGGCGATCGGCTGAAACGTCACTGCGAAGCCCGGCTCAAGGACGCCCAGGCGCGCATCGAGCAGATCGCCTTCGGAAGCGACGGCAAGCCAGCCGGGCTTAAGCCCTTCGATGCCAGTTGAGGCGGTCGATCGGCTCGCCGAGGAGCTGAACGCGGAAAGTGCCCGCGTTCGCAGCGACATCGACAATGCCTTCGCCGAACTTCTGGCGCCGCCCGGCGACAGTCGCGACCGGCTTTACGAAGCCATGCGTCACGCCGCGATCGGGGGTGGAAAACGGCTTCGGCCGCTTCTCACTATTGGAGCATCGCGGCTGTTCGTGATCGACCGCGCCCGCGCGCTGCGCGTTGGCTGCGCGATCGAGGCAATCCACGTCTATTCGCTGATCCACGACGACCTTCCCTGCATGGATAATGCGGAACTGAGACGCGGGAAGGCGACCGTCCACGCCGCTTTTGGCGAGGCTACGGCAGTGCTGGCCGGTGACAGTCTCCATGCTCTGGCCTTCGAAATTCTGGGAGATCCCCGCACGCATGAAGATCCATGGGTTCGCTCGGATCTCGTCTTTGAGCTCGCACGTGCCGCCGGCCCGTCCGGGATGGCCGGTGGGCAGATGATGGACCTCTCCGCCGAGGGCAATCAACTCGACCTTCCGGCAATAACACGGCTGCAGCAGCTCAAGACGGGCGCACTTATTGAATACGCCGTGGAGGCCGCATGCATCATGACGAAGCTCCCGGGCGAAGCGCGCACGCCCTATCGCGGCTATGCGCGCAACATTGGCCTTGCCTTTCAAATCGCGGACGACCTTATCGATCATAGCGGTGATGCGGCGGCCGCGGGCAAGCCGACGGGGCGCGACGCAGACGCCGGCAAAGCAACATTTGTCTCGTTGCTTGGTGAGGAGCGCGCTCGGCAACAGGCCGGGTTCCTCGTCAATCAGGCGATCGAGCATCTCGAAGGCCACGGCGCCGAGGCGGATTTGCTACGTGCAATTGCAAGATTTTCCGTAGAGCGGGATCACTAGAGGGGGCGGGTGGCTATGAAGATTGCGGTATATCCCGGTACCTTCGATCCGATCACCCTCGGCCACATCGACATTATCCGGCGGGGCGCGCACCTCGTTGATCGGCTCGTGATCGGCGTTACGACCAACCCGTCGAAGGAACCGATGTTTTCGGTCCATGAACGCCTCGCGATGGTCCGCCGCGAGGTCATCGAGATTCCCGGCAACATCGAGGTCGTCGAGTTTGATTCGCTTCTGATGGACTTTGCCGAATCGCAGGGAGCGGAAGCGATCCTGCGCGGCCTGCGCGCCGTTGCCGACTTCGAGTATGAATTTCAGATGGCCGGCATGAACCAGCAGCTCAACGACCAAATTGAGACGGTCTTCCTCATGGCCGATGTCTCGCTGCAACCGATCGCGTCAAGGCTCGTGAAGGAGATCGCGAGGCTTGGCGGATCGATCGACAAGTTCGTCACAAGCGCAGTGGCCAGTGATGTGCGCGACCATTTGAATGGCGGTTCACGGTAAAGACAGCGGGTGGCCGCCAATTGGCGACAAACGCTCGGGGAGGGATATGCACGTCAAATCACTTATGGCGGTACCGGTGGCCGCTTTCATGCTGGTTGCGGCCAAGGCATCAACGCCGCCGGCTCCTCCGCCGATGCCGAGCATCGTCGCCCCCGCGGATGTGGTCGCGAACAAGTCCAATCACCTGTTTCTGGACTTGTCGAGCGGCGGAACCGTCGAGATCGTATTGCGGCCCGATCTCGCGCCTCATCACGTCGAGCGTATTCAAACCCTGGTTCGCCGGGGGTTCTACAACGGGCTCACCTTCCACCGCGTCATTCCCGGTTTCATGGCGCAAGGTGGCGATCCCAAGGGAACGGGAGAAGGAGGTTCGGAATTGCCTGATCTCAAGGCCGAGTTCACCATGGTTCCCTTTCTTCGTGGCACCGTCGGAGCGGCCCGTGCCAGCCGCCCGGACAGTGCGAACAGCCAGTTCTTCATCATGTTCTCGCCGCATCCAGAACTCGACGATAATTACACCGTCGTGGGCCGTGTCGTCGGCGGGATGGACGCGGTCGACGCGATTACTCCGGGCGAGCCGCCCCAGGATCCCACGAAAATTGTGAGGGCGTACCTTGGCGGCTAAGGCCGCGTCATGCGCGTTGACCTATTCGATTTCGACTTGCCGCAGGAACGGATCGCACTGAGGCCGGCCCGTCCGCGCGACAATGCACGCCTGATGCTGGTCGAGGGCAGGGACATCACCGATCACCAGATCCTCGAATTGCCGGATTTGCTCCGTTCGGGAGACGTTTTGGTCTTCAACGACACGAAGGTGATCCCCGCTCAGCTCGAGGGGCGACGCGGCAACGCGCATATCGGTGCGACGCTGCACAAGCGGGAGGGACCGCGTGAATGGCAGGCCTTTCTGAGAAACGCCAAGCGCGCAAGGATCGGCGAGACGATCGACTTCGGTGCCGGGGTTACGGCATCAGTCCTCGAGAAGGCTGAGGATGGATCGGCAAGGCTGCACTTCGATGGTGACGAACCGGTCGAAGTCCTTCTGGAGCGAGCGGGGCGGATCCCGCTTCCGCCCTACATCTCCTCGAAGCGTGATGCCGATATCGACGACCGTTCCGATTATCAGACGATGTTCGCCAAGCAGAATGGGGCGGTCGCCGCGCCGACAGCTGCGCTGCACTTTACGCCGCGGTTGCTTGACGCGCTCGACGCTAGGGGAATCGGCCGCGAGACCCTGACTCTGCACGTTGGGGCGGGTACGTTTCTGCCGGTGAAGGCCGAAGATACGACCGCCCACAAGATGCATGCCGAATGGGGTCGCATTGATGGGGCGACAGCCGACAGGCTGAATGCGGTTCGATCCTCGGGCGGCCGCCTTATCGCAGTCGGGACGACGAGCCTTCGCCTGCTTGAAAGCGCCGCAACGGGCGATAGCGTAATTCGGGCCTTTGAAGGGGACACCGCCATCTTCATCACGCCCGGTTATCGCTTCAAGGCCGTCGATGGCCTCATCACAAATTTCCACTTGCCGCGATCGACCCTGTTCATGCTGGTCAGCGCGCTCATGGGTCTCGACGTCATGAAGTCCGCCTACGCACATGCAATCGAGGCGGGCTACCGCTTCTATTCTTATGGTGACGCAAGTTTGCTGCTGCCCACCTGAGGGGGCATTTCCAACTCAGGACGGAAACGGTCGTGGCTGGAATGTTCTGTCGAGGGGTTGCAGCCGACTCGCTCGACTTGATGAGGCGCACTTGGCATGGCGCGCCGCGTGACGCGCTTTTCTTTCACGATTTCCGCAACTGATGGCGCGGCTCGCACGGGCGTCATCCAAATGCATCGCGGCGCTATTCGAACACCCGCGTTCATGCCGGTCGGCACCGCAGCGACGGTAAAGGCGATGCGACCCGAGGAAGTTCGCGCGTCTGGTGCGGACATCATTCTGGGCAATACCTATCACCTGATGCTGCGTCCCGGTGCCGAGCGCGTGGCGAAACTCGGCGGGCTGCACCGGTTCATGGGCTGGCAGCGCCCGATCCTTACGGACAGCGGCGGCTATCAGGTAATGAGCCTCTCCCAACTGACCCGAGTGACAGAAGAAGGCGTCGCCTTCGCAAGCCACCTCGACGGATCGCGACACATGCTGTCTCCCGAGCGCTCGATCGAGGTGCAACGCCGGCTCGATAGCGACATCCTCATGCAATTTGACCAGCTCGTACCGACGACGTCGACACGGGAAGCGCAAGTCGAGGCGATGGAGCGATCGATCCGTTGGGCGAAGCGATCGCGCGACGAGTTCAACCGTGGTGACGATCATGCCGCGCGTGCTGCGATCTTTGGAATTCAGCAAGGTGCCCTCGACGAACGACTGCGCCGCGCCTCTGCCGAGGCGCTGATCGACATCGGCTTTGACGGTTACGCCGTTGGAGGTCTTGCGGTCGGCGAAGGCCAGGAGGCCATGCTCGGCTGTCTCGATTTTGCCATCAACATGTTGCCGATAGGCCAGCCACGCTATCTTATGGGCGTTGGCAAGCCGGACGATATCGTGGAAGCCGTCGTACGCGGAATCGACATGTTTGATTGCGTGCTCCCGACGCGCTCGGGCCGGACGGGACAAGCGTTCACGGCCGACGGGCCGATCAACCTGCGGAATGCACGTTTCGCGGAAGATTCGCAGCCAATTGAGGAAGGATGTCCCTGTCCCGCATGCGCCACCTACAGCCGCGCTTATGTTCATCACCTCGTTAAGGCCGGCGAGATTCTCGGGGCAATGCTAATGACCCAGCACAACCTTTGGTTTTACCAGCGGACCATGCAGAACTTGCGCGAGGCGATCGCGCGCAAGACGCTGTCGACGTTCGCGCGCAGCTTCCTTGATCGTTATCGCCGGAAGGACTGAGCCGAACGCGACAAAAGCTTACGTCCCGGGAGGCAATACCACCGTCACCTCTCGATGTGTGGATACGTAACGAACGCCCGGCAGAAATTGCAGAGCCTAGATTGCGTCGTCCTTGATGTTTTCGCCTTCGTCGACGGCCTCGAGCTTGTCCTGGGTGCGGAGCTCGAAGTCACGCGCATCATGGCGTTCGTGGAGTTGCTCTGAGAGTTCGCCAGTAAGCTTGTTGACGATGCGGCCCCGCTTCACTGCGGGGCGGCTGTCGATTGCACGCGCCCAACGTAATAGGTGCTCATATTCGTGCGCCGCGAGAAATTCGTTTGCGCCCTCGTAAGTGCGCCCGAGCGCAACCCCGCCGTACCAAGGCCAAATTGCCATATCGGCGATCGTGTAATCGGGACCAGCGACGAATTCGCTCTCAGAAAGCCGGCGATTGAGGACGTCCATCTGGCGCTTCGCCTCCATCGCATAGCGATTGATTGCATACTCGATCTTGGTCGGAGCGTAGGAGAAGAAATGGCCGAAGCCGCCGCCGAGGAACGGTGCACTCCCCATCTGCCAGAACAGCCACGACAGGGTCTCCGCCCGTTCGGGCCCGCCGGACGGCAGGAACTCGCCGAATTTCTCGGCGAGATAGACTAAGATCGCACCGGATTCGAAAACTCGGACAGGCGTCTCGCCGCTTCGATCAACGAGAGCAGGAATCTTGCTGTTGGGATTGATCGCGACAAACCCGCTTCCGAACTGGTCGCCCTCTCCGATCCGGATGGGCCAAGCATCATATTCCGCGCCCTTGTGGCCTGCCTCAAGCAGCTCCTCGAACAGGATCGAGACCTTCTGGCCGTTCGGAGTCGCTAGCGAGTAGAGCTGGAACGGGTGTTCGCCGACCGGAAGCTCCTCATCATGCGTTGCGCCGGCGATCGGCCGGTTGATATTCGCGAACTGGCCGCCGCTCGGCTCATTCCAATTCCAGACCTTTGGAGGCACATAATCGTTCATGCGAGTAAGGTCCCTTTTTGCTTCCGCACGGAGCTAGGGACGCGATGCAACGCTTTCCAGTGTCAGGCCGGTAACTCAGCGGCGCTCACGGACAGGAACGAGGGTAGCGGGCCATTCCATTCGTTCCGGAGGTCCTCGACGACGGGCGAGCGTTCCGGCGCTGGAGCTTTAGGCTTCGCTGTCCGGCGCTCAGTGCGGGCGACAGGGGGCTCAGGTTCATCCTTCGGAGCCGAGCTCGCGCGAAATGGTGTTCGCTCAATATTCTGGCCCGTAAGCTTCTCGATGCGCTCGATGAGCTCGCCTTCGGCCTTGGAGGCGAGGGTAATTGCCGTTCCCTTCGCGCCAGCGCGCCCGGTACGCCCGATCCGGTGGACATAGTCATCGGGTTGCCACGGCACATCGAAGTTGAACACGTGGCTGACGCCTTTGACATCAAGTCCGCGCGCGGCGACGTCGGAGGCAACGAGGATGGTTATCTCGTCGGTCTTGAATCGCTCAAATTCCGCGATGCGCTCCGACTGCTCCATATCTCCGTGAATCTGCCCAGCCTGGAAATGCGCTCGGCGAAGGCTCGACGTAAGGTCACGAACGGTCGTCTTCCGATTGCAGAAGATGATCGCATTCTTCATGCCCTCGCGGCGGAGCAGTTCCTTTAGAACATCCTTCTTTTTGTCGGCGCTGACTTCGACCAGCTGCTGATCGATGTTGACGTTTGCCGTTGCTGGACGCGCGACCTCCACGCGTCTTGGATCGGTAAGGAACTTCGCGGCAAGCTTCTGGATCGGCGGCGGCATCGTCGCTGAAAAAAGCAGCGTCTGACGGGATTTTGGAAGCTTGGAACAGATCTCTTCGATGTCGGGGATGAAGCCCATGTCGAGCATTCGGTCCGCTTCGTCGATCACCAGCAGTTCGCAGCCGGTCAAGAGGATCTTGCCTCGTCCGAAGAGATCCATGAGACGGCCGGGCGTCGCGATCAGCACGTCCACGCCGCGTTCAAGCGCCTTGACCTGATCGCCCATCTGCACGCCCCCGATGAGCAGCGCCATCGAGAGTTTGTGATATTTGCCGTATTTCTCGAAATTGTCGGCGACCTGCATCGCAAGCTCGCGCGTCGGCTCGAGAATGAGCGAGCGCGGCATCAGCGCGCGACTTCGGCCGTGATGGAGGATATCGATCATCGGGAGCACGAAGCTCGCTGTCTTGCCGGTGCCGGTTTGCGCAATACCGATCAGGTCCTTGCCCATCAGGACGGAAGGGATCGTTGCCTGCTGGATCGGCGTCGGCTCATCGTAGCCGCTGTCATTTACTGCCTTGAGCAGTTCATCGGAGAGGCCGAGGTCGGCAAAAGTCATTCATGTTCCGGAAGATAAGAGTGAGCCGCGGCTTGACGTCCCGGTGCGGCGATCGCGCGGACGCGCGCTATGCTGCGAGCATTACGCTGTCAAGGAATGTAGGGATCCAAGGAGGGAATTCCAAGGCTCTTCAGCGCCGCACGGATGGAAGCAGTCGTCGAAATCGCTCGATCGCGCAACTTCCGCCGATGCGGGAATGCACCGCGTCTCGCCGTGCACACAAACGATCGTCGGGAGGCTGAAGGTAAAAGCCGGCATAGAAATCGAGGGCAGGGCAATCTTCTTCAAGCTGCGCGCGTACTCGCGAGTGGTTCGCCATGATGAAGTCGACCTGGCCGGATCCGGAGAGCAACGCTCGCTGGATCGCGCCGACAGGAATGCACTTAGGCCCCTTCTTTTCGGCCCATTCAAACTGCGGAATCAGCGGATGGGGCTGCACCGGGACTCGGAGGATTACTTCATCCTGGATGATTAGGCGCGTCACTGTCTGGCCGACGGCTCCGGGCTGCGCGGAAAAGAGGCCGAGCAGCAGAGGCACGATATTCCAAAATTCGCTCGCGCTCACTGACCGCCTATCCCCATAAGTGCGGGCTTTGCAGTAAAGCGTTGAATGTTCAATGAACTGCGTGCTTATGGAGCCAGACCACCGGTTCGTCGCGCTTGCCTAACGGCAAAGACCCCAATACAGGCACCCGCACATTGTTGTCGGCAGGTGCGCAGGGCAGCGCGGCCGTAAGCCCGGACCCCAGGAGAAGAATCACACATGGCGACCGCCGCTCCGACCCAGAGCCTGCCTTTGTTCTACAACGCGATCGAGCCACTCAACCTCGAGCAGCACGGCAAGTTGAAGGTTCGCGGATTGACGAGCCTTCCTGAGCTCGGCCGGACCCACGCTGTTCCTCTGACCGTGGATGAGTTCACGCTCGTGCAGCGACACTACCCGATCGTCTTCTCGGTCGGCGGCGCACCGGTGCCGATCGCGCTGATGGGGCTCAATGAAGGAATCAATGTGTTCCTCGATGAGAGTGGGCGCGCGACCGATGCGAATCTCTATATTCCGGCGTACCTGCGCCGGTATCCGTTCCTTCTCGCGAAGCTCCGCCCCGAGAGTGATGAGCTGTCGCTTTGCTACGACCCCACTTCCGGCGCGGTTGGCGACTTCGAAGAAGGCGAAGCGCTGTTCGAGGGTGATGAGCCGAGTGGGGCAACCAAGGCGATTCTTGAGTTTTGTGAACAGTTCGAGGCTGCGGGTTTGCGCACGAACGCCTTCGTCGAGGAACTCGTCAAATCGGACCTTTTGATGGATGGCGAAGTTGCCATTCAGCCGGAGGGCTTTGATCAGCCATTCGTGTATCGTGGGTTCCGGATGGTCGACGAGGACAAGATCCGCAATCTTCGAGGTGATGAACTGCGCAAGATGAACCAGAACGGCATGTTGCCGCTGATCTACGCGCACCTCTTCTCGTTGAGTCAGATGCGCGATGTGTTCGCCCGGCAGATGCAACAGGGTAAGGCGCCGAGCATGGTCCCGCAGCCCGCGCCTGTCACCGTCTAACAAGTCACTTCATTCGGCCGCCGTCGCGTACTGGCGGCCGAGCAGTTCCTTGCCGAGTTCGACCGCGAGCGTCTCGAGCAAGGTCGCGATCTGGTCAAAGCCCTTGCCGGGCTTCTGGAGCCGGTCGTCGAGGTAATGGCGACGATCAATCTCGATCTGAATCGCGTGAACGCCGCTTGCCGGGCGCGCGTGATGATCAATGACATGGCCGCCTGCAAACGGATCGTTGAGCCCGGCTCGAAACCCTGACCTACGACAGATTTCCATTGCCTGTGTTGTCACCCAATCCTGCGCCGTCCGTCCTCGGCAATCGCCAAACACGATAGGGGGAACGCCGCTGGGTGGGGGTGGCATGGAATGGCAATCGAGTAGCAGAGCGCATCCGAAGCGATCCACAAGTAGTGTCAGCAGCGTCGCGATGGCCTCATGATACGGCCGGTGAGCCTGAGCGAGTCGTTCTTCGAGCTGGGTTGAGGTGATCGCGCGGCGCCACAAATATCCGTGCTGGGGAGTGCGCGCCGGAACAATGCCGAGCCCCCCTCGCGCTCGAGCGCTTATCCGAGCACGCCTCGGACCCTCGATTACGGAGGGGTCGACGTCGTCTTCGGCCCGGTTGCAGTCGATCGCAGCGCGGGGGGTTCGCGCGATGACGGCGCCGCAGCCTCGCTGGAGGGCTCGCCAGACAAGCCGGTCGACCATCGGGTCTTCGAGCGTTGCAAGCGAGGCTTTCCCGGCGCCGGACAGGGCGAGAAGCCAGTCCGGATAATCGCGGCCGGAATGCGGCACGGACATAAGGACCGGTAGGTCCCCACGCGGCTGGTGGATGGTCGGGGGAGGGAGCTTGCTCACGGAAAAGGTTAAATTTCGTGCCACTTTAGGACTTGCTTAGGGACCCTGCAACGCACGAGAGCATTATTCGCTTCTGGCAAAATAGACTTTGGCGGAGCATAAAGTGGGCATGGCAAGAATTCTCCTGGCCGAAGATGATACGTCCATGCGCGAGTATCTGCAGCGTGCGTTGCAGCGGGTCGGCTACGAAGTAGAGGCAGTCGGTTGCGGCACCGAAGCAATGCCGCTTCTTCAAAATGAGCGCTTTGACCTGCTTCTCACCGACATTGTCATGCCCGAGATGGACGGGATTGAACTTGCTCAGAAAGCGAGCGCGCTCGATCCGGCAATCCGCGTGATGTTCATTACGGGTTTTGCGGCGGTTGCGCTACAGGGTGGACGTACGGCGCCGGAGGCGAAACTTCTCTCCAAGCCTTTCCATTTGAAGGACCTGGTGCTGGAAGTCGATCGTATGTTCCAGACTGAGGATCAGCACGGCCGGCTCTGAACGTCCTCGAGACGTGCAATTCTCTGAACGTTCGACCTGCACTTGAAGATGTAGTGTAGCGGGCTTGCGCGCCCGCGAAGCCGCATCTAAATGGCCGCTCTCCAGCGGGACTTGGTTCCCGGGGAACCGGGTGGGCGTGTAGCTCAGTGGTAGAGCACTGTGTTGACATCGCAGGGGTCGCAAGTTCAATCCTTGCCACGCCCACCATTTTCTTCATTTAAAACCAGTTATTTAGCTAAAGTCATCAATGCTGCTCTGCAGGGTGCGGCTGGTTCAAGTGAACTCCGGTGCGCTGCGGAACGGTGGAGAATATTAGGCTCACGCAGCGTCGCGAGCACTCTCAATCAGCTTCGCGATGCCAGGCGCTCGTTTGAGGCTTTGTTCAATTCGCGTCTTCCACTTGGGTCCGCGGCTAATGGCATCGTCGTATGCATCGATGAGGTCGGCTGGTCGATCCGCGGCAAGAATATTGGCAAGAGCTTGCGCCTGCATGAGATCCTTCCGAGCCTTTAGACTGTCCGGGCCATCGAGCCGACGACTTGCTACGATGAGTTTGTGAATAGCATAGCGTTCGGGCCGAGGAATCTTCACGAGCACGCCCTCCCGGTAGACCACCGCAGCGTCGATGGGGTTCGCGATCAAATAATTCAAATGATGGAGTGCGCGCGCGCTGACTCCGAGCGCCGCTAGATCGCGCAGACTTTCGTCGTCGCTGAATGACGGCGTCAGGAACTCGATGAGGGCTTGGCTATCTGACTGGCGCCATCTCCACACCTTATTGCTGCGGACCTCTGGCACCGGTGCGAAGCGAAGCTGGTCGAAGACGTCGGCGAGACCTGGCTCCACGGAGTCTTCTAACGCGAGCGATAGCTTCTCGAAGCTTGCGATGTCGACATCTTGCGTCATCGCGGTTTCGTCGAGCGACAGCCTGAGCCCGAGTTCACCTTCGTATAGGCGAAAGGCCGTCGTTCCGATTATGATACCGCCGAGGCGGAATACCCCGGCTCTAGCGATCGCGGCGACGAGACTGCCCGTTGTGGCATCTAGCCCCAGGAATCGTTCGCTTCGGAGTAGTCGAACTAGTCGTGCACGCTCCTTACGCCGTGCTCGGTGTTCGGCCTGCAAGCCTTTGTGTCGTTTAATTCGCTCTTGGAGCGACGGATTATCCTCGCCCAAATAACGTTCTTTTATTTCGGTTCCGAGCCGATACCTGTCATACCAGTAGGGCTTTCCGTTCACCTCTCGGAGCGTTGGTGTGCCGAGGATGTCCGAGACAGCGTCGTCGAGCAGCAGCGAGACGAGGTCATGGTATGCGGCTTGGGCAGTATGAGAATGTCGGCGAATTTCCATTTTACCACACACTGATTTTCGTGTGTGGTATCAAAATTCGGTCGCCATTACCACACAAAAACATTCTCGTGTGGTAAGAACACTTCGGGCTTGGAATTCGTGGTCGACCCGACGAAATGCCCACAACCAGGCGAAGCCTGGGTCTCAGGCCGCGGAAAACGGTTGAAGAAATTAGAGACTAGCGCCGCTGCGCAGACTGTCTTTACCATCCAAAATACGAGTGACCTCTGTCGGAGTGGCGCGGTGGACAAATGCGGCGCGCGTAATCCGGGTTCAGTCGCACACTTCATGCTCACGACGCCTAGCAAACGCGCGATAAATCGAGGACAGTTCGCTAAGCCAGACCTTATTGATCTCATCTACCGCATATTCGAAATCACATCTCCGCTCACGCGGGACACGGAGGAACGATGTCGTTACGGAAGATTGCCCTTCTTGCTGGAGCGCTTGCAGTCTCGACGCAGGCGGGCGCCCAACAGATGGACCCGGAATTTGCGACCGCCGTCAAGAACTGGACGACGCGGCCTGAATTCATGAGCCCGCTCGTCGATCATCTTCCTCTGTCAACAACCATCCCTTCACCGAAGGTGGTATTCGGCGAACATATCGGCGTACCAAACCACCTGCACAGCCAAGAAGAAATCAACGGCTATTATCAGAAGCTCGCAGCGGCGGCGCCCGATCGCGTGCGCATCATCGACATAGGAAAGAGCAACGAAGGTCGGGAGAACCTCGTCGTGATGATTTCGAGTGCCGCCAACATAGCGAAGCTCGAGACTTACAAGCGCAATCTTGCTCAACTAGCAGACCCACGACTGACGACGCCTGATCAAGCAAAGCAATTGATCGCCCAAACCAAACCAATTTACCATCTAACAGCCTGTCTTCACAGCGCCGAGACCGGGCCGTGCGAAATGCTCATGGAACTCGCGTACCGGCTGCTGACGGAAAATTCTCCGTTGATTCAGAAGATCCGCGACAATGTCGTAGTCGCAATCAGTCCGGTTCTGGAGGCCGACGGTCGCGACCGATACGTCGACTGGTACCATGAGCATCTGGTCGACGAGACCGACGACCTGCACAAGCCGGCCGGTCCGCCTTATTGGGGCAAATACATCTATCACGATAACAATCGCGACATAAACTTCTCGGACCCAAGCGCGCGCGAGCTGCTTGCCTATTATCTGCAGTGGCATCCCCCGATCATGCATGAGCTGCATGAATCGGTGCCATTTCTCTACACCTACAGCGGGCAGGCGCCGCAAAACCCGGATCTTGATCCCATTCTTTATGGCGAACTGCCATTCTACTCGAACTTCGAGATGTCGCAGCTTACGAAGTACGGCATGCCGGGTGTGTGGACGCACGGCTTTGTCGACGCTTGGTCGCCGGGATACGTCGGCTTCATGTTGTCAAATCACAACGGCATGCTGCGGATGTATGAGACGTTCGGAAATAGCGGCGCGACGACGATGCTTCGCCACGTCGCGAACGGCGCAGAACAGTCGGGTGCTCGCGGCGGAAATCAACTTGCACGCGACTGGTTCCGCCCTTCACCGGCATACAAAGAGGTGATGTGGTCGATGCGGAATAACATCAACTACGAAGAGACCGGTATACTGACGGCACTTCAGCTTGCCTCCAATTTCCCAGAAGTCATCCTCGAGAATTTCTACAAGAAGAGCGTGGATGGCCTGAATGCCGGCTCTGCCAAGGCTCCTTATGCCTATATCATCGCCGCAGGGCAGGATCCGGCGCGCGTAAAGTTCATCGTCGACACTTTGCGGCTTCAAGGTGTTGAAATTGGCCGCGCCACTGGGCCGGTGAAGGTAAAGGAGGGAAGTTATCCAGCCGGCTCGCTGATCGTGAAGCTGAACCAGCCCTACGGCCGCCTCGCCAAGACTCTCCTCAAGTTGCAGAACAATTATCCCGACGAGAACTTGACCACCTACGATGACGCGGCCTGGTCGATGGGATTGATGACCCACACGAATGTAGTCGAAGTGGCCGACAAGTCGGTATTGAACGTGCCCACGATCGCTGTTGATCATTTCGACGTGAATGGCTTGAGCGGAACGCCGGGACCTGGAGGTTCCATCGTCCTCGACAACGGTTCGATCAATCTCGCGGTGCTTCGCTACAAGCTCAAGGATGTTCCGATCCGGATTGCGGAAAAGCGTTTTACTGTCGGTAAGACCGTTGTCCCGGCGGGATCGCTGCTTGTTCCAGCGAACGCATGGAAGACCCTAAGCGCCACGGTTAAATCGCTCGGTCTCACGGCAATTGCCGCGCCAGCGGCAATCGCCAGTCCCACTCACGAGCTCGGATTGCCGCGCGTCGCGGTCTACAGCACGTGGGGATCTACGCAAAATGTCGGCTGGGTGCGATACGCATTCGACCAGTATGGAACTCCCTATGATCTTATCTATAAAGATCAGGTCCGTGCCGGTGGTCTCAGCGACAAGTACGATGTCATTATCGTTCCAAGTCAAGGCAGTTCAGCCAAGAACATTGTTTTCGACATCCCCGTCCGCGGGAAGTCGATGGCCTACAAGAAGAATCCGAAATTCCCGTCGCTCGGCATATATGGTCAATCCGATGATATTCGCGGCGGTATGGGACTGGAGGGCCTGACCGAGCTTCGCAAGTTCGTCGAAACGGGCGGCGTATTGATCACTCTTGGCAATGCAAGCTCCGTCCCTGCCGCATTCGGGTTGGTCGATGGCGTGAATGCAGGCAGTACCGGTCGGAATTTTTATGCGCCCGGTCCAATCGTCAAGGCGAAGGTGCTCCAGGCGGCGAGCCCAATCTTTTATGGTTATACCGAGGAGACTATGCCGGTTCGCTGGGCGACCGACACGTTGTTGTCCGTCGATCGTACCGAGAAGCAGCGCGTCCTCATGGAGTTTCCCGGCGGCAAGGCTTCCGTGCTGAGCGGCTTCATGAGAGGCGCCGACGAGATCAAGAACCAGCCCGCGATCATCAATATGCCCGAGGGCCGGGGGCGTGTGCTGATGTTCGCAACGAACCCGATTTGGCGATGGCAAAATCTTGGCGAGTTTCGCATGCTCTACAACGCCATGTTCAACTGGAAGAATTTGGGCGGACCGACAGGGGTGTCGCCGCAAAAGCCCGATCCCGGATTGCCGCTAAATGCGATGCCAGATGTCGATGATGGATCGAAACCAACGAACGACTAAAATCTGCGGCTGCTGATCCACAAGCTGCCGAGCTAATCCGATGTCGAACGTTTTGGGTGCGTCAATCGAAGTGTAGGCTGGCGTTTTCGGCTGGCGGTTTTTAGGATCCGCAAGCCCGGCGGGATAGTTGCTCGCTTTGCTCGACGGATAGGTTTTGTGGCCCATCAGGATGCGGTCGAAGGAAGCGGTAAACGCATTTTCGAGCTAACCTGCGACGGCAGCGCCCCACAGCCAACACGCGTGCTTTTACCAGTCAGTGCGGTCTGCACGAGCGCCCCTTACGACTTGCGACGGCCGCGCAATATATGTCCAACTTGGCTACATATCGGAGGTTAGTGATTTTGTTGTAGCAATGCGGATGAATTTCGGTCTAGCTTCGTTTCCGAGCCGCTCGGTCGGGTGCGCAGATTCAAAAAATAAAGGGGTTGAATGACGCAGAATTTCTACGGCGCCCTTACGGGCGCGCCGCGCCGTGCTGCAATCGCAACGCTTCTCGCTACCACTGCCTGCCTTATCCCTGCAGTTGCTGTTGCTCAGGTCGCACCGCCTTCCACCTCGAACACGGGCGCATCGATCACCAACCCGGAAGCGCATCCGACTGCGACGCAAAGGGTTTCTGCCGGTACACCCAATGACAGCGAGATCGTGGTCACCGCGCTGAAGCGAGCGACCAGCGTTCAGCGCACTCCGCTCTCCATTACCGCGGTCAGTGCAGAGACGCTGAACAGGCAGAACATCACGGACACGAACTCGCTCGCCAGAATCGCGCCGAGCCTTGTGATCAATGAAAGTTCAAACGGTGGCAGTCGCGTCATCATCCGCAATCTTTATGCCACGGGCGAACCGCTGGTCGGCCTCTACTACGACGAAGTTCCACTAAGCGGCACGGGCGGTGTTTCCAACGACGCCGGCGGCACTCTGCCTGGGATTCGGCTGTTCGACGTCGAACGCGTGGAAGTTCTGCGCGGTCCGCAGGGGACGCTCTATGGCGCGAGTTCGATGGGCGGCACCATCCGCGTCATCTTTGCCAAGCCAAATCTGAAATATTACGCGGGTGCGGTAGACGGCCAGGTGAGCAGCAGCGCGGAAAGCGGGGGCGCGCTCGGGACGCAAGGCAATGCGATGCTCAACATCCCGATCATTCCCGGCAAGGCGGCGGTGCGCGCCGTTGGCTTTTACGATCGCAGTTCCGGTTATATCGACAATAGTCTCCTGAACCGCACCAACATCAACGGAAACACGAGTTATGGCGGACGCCTGACTGCGCGGATCAGGCCGGTTGATAACGTGACGCTCGACCTCATGTCCGTCTATCAGGACCGCAAGGGCGCCGGAGCGATTTGGAACTACAGCGAGTATCAGCTTACCGGCAGGAAATTTGATCAACCAATACTGATCCGCGAGCCGCAGGAAGACAGGCTGAAGCTGTTTTCCGGAACGCTCGACTGGGATCTTGGTTTTGCGACGCTAATCACAACCGCGTCCTATTCGGACCGATTGCTTCGCTACAAGTTCGATTACACGCCCTATTTCGCGCGTTATGAATCGGTCAATAATACGGGTGGCCTGGTTGCGCCGTACTCCGGAAATCCGACGAAGATTCCGGGCTACAGCAGCTTCCTTGGTGATTGCAGCGCGGGTTATTTCACCGGGACAACGTGCGACGGAGCCGGCTACCAGAAGCTGATTAACGGCTACGGAAATGTCTCCACGTATCAACCGCAGTCGAACAAAACCTCGACCGAGGAAATTCGTCTTGCGGACGATCGGCACGCGTTCAAGTGGACGATCGGTTTGTATCATAGCTTTCGCAAGAACTTCACCGAGTCACTGCTCTTCCCGACGGATCCCGTCACGGGCCTGCAATTTTACCCCAGCGGGCAGACCGGCAGCGCCTATGCCGTCGGGCCCCTTAACATCGGACTTGATCGGACGATCGACGATAGCCTCGAACAGCTGGCCGGTTTTGGCGAGGCTACCTGGGATATCACGCCCAAGCTCAGCGTGACCTCGGGCGTTCGCTACTTTGATTATAAGAAGAGCACGAGCTCGGCTGTACTCATTCCGAGCTACATTGCGGGCAACAAGCGGCAGGCGCCGTTGACGACAAAGGGCAACGAGCACGGTCCCCTTCTGAAGTTCGGCGCCAACTATAAGTTCACAAACGATATCATGGCCTATTTGACGGCGTCGCAGGGTTACCGCCCAGGCGGCGTAAACCAGACGCTGGGTCTGCCAAGCTATGCCGCGGTCTACTCCTCCGACTCGGTGTGGAGCTATGAGGCCGGCGTGAAGACGGCCTTTCTGGACCGCAAGCTGGTCGTAAACCTCGACGCGTTCCGCATGGACTGGAAGAACATGCAGATCTCGGCCAGCTACAACAACGCGTTCGGCTTCATCACCAACAGCTCCAGCCCCGCTCGGATCCAGGGGATCGAGTTCGATACCGCAGTCAATTTGATCGACCGCCTGTCGCTCCATTTTTCGGGTAGCTATATCGATGCCAAATTGCTTGGCGACCAGGCCCTGCCGTCCGGCATCACGCAGTGCCCGGTCCCGTTCGTACCGGGAACTACCGGGTGCGCAACGATCAGCGCCGGCAAAAAGGGCGATACGATCCCTTATTCGCCGAAGTGGACCCTTCAGGCTTCGGCGGATGACAGCATGCCGATCGGAGACGGTTTGCGGATCATCGCACATGGTGACGTCGCCTATCGCGGCAGTTCGCTGACCACTTACAATTTGCCGTTGTATGCGTCGTCTTATCCCAATGGGCCGGCCGGTACTCCCGGGGGCGCGGCTCTCTACACACTTCCGGCGTTCGCGACGGTGGGCGTGCGGCTCGGCGTCGAAAAGGAAGAGGGCAACTGGGGCTTCTACATATTCGCCAACAACCTGTTCAACACGATGGGTCTGACGTCGCTCACGAATGGTCAGTCCAGCGCGACGACGCTGGGCTATCGGTATAACGGCACGATCATCAAGCCGAACTACGTGACCTCGATCGCACCGCGCCTTGTCGGCATCGAGTTGAAGGCAAGGTTCCAGTAACTCTCCGGGGGGAAAGCAACGTGAAATTCCGTTTCGCGCAGGGTTGCGCAGTTGCGTCGATTTTCGTGGCGGCTCTCCTTAGCGCGTGCCCTGCAAGCGCTAAGGATGTCGTTATTCACGCCGGCCATCTCATCGACGGTGTTTCGCAGCACCCGATGGAGCATATGTCGATCCTCATTCACAACGATCGCATTACCGACGTCCAGAAGGGCTTCGTCGCACCGCCAGGCGCTGAGGTAATCGACCTTTCGACGCAGACGGTGCTCCCGGGTCTGATCGAGGGCCATGACCATATCTCGTCTTCCGGCGATCGCAGCCCCATCCAGCGCTTCTTCGACACCGAGGGTGACGCGGTAATCAATGCGGTCGTCAACGCTAGGATTGAGCTTGGCTGGGGCTTCACGACGGTTCGCGACGTCGGATCGGGATTATACGAGGGCCCCGCACTTCGTCGCGCCATCGAGCGCGGCGAGGTCATCGGTCCCCGTCTGTGGACCGCGATGGAGCCGCTTAGTGTGACCGGGGGGCACTCGGACCGCAACAATGGTCTGCGCCCAGGTCTCGACATGCCAGACAGCGAGTCCTCGATCATTTCGGGGGCTGACTCCGGACGCGACCAGGTGCGCTTACACCGTCGCCGAGGGGCCACGCTTATCAAGATCATGCCGAGCGGCGGCGTGGCTTCGATCGGCGATGATCCGAATGCCATGACGATGACCGATGAAGAGATGATCGCCATCATCAGCACCGCGCACGAGCTCGGGCTTAAGGTTGCAGCACATGCGCACGGCAAAAAGGCGATCGATCACGCGGTCATCGATGGGGTCGATTCAATCGAGCATGGCACCTACGCCGATGCCGAAAGCTACAAGCTGATGAAGGAGCATGGCACCTTTCTGACGCCTACGCTGCTTGTGGCGGACGAAATTTACCAGACTGCGATTCATCATCCCGAACGCCTCCCACCGACGGTTGCCGAAAAGGCGATCGCTGTTACGCCGACGATGCTTGGCAACGCCGGTCGCGCATATCGCGCAGGAGTGAAGATTAGCTTCGGCACCGACCAATCCGCGAGTTCCGGCCGGAAAAAGGCCGAGGAGTTCGCACTGCTCGTTAAGGCAGGACTGCCGCCGATGGAGGCGATCTTCACCGCGACGCGCAACGCATCACAGTTGATCGGCGACCCGCAGGACATCGGTTCAGTCCAGCCGGGCCGCTATGCAGACATCATCGCCGTATCCGGCGATCCGCTGTCCGACATCACCGAACTGCAGCGCGTTCAGTTCGTGATGAAGGGAGGCACCGTGTACAAATTCGGCGGCAAAATGCTGATGTAGTGACTGAAACTCCGGTCCTCCGGGCAAGGGGGCGAGCCCGGCAAGATTGGAGAGTGCTTATGAAGAAGATCGTCGTTGTCGCGCGCCTGCTCGTGGGTGCGTCCGCCCTTGGTGTTTCACCGGTCCTCGCGGAGGCTGCACCTCCGCCGAAAATTTCGGCTTCGCTAGATCCCTTCTCGGGCATGAAGTATCGTCTCGTTGGCCCGTTCCGCGGCGGTCGTGTCAGTGCCGTCGCCGGGGTCGCTCAGCAGCCCAACACCTATTACTTCGGCGCTGCTGCTGGCGGCGTCTGGAAGACCACTGACGGCGGCGTAAACTGGGAGCCTCTGTGGGACAAACTGCCGGAGGCATCCCCGTCGATCGGTGCGATCGTGGTCGCGCCATCCAACCCAAACATCATTTATGTGGGCACCGGCGAGGGCAATCTGCGGGGGAACGTCGTAACCGGCAATGGAGTCTACAAATCGGTCGATGCCGGTAAGACCTGGCAGTTCATCGGCCTTCGCGACAGCGGCGCAATCGGCCGCATGGCGGTGAGCCCAACTGATCCAAACGTGGTGTTTGTCGCGGCCATTGGCCATCCATTTGGCAATAATCCGGAACGCGGCATCTACCGCACGCGCGACGGCGGCAAGACCTGGCAGCGCACCCTCTATGTCAACGACAAGACAGGCGGGATAGACGTTCAGATCTCGCCGGCTAATCCAAATATCGTCTACGCGGGCATGTATGAGGTTCTCCGGCAGCCGTGGATGTTTACGAGTGGCGGGGCGGGCAGCGGTCTCTACCGCTCGGATGACGGCGGCACCACCTGGGCGCGGCTGAGCGGCAACGGGCTTCCCGCCGGTGTTCTCGGGCGGATCGGCGTCGCGCCGACGATTGATAAGAACCGCGTCTATGCTTTGATCGAGGCGGAAAAGGGCGGACTCTATCGCACGGACGACGGCGGGCAGAGTTGGAAGCTTATCAACAGCGATAACAACTATAAGCAGCGTGCGTGGTACTACACGAACGTGTTCGCCGATCCCAAGGATCCTAACACGGTCTTCATCACGAACACAGGTGCCTACAAGTCAGCGGACGCGGGCGTTACGTTCAAGAAGCTGGCCACGTTCCACGGCGATAATCATCAGATCTGGATCAACCCGCTCGACACCAGTCGAATGGTCAACGGCAATGACGGCGGTGCGGATGTCTCGGTCGACGGGGGCAAGTCCTGGTCGAGCGAGATGAACCAGCCAACAGCGCAATTCTATCATGTCGCCGTGGACAATCAGACACCGTACCATCTGTATGGCGCGCAGCAGGACAATACGACGGTAGTGACGGCCGCGGCTAGCGTCCGCGGACCGATCGGCGTTGAGAGCTGGCATTCGGCAGGCGGCGGCGAGAGCGGCTATGTGATACCGGATCCCAAGGATCCGGACGTGACTATCGCCAATGGTTATGGCGGGAACGTCACGCGCTTCGATCAGAAGACCGGACAGCTCTACACGATCAGCCCGTGGCCGCACGAGGTGATGGGCTGGGCGCCGAAGGATCTGTTGCACCGGTCGCAATGGACCGAACCACTCGCCTTTTCGCCGCACAATCCGAACGTCCTCTATAACGCGAACGAAGTGCTGTTCCGCAGCGACGACAGCGGCAAAACTTGGACGACCATCTCGCCTGACCTCACGCGAAACGACAAGAGTAAGCAGCTCTCCTCGGGTGGCCCACTGACCAAAGACAACACCGGGATCGAAACGTACGATACAATTTTTTCGGTCGTCGAATCGCCGGCGCAGAAGGGCTTGATCTGGGCAGGGACTGACGACGGGCTGGTCCAGCTCACGCGCGACGGCGGCGCGCATTGGGAAAATGTTACGCCAAAAGCGATGCCCGAGTGGGGTACAGTCGACATGATCGAGGCCGACCCGCACAAGCCGGGCGTCGCCTACATTGCCGTCGACTGCCATCGATTGGACGATTTCCGGCCGCACGCCTTCCGCACCGACGATTATGGCAAGACTTGGGTATCGATTACTGCGGGCATCCCGGTCGATGCCTATGTCCACGCCGTCCGCGTCGATCCGGCGCGTCCGGGTCTGCTCTATGCGGGTACCGAGAACGGCATCTTCACGTCGTTCGATGACGGCGCGCATTGGGAGCCGTTCCAACTCAACCTGCCGCGCGTGCCCGTCCACGATCTGATCGTTCATGGAAGCGATCTTGTCGTAGCCACCCATGGTCGCGCTTTTTGGGTGCTCGACGATCTTAGCCCTATCCGCCAGTGGTCGGACGCAATCGCGAACGAGGACATGCACTTCTTCGAGCCGCGCCAGACAGTTCGTATCCAATACACTGGCCGCGGCGACATGACTGGACGCTCAGTCGGACAGAATCCGCCGCAGGGCGTCATCCTTTATTATTGGCTGAAGACCGGCAGCAAGCCCGATGCCGAAGTGGCCCACGCCAAGGAGACCGCTGATCGCAAGAAGCTTGCAGCCGAGAATGAAGTTCCCGGTCGCGTGAAGCTCGAGATCATCGATTCCACCAACAAGGTGATCCGCACCATCCTCCAGAAAAAGGAGGATGCCGTTGATGACGAGGAGGAGGGGCGCCGCCACGGGCCGACGCTAACCGACGCCGCCGGACTCAATCGCTTTGCATGGGACATGCATACAGACGGACCCGTGGAGGTGCCGCACTCGGCATTGTGGCATGCGACGCTGAGTGGTCCGGTCGTGCCGCCGGGCCATTACACAGCGCGGCTGACGGTCGATGGCAAGAGCAAGACGCAGCCCATCGACATCGTTCCCAATCCCGCACTGACCGTTACGCAGGCACAACTCGAGAGACAGTTTCAGCTCAATGTCGACGTGAACGACGAACTCAATCAGGTGCAAGACGCAATTCTCGAGATCCGCATGCTGCACAAGAAGCTCGCCGAGGTAAAAACAGGCGCGAGCAGCAACGCGCGGCTCGCGCGCGCTGCTGACGTGCTCGACCAAAACGCGACTGCGATCGAAGACAAGCTTGTGCAGCGCAAGTCGGTTGCGAGCGAGGATCCGCTGAACTTTCCGATCCGGCTTAACAACCAGCTCGCCTCGCTTTCGACCACCATCAGTCAGGGTGACACCGAACCCAGCCGGCCGGAATACGAGGAGTTCGACCAGCTTAAAGCGCGCGCCGTTGCTGTTCTCGGCGAGTGGCGGCAGTTCAAGAGCACCGATCTTGCGACGTTCAATGCGACGCTTGACCAAATGAAGATGAAGCGGATCACCCTCGCTGTCACTGCCGAGCTGAAATATGAGCGAGCCGCCTATGGGGAAGGGACCCAAGCGGGCAACACCGCAGCTGACGAAGACGAGTGATCGAACGAACCGTTGTAGCTGCAAAGCGTCGTGGGCGAGGCAGCTTTGGCTGCCTCGCGACTCTCTCTCGTCGTGGCGTGCCAAGGGGAATTCCGGCACATTAGGAGCATAGCTCCGGCGCGAAACTCGACCCGACACGCTAAGAGCTTGTTTACCCTGTTCGAGGAAGGTGCCCGCGAACCGGGGAAGATAGCGTGTTGAACTGGGTCCGAGGCGATGAACGGTTGGGGGTCGGTCGCCGGCGTCGCGCGGATATTATTTGTGCCGCGCTGTTGGTCGCTTGCGCCCTGTTCATGTTCGTCGATCGCCGGACGTTCCCGATCATTATCTGGGATGAATCACGACTTGCCGTGAACGCGCTCGAGATGAATCAGCGGGGCTGGAGCCTTGTGACCACCTACGGCTTCGCGCCCGACCTATGGAACAGTAAGCCGCCGCTCATGATCTGGTTGATGAACCTATCGATCAGCATTTTCGGGGCTTCGGAATTCGCGCTGCGGCTCCCCGCAATGTTGGCCGCCATTGGGACCCTCATAGTGGTCTTCGCATTTGTACGACGGGTAACGCACTCCGCCAGTACTGCCGCGCTTGCAATGGTGCTGCTCAGCACGAGCGCTGCGTTCTACGGTGAACATGGCGCGCGAACTGCAGATTATGATTCGCTGCTCTGCTTTTTCACCACCGCCTACCTCGCCACTTTTTACTTTGCCGTGCACCGCCGCGTCCCTGGCCGTGGGCAGCTTTTCGCGGCGGGCGCGCTTGTAGCACTCGCGACGCTGACCAAGACGATCGCCGGTATTGTGCCTGGCGCGGGCGTAGCTCTCTATTTGCTCGTTTCGGGGAGATTTCGCCGCGTTGTCACGACCCCGCGGTATGTCGTCATGATGATTGTCGCGCTGATGCCGCTCGCGGCTTTCTATTTGGCGCGGGAGTGGCTCGCGCCGGGTTATTTGAAGGCTGTGTGGTTCAATGACTTCGCCGGCCGTTACGAGGACCAGCTTGGACTGGATGCCAAGCCGTGGTGGTTCTTTTTGCGGGCGCTGTTCTACAGCGGGATCTTCAGCGGAGGGCTCCTTGCACTTTTTGCGCCGCTGGGATTGGTCGGATTGAAAGGGCAGGCGAGACAAGCGCTCCTTTACGCCATTTGCTGCGTCGCAGCTCAGCTGCTTCTTATCAGCATTCCTGCGACGCGGCTGGTCCAATATGCCCTTCCGGCGCTGCCGTGGCTCGCGATCGCTTGCGCAATAGCCATCGGTGAACAGCTCCCGCGCCTTTTCGAGCGGGAGGAACTGAATGGTTCGCCGCGAGCGAGAATAATCGTCTCAGCGGCACTTGCAGTCGTTGCTGTCATCAGCATCGCCGTGCCGGCCGCCAGAATCCGCTACGGCCTGCTGCAGAAGCGGGCCTTCTATCCGCGGGCGAGTTACGGCGCCCTCTTCGCGTCCCTGCATGATCGTGGCGTCCAGCGGGTGACTGTTATTGAACCCGGGATCAAGATCGGCAGCCTTGACGCCTACGCCCCACAGCTTCGCTATTACTTGCTGCTCTGGGACACGCGCGGCATGGCCATTGACCGGGTGGAGCAACCTCTTTGGCCACGCATGGGTGACATCGTTGCTAGCTGCGATCCACGGTGGAGCAGGGAATTAATTTCAATGGGAGGTGCGGCTGTTGGTACGGACGGCTGCGCATCGCTCGCAGCCGGCGCCCACCAGCGGCTGCTAGATGTTTCGTCCAGTCATTTCATGGTGCGTATCTGACGTGAACGGAGGAGTTTCTTGGTCGAACAGATCGAATTCGCCAGCTGGCCAATTTCAGATGTTATTTGGCGTCGCGGCTAACAAAAGCAGTCGCAACTCGATCTCGCATTTATCCACGAACAGCCTTGACGGCTTTTCGCAGGCTGCGCGGGGGAAGGCTCAACCCCGTGCGTGAAGGAATGAGAAGCTGCCCGATATCAGTATTCCACCGATAATCAGAGCCGCCCCCATCCAGAAACTGGGTCGGAGCCGCTCCCTGAAGACGAGGGAGCCGCCGATAGGTACGATAACATACGCCGCCGCGGCAAAGGGTATCAACTGCGAGAGCTGCATCGTCCGCAGAGCGAGAACGACCAACACAATGGAGCAGAGCTGCAGAATGCAAGCTGCTCCTATTCCCAGGAAGAGCGACCGCCGGTGGTATCGGCAAGCCGCAGCTTTAATGCACAATTGTGAAGCGCTACTTGTCGCCACTGCTGCAATGCACAGCACCAAATCGAGCGCGATCATTCGCGAACCACGCCCCCCGTCGTCAGTATCACTCCGGGTACGATGGACGCCAAACCGAACAAGTAACCAATTTTCAGCTGGTCGTCGAACAAGAGATAGCTGACCAGCGGAGTGATGACATAGATCAGTGCAGTGCACGGATATGCGACCGCTAGCTTGATTTTTCGAAGTGCCGTCAGCCAGCAAAGCATCGAAAAAGCAAGCGCGATACCGGCAGCCCAAATTGCCCAGTCCTGCATCAGAAGTTGGATGGAAATCTGACGTTCGGCGGCATGCATCCCGGCATACTTCAACAGAACCTGCGCTGTTGACGAGCCGAGCACCATGCCAATCAGCGCTATCCAAGCACGTCTCAAACGGCTTTCCGTCCCGCGACGATAATACTTTGCCCGCAGACGATCTCTCGAACGAGTGGCAATTTCTCAATCGGTCTCTCGACCGCCTGGAGTATCGGCACCATCCAGTCGGGACAAAAAAACGGCACAAGGTTAACGACCTTGCTCGAATCAATGTCAAAACCCGCTGCCGTCAGCCAGGAACGGATCAAACCCGGTACGAACGAGCGTTCCTCATGCTCAATATGATATCTCGAGAAGCGCTCAAGCAGCTTGAGGACCGGATTACCGCCATTTGGTTCGAGAACGATTATTGTCCCGTCAAAGCCGCGCATTCCGGCAATTGCTCGAGCCGGGTCCGGCAAGTGATGGAGTACGCCGCGTAAGATTATGCAGTCAAAGTTCCCGTGCTTAAGGTACTGGTCAAGATCGTAGATATTGCCCACTTCGAACTGGATCACCTGATCCACACCCTGGTCGCGCGCGGCAGCTTGGGCGGCTGCGATAGCCGCATGCGCGGGGTCCACTCCTAATACCCGCCTGACACCGAGCTGCGCGAACTCTAGGCTGTAGGCGCCATCCCCGCAGCCGAGATCGAGGATCGTCTTTCCCTTAAAGTCGTACGCTTCGGCGATAGCGTCCGAAATACGCCGGTTAGCCGCGCGTGCGGAGACTTTTTCTGAAGTATACGCGTAAGAGCCCTTTTCTCGGACGTCCGCGTCAAACCGATCTACATTAGCCTTAATTGTCGGGAGCTGTTGGTAAGCCATATCGTCCTTCGCTTGCGAAGCGGTATTTTCTTGCCGTCAATTGTTTCATAAATTGATGAAACGTATTTTAAGGCTCGCGAAAGAACCGCGGAAGACGTTGGTCGATAATCTTCCCCAATTTTTGGCGCGCTTGTCGCGTTCTTAGTGGTAAATTGTTTATAAAGAGTGGACTGCGGTGCCTCAGGAGTTGGCACAGTGGTCTGTCCCAATCCCATACCAAGAACACTCGGACCAACAGTCGAGTGCAGTCATCACTAACTATTTCTGCGAAATGCTGATCCAAACGGTCCGGAAAGGACTCGCTGTCGGCATGCCAATGCGTCGCCATCGAGCGGCATTGGCCGATTTATGCGGGCTTCAATCCCCAGCTCATAAAATTTCCCACATTGAGGGGGATGCGGCGGCTGTCGAGCCAAGTACCTCGAAGCCTCCGTGTCAGCACGTCCTTAATTGATCTTTTGATTGGAACGAGGCGAAGCCAATAGCTGGGCCGGTAGCTATTCCAGAAGCTCGTGCCGCTTACATCAACATAACCGTTAGTCATAAGGAGATGCATTGAACTGTGCGGCGAGAACAGCTGCATGTGTTCGATATCAACGATGGGCGACCGGCGCCCAAGAAGCCTGTTCAGCCATGCACGCCGATTGTGCGTGACTGCGACGAACGCGCCGCCCGGACGAAGAAGTCGATGCGCGGCTGCGACAAGTTCCCCTGGGTTTTGGACATGCTCGAGTGTCATAAAGCAGCAGATGAGATCGAAGCTATCAGGCGCGAAGTCGCATCCTTCGAAAATTCCTTCCCGAATCCAGGGCTGCCGATGTGGTGGCGCTGCATCAATAGCCGCAGTCGATGGCTCGATTCCGACCAGGTCACGAAAGCCCGCCCGATGAAGCCGATCGAGGAATGCGCCTGTTCCGGTGCCGATTTCGAGGGCGGCACGGCGTTCTTGCAGCCTTGCGAGAATGGGAGCGATGGCACGTGCATAAGCGTCAGCGGCATCCTCCGCCTCTTCGGCGCTGTCGTAATCGGCTGAGTGATAGCTCTCGGCGAGCTCCTCGACGCTTGGTGGACGATCGACGTAAGCGAGGTCGCATGAGAAGCAGCGTACCATTGCATGGCTCATGAACTCGGGCACTTTCCGCGATGCGAAGCTCGTTCCGCTGAGAAGCCGTTCGTCACGGCTGTCAGCCAGAAAGAGCTCACTGTTGTTTGAGCTCGATCCACAAACCGGACAGTCGCGGGTCGCAGCCTTGATGGTTTCCTGTTTCATAGGTCTTCGATTAGCCGAAGAGAGTTGAGCGGATGTTAACCAAAACCCGCGACATGTTTCAGCATGCATTATGGCTCCCTGATTGCTGCGGCACCCGCATCGACTGATGATCTTGCGCGACGAATTCGCTGTCGCGCGCTCGAAATGGTCACGCGCGCTCGAGCATCGCACATTGGCTCGGCTCTATCGATCGCGGATATTGTCGCCGTGCTGTACGGCCGCGTGCTCCGGGTGGATCCCGCTGCACCGGATCATCCCGATCGCGACCGTTTCATCCTTTCGAAAGGTCATGCCTGCGTCGCAGTCTATGCGGCTCTTGCGGAAACTGGATTTATCGATCCTGCGCTTCTTGAGACCTATGGAACCGACGGGTCGATGCTCATGGCTCATATCAGCCACAAGGTACCGGGTGCGGAATTTTCCACCGGGGCACTCGGCCACGGGCTTCCGTTTGGCACGGGGAAAGCTCTCGCCGCGCGGCGCCATGCCAAGGAATGGCGTACGGTCGTCCTGACAAGTGACGGTGAATGGGGAGAG
>DASZBO010000111.1:0-58509 GCA_035944075.1 Sphingomicrobium sp.
GTTCGACTTGGTCTTTGATCCAAGAAGCACACAGCAGCCGGACGGAATAATTGGGCTATGCGGTGCTGCTACGAACCGCATTAAACAGACGTACCGAATCGGCACTCGTGTCCGACAACGATTAATCAGTTGGTAGGCCCGAGTTCGGCGGCGGAATTTTCGACGCGACCATCGTAGTGTTGAGACCGATGGTGTGGAATTCGGTGATGATGGCCTCGACGCTTCGTGATTTCGGAGGGTCAAGGGCGACGCAAGACTAGGGTGGGCTGCAGTCTCAAGCGCGTTGGGGCACACTGCGGCACCGACGGAGGTTTTTCCGGCAGATCGGGGCGTACCTGATACAGGAAGTATGGCTGGGCATCGACCCCTGCCGGCTCCAACAGCAGCTGTCGGTATGCTGCCTTGTCGCGGGCTTTTAAAAGGAGATCGAAGTCGGTCAGGAGATAAAAGCTCCCACTGCGCATGGCGATGCGTTTCAGCTCGCGTTCAAGGCTCGACACGGAGGTAATTTGGGAGCGGTGGTTCCACCTGATGAAGCTCTCAGTGCAGTTTTGTTCAAGGCGTTCAAACTCAACGCCACTGAGGGCGCTTACACCCTGCGCTCGTGACTCAGGAAAACTCGCCCAATGCTTGGTTTCGAGGTGATGATCCGTGATGAACGCCGCGACCCGAGGCGCTGTATCGAACGGCCGCACGATATTGACGATAGCAAAGGGGATCCCGCAGCATGCCCCGATCAGGAGCCAAGCACCAAAGAGCCGTCGGACCTCATCCTGCCCGTCATGCAGAATTGCAATGAGAACGATGAGTAATACGGCAGACAGGGATACATGCCGGATGGCAAGCGGGTAAACAAACATCGAAAATATGAATATGAGTGCGGTGAAAGAGGCGAAGACTATCTGCGCGAGCTTGTCGCAGCGCAGCTCCCAAAACCCAATTCCAAGAAATAAGACACCTCCCGGAAGCGCCAATGCCAATGGAGGAAGCTGATTCCAGACGACCTGCCCGTTTGCGATCGTCAGCGGTAGAAGCAACGCGCCGAAACGCGCGAGCTCGATCACCGCGTCAATGATGGGCCCCTGTAGCGACAGGGCGGTTGTCATGTCGGGCGCGGGTCGGACAGACCAGGCGGCAGCGAGGCAACACACGATCCAGAGGAAAAGACCCGGTATCCAAAGCCTCCTCTCGCGCCACAGGATGACTAGCAGGACAATTGAGAGGGCTCCGAAAAAGAAGTCCACCATCGGAAGCAGTGCGATAAGCACCCACACTCCCCGCCGTTCGCGGAGTTGAACCGCCGCCGTAAAGAGGAGCACACCGAGCCCGAGGCTTCTCGCAATGGCTCCATAATCGATGAGTACGTACGGGTTGCACGCCCAGAGGAGACGTTCGCTGCGGCGCAGCGGCAATTGACATAAGATCAATAGTTGGAGTGCCAGCGCAATTGGCAACTGGACACCGCGCAGCAGCCAATTTGTCGGCAATACCGTGGCGATCGTGCGCAGCAGAAGGTACCAGAGGGGCGGATGTCCCTCATAACGTAAGTTTTCAAAGAGCGATGGAAGTGTTGGTGACTGAACTGCAATCTGCAGCGCCTGCCACTCGTCCAGCCAAGCTCGGTGGGTGACAACAAGTATCGCTTGAAGCGCCAGTACAGCGACAACGCACGCGATCCAATTGCGGCGCCCTTCGAGCCATCGGTTGGCATCCTCACCGCGACGTGCGGCTCGGAACAGAGCATTAGTCGCGAAGGTGTTACTCATTGTCGGCAAAGCCGTTATAGGAAGATGGTTAACTAATCAGCTGGCGAGGCGCAATTTCGAACGCTCTTGCCGCCGCTCATCGATCGCGCCGATTGCCTCTAGTGGATCATATCTTGGCCCCTCCGGAGTAATTGCGGGGAAACAGCGACGCCTCGTGCGAGTTGAGGGGGCAAGACTTAAGTCATGAGGAGCATCAGACGATGGCCAAGAGAGCGACGGCAAAGGGCAGCGAAAAAGACAGTGGCTCGAAGGGGGGGCGGCCCAAGGGGACGTCTCTCGCACGGGTTCCGTCGGACGGACGATCGGGCAAATCCAACAGTTTCAACCCCGGTGAGGCCGTCATCAAGCTTCTGCAAAGCCCGCTTGTCGCCGAGCTTGTAGCCGTGGCTGCGACTGCCGCTCTTGCTGCTCTCGCGGAGCATGGATTTACAAGTGGAGAAGCAACCCGAGGCAAGCGTGCGGGCAAAGCCGTGAAGGAAGCCGGCAAGGCGGCAGCCGCCGCCGTTGGACGCCGGCTCGGCACGGAAATGGAAGAAATCCGGAAAGCGGCGACCGAGTCTACGGTTGGCGCAAGAGCGTAAGCCGCGCGCGGCCAATCTCGCGCACGGCGTCGATCTGTAGCGTCCCGGGATCGACCGCGTCACCGCGGCCCGTCTCGACACTCATCCATCCGCCGGGAGCGATCCACCCGGCGGTTAGAACGGACGCCACTACCAGTGTACCGGACCCGGCTGCGTACGGCGGATCCGCGAAAATCAAGTCGAACGTCTGCCCCTTGGGCAAGGCGAGTGCGGAGCCGGTCAGGAGATGAACGTCGGCGCCGAACTTTGCTGCGTTGCGACGCACGAGCGAGACAGAGCTCGAATCCGTCTCGACGAACGTCGCTTGCGCGGCGCCGCGCGACAAGGCTTCGAAACCTAGGGCACCGCTCCCTGCAAACAAGTCGGCAACCCGAAGATCCTCGAAGGTTCCAAGCCGGCTCGCAAGCATCGAGAAGAGCGCTTCACGGACACGATCCGATGTTGGACGCGTTGCGCGACCCTCAGGAGCCTCAAGCGATCGCCCGCGCCACTTGCCGGCGATGATCCTCATCGCAGCGACTTGCGGAAGGCCTCAAGTTCACTTTCTGCGACCTCATCGGCATCACCTGGTTCAAGATCTTCGAGGGTCAGCGGTCCGTACGCGGTGCGGATGAGCCGCGATACCTGGAGCCCGAGATGCTCCAAGACGTTTCGGACTTCGCGGTTCTTGCCTTCGGTGAGACTCATTTCGACCCAGCAGTTGCTGCCCGTTCGCCGCTCGAGATTGGCGTTGATCGAACCGTAATGGATCCCTTCAATCGTTACGCCTTCCGCAAGGGCTTCAAGTTGCGCCTGCGACACCTGTCCATAGGCGCGAGCACGGTAGGTTCGGACGACACCCGTCCTTGGCAATTCGAGCTGGCGCTTCAGCTCGCCATCGTTTGTGAGGAGGAGCAAACCTTCCGTCATGTAATCGAGGCGGCCAACGGGCATCAGGCGCGGAAGGCCCGGGGGAAGCCGGTCATAGATTGTGGGGCGGCCCTTTGGGTCCCGGGATGCAGTGATGGTTCCCTGCGGCTTGTAGAATCGAAACAGGCGCGTTTCGGCCGCCGGCTGAACAGTCTTGCCGTCGACCGTCACGCCGCTGAGGTCGGCCAACAGGGTCGCGGGAGTGGTCAACTTTTCGCCGTTGATGGAAATTCGTCCCTCGCCAATCATTCGTTCAACTTCGCGGCGCGAGGCAACGCCCGCACGTGCGAGCAGTTTGGCGATGCGCTGGAGGCCCGAATCCGCATCGAGCGAGGCCTGTGGCTCTCGGGGCACATGGTGACGATTGCGGCTCGATGCGCGCGGCACTCGTTTGTTGCTCGTTCGTTGCGGTGGCGTAGTCATATGGTCAGGACCTTGAATGCTGTTCGGGAAGCGTAAGCAAGTCGTCAAGCGGATCCTCATCGTTGAGGACGAGCCGCTGACCGCGTTCGATAATGAGAATATCCTCACGGACGCTGGATACGAAATCGTCGCGACCGTCGATGGTCTTCAAGAAGCGCTCGATGCACTCGAGCGTGGCGAAGTCGACCTCGTTTTGAGCGACGTCCGCCTCAAGGATCAGCAGAGCGGCATCCAGCTTGCGCGCGCGGCGCGCGAGCGAGGAGTGCCGACGCTGTTTGCGACCGGAAACCCGTATCCCGGCGCCGAGAGCTTCGCGGTGGGGTGTCTTCTCAAACCCTACAGCGAGCGCCAGTTGACCAAGGCGATCGAATGCATTGATCGGCATCTTCAGGGTGAAACAGTTAAGGCTCCCAAAGGGCTTGAGCTGTTTGCTGTGTCGGATGAGCGCGATTGATTGCCCGTTCATCCCGGGGCTAGGCACGACGTGAAACCAGTTTAAGCATAGACGCCAAGAGCCAGGGAAGGGGAGCCAATGGCAGATAAGCGGCCGAAAGGCTGGAAGCTGCTGAAAGCAGCACTGTCGACGCGCAAGGCGGCGATCATGCTCGCATTTGGTTTCTCGTCCGGCCTGCCGTTCGCACTGCTGATCGGGACGCTGAACGCGTGGCTCGGCGAATCGAAGATCAATCTCGCAACGATCGGCGTCCTGTCGTGGGCCGGCCTGTCGTACAGCTTCAAGTTTCTCTGGTCACCGCTCGTCGATCGGTTGAAGCTCCCGCTGCTCGAGCGTCTGGGACGACGCAAGAGCTGGATCATCCTTTGCCAGGCCGTGCTGGTTGCGAGCTTTGCCGGCCTTGCTGCCACGAACCCAGGAACGAACATCGGCACGTTCGCGGTGTTCGCGGTAATTGGCGCTATCGCTTCAGCAACACAGGACATCGCGATCGACGCCTGGCGCATCGATGTGGCGGACGAACGCACGCCGGTCGAATTGTTGTCCGCAATCTACCAGTTTGGCTACCGGATTGCCTCGATCGTTGGCGGGGCCCTAGCCCTTGTGCTCGCCGCGCGGATGAGTTGGGCGCTCGTCTACCTTCTGATGGGCGGTCTTATTGGCCTTATGATCATCGTCGCGCTCACCGCCCCCGACACACCCCGAGCCGACGCCCAGTTGCTCCACAAAGAGCTGGCTGAGCCCGGAGCAGTTGCTCCAAGCGTACGCGCGCTGGCGCTGGCGATCGTTGGCATTAGCTGGGGTCTCGCCATCTTTACGCTCGGCCGGTTCATGGTCTCGATGCTGACGACGGCGCCTGGTGCAAAGCAGCCATCCGTCGCCGATTTCACCAAGGAATTTGGTCCATGGATCATCTTTGGAACGGTATTTGTGCCGCTGATTGTTGCCGCCGCACTCAACTGGATGCGCGCCCGGCACCGCTACGTGCTCGAGGCGGCAGACAACCGCCATTCCAGCGGGCGCACGGCCCTTAATCACCTTTATGTCTCGCTCGTTGCCCCGCTCGGCGAGCTTTCGGCGCGACTAGGCTGGGGAGTTCTGATCGTCCTTGGACTAATCCTTACCTACACGCTCTGTTACAATATCTGGACCGCCTTCGCCTTCCCCTTCTACCTGGATTTCCTCCACTATTCGAAGGACGAGGTCGCCTTCGCGTCAAAGGTGTTCGGGATCATCATGACGATGATCGGGATCTCGATAGGGGGCTATCTGTTCCTGAAGATCGGCCGCCTTCCAACGATCCTGATCGGCGCAATCCTGCCCGTATTCGGAAACTTCGTTTATGCGGATCTTGCCGAAGGGGGCGCGAATATCGACGCCTTTTCGCATTTGCTGAGGCTTGATGCCCTCGCAGGCACGTTTGGCTCGGATGAGCGAATGGTGCGGTTATTGCTCGCAATCTCGATGGAGAACGTGTCGACCGGAATCGCCGGTGCCGCGTTCGTCGCCTACATTTCGGGTATCGTGAGCCGCCGCTTCACCGCCGTGCAATATGCACTGCTGTCGTCGCTGACCTTCCTCATCGGATCGCTCGGGCGCGGCATCGCTGGGGAAGCATTCGATACCTATGGCTATGCGACGGTCTTCCGTTGGACCGCTGCGGCCGGTGCTTTTGCAGTACTGTTCGTGATCCTTGAGTGGATGCGGGTAGCGTCGGAAGGGCGGCGCGCGGAGACCGGAACGGCACCCAAGGTCAAAGCGGTCAACGCCTAAGCCGGCACTTGGCCGTTCGCTGCAAGAACAATGCCCGCGAGATACAAGGACCCAAAGATTAGAACGCGCGACTCCGAGCCGCTGCTTTCGAGAGCCTGCTCAATGTCCTCATGAGCCTCTGCGCGCATTCCAAGATTGTCCGCTACTTCGGCGAGGTCGTCGGGTGAAAAGCAGCCGTGATCCGGGATGGGGACCATATGAACGCGTTCGACGAGATCCTTGAACGGCTCCAGCATGCCCCCGGGGTCCTTCGTCGCGAGGCTCGCAAAGACGAGGTGCAGGGGTTTGCTGTCGGCGAAGGCATGCTTGACCCAGGTCGCGATCTGGCGCGCTGCCGAAGGATTATGGCCGCCATCGAGCCATACGTCGCGGTTTCGAACGAGCGGTCCTGGAGCAAGGTGCTGAAGACGTGCCGGCCAGTCTGCCCATCCCATCGCTGCGCTGAGGGCCGATGATGAGACCTGCAACGCTTGCTGGTGCCGTAACAGGGCAACGGCAAGCGCGGCATTCATCCCCTGATGACGCCCCGGGAGCCTCGGGAGCGGAAGATCGAGCTCGCCTCGCTGGTCACGATAATGGAGCCGGCCCTGACGAACGATCGCGTCCCATAGGCCGCCGCGTGCGAGCACGGTCGCGCCCTTTTCATGCGCGACCTCGGCGACCCGGCTCGAGACTTCTGGGGGATAGAGCTGCGTGATGAGAGGCACGCCCCGCTTGGCGATCGCGGCTTTCTCGGCCGCTATGTCGGTGAGGCCGTGGCCGAGAAACTGCTGGTGATCGAGGGCGAGGTTCGCAATTCCGGTAATGAGCGGCCTCTCAATAAGGTTCGTAGCATCCAGTCGGCCGCCGAGACCGACTTCAAGAAGGCAGGCGTCGGCCGTCGTTCGGGAGAATGCCAAAAGCGCCGCCGCAGTGGTCACTTCAAAGAAACTGGGCTCTATCCCCGTTCCCGCATCGAGGATTTCGCCAAGCAGTGCCGAAAGGGTCTCATCGTCGACGAGGTTGCCAGCAATCCGAATGCGCTCGTTGAAGCGGACGAGGTGCGGACTTGTGAACACGTGGACCTTGTGCCCACTGGCTTCGAGCGCGGCTCTCAGGAACGCGACTGTCGAGCCTTTGCCATTCGTTCCAGCGATGTGGAACACCGGCGGGAGCTGCTCCTGGGGGCGTCCGAGACGCTCAAGAACCGCGGAGATACGCTCCAGGCCAAGCCGATCGCCGGCAGGCGAGAGTTTGGAGAGGCGGTCGAGCTGCGCCTTCACGCCCGGGTGCGTTGAGCGCGCGAAGTCCATCTGGACTTTACCGCACGCTGGACGGGAAGAAGGGCTTGGAACGTTTGATTCCCGTCTTCACGCTCGCGCCTTCCGTTGAATTGTGGCGGATAGGGAAGGGCTCCTTCACGCGGCCTCCTTCGCCTCGGGTGCCAGGTAGGAAACGAGAAGCGCGAGCCTGTCCTTAAGCTCGCTCCGGGGGACGACCATATCGATCATTCCATGCTCGAGGAGATATTCCGCGCGCTGGAAGCCTTCCGGAAGTTTTTCGCGGATCGTTTGCTCAATCACGCGCTGGCCTGCGAAGCCGATCAATGCCCCCGGTTCCGCGAGCTGGACGTCGCCCAGCATCGCATAGGACGCGGTGACACCGCCCGTGGTTGGATCGGTTAGAACGACAATATAAGGTAGACCCGCTTCCCGAAGCTCCTGCAAGGCAACGGTCGTTCGCGGCATCTGCATCAAGCTTAGGATGCCCTCCTGCATGCGTGCGCCGCCGGCAGCAGTGAAGAGGACGTAGGGCGCTCTTTCCGCGATTGCGGCCCGGATGCCCGCCACGATTGCCGCGCCGACGGCAATTCCCATTGATCCGCCCATGAACGCGAAATCCTGGACCCCAATGACGACGTTCTGCCCATCGAGTTTTCCGAGTGCATTGAGCAGGGCATCCCGCTCGTTCGTGGCCGTCCTGGCGCTCTTGAGGCGATCGGTATAGCGCTTGGTATCGCGAAACCGCAGCGGGTCTTCGCGCACTTCGGGAGCGGGAATGATTTCATATTCCGCGGCGTCGAACAATTGCTCGAAGCGCTTGGTCGGACCGATACGATCATGGAAATCGCAGCGGGGGCAAACGTTGAAACTTTCCTCCCACTCCTTGACGAACACCATCGTCCCGCACTTCGAGCATTTGTGCCAGAGATTCTCGGCGCTTTGGCGCTTTGGAAGAAAAGGAATGCCGCTGCGCACACGGCTTAGCCAACTCATCGCTTCATCGTCCTCTTGGTTCAGGCGGGCATGTGGGAGAGCGAGCGCGCGATGTCCATTATCGCGCGTGCCGGGTCGGGAGCGCCGGTGATCGGTCGGCCGATGACAATCACCGATGCGCCGTCATCGATTGCTTGACGAGGAGTGACCACACGTTTCTGGTCGGCGGTCTCCGCGCCAGCGGGGCGAACGCCCGGTACGACTATCGTGCCTTGAGGCCAAAGTCCGCGAACCGTCGCGACTTCGGCGCCCGAGCAAACAATCCCGTCGATCCCGCTGTCGCGGGCAAGCATCGCGAGGCGCACCACTTGATCCGACGCGACCGAATTGACGCCCGTGCACGCAAGATCCGCCTCATCAAGGCTCGTAAGCACTGTTACTGCGACAACTCTTGTCTCTGCGGGGGCTGCCGCCTTTGCGGCCTTTAACATTGCTTCACCGCCCGCCGCGTGGACGGTGAGGATGGCGGGTTTCAGCGGAGCAAGCGCCGTGATCGCTTTTGCGACCGTCGTCGGGATGTCGTGCAACTTAAGGTCAAGAAAGAGGGGAAGCCCGAGCTCGGCCACGGCTTTGATGCCGGCGGGCCCGTGGGCAGAGAAGAACTCAAGGCCGAGTTTCACGCCGCCCGCATGGCCCCTAGCGGCCCTGGCGATCGCCAGCGCGTGGTTGAGGTCGGAGGTGTCGATTGCGACGAAGATCGGCATCATGTGGCAAGCTCGTGTTGGGCCGTAGGTGCTTCGGAGGGGAGCGATGCAAGGCGGTTTCGTTCCATTGCCTCGATCCTGCGGCGGTGTGACCAGAGCCGCGTTCGCATCAGTCCCCAAGTCGGAGCAAATCCGATGAGGAAGACGATCAAAAGCAAGATCGGAAGCTTGATGTCGGCTTGGAGGTCGCCCCACAGGTTGACGGTGACGTCGAACCAATTGTGGCTCGCAAACAGTGCTACAACGACCGCGGTCAGGACCCAGAACAGGGTCTTCAGAAACTGCATGGGATGCCGTTTAGGCCAGCCTTGCGACGAAGGCCAGCGATGTGCGCGTTCGTCGCGCATCAGAGTCGGTTCGTCGCAACTTGGTTACGACGAGCGTTGAGGCGAGGAAGCGCAGTCGCCACAGCTGGGTTGAGGGTGGGGAGACTGGTGATTTTGCAAAAGGCTCAAAAGCTTGGCCTTGGCGCATTCGCGCTGCTGATGGGCGCGTCGCTGTTCGCTATGCGGCCGCACGAGGTGAAGACTGTAAACGCTGGCGCATCGCCGCACCTTACGGCTGCGCACCTGAAACTCGCCGCCGTATCTCCATCGTCGCGCAGGGACGTTGACTATCGATTACTGGATGCTCGCCTTCAGCAGCTGATGAGAAAGCCGGCCATGGTCGGGCTTGCGGTGGGCGTCGTCGAGAATGGCCGCATCACCTTCCTCAAAGGTTACGGCGAGACTCTTCACGGCTCGGGCGACCCGGTGACCCCGGAGACCGTCTTTCGCTGGGCGTCCTGCTCGAAAGGCCTCGCGGCAACCATGGTCGCAAAGCTTGCCGAACAGGGAAAGATCAACCTTAACGCGCCGGTCGCGAACTATGCGCCGGATCTCAAGCTTCCTGCCGGAAACGAATATCGGGCGACGGTCGGCGACCTTCTGTCGCATCGACTCGGTCTCTACCGCGACGCTTATGCAAACAAGCTTGAGGAAGGGCAGGACCCAAGCGTTCTTCGGACCAGTCTTGCGCAGCTCAATTCCGTTTGCGCTCCGGGTACCTGCTGGGACTATCAGAATGTTGCCTACGATGCGTCGAGCGAGATGGTCTCGCGGATCACTCACTTGCCCTATGAAAAGGCGGTCCGCCGATATCTGTTCAACCCTATCGGCATGGCCAGCGGCAGTGTTTCGATGGCGGGTCTCGAAGCGAACCCGAGCTGGGCAAGGCCCCACAGTGCGGGCAAGCGGCCGTGGCCGATGGTTGACACTTATTACAAGGTTCCGGGTGCTGCCGGGATCAACAGCAACATCAAAGACATGGCGCTTTGGATGGAAGCGCAGATGGGCGAAATGCCCGAGGTGCTCGACGCAAAGGTGCTCGACACCATCCACGCCCCTTATGTCGTAACACCTACCGAGCGCGGCCGGATGCGCAAGTTTCTCGAGCGGCTCGGTACTGCCTGGTACGGCTATGGCTGGCGCAGCTACGAATATGCGGGTCACCGTATCATCGGGCATCGCGGCGGCATCCGGGGTTATCGGTCACTGATCCTTTTCGATCCCCAGAAGAAGAGCGGTGTCGTTGCCTTGTGGAATAGCGACACCTGGCAGCCTGGTGGTCTCGAGTTCGAAGTGATGGACATGGTCTACCACCTGCCATTTCGCGACTGGCTTGAACTCAACAAGAATCCCGAACAATCCATTGCAGCTGCCGAGGCTGAAAGCGACAGCGGCGGACCCTCTTAACGACGCTCGGCCTCACTCTTCGCCTCCTCGATCTCCCGGCGCTCTTTCAGGTGGGCGATGTATCGGACGGCGAACCCGATGATGGTGGTTCCGACGCCGGCGACGAGCGCGGGCAAATGCCAGGTTGGATCGCTGGATTTGGGCCATGCATGGGCTCCGAGCAAAAGGGCGCCCGCGATGGAAAAAAGGTAGCCGATTCCCTTCCAGTCAGTTCCTTCGCGCATTCTCATTGCTGGCTCTTCATAACGCATACTCGTCAGGAACATCCGACGCGTCGCGTTGGTTTCGCTCTCAACAGGAGAACAGAGCACATGACCGCGACAAAACCCGAAGATGCGATTGCACTGCTGAAGAACGATCACCGGACGGTCGAGAAGCTTTTCAAGGACTTTGAAGACGCGAAAGGTGATGGCCGCAAAGAAAAACTGGCGCGGCGAATCTGCCTTGAGCTTGCCGTGCACACGAAGCTCGAAGAAGAAATCTTCTATCCCGCGTGCGAAGGCAAAATTGACGAAGATCAGCTCAAGGAAGCCTATGTCGAGCATGATGCAGCGAAGCTGCTCATGGCGGAGATTGAAGCCGGAGACGGCGAGAGCGACGACTTTTTCGACGCGAAGGTTCAAGTCCTTTCCGAGCAGATTGATCATCACGTCAAGGAAGAGGAAGAAGAGCTTTTTCCGGACGTCCGCAAGGCCGACATCGACCTCGTCACTCTTGGCGAGCAGCTTGCCGAGCGGAAAAAGGAACTCATGAAGGAGTATAAGGATTCCGGTGTGCCGGAACCGGAACTCCGGACGATGGACGAGGTGTCGATTTAACGACGCTCACGGAACGTCAAAGCAGGAACGTTCTCGCGTCGAAGGCGGCGGAATCGCGCGCCATGCTTGGGACCGCATTTGTTTTGCTTATGCAGGCATTTGCTGACTGCCCCAAATGCGGTCCTTTCATGGTGTTTTTTCCATTGATGAGGGTCGCAGACCCTGCCGTCTTGTAAGACGCCAGTCGTTCGTTTGAGCGATGAACGCTACGAGAAATGCATCTATCAGCAGGCGCGCAAACAGAACTTCGTTCGATGGCCCAAAACGCCCCCGACCGCGAGGTTCGGCGCCGGCATGAAGAACTGGCACAACTCCACGCTGAACGCGCAACCCTCTGCAGCGGCGCACTTCCGTCAGAATAACGCGATCCGCTTCTGATCGCGAACATGAACAGATAGGTAAGCGGCGCCGCGCCCTAGCGTAACGCCGCTACCTGTGCGTCGCGACCGTAAATGTCGTCGACAAAACTCAGCTGTCCATTCTTTACCTGGGCAGTGAGATAAGTGACGTAGATCGGCACGGGCGAGGGAAGCAGGACGTTCTGCTCGGGGTCCCGTGACGCACTCTGCGGATCCCGACCCATCAACCATTGGCCCAATCGCTCGGCGTCCTGCAAGCGAATGCAGCCGTGGCTTACGGTGCGGTCATCCTGCGCGAACAAGTCCTTGTTCGGCGTATCATGAAGATAGATGTCCGATCCGTTGGGAAACGGGAATTTGATGCGCCCCATCGAGTTGAGCGGTCCTGGCAACTGGCGTACCTGAACGATGTCCCGGCCGTCAGCCACCGCATGCCAGTTGACCTTAGCTGGATCGAGCACTTGTCCCGAGCCGTCCGGTGACAAGACCTGATAGCCATGGGTTTTCAGATAGGAGAGGCCCTGGCCGAGCACGTTCTTGGCAATGAGCGAGCGCACCATTTCGCCCGAGACATGCCAATAGGGATTGAGTGTCGCATAATAAATCGTGCTGGCGATCATCGGAGTCTGCGTCGAAGGATCGGCCTTGCCGACGGCGACCCTCATCGAATCCATGATCTTTCCGTCCTCTATCATGTAGAGGCGAGCGCCCGCTGTATCGATCATCACGTATCGCCCTTGCGGCGGGATGTCGCGCACGCGGTCGAGGCTTGCAAGGACGCGGGGATCAAGCTCGCCGCCACTCGACTGCATCGATGTCCAGGCGGCGTCACGCAGCTGCGCATAGAGCGGATTGACCTCCGCCACGCTGCGAACATAAGCGGCAAGTGATGGCGCGGCGGCCGTCTTCGCAAGGATTGTTGCCGCCGAATCCCGCCGTGGCATGACCCACTGATCACCGTAGGTAATCCCGTCCGGTGGTGTCTGCAGTGCTTCGACATACCGAATCCATCCGGAAGTCAGCAGCCGATCCGCACTCGCAAGGGCGCCGGGTGCGCCGGCCTGTGCTTGCGCCAGGAGTGCCTGCGCTTGCTCGGCGAAGGCAGGCCCGCTTGGCATGCCGTCAAGCGATGCCCGTCGGAGCGTAGCGATAAGCTGTTGCGCGGCATTCGACTCGGCGCCACCCTGCAGCCACAGTGGCGCGCCTCCGCGAGAAGCGTAAAACGCGTGGACTGCCTGGTCCGCGGCAGCATTGAACGCCGGCGCCGTTGGCAACTCTGGGTTGGTCGCAGCGGCAATAGGCGCAGAAAGGATCGTCAGCGCCGCACAGGCAACGCCGGTCAGCATCCGGATTTTCACAGCCAAAACCTTTTTTGATCAGTCTCTTGCTGGCTTGAACGCAGCAATAGCCACCAAGTTCAAATAGTTATTGACAATCCCGTTTCAATTGCCCCGCAACAAAACAGTTCGCCAGATGTTCACGCTGATTCGTCCAGGCATGCACTAAGCTTTCCGGACCATTTTCCGCTCGAGCGCATCGCCGGTAAGAGTCAGTGAAGGGAGCCGCCGAACTGCGGCCCCCCTTCGCAAGCCTAGGCGCCGATGAAGACCGGCGTGCCCAATCCTGTGACGGAATAAAGCTTCTTGGCGAATGCCGTTGGTAAATGGACACACCCATGGCTGTTCGGCTCGCTCCCGACGTAGCCCGCGTGAAGCGCGATACCGTGTGGCTCGAAGAACTCGGCATAAGGCATTGGTGCGTTGTCATATTTTTTCGACCGGTACATGGGGGTCTTGTTGAGGACGGAGAAAATGCCGGTCGGTGTCGGCTTGTCATCGCGTCCGCTCGAGATGGTGGTTGCAGCCATCAGCGTGTTGCCGCGATAGATATAAGCCATCTGATCGGAGAGGCTGACGACAACGCGTTCAGGCCCAGCATCCTCGGGCACGTCCCGCCAGACATACTGACCGGGCTTGAGTGTTTTGCCCTCGAATGCTTCCATCATGTCGATACGTGCCTGACTTGCCGCATCCATTGCCGCCATCTGCGCTTCAGGGGTTTCCAGCGCAAAGGCCGGGGCAGGGATGATGGAGCTCGTAAGTACACAGCTGCCCGCAAGCGCGAGCATGGTCACTAAACGCTTCATTTTTCACCCGAAATTGTTCTTGACTTTTGTCGCGGAAATGCTTTGCAGCCGAGTCGGGTTCCTTCACCTGTCGTTTTCTGCGCTTGACCTTGGGAAGAGAATAGGCTCGGGGAGGTGTATGTCGCCGCAGTCCCAAGGGGCCGACCAGCCTAATTCCGGTGAGCCCCAGGGCGCCCAAATTGCGAGCAAACTCAACTGGTTGCGTGCCGGAGTACTCGGCGCAAACGACGGCATCGTATCGACCTCATCAATCATCTTTGGAGTGGCCGGCGCGTCGGCTTCGCATTCGACTGTTGTGCTTGCCGGGATAGCGGCAATCGTCGCGGGGGCGATGTCGATGGCGACTGGCGAGTATGTGTCCGTTTCGAGTCAGCGCGATCTTGAAGTGGCAGAACTCGCTGCGGAGCGTGCCGAGCTCGCCGCCGATCCCGAGGGCGAGCTACGCGAACTGACTAAGCTTCTTGAGGATCGCGGGATCGATTCGAACCTCGCAGGCGAAGTCGCTGAACAGCTGACGGAACGTGACGCTTTGACGGCCCATGCGCGGCTCGAAATCGGACTTGATCCTTCGACCGTGTCCAATCCGTGGACTGCGGCGTTCGCGTCCATGCTGGCGTTCACCGCCGGTGGTCTTATCCCTTTTCTCGCGATGGTCCTCGTTCCCGGCCTCACGGGAATTTGGATCTCCGGCGGGGCGGTACTACTCGCCTTGGCCCTCACCGGCTGGGTTTCGGCGAGGCTCGGCGGGGCGCCGCTCTTGCCGTCAGTTGCAAGGAACGTGCTCGGCGGTTTTCTCGCGATGGGTATTACGTTCGCGGTCGGAAAAATTGCCGGAACGCGAATTTGAGACCTAGCGGCTTCCGTTAAACTTTCGTTCGAATTAACATCGTTGCCTATTGTCGTGTCCGGTGGTTAGCTCGTCCGCCGACGACGCCGCCCACTGTGCGATGCCGTCGACCCACGCGCCGCCAATGGTGACGGGCGTGACCTAAGCAAGGGGAGATTTTCCGATGCGGCTAAGCAGAACGGCGGCGTTTGCCGCGATTGCGGTCCTTGCGCTTGCAGGGTGCAAGCAGGCAACCACTGGCGGGAATTCGACGGCGACCACAACGACGACCAGCACCGATAATGCGAGTGCGACGGCCACGGCCGGATCCGGCATCAACGGCACGTGGAAGGCTGACGTGGCTTCGGCAAAGTGGGACCAGAAGCCTGATCAATTTTTGCTGCAGAATGGCACGTACTCCTGCAAGACGTGCACACCGCCCTGGTCAGTTCAAGCCGACGGCGCTTTCCATCCCGTAACCGGCCATCCCTATTATGACGAGGTCGCAATCAAGGTTGTCGATGACAAGACGGTTCAGCAATCGACGAAGCTCAAGGGCCGCGACACGGGCGGTTCGACAATCAAGGTTTCCGCCGACGGGAACACGTTGGGGATCGACTTCAACGACAAGACAATCGCCAATGCGCCACCATCGACGGGACATGTCGATGAAAGCCGCGTTGCAGCGGGGCCAGCCGGCGCACACGCGATTTCGGGAGCGTGGAAGCCGTCGAAGGCACAGAATATCAATATCGAGAGCCTCACCATCACGCTCAAGGCGGATCCCGACATGCTGCACATGAGCTCGCCTGGTGGAACGAGCTATGACGCGAAGCTCGACGGGACCGACACGCCGATCAAGGGTGACCCCGCCGGAACCATGGCTTCCGTCAAGAAGCTGTCCGACAACAGTTACGAGGAGACCGACAAGCGCGCTGGCAAGGTCGTGTCGGTCACGACGTTTACCGTCGGGGCCGATGGCAAGCTGACCGGAGTCAGCGAGAACAAGCTTGACGGTTCAAAGTTCAGCTGGACGGCAAACAAGGCCTGACCTGCTCGGGAGGCGGTCTGCTTTTCGGATCGCCTCCTTTTTCCCGTACCGGCGCGGCTCGTTAGCGACTTGTTAGTGGCGTGAACGCCAAGGTCGACGGGTCACGGACCGGGAAATAGGAATTTGACTGACCTTTCCGTCACAACGATTGTCGTCGGAGAGCGCCTTCCTTGGCCGGAAGACGTTGCTGCGGGTATCGACAAAGGGCCGTTCGACGCTGCCGCGATCTACTATTCGGGCGTCCGAAGCGATTGCGAAATCCGCAAGATCTCTTCACTCGGGGTTACGGTACGAGCTGATCTTGCGACCGCACTTGGCGAGCGTGTCGCTGTAGAGCTTGCGACGGGCCAGAGAGCTCCGGGCAAGATCGCATGGAGCAAACGCGGAGAGCTCGGCGTTCGGTTCGAGGACTCGATCGACGTCATTGCCTTGCTGAATCGCAAGCTCGTGAGCCAGGCGCCCGATCGCCGGACAATGCCACGCCTCGAAGTCCGCTGCATCGCGCACGTCAAATGCGGCCAGCACTTTTCTCCGGCGATGCTGCGCAACATCTCGACGCGTGGCCTCCAGCTGGAAGGAAGCGGCCTGCCGCCGGTCGGAAGTTATATCAGCGTCTTCGTCGAAGGGTTGAACATGCCCGCCGGCGAGGTGGTCTGGCGGCACGACAATCTCGCCGGAGTTGAGGTTTTCGAAGAACTCAGCTGGACGTCGATTATTCCGTGGGTGCGCAAGGTCTTGCGCAAGGATGCAAATTGATCAGGACTTGCTTGGAGATCCGTGCAACGTTTCGATGAGGGCAAGGGCATCACTCATAGCCGCCGACGACGCCGTATTATCAAAGATGACCCAAGCATCTGTCGTTTTCTCAGCGAGGTTGGCGATCCGTTCCGCGATCTTCGGGATTCGTGCCGCGTAAGGAGAGCGATAGAGCACCGGCGAGCCGTGAAGGCGCCAGTAGTTCAGTCCGCGCCAGCCGCCCGGATCCGCGCCTAGCTCGCAGATCGCGGGATCCGCAGCCACCCGAGCGACCTCGTGCTCCCTCAGGAGCGCATCGGCCTCGGCGGTAAACCAACTGGCGTTGCGTGGCTCGCACGCAATTTTGACACGCGTGCGCGCCTTCAGTTCTTTGAAGAAGAGCTCTGCGTGCTCGACATCCAATGAGAGCTTGGGCGGAAGCTGCACAAGCAACACGGCAAGCTTGTCGCCGAGGACTTTGGTCTCTCCAAGGAATGTGCCGAGGAGTTCCGAACAGTTGCAGAGTTTCGCCTCGTGCGTAATGGCCTTTGGCACCTTCACGGAAAATCGGAAGGACGCGGGAACACTGTGGCGCCAACGTTCCCAGGTCGACGCCCGGTGGGAACGATAGAACGAGCTGTTGATTTCCACGACCGGAAGGCACGCCGAATAACGCTCAAGTGACGAACCCTTGTCCGGGAATACGCCGGCAACGTCCCGTGGAATTGTCCAGCCGGCCGTGCCCACCTTCGTTGCCATGGACATATGGGTCAGCTCGCGCTGACGAAGCTGTCGAGCACCTTTTTGCGTCCGGCATGCTCGAAGTCGATTTCGAGCTTATTGCCCTCGATTGCGGCAATGATGCCGTAACCGAACTTGACGTGGAACACCCGCTGACCTTCGGTGAGATCGGTGCGTCCCTGGTTTCCCAGGCTGACCGCTGATGCGCGCGACTCGATCACGCGTTGTGGTTCAGGATTGAAATTGCCGCGCGAAGCTCTCTGCCAGCCAGGACCCCGGGTGCTGGCGCGCATCGACTGGGCAGGTCCAAGGTGCGCGAAGGGATCCGCCCGCTCGGACCATTGCGCACGCCAAAGGCTTTCGCCCCCGCTCATCGTCGTCTCCTGCTCGATGTGCGGCGCCGGCAGCTCGGCGACGAACCTACTGGGGATCGAGCTCGTCCACTGGCCATAGATCCGGCGATTTGCTGCGTGGAAGATCGTGCATTTTCGGCGTGCTCGCGTGATCGCGACATAAGCGAGGCGCCGTTCTTCCTCGAGCGAGGCAAGCCCCCCCTCGTCGAGGGATCGCTGCGAGGGAAACACGCCTTCTTCCCAGCCTGGGAGGAACACCGTGTCGAACTCCAGGCCCTTGGCCGCGTGAATCGTCATCAAGGTGACGCGTTCGCCTTGTCGAGCCTCGTCATTGTCCATCACGAGACTGACATGTTCGAGGAAGGCGCCGAGAGTTTCATATTCCTCCATCGCGCGCGTAAGTTCCGCGAGGTTTTCAAGCCTTCCTGCACTCTCCGCCGAGCGGTCCGCCTGAAGCATTGCGGTGTAGCCGGATTCATCGAGCATGAGCCGCGCGAGTTCGGGATGCGGCACTTCGCCCGCCATTTTTCGCCAGCGGGCCACATCGGCAATGAAGTTGCCAAGAGCGCGTCGAGCCTGGGGGGTCAGTTCATCGCTATCAAGAAGGCTTGCGGCTGCGAGAAGCAAGGGCTGCTGCGTTGCGCGCGCGTGCCGGTGGACGGTCGCCACCGCTTTGTCTCCAAGGCCCCGCTTGGGTGTATTGATGATCCGTTCGAATGCGAGATCGTCCGCGGGCTGCGCGATCAGCCGCAGGTAGGCGATTGCATCCCGGATCTCTGCACGCTCGTAGAACCGGAAACCCCCGATGATCTGGTAAGGCAGCCCGATTGCGATGAATCGTTCCTCGAACTCGCGCGTCTGGAACTGCGCGCGCACGAGGATCGCGATGTCGTCGAGCGAACCGCTGTTTCGCATGTGCGTCTCGGCTTCTTCGCCAACGCGCCGTGCTTCCTCTGGGCCATCCCAGACTCCGACAACGCGAACCTTTTCGCCGTCTCCCGCGTCCGTCCAGAGGCTCTTTCCGAGGCGGCCAGCATTGTGTGAGATCAGTCCGTCGGCGGCTGCAAGAATATGGGAAGTGGAACGGTAATTCTGTTCCAGGCGAATGATCTTCGCGCCGGGGAAGTCCTTTTCGAACCGAAGGATGTTCGCCACCTCGGCGCCACGCCACGAGTAGATCGACTGGTCGTCGTCACCGACGCAGCAGAGGTTACGGCGTGGTTCGGCAAGCAAGCGCAGCCATTCGTACTGACCGCTGTTCGTATCCTGATACTCATCCACCAGCAGATATTTGAAACGTTCGCGATACGTGGCGAGCACGTCGGCGTGCGCTCGGAAAATGACCAGCATATGCAGCAACAGGTCCCCGAAATCGCAGGCATTCAGGGTCTTCAATCGCTCCTGATAGTGCGCGTAAAGTTCGGCACCTCGACCCGCGGCGAAGGCCTCGGACTCGCCCGCGTCGACCTGGGCCGCAGTCCAGCCGCGGTTCTTCCAGCGGTCGATGAGGCTCGCGAGCTGCCGTGCAGGCCAGCGCTTGTCATCAAGGTTCGCAGCCTGGATCAGCTGCTTGAGAACCCGGAGTTGGTCATCGGTATCGAGGATGGTGAAGTTGGACTGAAGCCCAACGAGCTCGGCATGGCTGCGCAGCATTCGGGCGGCGACCGAGTGGAATGTTCCAAGCCACGGCATGCCCTCGAGCGCTCCGCCAGACAGGCTTGCGACACGCTCGCGCATTTCACGCGCGGCCTTGTTGGTGAATGTGACCGCAAGAACCTCACTAGGCCAGGCCTTGCGGCTCGCAATCAGGTGAGTGAGACGGGCCGTCAGTGCCGCGGTCTTGCCTGTTCCTGCGCCGGCGAGGACCAGCACAGGCCCTTCGGTCGTGAGCACCGCGTCGCGTTGCGGTGGATTCAGCCCCGCGAGGTAGGCGGGATCGGAATTGAGGGCGGGCGAGTCAGGCACTTTAAAGAGGTAGGGCAGCAGGAACGTATCGGCAACCAAAGGGCACCGGCGTCAACGAGACCAAACGGTTGTTCCCGAAATCCCCATTATCCACAGGGCCGTTACCGAAAATTCTGCTTTCGCGACTCGGGGGGAAGGGTTCATAAGAGCTGTGTGATCGGGACGGAAGTCCCCGCCTCCTCGGAAGATCCGGCAACGGAAAAGACGAGCGCGGCAGGCGACCAAAGTACCGATCTCCGCCGGCAGGCAATTGGGAAGAGCTTTCGGGTTCTTCCCGGGGCCAGCCGGGAAGAGGCGCCGGAAGAGTTGATCTTCTCTTGCGCGACGCGGCTCCCCTATCTCCTCGTGGGATCGGGTGAGCAAAGCGGGACGCAAGAGTGGCCGACCCAAGAAGGGCCGCAGAACATCAGGCGGTTTTGGCGCCGAGAGACTACCGTTCTTCGGATCGTGCAGTCTTCAGGAAGCCAGGCCGGGCCAGTCGAAAGACCAGCGAGCCTTCGGGCCACGTAGTCGAGTAGATTAACCGGGCTCCTCATTCGAGGGAGTTGCATGATGGAAAGCGACGCCTGAGCTGGTGAGTCAGGATCGAGAGCGGGTAGATAGGCCGAAAGGCACTATCAACCAGGTTACGAATACCGGCAGATCCTTCGCTCGGCGCAGTGGGGGCTGGCAGCAATGCCGGCCCCCATTTCTATTGGCCTGTCCGCCAGAGCGACCGTCCCCACGCATCTTGGTAAGCGAGAAGCTTTTTAGGCGCTGTCCGTCGCATCGGATGGACTGGAGCAAAACTTCGTCAACTTCACGGACACCAAAATGCTTTTGCGGCGTTTGGGTGATCAGGTGGCGGCGGCAATCAGGCCGCTGGAGCGGCGGGCGCGAAGGAGTGAAACGTGGTCCGCGCACTTGCAGCTTTGGCTCTCGCCTCAACCGCCGCCCATACTTCTCCAGCACTAAATTCCGCCGCCCCCTGGTGGGAGCGAGTGACGGTTACCGTCACCGATGACGGCCAGACCCAGTCCTGCCGATATGAGACTAGCGTCAGTACTCAGGGAACAACGGACTGTTCCGTCACGGGCAGCGGAGCCTCGATGGCGAAAGCATCGAGCACGACTGGCGCGAAGGATGAGGTTACCCGGATCACGTTCGAACGCCGGTTCAGCCCGACCGCGACGTTGGCTGTGTCCTCGCTGCAGCCTGGCGAAACGCTCCTCGGTGGACAGGTCATGGCTCTCGCAATTGACGGCGCGGGGGCCGTGAAAGGCTGCAAGGTCGTGGCAACTTCCGGCTCTGTCACACCGCAATATGGCTGTGATGAAGCGGCCGCCGAACATTTTGAGGCAAGTGCCACTCCCGCTCACGCGCGCGTGGCCGAGCGCCAAGGATATATGACCGTTCTCGTTTACGGTCATTCCGAGCACGTTGTTTGAGCAAAGCGCCTTAAGACAAGGCTCCGGGCGCTCTTCCTCGAACGTCGTTCGGGGGGGTGCGCTTGGGGCGCCCTTGTTGAGCAGGTTTGCGCTGCTCGGACCGCACCGCGTGGGGGCGTCGCGGAGATAGGCGTTACGGCCAGCCTTCCCGTCGCCACCCGTGTCGAACGGCGAAGGACAGGCACGAAAGCCACAAGCTGTGACCATCGGAAGACCACTCGGGAGCAGCGCCTGCAGCCCTGCCGCGGGATGTCTGACCGACGGCAATGTCCGCAAGACGACGTTTTTCCTGCTGGCGCCTCTGCGAATGAGGCTTTTGAGCAACATCACTGGGTAATCGGAATCTTGCGCGGCACACGGTGCTCTCATAATGTGTCCGCGCGGTTCGAAATTAGAACGCAAGTGAAAGGGGACAATTATGCGCAAGCTGGCCATTACGGTGGCGCTCGCATCGACTGCATTGGCGACCCCCGCGGTCGCGCGGGACCACTCCGTTTATGTGGGGCTCGAAGGCGGTGTGATGTGGGTCGAGGACTCACCGTTTAGTGTGACCGACAATATCACCAATCCGAAGTATACGCTCGATCACAAGACGGGTTACGACGTCGACGGGATCGCTGGTTACGACTTCGGTGCTGTCCGCCTAGAGGCGGAACTCGCGTACAAGCACGCTGGGATCGACACGGCAAACACTCTCGATACCGTATTCCCGACCACGGGAAGTGCGAATGCGCTTTCGCTGATGGGCAACTTGCTGTTTGATTTCGGCGACGAGAACGGCCTCAGCGGCTACGCGGGTGGCGGTCTTGGAATTGCACGGGCGACGTATGATTTCACCGCGCCGGTGCTGAGCCCGTACACGGGGGTCACCCATTTCCACGATTCCGACAGCAAGCTCGCTTTCCAGGCGATCCTTGGGGTCCGTTACGCGATTTCGCCGAACATCGATCTTGGGCTGAAGTACCGTTTCTTCAACGTATCGCGACTGAACCTCAACGACACGTTCACCGCGGCGAGCGGGCCTGTTCCGGTCAACATTCCCAAGGCTCGCTTCCGGTCACACAGCCTTCTCGCGAGCGTGATCTACAACTTCTGGGCGCCGCCGCCGCCGCCGCCACCTCCGCCACCCCCGCCGCCTCCGCCGCCGCCTCCGCCGGCAACGCAGACGTGCCCGGACGGCTCGGTGATCCCGGCAACGGCAACCTGCCCAGCGCCGCCGCCTCCGCCGCCGCCTCCGCCGCCGGCACCCGAGCGCGGCCAGTAAGTTTGGTCAAAAACAAGCCGGCCCGGACGAAAGTCCGGGCCGGTTTTCTTTATGCTCGGTTCAGGAAGAATAGGGACGCCTTGGACCCGGCGAGGGCTCGTTAATTGGCGGACGCAACTTCGGGCGGTGCGGCCTTGTCCCAGCCGTAGATGTCCGGAAGATAAACGATCTTACCGTCGACCACCTGCGCCGTGAGATAGGTCAGGATAATCGGTACACCCTTGGGGAGCTGAACGGGAGTTTCCGGGGTAGCTCCAGGTGCGACCGGCTCCGTTCCGAGTAGCCAGCGCCCAAACCGCCGAGCGTCCTCAAGGCGAACGCAGCCGTTGCTGAGGAATCGGGTCTCTTTTGCGAACAGGTCCTTGCTGGGCGTGTCGTGAAGATAGATGCCTTCTGGATTGTCGAAAGGGAATTTGAGGTTTCCCATCGAGTTGAGCGGGCCGGGGTCTTGCTGAACGAGCAGATGCACGCTTCCGGCTGCAGCACCTTTCCAGTCGATTGTGGTCGGGTCGAGATCCGCTCCACTTCCGGTCCAGTCACTTACGACATGATAACCGTGCGATTTCAGATACTTCATGCCTTGTCGAAGCACCGTGGGCGCAATCGTTTTCCGGACAAGATGATCGGGGGCGTGCCAATAGGGATGAAACGTCACATAATAAATGATGCTCGCGATAAGGGGCGTTGGCAGTTGGTTCGTACCGACAATGACCTTCATTGAATCAACGCTCTGCCCGTTCTCGAACAAGGTGAGGCGTTGGTCCCCGGAATCGACCAATGCAAAGCGCCCCCGCGCGGGAATTGATCGCGCTCGGTCGAGATTGGCGAGAAGGCGCGGATCGGGCGTGAAATTACCGTTCGTCTGGGCCTCGGCCCAGGCCGCATCGCGGAGTTTTGCGTAGACCGGGTTCAACTCGGATGTCGCCTCGAGGTTGTCCGCGAGTGAGGGCGCTGCCGCCGCCGTCAGTATAAGCTCATCAGCGCGTGTCGCTCGCGGCTTCAGCACAGGGTAGGCGTAGATCATCCCCGGTGTTGGCCGCCGAAGCTCCTGCACGTAGTGCACCCAGGCAGTTGAGAGCATCTGCTCGGACCTTGCGGCGAGCGTCGGGTTGATCGCGACCTGTGCGACGGTCGCTTCGACCTCGGCCGCAAGCTGCGTCCCTTCGGGAAAACCGTCGAATGGAGCTCGTTTCAGGATCGTGATGAGCTTCTCGACCGCAGGGGTCGGGACGCCGTTGTGAAACCACATCGGCTGGATCCGAAAGGTGCCATAGGCCGCAGCCACTTCTGCTGCGATCGGAATCGGGGCAGGGGCGCTCGCGGCGGGTGCCGGAGCGATGGGCTCCGCTCTGGTCGTGGACGCGCAGGCGATCGCCCCTGCCGCTACCGCACCGATCAGGAATCTCGACGCCGTCCCTTGCACTGCATTTCCCCCAACAGGCGTGCCGCGATCGCGCGCAGGACCGCTACTCCTGCGACAGGATTGAGTTTCCATTATGCCCATCGAATATGCACTGTTTATGAATCACTTAGCGATTTTGGATGAAGCGGTTCGAAGGGGTGATCCGCTGCTCTTTGCGTAGCGAAGCGCGAGCGTCTCTGGATGGCTCGCGTTAAGACAACTGTGCTTGATCAGCCTTGTCATCGGGGCTGGTCACCGAATAGGCGCAAAGCAAGCCCCATTACGAGAGGACTAAAGAATGGACGTCAAGGGAGTAGCCGCCGTCGTGACGGGCGCAGCGTCAGGTCTTGGCGAAGCGACCGCGCGCGCCCTTGCCGAGCGCGGAGCAAAGGTCGCGATATTCGATCGCGACGCGGCGCGCGGAGAGGTGGTTGCAGGCGAGATCGGCGGCATATTCTGCGAGGTCGATGTAACATCCGACGACAAGGTGCGTGCGGCATTCGAGCGAGCCCGCTCGGCCCATGGGCAGGAGCGCGTGCTCGTCAATTGTGCAGGGGTCGCCAATGCAGCCAAGACGGTAGCGCGCGACAAGGAAACGAAGACGGCGAAGCTTTACCCCATGCAGCAGTTCGAACTTGCCATTCAGATCAACCTCATCGGGACCTTTCGGTGCATCGCCAATTCTGCGTTCGGCATGGTCGATTTGGAACCGATTGGTGTCGACGGGGAAAGGGGTGTCATTATCAATACGGCATCAGTTGCAGCGAAGGATGGCCAGATCGGCCAGGCAGCTTATTCGGCATCGAAGGGCGGGGTCCTCGCGATGGCCTTGCCGATCGCGCGCGACCTTATGAATGATGCTGTGCGGGTTAACACGATCCTCCCCGGTGTATTCAAAACGCCTATGGTCGCGATGATGCCGGCCAACGTTCAGGACGCGCTCGGGGCTCAGGTGCCATTTCCAAAGCGTCTCGGACAGGCCGAGGAATACGCGCGTCTTGCCTGCTTCCTCATTGAAAATCCGTACATGAACGCTGCTGCGGTACGGCTCGATGGCGGGATTCGGATGGCACCGCGATAATGGAGGAGTATGGTCGTCTCCTGAACAATCTCGCGGAGGCGGCGCAGGAAGCGGGGGAAGCAATCCTGGAGATCGTTCGTCGCGGCTTCGACGTCGAGACCAAGTGGGATGCCTCGCCCGTAACCGAGGCCGATCGCGCGGCGGAGCTGGTCATCCTGGCCGCGCTTGCGCGTTGCGCTCCCGGTGTCCCGGTAATCGCCGAAGAAGAGGTGGCGGCCGGCCGTATCCCTGCGCATGGCGACACCTATTTTCTCGTCGACCCCCTCGATGGGACCAAGGAATTTGTGCGGGGCGGTGACGATTACACCGTCAATATCGCGCTCATCGAGCAAGGGACGCCAACGCTCGGGGTCGTATTTGCCCCCGCGACGGGACGTCTTCATGCTGGCTGTGAGGGCCTTGAGGCATGGGTCCAGGATGAGGGTGGTCGTCGTGAGATCCGGACGCGCCCTCGCGGCGCAGAAACAATAGCCGTCGCCTCAAAATCGCATCTCAACCAGGCGACGATCGACTATCTCCAGGAGGCGGTCGGAAGCTGCGAATATGTTGCGGTCGGTTCGTCGCTCAAGTTCTGCATCGTGGCCGAGGGCGAAGCCGATATCTACCCACGGGCCTCTCCCACCAGCGAGTGGGACACCGCGGCGGGTCATGCCGTTCTCCTTGCGGCCGGGGGACGGGTGGACGGCCCCGAGGGAACACCGCTGCTTTACGGCAAGAGCGCTTTCCTCAACCGCGCCTTCGTTGCGACAGCCGGATGGAAGCCTCCGCCGCTCAATCCATTTCTTTGAGCCGTTTGCTGGTGGTGGCGACCTACCGCAGGGGCTTTAGCTAACACCGTCGACGAGAACGGGTTGCAGCTTGAATAATCGCGTGGCACTGGCGGTGCCACGGGCGGTTAGCTCAGTTGGTAGAGCATCTCGTTTACACCGAGAGGGTCGGCGGTTCGAGCCCGTCACCGCCCACCATCCCAATGCCTGTTTGACCCACGAATTCTTTTTTGCGCGCATCGGTCAGAGCAGTCGCACCAGGCGCCGTGCAACGGCTAGCCAGGAAGGATTTGCTACGACTTGTTGGCGCCCGCCGGCTTCCAGCGGCAGAATTTGAAGTTTTTCCGGGTCGCGATTGATCAGCCGCCCAAACAGGAAGCGTCCGCCGGGCCGCGGAATGAGCACATCTCTATTGAGAGCAAGTCCAAAGTTGCGAGGCTCAAGCGTCTCGCACCAAAGCTCATCCCCGGCTCGATATTCGCCCGTGCTTGCACCAACAAGGACGGCGATCTGCCCTGCGGAGATCGAGGGAGGAACAACGATCGCTTCCTTTTTCGGAGCGGCCGCTCCGCCAGGTCCAAGGATGGCAAGAACCTTAAGATTCAAGGATTCGCCGGCGAGGAGAAGATCGTGCGGGTCGACGTCCATGGCCTTCGCGATCCGATCCAGCCATGCAAGCGACACCGTTCGCATTCCTGTTTCAAGACGTCCGATGGTCTGGGGCGTCGTAAGGGGATCGCAGCGGCGCGCCACGTCCTCGAGAGTTAATCCGCGCGCCCGGCGCACCTCGCGGATCCTTGTCGTCATGAGAGCGTCCCGTCTCGTTATCGTTTGTACCTACGCGGTTTTACGAATAATATAGTAATTCACCAAATTGGCAAAATGTGATTTCGCGATCCGGTAGCTTTCGGGCTGTTATCCTTGCGCCGTTGCTGCGCATCACACAGCCTCCTACTGGTGTCAGCGAGCGACCCGCGACGAGAGTCCGCCGCTCGCCGCTCAAGAGGAGGTGTTGGTTCATGATTCTCTATGGCTCGTCGCTTTCACCTTATGTTCGCAAGGTGCTCGCCTATGGGGCAGAGAAGGGGATCGAATTCGAGCTCAAGCCTACGGGCGCTGTTCCCGGCGAGCCGAGTGACGAATTTGTCGAGGCAAGTCCGCTTCGAAAGATGCCTGCGTTTCGCGACGGCGACTTCACCCTCGCCGACTCGAGCGCCATCATTCACTATCTCGAAGCCAAGTTTCCAGATCCGGCGCTCATTCCTGCCGATCCCCGCATGCGCGGCAAAGTGATCTGGTTCGAGGAATTCGCGGACACGTCGCTGACCGCCTGCGGTGGCAAGATGTTCTACAATCGAATTGTCGCGCCGCGTTTCTTCGGCCGCCCGGGAGACGAGGAGATTGCGAGAACCGCGGAGACGCAGGAGATGCCGCCGTTACTCGATTATCTCGAAACCGTTGTGCCGAACCGAGGCGAGTTCCTTGTCGGCGATCGCATGACGCTTGCGGATATCGCGATTGCGAGCCCGTTTGCGAACTTTGCTCATCTTGGCTGCGAACGGGATGTTTCGCGACACGGAAGAGTGTTTGCTTACGTCGACTCGATCCTTGAGCGGCCAAGCTTCAAGCCGTGGATCGAACGAGAGACAGCATTATTGGGGAAGCTCGCGGCATGAATACTTCTCAAGATGCAGCCGCCCCGGAGGCCGAACGCGCTTTGCGATAAGCGGCTAGGCGCAACGAAAAAGGCCGCCGATCCGAAGAGGACCGGCGGCCTTATTTCCGTTGCTTTCGCGGCGAGCTTACGCTTCCGCTTCCGAGCTCTCGGAAGAGGCCTCGGCGGTTGCGCCCGGCTCTGCATTCGGATCATAGGCCTCGGTGAAGACGGCCGTGTCACGCTCAAACATCTGCGCCATCACGTCGACACCCTGGGCCTGGAGGTCGGCTTCTTCGGGTGAACGCGCGACGTTGACCTTTACGGCCACGGACACTTCCGGATGAAGCGCAATCTTCACCTCGTGCATTCCGATCGTCTTGATTGGACGATCCAGAACGACCTGGCTCTTGCCGACCTTGGCACCTTCGGCCTCAAGTGCATCCACGACGTCGCGCGCACTCACCGAACCGTAGAGTTGTCCGGTGTTGGAGGCCTGCCGGATGAGCTGGACGGTCTTGCCGTCGACGCCCTTTGCCGACTTCTCGGCCTCCGAACGACGATTTGCATTTTCTTCCTCGATCCGAGCCCGGTTGGACTCGAACAGCTTACGATTGGCGTCGTTCGCACGAAGAGCCTTCTTGCGCGGCAGAAGGTAGTTGCGGGCGAACCCGTCCTTGACCTTCACCACGTCGCCGATGGCGCCGAGCTTCTCGACGCGCTCAAGCAGGATTATTTCCATGACTGCGCTCCCTTATTTCACGACGTAGGGGAGCAGGCCGAGGTGGCGGGCGCGCTTGATCGCACGCGCGAGCTCACGCTGCTTCCTCGAGGAGACTGCGGTAATACGGCTGGGGACGATCTTGCCGCGTTCGGAAACGAACCCCTGCAGCAGGCGTACATCCTTATAGTCGATCTTGGGGGCATCTTTGCCCGAGAACGGGCAAGACTTGCGGCGGCGGAAGAATGCTCGGGCCATTATTCGACCTCCTCTTCACGGGGGCGGAAGTCCGGGCGGTCGCCGCGATCGGAACGCCGCTCGCGCTCCTTCTCGCCACGGCGCATCATCGCTGAGGGGCCCTTCTCCAGTTCGTCAACCCGGATGGTGAGGAAACGGATAACGTCTTCGTTGATGTTCGACTGACGCTCCAGCTCCGCGATGGCCGCGGGCGGTGCATCAAGGTCGAGCGCCACGTAATGAGCCTTGCGGTTCTTGGCGATCCGATAGGCGAGGGAGCGCAGACCCCAAGTCTCGGTCTTCTCGACCTTCCCGCCATTGTCTTCGATGATTTTGGTAGCGTTTTCCGCGAGCGCGTCGACCTGTGCCTGGGCAAGGTCCTGACGTGCAAGGAAAACATGCTCATAGAGCGGCATGTTTTACGTCTCTCTTTTGGCCGATCGCTGACGCACCCCCATGGCGCGCCCCTCCGGCTGTCTTCCAAAAAGTTGAGGCGCAGCGGCAGGGCCGTGCGCCATCGGGGCCTCCTATCGCTGAAAGGCTGGAAAAAGGCAAGGCGGCTCAATGAACTTGGGTCGATAATTCACCCACGAACAGGTGAACTTTCCGGATCGCGGGAGCCGCGCGGGCACCTTAGCCGTTCTAACCATGGAAGGAGCGACACAAATGACTGCACGATCAATCAAAACGGCAGCGGCGTCGCTGGTCGCAATCGCGATCGCTGGCTGCACCACGACCGGGGTCGGGACCGGCCAATCTATGGCAGGCGACATCGGCGCAACCTTTACCTGGACCGAGACGGGCGGAACCCAGGGGACGATGGCTGCGCAGCTTAGCAATGGCCAAGTTTATCAGGGTCCGATGTTTCAGATTACCTCGGAAAGCCGCGTCAGCGACTACGGTTCGCTGTGGGCCGGCTGGGGACCCGGCTTCCGGTGGCATCGACCGTGGAGCCACTGGGGCTTTGGCTGGGGCGGATGGGGACCCTGGGGTCCGGATGAGGAGACCATCACCCATTATTCCGGCCAGGTTCTAGCGAATCTTCAAGGGCCGGGCGGTTTCATGCGCTGCCATTTTACGCTTATGAGCCCGAGTTACGGAATGGCAGGAGGTGGCGTTGGCCAATGTCAGCTTCCGTCAGGCGTAATCATCAACGCCCAGTTCCCGCGTCACTAACGAGATCGAAGCGGCCCGCGGATTGCTTTCCGCGGGCTAGCCGTGGCAGATCGTCGTCATGGCGACACAGCTAAAGTCGGTTGCGACGCATGACAGCCTGGATGGCATGAGCCTGCCGGGATGGCTCTACTTCGATTCGGAGTTTTTCGAGGCGGAGAAGAAGGCCTTCCTGCGCGCTGCGCCCCAGGTCGTTTGCCACGAGAGCGAAATCCGCAACCCGGGGGAATGGCGCACGCTCGACTATTTGGGCGAAAGCGTGATCGTGATGCGCGGGGACGATGGTGAAACGCGCGCCTTTATCAATGTTTGTCGCCATCGTGGTTCCCGCCTGGTCGACGGCAGTGGAGGCTGCGCCCGACTGCTCACCTGCCCGTATCACGCGTGGAGTTATGCGCGCGACGGCCGTCTGGTCGGCGTACCGCATCGAAACGAATATCCGGATCTAAGACCCGAAGATCTCGGGCTTGAGCCGGTGGCACTCGAACGATGGCACGGTTTTCTTTTCATAACGCTGGAAACCGGCGCGCCGCCCGTTGCCGAGATGATGGCTCCTTATGAGGCTGAGATCGCACCCTACCAGTTTGAAAAGCTGCAGGCGATCGGGCGAGTGACGCTTCGTGCTCGCGCGCTAAACTGGAAGACCATTGCCGACAATTATTCGGACGGGCTGCACATCCCCGTTGGTCACCCCGGTCTTACCCGCCTCTTTGGGCGCAACTATCGCATCGAGGCTAACGAGCACGTCGACAGGATGGAGGGCGATCTCCTCGAGAAGGAGAGCTCGAATTCCTTTGAGCGGGCCTACCAGCGCACCCTCCCGTTCGTCGAGCATCTGCCGGCGAGCCACCAGCGCAAATGGCTCTACTACAAGCTGTTCCCAAACGTCGCGTTCGACATTTACCCGGACCAAGTGGACTTCATGCAATTCCTCCCGGTTAGCGGCACGCAAACCGTCATCCGGGAGATCAGTTATGCCATCCCGGATAATCGGCGCGAAATGAAGGTCGCGCGGTACCTCAACTGGCGCATCAACCGCCGTGTTAACGCCGAGGACACCGAATTGATCACTCGGGTCCAGCTTGGCATGCAGTCTCCAACCTACAAGGCGGGTCCGCTTGGCACGAGCGAGGTGTGCTTGAGAAGCTTCGCACAAAAGATGCGCCGCTTCATTCCAGCGGCGCGCCAGGACTTTCCGCCGCCGGCCGGCTGGAGCCGCCTCGCCACCGGCAAATAGCGCGAATGGGCAATCCCGCGATCGCCAGCGCGCCGCCCCAAAGCAACACATCGAGCCCGGCGCCGACAAACATGGCGATCGAGTAAAGTACGCCGATTGCGATGATCGCTGTCCACGTTCCGCCGGCACGAAGCTTGAGCGCGGCTGCCGCGCACACGACGTATAGCACGAGAGCCAAAACCGTCGAGACAAGCGTGATGAATATGTACACGCTGACAAAATTCTTCGAGGAACTCGCAAGTACGAGGAGCGCGGCAGCAGCGGCGCAAATGTACAATGCGCCGGCCGGAGCACCGACTTTATTCGCCTTGCCGAACAGCCGGGGGAGGTCACCGGCCTGCGCCATGGTCCGGGATGATTCCGCGGCGACGAGGAGCAGGCTGTTGGCTGTTCCAAAGGCGCTGACTGCTGCGATCAGCGCTACGAGGATCCCGGCAGCGTTCCCAAGAAGGGGGCCGATCGCATCCGCGAACGGTGCGCCGCTTTTTTGCGCGACGGCGCTTGGCAGGAGCATCAGCGTCGCGACCGTCGTCAAGAGGTACACCACGGCGGTAAAACCCGTGCCGATGATCGTTGCGCGCGGTACGGTCGTAGTCGAGTTGCGCGTAACATTGGCCGCGACAGCAGCGCATTCGAAGCCGGTCAGCGAAAAGAGAATCAACGCCGCGGCGGCGGTTGTCCCGGAAAGGCTGAGTGGCACGGTCGCGAGCGGCTCGAGTGGCTGGCCGGAGCCGAAACGCGCAAGAACGAGTGCGAGGACGGCAAGGAGCGGTAGCATCTTGATGAGCACGGTTCCTATCTGAAGGACACCGGCGGAGCGCGCACCTCGAAGGTTTACCAGGAGCAGCACCAGGATCGAGCCGACGGCAACCGCGATCAACCCGGGACCGGATAGGACCGGAGGAAACACATGGCCGAGCGCTCCAGCGACCGCGACGGCCACGCCACCGACCCCAGTAACTTGAGACAGGGTGTAGCACCACAGCGTCACGAACGCCGCCATTTCTCCAAAGGCCTGGTCAACGTAGACGAAGGGGCCGCCTGGAAACCGTGCTGCCAGCCGCGCGAGTGCGAACGCCAGACACATTGTACCGAAACCGGTCAGCAGGAACGCGACCACGATATTCGGCCCGAACGGCGCAAGAGTTGTTGGCAGGAGATAGATGCCTGACCCCACCATGGACCCGACGACCATGGCGAGGCTCATCCACTTGCCTAGCATCCGGCTGGACGGCTCGGGGTGAGTATCGATCAGGGCTGTTTCATCGCTCATGCCCCTCCGCTTCGCAGGTCATGGCCAGCCGCGCAACGGCTCAGCGAAAAGTCAGCGGGGCAAGGACTCTGCAAGGCGCAGATGCTTGCGCAGAGTTGGAAGTTGGGCCTGCGCCAAGGCTGCGGTGCTCCTCTCGCGACCACGCGCCTGTTGCTCAAAGTCCGCTATGTCCTTGCGATGGTCGTTGACCATGTAGCGTCGCACTTCGCGATCGAACGCGGGCCCATGAAGCCGCTTGAGCTTCGCATATTCCGCACGAGCCTCCGGCATCATTGAACTGGGGGCAGGCACGTGCATTTTCCGCGCGACCTCCACTGCTTGCGCGCGTGCCTGAGTATGATCGCTGACGAGGGTCGATCCGAAATTGCGCACCGAAGAGCTCGCACCCTGTGTTGCGATCAACTGGCCCAACCGCGTTTCCGAATTGTCACCCTGGATTGCCGCGTGCAGGAATTTTGCCGGAGGCGCTGCAACGGCGAGCGAGGACGCGAGCATTGCTCCTGTAAACACGACTATACGCAACATCGAACATTCCTTCTTGGCCGATTCACCAACCGAGCAACTGTCGCCGGGTGCCAAGTGTTCCTTCGCTCGCTTGACCAAGGTCCCGCCAGCGGCCAATCGGCGCGCCGGATTAACCGAGGGATTTCGATGCGCGCTTTTCTTTTTCCGGGGCAGGGCAGCCAGGCGGTCGGCATGGGCGCGGCACTCGCCGACGCGAGCCGAACCGCGCGCGACGTGTTCGACGAAGTTGATGAGGCGCTGGGCCAGAACCTATTCCGCCTGATGCGCGAGGGGCCAGAAGAAGAGCTGAAACTCACCGAGAATGCCCAACCCGCAATCATGGCTCATTCACTTGCGGTCTTCCGCGCGCTGACCAAGGATGGCGGCGTAGAAGCGGGCAAAAGCGTGAATTTCGTCGCGGGCCACAGCCTCGGGGAATATTCGGCTTTGTGCGCCGCGGGCTCGTTCAATATCGTGACCACCGCGAAGCTCCTGAGGATCCGCGGGCAGGCAATGCAACAAGCGGTTCCGGTCGGAGAAGGCGCAATGGCAGCGCTGCTCGGCGCCGATCTTGCGATTGCCGAGAAGATTGCCGCCGCTGCGGCGAAAGGCGAAGTTTGTACGGTCGCCAACGACAACGACCCTTCACAGGTCGTGATCTCGGGTTCGAGCGGCGCGATCGATCGCGCGATCGAGATTGCCCGGGACATGGGAGCCAAACGTGCAGTGCTCCTGCCCGTATCGGCACCGTTCCACTGTCCGCTCATGCAGCCTGCGGCGGCAGTTATGGCGGAGGCCCTGGGATCTGTTGACATCCGTCGACCTGCTGTCCCGCTGTACGCCAATGTCACCGCCGAGCCGACGAGCGATCCCGATACGATCCGCAACCAGCTCGTGGAGCAGGTGACGGGCATGGTTCGCTGGCGCGAAAGCATTGCGGCCATGGCGGATGCCGGCGTTGACGAATTCGTCGAGATAGGCGGAAAGGTCCTTGCCGCGATGGTGAAGAGAATTGCGCCGCAAGCAAGGATTACGACCGTGTTGTCGATGGAAGACATCGAGGCACTGGCGAGGGAGATCGCATAGGATGTTCGACCTTAACGGGATGACGGCGCTCGTCACCGGCGCGTCAGGTGGACTTGGAAGCGCAATCGCGAAATCGCTCGCTGCTCAAGGAGTTCGGCTTGGCGTCTCGGGCAGCAATGTGGACAAGCTCCAGCAATTTCGCGCCGAACTAGGCGACGATCACGTCGCTCTGCCGTGTAATCTTTCGGACGGCGCTGCTGTGGACCGCCTCGTTCCACAGGCCGTCGAAGCGCTTGGGGGAAAGCTCGACATATTGGTGAACAATGCGGGCGTTACCCGCGACAACCTGCTGATGCGCATGAAGGACGAGGAATTCGAGGACGTCATCCGCATCAATCTCGAGGCCGCTTTCCGGCTGATGCGGGCGGCGGCAAAACCGATGATGAAGGCGCGGTTCGGCCGGATCATCTCCGTGACATCGGTTGTTGGCGTTACCGGAAACCCTGGTCAGGCGAATTACGTCGCGTCGAAAGCCGGTCTTATCGGGATGACCAAGGCCGTTGCCCAGGAACTCGCAAGTCGCGGAATTACCGTCAATGCCGTTGCTCCCGGTTTCATGACGTCGGCGATGACCGACGCTCTTAACGAACAGCAGCGCGGGAGCATTCTGTCGCGCATTCCGGTCGGTGCAATGGGAAGCGGAGCCGACATCGGCGCGGCCTGCGTCTATCTCGCAAGTCGCGAGGCCGGTTACGTGACCGGGCAAACCCTCCACGTGAACGGCGGAATGGCAATGCCTTGAGCGTTTGGGGTCCGCGCCGCTAGGCGGGGCCGCGAGGTCGCTCCACACCGCGATCCATATCCCGGCGGACATGCCGGCAAATCCGGCGAGGTCCCCTGGGCCGTCAACGGCAGTCCTTGTCGTCGGAATTGCGCCACCTATATCGCGGTCAATCCAGTATTTCGGTTGCCTCGAAGAGGGACCGATGAGGGGCTGTAAGAGAGAGGTACAAAGACATGGCCAAGGTCATTGGGATCGACTTGGGCACGACCAACAGTTGCGTCGCCGTCATGGAAGGCGGCAAGCCGAAGGTCATCGAGAACAGCGAAGGCGCCCGCACGACGCCTTCCGTCGTTGCCTTCACCAAGGACGGCGAACGCCTGATCGGCCAGCCGGCAAAGCGGCAGGCGGTCACCAACCCCGACAACACGATCTTTGCGGTGAAGCGTCTGATCGGTCGCCGCTATGACGACCCGATCACGAAGAAGGACACCGAACTTGTCCCTTACAAGATCGTTCGCGGCTCGAACGGCGACGCGTGGGTCGAGGCGGGAGGCAAGGATTATTCGCCTTCGCAGATTTCCGCCTTCATCCTCCAGAAAATGAAGGAAACGGCCGAGGCCTATCTCGGCGAAACCGTAACCCAGGCGGTCATCACCGTTCCGGCTTACTTCAATGACGCGCAGCGCCAGGCGACAAAGGACGCGGGCCAGATTGCAGGTCTTGAGGTGCTGCGCATCATCAACGAACCGACGGCTGCCGCGCTCGCCTACGGCCTCGATAAAGAGGACGGGAAGACCATCGCCGTCTATGACCTTGGCGGCGGTACCTTCGACGTTTCGATCCTCGAGATTGGCGATGGTGTCTTCGAGGTAAAGTCCACGAACGGCGACACGTTCCTCGGCGGCGAAGACTTTGACGCGCGCATCGTTAACTGGCTCGCTGATCGGTTCAAGGCCAAGGAAGGCATCGACCTTAGGACCGACCGGCTTGCGCTGCAGCGGCTGAAGGAGGCCGCGGAAAAGGCGAAAATCGAGCTCAGTTCCGCTGCGACGACCGAGATCAACCAGCCCTTCATCACCGCGCGCATGGAAGGCGGAACGACCACGCCGCTTCACCTCGTCGAAACGATCAGCCGTGCAGACCTCGAAAAGCTCGTCGATGACCTCATCGAACGCACGATGGAGCCCTGCAAGAAGGCGCTGAAGGACGCTGGCGTTGATGCCAAGGACATCCACGATGTCGTGCTCGTTGGCGGCATGACGCGAATGCCACGGGTTCGTGAACGCGTGAAGGAATTCTTCGGCAAGGAACCCCACACGGGCGTCAATCCGGACGAGGTTGTCGCGATGGGCGCAGCCATTCAGGCAGGTGTGCTCCAAGGCGACGTCAAGGACGTACTGCTGCTCGATGTGACACCCCTCTCGCTCGGAATCGAGACGTTGGGCGGCGTGTTCACGCGTATGATCGACCGGAACACGACCATCCCGACAAAGAAGAGCCAGGTCTTTTCGACCGCTGAAGATAACCAGAACGCCGTTACGATCCGGGTTTTCCAGGGCGAACGCGAGATGGCTGCGGACAACAAGCTGCTCGGTCAGTTCGACCTTGTCGGAATTCCGCCAGCGCCCCGTGGCGTGCCGCAGATCGAAGTGACGTTCGATATCGACGCCAACGGCATCGTCAATGTCTCGGCCAAGGACAAGGGCACCGGAAAGGAACAGCAGATCCGTATCCAGGCATCGGGTGGCCTCAACGATAACGACATCGAAAAGATGGTTCGGGAGGCCGAGCAGTTTGCGGAGGATGACAAGAAGCGCCGCGCTGCTGCGGAGGCCAAAAACAACGCCGAGAGCCTTATCCACTCGACCGAGAAGCAGCTTGCCGAGCATGGCGACAAGGTTTCTGCCGACGTGAAGGGCGAGATCGAGAAGGCACTCGCCGAGGCGAAGACTGCCGTTGAAGGCGGTGATGCCGATGAGATGCAGCAGAAGACGGCAGCGCTGACGCAGGCCGCCATGAAGCTTGGCGAGGCCATGTACAAGGCGCAGCAGGCAGAAGCGGAAGCCGGAGCAGCCTCTGGCGCCGGAGCTTCGGGTCCGGGCGCGGAGCAGCAGGCCGGCCAGGAAGAAGTCGTTGACGCGGAGTTCTCCGAGGTTGACGACGAGAACAAGGGCTGATGATCGGGCGCGGCTCTCTCGAGGGGGCCGCGCCGCAACCTGTGCGGCGTAGGGTGGGGACTGGTGATGGTTGAGCAGGATTATTACGAGCTGCTCGGCATACAACGCGGCGCGGATGATGCATCGATCAAGGCGGCATACCGCCGGCTTGCCAAGGAACATCATCCGGACCGAAAGAACGGCTGCAAGGAGTCCGAGGCCCGGTTCAAGGCGATCAACGAGGCCTATGACATCCTCAAGGACCCGAACAAGCGTGCCGCGTACGACCGGTTCGGCAAGGCCGCCTTCCAGAATGGCGGCGCCGGCAACGATCCCTTCGGGGACGCCGGTTTTAACGGCTTTTCGGATATTTTCTCGACGATCTTTGGCGAGTTCATGGACCCGCGGGCGCAGCAGAATGCGGCGCGCGGGGCGGACCTTCGCTACGATCTCGAACTAAGCCTCGAGGAATCGCTCACCGGGGTCGAGAAAGCTATTGCCGTGCAGGCGATGGCCCGCTGCGAGCGATGTCACGGCCGTGGCTGCCTCAGCACAGATCATTGCGCGAGCACCTGCAAGACGTGCGGCGGCATCGGCAAGGTTCGTGCCCAGCAAGGCTTTTTTGTCGTCGAACGTGGTTGTCCGACGTGCCGGGGTTCGGGCGAGGTTATCACCGATCCGTGCCCGAGCTGTCATGGCGAGGGCAGGGCGATCGCGCAGCGCAAGCTTTCGGTGAAGGTTCCGGCCGGTGTCGACGAAGGGACGCGCATTCGTGTCGCGGGCGAAGGCGAAGCGGGAGTCCGCGGCGCCGCGAGCGGCGATCTATACCTGTTCGTCCATATGAGACGGCACCCGATCTATGCGCGCGAGGGCACGACGCTCATCGCCGACTGTCCCGTGAGCTTCACAACCGCCGCTCTTGGCGGACTGATCACGCTTCCCGGGATCGATGGAAAAACGATCGAGCTTAAGATTCCTGCCGGTATCCAGTCGGGTGAACAGCTCCGCCACCGGGGTGCGGGCATGAGTGTTCTTAACGGACGCGGGCGAGGCGACCTCGTTGCCCGGATCCTCGTTGAGACGCCAACCCGGATGACATCCAAACAGAAGAAGATTCTCGAAGAGTTTCGGGACACCGAAACGGGCGAGGAGTGTCCGGCAGCAAAGAGCTTTTTTGCCCGGGCGCGGGACTATTTCAGCGGCTGATTACGTGTTTCGCAATTGGTCGATTTCGAGTTTCATCGCGAACAGCTGAGCGAAAAGCTCGGCCGCGGCGTGCATCTCGAAGTGGGGCTTGCGCGCAGTTCGGCTGTCGCAGCGAAATGCGCCGCTTACATCATCAACGCAAAAGGGCACGCTGAGGCATGCTCGCACTCCCTCGCTATGTAGTTCCTCGAGCGTTTGGCTGTCCGGTGCGCGCACGAGAGCATCGCCGACCGCTGTCTCGTCAGCGCGGCGCGGAAAGACCTCGATTCGTGGAGCATCAATGTCGCACAGGATCGACGGCGTCTCATGGGAAAGCGCTGCGCGTGCAGGAAACGTTCCGCGGCTGCTTTCGGCACGATGTTCGCCCACGGTGAGCGTCACCCGATCATAACCAGTCAGTGCCCGCATCCGGCGGGCGCCGCCGTCGAGGAGCGCTTGACCGCTCGTGTTTCCTAGTCCGGCGATGAGACCGCCAACGGTCCCGAAGCATTCCCCGAAGCCGTCGTGGGGTCGAACCGCCTCGAGCAAAACGCGACCTCCGCTCAGCTGGAAGGCGAGATCGACAAACTCGTGGGCGTCCGTCAGGCGGACACCGTAGGCCCTTCCGATTCCGGTGGTTCCGCTCAGCCGCGAGAAAAGGTTTCTGAGATCGTGAAGAGCCTGGCTGTGAACGAAGCGCCCAAGCGGCTCATCGATCAGTGTCACATGTGACTCGCCCAGGAGGTGATGAACATTCTCCGACGCGCGCAAGACGATCCAGTCGGGCGAGAGTTCGAGCAGATAGCTCGAAGGCTGAATGCCGACGCTCTCGCTTGTCACCTCCACAACCCCGTCGACGATTTGTGCCGCTGTCATAGCCCCGCTCGTTCGATGGCGAAGAATAACCATCCGTTTCCGCAGTGCACTAGGGAAATTGTGCTGTGCGAAAAAAGTTAACCTGCGCTTCCGAACACGCGAGCGAAAATGGTGTCGACGTGCTTGAGGTGGTAGCCAAGATCGAACAGGTCGTTCAGCTGGTCGTTCGAGAGCCGCTGCGCGACCTCCGGGTCCGCCTTCAGCAGCTCAAGTAGCGAGAGCTGTCCTTCCGACTCCCACACCCGCATCGCGTTTCGCTGGACGAGGGCATAGCTTTCCTCACGGCTGAGCCCCGCCTGAGTCAACGCGAGCATCACTCGTTGCGAGTGGACGAGGCCCCCCATGGCATCGAGGTTTTTCTGCATACGCTTGGGATAGATTACGAGCTTGTCGACCACGCTGGCGAGGCGACTCAGGGCGAAATCGAGCGTGATGGTGGCGTCCGGCCCGATGTATCGCTCGACCGAGGAATGGGAAATATCCCGCTCATGCCAGAGAGCGACGTTTTCAAGCGCCGGCGTCACGTAGCCGCGAACCATCCGGGAAAGACCGGTGAGGTTCTCGGTTAGAACCGGGTTACGCTTGTGCGGCATTGCCGAGCTGCCCTTCTGACCCGGCGCAAAATATTCCTCGGCCTCGAGGACTTCCGTGCGTTGAAGGTGCCGGATCTCCGTCGCCAGCCTCTCGATTGATGAGGCGATTACACCGAGCGTCGCAAAGAACATCGCGTGGCGGTCGCGCGGAATGATCTGCGTTGAGACCGGCTCGATCTGAAGACCAAGTTCGGCGGCAATATGCTCCTCGATCTGCGGGGGGACGTTCGCGAAGGTTCCGATCGCACCCGATATGGCGCAGGTCGCGACACCGTCACGCGCCGCAACAAGGCGTTCGCGATTGCGAGAGAACTCGGCATAAGCCTGTGCAAGCTTGACGCCAAAAGTCGTCGGTTCGGCGTGGATTCCGTGGCTGCGTCCGATGGTCGGAGTGAGCTTGTGCTCGAGCGCTCGCCGCTTGATCACCTTCAGAAGAGCATCGATGTCCTCAATCAGGAGGTCACCGGCCTGTTTCAGCTGGAGAGCTAGTGTCGTGTCGAGAACGTCGGAACTTGTCATCCCCTGGTGGAGCCAGCGGCGCTCCGGGCCGAGCTTCTCGCCGGCCCAGGTGAGGAAAGCTATAACGTCGTGCTTGGTCACGGCCTCGATCCGGTCGATCGCCTCGATATCGATTTCGCCAAGGGCGTCCCGGTCATAGGCTGCACGGATCAATTCTGCATCTTCGCGCGGAATCATTCCTATATTGCCCATCGCCTCGGCAGCGAAGACTTCGATCTGCCACCAGATGCGGTAGCGGTTTTCGGCCGCCCAGATGGCGGTCATTTGCGGGCGCGAGTAACGGGGGATCATTGCGGCGCGCGGCTAGCAGGCGGCGCGTTGCGCTGCAATGATGACAGTTGGAATGTCGCTTAAACGCTTGCCAGTGCCGAGCGCAGATTTCTCCAGGGCGGGTAGTTAATCACAGTTGAGAATTTCGCTGGCGACGCGCCGTTTTTCCTCTGCTCGACGGCAATCTTTCTTGCGTTTCCTCGCGCGGGCGTCTTTCGGTCGTGTCGCCGTCGGAACGGTCATGCGCGGTGGTTGTTAGTAATGCCCAATGGAGGAGCGGCGGAGAGACGAGGGGCTCGGTGCGTCTGAGCCGGCGCGCGGAGTCGTGGTGAGACGGCCTACGCCTTTGTGGGCGCGGGTCGCCAGCGTCGTCGCGATCGGCATTCTCGTGGTGCTGTTCGCGGGGATCATCCTTGTCTGGATCCAGCGTCGCCCGATCGCGACGCATTACCTAAAAGGCGAGTTCGAACGGCGGGGCGTCACGGCAACCTATCATCTCGCCCGGGTCGGGCTGCGTACCCAGGAGGTCACCGACCTTGTAATTGGGGATCCGGCCCACCCGGACCTTGTTGCGCGCTATGCCCACATCGAGACTCGGCTGAAGTGGAACGGCAATTTCGAAGTGTACCGGATTGTCGCTCGCGGAGTGCGGCTGCATGGTCGCCTCGTCCACGGGCGGGTGAGCTGGGGCGAGATCGACAAGCTGATGCCGCCGCCGAGCAACAAGCCGTTTGCGCTGCCCAACTTTGCCATAGACATTGCGGACAGCAGTATTGCTCTTGTTACTCCGTTCGGCCCGCTCGGGATCGCGCTGGATGGCAACGGAAAGCTCAGCGGGGGCTTCAAGGGCCACGCAGCAATCGTAAGTCCACGGCTGGTGCCCGGTCGATGCGCGGCAATTGATCTGCGGGCGACGCTTGCGATTTCCGTCGTTGCTCGGCGGCCGCAAGTTACTGGGCCTGTAGCGCTCGGTCGCTTCACCTGTCCGCTCAGTCGTTTCGACGTCGTTTCGCCGTTGTTCGACGCCCGGGCAAGCTTCAACGAGTCGTTCAGCAACGTGAATGGCACGGGTCGGATGGCCATTGGAATGCTGAAAGCCGGGGCCAACGACCTCGCGAACTTCTCGGGTGACATCAGCTATAAGGGTTCGCTCCACGACGTCGATGGCCGCGTCAAATTGGCGGCCCAGCAATCGCGGATGGCGACGGTAACGGCGGCAAGGACCGGCCTTAACGCACGCTACCATCTTGGCCTTTCGAGCGGGAATTTCTGGCTGGCGGGCGGATTTGCTGTGGATAATTCGACGCTTGATCCCAAGATGCTCGACACCATCACGCAGCCGCTTGCTTCAGCGGCAAGCACGCCGATCGGGCCGGTTCTGACAAGCATCAGCAATGCCGTCGGACAAACGGCAAGCCGTTTCAGCGCGGCCGGCCAGATCCGCGTCGTCAACTTCGCTGGCGGCGGCGCCGCGCGCATCACGAGCGCAGCCGTCAATGCCCCGAACGGCGCGCAAGCGCACGTCATGGGGGGAACAGGAATAACCTTTTACTGGCCTCGAGGGGGCCTGCGTATTGACGGAACAATCGACATGGGCGGAGGTGGACTGCCGCAGGGTAGAGTGACCCTGCGCGAGGCTAGGCCGGGAGTTGCGATGAGCGGCCTCGCCGAGTTCGCGCCGTATGCAGTTGATGGTCAGCGGCTCGCGTTAGCGCCCATCCAGTTCGGTCCCGGCCCCGGCGGGTCGACCGCACTGCGTACTACGGCGCAGCTCGACGGCTCCTTCTCGGGAGGACGGATCGGGCAACTGCGCTTGCCGATTGTGGGCCGGATCGGTCCCGGAGCGGGTTTCGCAGTCGGCACATCCTGCGCGGTGGTCAGTTTCAACTACCTTCAGACCGGTACGCTCAAGCTCGGACCAACCCAGCTTCCCTTGTGTCCGGTCGGTCCTGCGATCATCTTCAAGAGACCAGGCGGAGCAACCGTTGCGCGAGCGCGAATTCAGAGGCCGGTTCTGAATGGGAGCCTCGGAACTTCGCCCTTGCATGTTGAGGCCGCCCAAGGTCAGTTCGCGGGCAAACGGTTGCTACTCGACAGCCTTGCCGCGCGTCTTGGACGGCCAACGTCGCCGGTCATAATCAACGCCGCGCAGTTCTCGGCCATCCTTGGACACGATCTTCGTGGCGGTTTTCGTGGCGGAAGTGCTTCGATCGGAAAGGTGCCGTTGCTGCTAAGCGACGCCGTTGGAAGCTGGCTTTATCGCAGCAAGAAGTTGACCGTCAGCAGCGCGCTCCTGGTCTCGGATCGAGACCCCAATCCGCGCTTCTATCCACTGCGGAGCAATGACGTCCGGTTCCTCCTTGCAGGAAACACCATTCGCGCCTCCGGCAGTTTGCGAGTGCCCGCGACAGGGACGCTCGTCACGGGCGTCGATATCGAACATCAACTTGGCTCCGGAACCGGGCATGCGCTGCTCAACGTGCCTGGCCTTGCCTTCGGACCAGCCTTGCAACCCGAGCAGCTGACACGCCTTACCGAAGGGGTGGTCGCTCTTGTGAACGGATCAGTCCGGGGTGAGGGCCGGATAGACTGGGCGCCCGGCGGAAAAGTGTCTTCCACCGGCGACTTCTCGACGGCCAACATGGATCTTGCTGCGCCATTCGGGCCCGTCACAGGGCTCACGACCACTATTCATTTCGATGACCTTCTCGGGCTTACGACCCCGCCGGGACAGGTCATGAACGTGGCCACGGTCAACCCCGGCATCATGGTCAGCGATGGGGTCGTTCATTATCAGCTCCTCGCGCACAACCAGGTGAAGATTGAGCGGGGCGAGTGGCCGTTCATGGGCGGCAGGCTCATCCTTCACGAGACGGTGCTCGACTTTGCCCATCATGCTCCCAAGCGCCTCACCTTCGAGCTTCAGGGTTTCAACGCCAAGATGTTCGTCGACAGCCTCGGATTCTCCGGATTCAGTCTTTCAGGCACATTCGATGGCGAATTGCCGATGGTCTTTGACGAGAATGGCGGGCGGATCGTGGGCGGCGTACTTACCTCGCGCGCTCCCGGCGGCGAGCTTCGGTACAGCGGAACAAAGCCTAAGGGACTTGTCGGGGGCCTTGCCTTCGATCTGTTGACCGACATTCGCTACCGATCGATGGTCATCCGCCTCGACGGGGACCTCTCGGGCGAGTTCGCGACCCGTCTGACGGTCGACCAGGTGTCGCTTGCCCCGGGTCACGGCATTATTGCCAGCCTTGTCCACAAGGCATTCAGCAAGCTTCCGCTGAAACTCAACGTCAACATCAACGGGCCTTTCCGAGCGCTCATCCAGACGGCGAAATCGTTCAAGGACCCAACCCAGGTAATCGCCCCGGTCATGCCGTTCCCCGTCGATTCGCCTGCGCTCAAAGTCGATGTGCTCAGCACAACCAAGAACGAACAGCCGGCGACGGCCCCCAAGTCGACGTCGCTGCTCAAGAAGTCACCATCGCCGGGAGGTAAGAAGTGAAAGGTACGATCCGACGAATAGCGAGGCTGGCGGTCGGAATAACCGCTGTTCTGCCGCTCACCGCCTGCATCACGGTCCGCCCTCCAGACAAGCCCATAGAGGTGAACCTCAACGTCAATATCCGGCAGGAAGTGCTCGTACGCCTGCAACAGGATGTTCAGCAGATGATCCAGAAGAACCCGCAGGCATTTCCACCGCCGCCGACGAAGAAGCAATGAGGTTTGTTATTCCGATAACGCTAGGGCTGTCGGTCGTTTCGTACGCTGCTTTCGCGCAGTCGCCGCTGCAACTTTCGTCGGCAATCGAAGCTGGGCAGGTGGGTGAGCGTTATGATGGCTACATGGGCTTTGCCGTGGCCCCCTCGGAAGAAGTAAGGCGGCAGGTCACCGCGATCAACATCAGGAGACGAAGTCTTTATACGCAAATCGCGTCACAGCGCGGCGTTACGATCCAGATTGTCGGGCTCACCACCGCATGCACCCTCTTGCGCGCGCTCCCGGTTGGCGAAGCCTATCTCCTTGAAGACAAGATCTGGCGCCGCCGTGCCGCTGGTGCGCCGACTCCTACGCCGGAAAATTGTCGTTGAGGTTGAGGTGTCCGGCGAAATTCGCTTGTCGAGGCGAAAACCCGCGACAGGAACGCCAGTCCCATATGTTTTCCGAATCGGGACCGGCATCGTACCGATGAGCGCTACGCTGGGGGCGATCCGTGAAGTTCCGGGCCTCGCCACTCGCCCGTTCCTCCCTTCAATGCTTCAGGCACTCGGCTCAGTCCGTGTCCCTGCAGCAGTCGAAAGCGTGATCGTCGGCGTTGCTGCGGTTGACTATCGAAGGTCCCGTTCATAAAGGGTCCGCGCCTTGGCGGTATTGGTTTTCCGCCATGTTCCTCGTCCCTGGCTGGCTCCTGGTGAAATGCCGAGGGGCGACGCACAGGGGAGAGACATGGCTGAGGACGAGTTCGACGAGGCCTCGAAGCTTCCACCAGATGCGCGGCTCGAATCGCTCGATGAGCGGCTCGATCAAGCGCAACGGCGGGAAGCGGCGAAGGCTTCCAAGGTGCAGGACGATCCCACTTATCGTGTGGGCCAGCTGGTCCTGAGTCAGCTGATAGGAGGCCCTCTTGGCGGCGGAATCCTTGGCTGGCTCCTCGATCGCTGGCTCGGGACCGCTCCCTGGTTGATGTTGATCTTGCTGTTTCTCGGCTTTGCCGGCGGCATGTTCAGCGTCGTTCGGATTTCAAACAGGCAGACCGGATCAAAGCGGTCGGATTAAGGATTGAAGGGTTCAAGCGTGGCGGCCGGCGATATCGACCCGATGCATCAGTTTGTGATCGAGCCGATCTTCGGTTCGTTCCAGCGCAATAACCCGTTCGTGTTCACCAACAGCGCCCTTTGGACGCTGATCGTGTTGTTCACGATTTGGCTCTTCATGGTTGGCGGCATGAAGCGGGAACTGGTCCCCGGTCGCTGGCAGATCATGGTCGAGGGGCTGATCGGTTTCGTCGACAATATGGTGCATGCGAGCATCGGACCGGAAGGCCGCAAGTACCTTCCGTGGGTTTTTACCTCGTTCATCTTCCTGCTGTTCGCGAACCTCATGGGCAATATGCCGTTCGGGGTATACGCGCCGGCGCATCCATTCACGGTCACCAGTCAGTTCACCTTTACGGGCGTCATGTCGCTGATCAGTTTCGCGATCGTGCTTGGCGTTGGCTTCTACAAGCACAAGCTGCACTTTTTCTCCCTCTTCATGCCGTCGGGCGTTCCCCTCGTCGGCAAACTCCTGCTTTTTCCGATCGAGTTCGTGTCGTTCCTGGTAAGGCCGTTCAGCCTTGGGCTTCGTCCATTTATCGCGATGTTCGCCGGCCATATCCTACTCGACATCTTCGGCAATTTCGTTGTTCAGGGATTGCAGGCCGGCGGCGGCGGCATTGCCATCTCGATCCTGTGCTTCCTGTTCGTGACGTTCATCAGCGCGCTTGAGCTGCTGGTAGCTGCGATTCAGGCCTACGTTTTCGCAATCCTGACGTCGCTCTACATTAACGACGCCGTCAACCTTCACTAACCTGTCAGTCTCTCAAAGGAGTTCAATCATGGATCTCGCTTCCGCAAAGGTTATCGGTGCCGGTCTCGCGGCAATTGGCGTTGGCGCTGCAGCGCTTGGCGTCGGCTACGTCTTTGGCTCGTTCGTGCAGAGCTCGCTTCGCAATCCCGCCGCTGCCGACAGCCAGCAGGGCCGTTTGTTCATCGGCTTCGCGGCCGCCGAGCTTCTCGGACTGATGGCCTTCGCAATTGCGATGATCATCCTTTACGCGTTCAAGGGCTAAGCGGGACTTAGAACTGAAGGCGGTTCGATGCCTCAACTCTCACAGCTCTCCCAGGTCTACCTGTCCCAGTTCCTCTGGTTGGCAGTAGCGCTCGGGTTCATCTTCTTCGTGATCGGTCGGGGCATGGTCCCGAAGATCCAGGCGACTGTCGACCAGCGCGAAGGCAAGATCGCGGGCGATCTCGACGCAGCGCAGAAGGCGCGTGCCGAGGCCGATGCGACAGAAGCGCAATGGCGGGCAAGGATGGACTCGGCGCGCGCCGATGCCGCGCGTCTCGCGCAGGAAGCCAAGGCGGAAAGTGGCCGTGAGACCGAGGCTCGGGTGAAGGCGGCAACCGACACGATCAACGCAAAGGTTGAAGCCGCAGAGGCTCAGCTCCGCGGCGCGGTAAGCGCCGCGCGGGAAGAGATCGAAGCTGTCGCCGCCGATGCGACCCGGGAAATGGTTGCGCGTCTTACCGGCATCAAGGTGGAGCAGGACGAGGCTGCACAAGCGGTGAAGGCAGAGCTGAATGTCTGAGCAGCAAACGAACGCGACCGTTGGCCACGCGCCGGCACCGGATGCCGGCGAGCCGACTTATCTGGGGCTCAACCCGGGGGGCTGGGTGGCTCTCGCGATGGTTGTCGTGTTCGCGATCCTCATCTGGAAGAAGGTTCCGGGAGCGATCGGGCGCGCGCTCGACAGCAAGATCGCCTTGATTCGCGACCAGCTTGCCGAAGCGGAATCGCTGCGCAAGGAGGCGGAAGAGCTAAAGGCGGAATATGAGGCCAAGTCGGCGAGTGCTGACAAGGATCGTCAGGCGCTTCTCGAACGTGCGCATCACGAAGCGGGCGAGATCGTCGCCAAGGCGAAGGCCGACGCCGAATCGCTGATTGAGCGCCGGAGCCGGATGGCCGAGGACAAGATCGCGGCCGAGGAACGGGCCGCGATTGAACAGCTCCGCGCGTCCGCTGCTGAAGCGGCTGCCAAGGCCGCCGCCCGCTTGATTGCCGAGCGCCACGACGCCGGTACCGATGCGCTGCTCGTCGATCAGGCGATCCGGCAGCTCGCGCCCCGCTGAGCGCCTTATTGCTGGTGCCGGCCTCCGCGCTGGCTCACGCCTTCGAGGGCCTGTTCCGCGTCTGATGTGTCCGCTCTCTGCGTCAAATCCGCAAGGCTGACGATCCCGCAGAGTTTCTGTTGATCATCGATCACCGGAAGACGCCGGACCTGGGCTTCGCTCATGCGGACGGCGACATCGTCGATATCGTCCTCGATCCGGGCAGTGACAATGTCGTTGGTCATGAGTTCACGGACCGGCGTCTCCGGACCGTATCCCTCGGCGATACCCCGGACCGCAATGTCGCGATCCGTGATCATGCCGATGAGACGACCGCCGTCGACCACGGGAATTGCTCCGGCATCGGCCTGAAGCATGAAGCTTGCCGCATCACGAGCGCTCTGGTCCGGTCGAACTGTCAGCACATTGCGGGTCATGACTTCGCTGACCTTCATCGAAACGTCTCCTAAGCTCGCCACCACTCCTTAAACGAAAAGCGACGAGCCGCCGTTCCTCTAGCTACGGCATGTTCTCCGTCAGGAGGTCATAAGTGGCGACGAGCGCATCGTGCTGGTTGAAGACTTCAACGGCCCAGCGGACTTGTCCCACTTCTTCCGACTTAATCGACTTTGCTCGAACGGTAAGCTCTGCCCGGATGGAATCGTCGGGATAAACCGGCGTCAGAAAGCGAAGGTTCTCAAGGCCGGTATTGGCGAGAACGGGGCCTGGATCTGGATCAACGAACAGTCCGGCAGCAAAACTCAAAATGAGATAACCATGCGCAACGCGGCCCTCGAAGATCGGTGAGGCCTTCGCGGCTTCCTCGTCCATATGGGCGTAGAACTTGTCGCCGGTAAACTCGGCGAAATGTTCAATGTCTTCAAGCGTGATCGTTCGGCTCGGCGTCTCCAGCGTGTCCCCGATCTTGAGTTCGCTCATCCTTAGCCGGAAGGGATGAATGTCGATCCTGTGCTTGGGCGCCCCAGGCACATATTGTTCCGTGATCGCCGCGATCATGGCGGGCGAGGACTGGATCGCGGTGCGCTGCATGTAGTGTTTGACACCGCGCACTCCTCCCATTTCCTCGCTGCCGCCAGCACGACCGGGCCCTCCATGGACCAGTACGGGAAGCGGTGAACCGTGGCCGGTCGACTCCGCAGCGTTGGTGCGGTCGATGACCAGCATTCGGCCATGAAAGGCAGCGGCGCTCTGAACGAACTCGCGCGCGGCTGTCGGCGAATGGGTGAAGAGCGATAGAACGAGGCTGCCGCGACCACGGTTTGCAAGAGCAATTGCGTCCGTCATGTCCTTGTAAGGCATGATCGTGGACACCGGCCAGAACGGCTCGCAATCGTGGACCGCATCGGTGTGCCAAGGATCGTCGGTCCGCAGCAGCACCGGCGGAAGGAACGCCCCGCCGGGAAGCAGTGGTTCGGCGTTGGGATCGCCGGCGACAATGCGTGCACCGCCGGCCTCCAGCTCTCGAATTCGAGCCCGCACGTCATCGCGCTGGCTGACACTCACCAGCGCGCCCATGCGCGTGTCTTCCTCGCGCGGATCCCCAACCTTCGTCTTTGCGAGGCGTTCACCGAGCGCCTGCTCCACCGCATCGAGAAATTGCGCCGGTGCCATGGCGCGGCGGATCGCCGTGCATTTCTGGCCCGCCTTGACCGTCATTTCGGTCGCCACCTCCTTGATAAACAGGTCGAACTCTGGCGTCCCCGGCGCTGCATCAGGGCCGAGCAGCGAGGCATTGAGGCTGTCTCGCTCGGCGACGAACCGCACCGATTCACGCGCAATTACCGGGTGAGTCTGGAGCTTCATTGCGGTGTGCGCCGAGCCTGTGAAGCTGACGATGTCCTGACAGGAGAGATGGTCAAACAAGTCGCCCACGCTTCCGACGATCAGTTGGATTGCTCCTACAGGCAGAACGTTGGCCTCGATCATGATCTTGAACGCCGCCTCCGCGAGATAGGCGGTCGCCGAAGCGGGTTTGACGATCGCCGGCACACCCGCGAGCAACGCCGGAGCGAGCTTCTCGAGCATGCCCCAAACGGGAAAGTTGAAGGCGTTGATATGAACCGCGGCACCTTGGAGCGGCGTATAGATGTGCTGCCCGACGAAGGTGCCGTTTTTCGAGAGGGCTTCGAGCTGTCCGTCGAGCAGGACGTGGGCGTCGGGAAGTTCGCGGCGACCTTTGGACGAAAAGGAAAAGAGCGTGCCCGCTCCCCCCTCGATATCGATCCAGCCGTCCTTGCGCGTTGCGCCGGTCAGATAATTGAGCTCGTAGAGTTCTTCCTTTCGCGCCATGATCGCGAGGCCGAGCGCTTTTAGCATTCGCGCGCGATCATGGAACGTCAAACGGCGCAACGCGGGGCCTCCAACATCGCGGGCGTGACGAAGCATTCCGCCAAAATCGAGGCCTCCCGATCCGGTCGTCGCCACCGGCGCCCCATCGATCGCGCTTGGGATTTCCATCGCGCCGTTGCCTGCGACCCAGCGATCGCGCTCGTAATTTAGCAGCTTGAGAGTTTTCATGGCTGCTCCTTAGAATAAGTTGGAGCCAAGCAGGAGAGGGTGAGGATGATCGATCCGGTACGGCCGATCACAATCGGGGAGATTGAGGAGGCGCGCGTGCGAATTGGCGACACGGTCCTGCGGACGCCGCTCGTGAAACTCGATCTTGGCGACCGGCGCGAGATCTATCTAAAGCTCGAGAACCTCCAGCCCACCAATGCCTACAAGATCAGAGGTGCGACAAACGCGGTTGCGAACCTCGCCGATGAGGAGCGCGCCAAGGGTGTCTGGACGATCAGCGCCGGCAATGCCGGTCAGGGCGTCGCCTACGCCGCGCGACACTTCGGCGTCCCGTCGACCGTCGTTGCGATCGAGACCGCTCCCGCAACCAAGCTCCAGCGCATGGAAGCGCTCGGCGCAAGAATCGTGCCGGTTTCGTACGAGCAAGCGTGGATTGCGGCTGAAGCCCACGCGTTCGAAGGCCTTGAAGGCACATTCGTGCACCCATTCGACAATCATGACTTCATCGCCGGGCATGCGACCATGGGCCTCGAAATCGTCGAGGATTTGCCGGACGTGGGTACCGTTATCTGCGCAATCGGCGGTGGCGGATTGATCACCGGTGTCGGGAGCGCGATCAAGGCCGTTCGTCCTCACGCGATCGTGCTTGGGGCCGAGCCCGAAACGGCTGCGCCTTTCGCTTTGTCCCTGCGCGAAGGGGGGCCGCGCAAGTTTCCCGACTGGCAAGCATCGTTCGTTGATGGTGCGGGCGGCAAGAGCGTCATCGAGCGCATGTGGCACCGAATGCGGCCCGTCACCGACGGAGCAATTACCGTCACTCTCGATCAGACCCGCGAGGCGATGCGCCTGATCGCGGAGAAGACGCGAACGATCGCCGAGGGCGCCGGCGCCCTGTCGCTCGCGGCGGCGCTCAGCGATCCCGCCTTGAAAGGTCCGGTCGTTTGCGTCGTATCCGGCGGCAATATCGATCTTGCGAAATTTAGCGAACTGATCGCCTAGAGCATTCGAAGATCGAACTGTCGCGCGGTGGGATGGCTGCTCGCGAGGCCGCCGTCGACGACGAGTGCGGTGCCGTTGACGTAGCTCGACTCGTCCGAAGCGAGAAAAAGGGCCGCGCGGGCGATTTCTTCGGGTTCCCCTCCGCGCTGGAGCGGATTGAGCTGGCCGATGCGCTCCTCCTTGCCCGAGGCCCGCGCGAGGTCATAGAGCGGTCGGGTCATGCCGGTCTCGATCAGCCCCGGACAAATCGCGTTGACGCGGATCCCGGTACCGGCAAGCTGCTGGGCGGCTGTCTGAACGAGATTGATGACGCCGGCTTTCGACGCAGAATAAGCGGCTCCTCCCGCCCCCGAGCGAAGCCCGGCGACGCTCGCCGTGCAGATGATCGAGCCGCCGCCCCGGAGCTGCAGGAGCGGTGCTGCGTGCTTGATCGCAAGGAACGGGCCGATGAGATTGACGCGCAGAATTTCGGCCCAGTCGTCGGCGCTCTGGTCCGAAATCGTCGCGAAGCCACCCGAAATGCCCGCGTTCGCAAAAACGATGTCGAGGCCGCCGTGTATTCGCGCAACGTCCTCGACGAGTGCATGTACTTCCTTCTCGATCGCCGCGTCGAGGCGTACATCGGAACCCTCGCTAAGGTCGGCGCCCACGACGGTCGCGCCCTCGCGACGGAAGAGTTCGACGGTTGCCTCGCCAATCCCGGATGCTGCTCCTGTGACGATAGCGACCTTGCCGGCAAGTCTCTGCATGGGCGCCCTCATAGCCAACTGACACTGTTGCTGGTAGGCCGCGGATATGGATTTCAGCCTAAGTCCCGACGAGACGGAATGGCGTGACCGGGTCCGTGGTTTCATGGACCGACATGTTCGCGCGAGCAGCGCGGAATATGACGCACAGCAGTGCAGGGGCGATCGGTGGAAGGTCCTGCCGATCGTCGAGGAATTAAAGGAGAAGGCGCGCGATGCAGGGTTGTGGAACCTGTTCATGCCGCCGTCTCACGGAGCAACACCGATCGACGAGAGCTTTGCCTTCGCGGGGCCGGCACTCTCGAACCTCCAATATGCATTTTGCGCGGAGGAAATGGGGCGTATTGGCTGGGCGTCGGAAGTTTTTAACTGTTCCGCGCCCGACACCGGCAACATGGAGGTGCTGCACCGCTATGGAACGCGCGAGCAGAAGGATCAGTGGCTGCAGCCGCTCATGGACGGCAAGGTCCGCTCAGCCTTTCTGATGACCGAGCCGGACGTTGCTTCGTCCGATGCAACGAACATCAAATGCCGAATAGAATTGCGCGGCAACAATTACGTGATCAACGGCCGAAAATGGTGGTCGAGCGGCGCTGGCGATCCACGCTGCAAGGTCGCTATTCTCATGGGCAAAAGCGACCCGTCGGCTGAGCTTCACAAGCAGCAGTCGATGATCCTCGTTCCGCTCGATGCGCCGGGAGTTACGATCAAGCGTCACCTTCCGGTGTTCGGGTATGACGATGCGCCGCATGGGCACATGGAAATCGTTCTCGACGACGTTCATGTACCGCCTGCCAATATGCTCCTTGGCGAGGGCCGGGGCTTCGAGATCGCACAGGGGCGGCTTGGACCCGGGCGAATTCACCATTGCATGCGCACTATCGGCGCCGCCGAGGAGGCGCTTGGAGCGATGGTATGCCGGCTAACAAGCCGCACGGCGTTCGGGAAAACCCTGGCAGAGCAAGGGGTGTGGGAAGAGCGAATTGCGAATGCGCGGATCGAGATCGAGATGACGCGGCTCCTCTGCCTTAAAGCCGCAGACATGATGGATCGCGCTGGGAATAAGGCTGCGCAGGGCGAGATCGCGATGATTAAGGTCGCCGCGCCTCTCATGGCGTTGAAGGTCATCGACGATGCGATCCAGGCTTTCGGCGCGGCGGGAGTCTCAGACGATGTCGGACTTGCACGTGCTTATGCGTCGATCCGAACGCTTCGCCTGGCCGACGGACCGGACGAGGTGCACCGCCGCGCGATCGCTCGGCTTGAACTCAGAAAGTATCGATGAGCGAGCAGGGCATGGACGAAGCCGCGCTGGGTGCCTGGCTCGAAGCCAATGTCGAAGGGTTCAGCGGTCCGTACACTCTGACCAAGTTTGCATCGGGCCAATCCAATCCAACCTACAAGATCACCGCTCATTCGGGCGAATATGTTCTTCGTCGAAAGCCCTTTGGACCGCTGCTGCCCTCGGCACATGCCGTCGATCGCGAATACCGGCTGCTTGCTGCGCTTCACCCGCTCGGCTTCGCCGTGCCGGAGCCGTTGGCCTTGTGCGAAGATCCCTCGATCATTGGTGCGATCTTCTACGTCATGGACGTCGCCAGGGGCCGGTCCTACGCCGACGGGGCGCTGCCGGATTTCGATCGGCAAACCCGACGCCGGATGTACGAACAGCTGGTTGACACGCTGGCGGAGCTTCACTGCATCGATCCTGCCGCTGCGGACCTCGCGGACTTCGGCAAACCCGGCAACTATTTCGACCGGCAAGTCGCACGTTGGACACGCCAGTACCGAGACTCCCAGACTGATTACATTCCGGAGATGGAGCGGCTGATCGCCTTTCTTCCCGAAACGCTCCCGCCGCAGTCGCGCACGTCCATCGTCCACGGCGATTACCGGATCGACAACGTCATCTTTGATGGCGACGGGACGCTGACCACGGTTCTCGACTGGGAGTTGGCGACGCTCGGCGACCCTCTTGCCGACTTCTCCTACCTTGCAATGCAATGGGAAATGCCCGCCGAGGGCGCTGCAGGACTTGCTGGCCTCGACCTTGAAGAGCTGGGCATTCCAACGTTGAGCGAGATAGTCAGTCGTTATGCCGACCGAGCCGGTGTGCCGGTCGCCGACAAGCTCGACTGGTATTTCGCCTATAATCTGTTCCGGCTTGCCGGCATCGTTCAGGGTATCAAGAAGCGTGTGATCGACGGCACCGCGAGCCACGCGCACGCGGCCGAGATGGCCAAACGCGTGCCGATGCTCGCAGGTGCCGCCTGGAACTTCGCGAAACGGGCGGGCGCTGCCGGTTAGATGCGCCCCAGCAGAAGCAGGATTACGACAATGATGAGGATGATCCCGAGGAGGCCCGACGGCCCGTAGCCCCAGCCGCGGCTATAACCCCAACGCGGAACAGCGCCGATGAGCAGCAGAATAATAAGAATAATGAGGATTGTGCCGAGCACGTCTTGCCTCCTGTTATGGTTGTTTGCCGCTCGTAACGAATCAACCGGGAGGAGAGTTGCAGTGTTCAGCGGCCGGTGAATTTCGGCGGCCGTTTCTCCAGGAATGCGGCCACGCCCTCGCGGTAATCCTGCGTGAAGCCGAGCCTCCGCATCGCTTCAGCCTGGCGATTGAGTTCCTCGTCGAGGCTGAATTGGCCCGATGAGCGGATCATTTCCTTGATCGCGCGAAGCCCGAGTGGCGGCAGGTTGGCGAGCTTATGCGCAATGGCATCGACCTCAGCGTCGAGATCATCATCGTCGACGGCCTTCCAGATCATTCCCCATTGGGCGGCCTTTTCCGCAGGCAGGGGCTCACCGGTGAGCGCGAGACCAAGTGCGCGGGCCTGTCCGACGAGCCGGGGCAGCGTCCAGGTGCCGCCGCTGTCGGGAATGAGGCCGATCGCCGAAAAACTCTGAATGAACTTTGCGGACTTCGCTGCCACAACAATGTCGCACGCAAGCGCGATGTTCGCTCCGGCACCCGCCGCGACACCGTTGACGCGCGCAACCACGGGTTGCGGCAACGACGTCAACGTGCGAATCAACGGATTCCACCAGTTGGTGACCGTTTCCCCAAGGTCGACAGCCTCGACCGGGGCCACGGTTCGGTCGTTGAGATCCTGCCCCGCGCAGAAGCCGCGACCTGCCCCCGTTATGACGACCACCCGGGCTTCGCCAAGATTACCAAGGGCATCGCGCAATTCTTCATGCATCTGAATCGTGAAGCTGTTGAGCCTCTCGGGGCGATTGAGGGTGATCCGGGAGACCGGCCCATCCGTCTTGAAGTCGATGGTCTCGTAAGCCATGCGCCGGGGAGTAGCGAAGGACAGGCCGTGGACGCAAACAAACTCGCAAACAGTGTCGCTCACCACATGCTGGCTGGTGAAGGTACCGGACCTGCATGGGGGATCGCGATCGACGAAGCGCATGCGGGATATGTCCGCCTTTCGATGTTGGTCCGGCCTGACATGCTCAACAGCCATGGTATTGCGCATGGCGGGATGATTTTCGCGCTCGCGGACACGGCATTCGCCTACGTCTGCAACGGTGCCAATCAGGCGGCCGTCGCCGCGCAGGCCTCGATTGTCTTCCTCGACAAGGTCGAAGCGGGCGAAACACTGGTTGCTGAAGCGCACGAGGTCGCACGCGAGGGCCGGGCCGGTGTTACCCGTGTCGCTGTTCGTACGTCAGAGGGCCGCAACATCGCCGAATTCACCGGCTACTCGCGGACCCTCGGCGGCGCAGCCGTTCATATTTGAACGTTGAAGCGTCCGGGACTACATCGCGCATCATGTACACAACCGAGCTTCAAAAGACCGCGAAAATCGAGAGCCTCGAGGACCCAAAACTGCTCGAGGCTTTCGAAGCGCGGGTCGCAGCTGATGAGTTCATCGAGCCCAAGGACTGGATGCCAGAGGCCTATCGTCGGACTCTCACCCGACAGATCAGCCAGCACGCGCACAGCGAGATTGTCGGCATGCTCCCGGAGGGCAACTGGATTACGCGCGCGCCGTCGCTTCGGCGCAAGGCCATTCTCCTCGCGAAGGTGCAGGATGAAGCCGGCCACGGTCTTTATCTCTACTGCGCGGCGGAGACGCTCGGCACGAGCCGGGAGCAGATGATCGAGGCCTTGCACTGCGGCAAAGCAAAATACTCGACGATCTTCAATTACCCGACACTGACCTGGGCCGACATTGGAGCGATCGGCTGGCTTGTCGACGGCGCAGCGATCATGAACCAGGTACCGCTGCAGCGTACATCCTACGGTCCCTATGCACGGGCGATGGTCAGGGTCTGCAAGGAAGAGAGCTTCCATCAGCGGCAGGGCTACGAGATCATGATCGCGCTTGCGAAGGGGACTGTCGAACAAAAACGCATGGCTCAGGACGCGCTCAACCGTTGGTGGTGGCCAAGCTTGATGATGTTCGGGCCGCCCGACGCGGACAGCCCCAACACGGCACAATCGATGCGCTGGCGGATCAAGCGCGAGACGAATGATGAGCTTCGCCAGAAGTTCGTCGACATCACGGTGCCCCAGGCCGAATTCCTCGGCCTTTCCGTTCCTGACCCCGATCTCAAGTGGAACGACGCCAAGGGCGGGTATGACTTCGGGGTAATCGACTGGGAAGAATTCTACGCGGTCGTTCGTGGTGAAGGACCGGTTGCAAAAGAGAGAATGAAGGCGCGGCGCGACGCTTGGGATAATGGTGCCTGGGTGCGCGAGGCTGCAGCGGCGCACGAGGCAAAGCGTCGCGCAAGGAAGGCGGCGTGAGCAGTGACTGGCCGCTCTGGGAAGTCTTTGTCCGCGCCAAGGGCGGTCTTTCGCATCGCCACGTTGGCAGCGTTCATGCTCCTGACCCGGAGCTCGCGCTGGCCCACGCACGCGACACCTATACGCGGCGGATGGAAGGGGTGAGCCTGTGGGTTGTGCCCTCCGTCGCGATTGTCGCATCGGATCCAGATCAGGCTGGCGAGCTGTTTGAAGCGGCGGAGAGCAAGATCTACCGGCATCCGACCTTCTACGACATTCCGGACGAGGTGAAGCACATCTAATGGCGTCGCTCTCGCCAATCGACGTGCCGATGGGAGCGACCGGCACGGGCGCGTTCGACGCGTCCGCCGCCGCCGCTGTCGACCCTGTCCGGTACGATTACCTCCTCCGCCTCGGCGATGATGCGCTGGTCCTCGGGCAGCGTCTTGGCGAATGGTGTGGACACGGGCCGGTTCTCGAGGTGGACATCAGTCTTGCCAACCTCGCGCTGGATCTTGTCGGCCAGGCGAACTTGCTGCTCAACGAAGCGGGGGACGGCGATCGCCTCGCCTTTCATCGCGACGTGCTCGACTATCGTAACTGCCTGCTTGTCGAGCAGCCGAACGGGGATTTCGCGCAAACAATGGCGCGGCACCTCCTCTACACGACCTGGCAGCACATGTTCCTCGAACGGCTTACTCAGTCACCCGACAAGTTCTTGCGCGAATTCGCGGCCAAGGCCGTAAAGGAAGTCGCCTATCACCGTGAGCTTGCGAGCGAGTGGACCATTCGGCTTGGCGATGGCACCGAGGAGAGCGCGCGGCGAATGGCGGACGGCCTCGACTGGAACTGGCGCTTCGTGCCCGAATTGTTCGAGGTCGACGAAACATTGCAGCGAGCGATCGATTGCGGCCTTGCGCCCGACCCGCGGGCATTTGAGTCGCAGTATCGTTCGACCATTGCAGCCGTGCTTGCAGAGGCCCGGCTCGACGCGCCGCCCGACCCGCGTCCAATCCTCGGCGGCCGGCGCGGGCATCATAGCGAGCATCTCGGACACTTGCTTGCGGTCATGCAGTTTCTCCCTCGCACCTATCCCGACGCGGTCTGGTAGGGACCTTTTGCGATGAGCGTCCATTTTCACGCGCTGAAGGTCGCGGATGTCGTTCCGGAAACGGCTGAAGCCAATTCAATTCGGTTCGAAATCCCGCCCGAACTTCGCGAGGCGTTTGCGTTCAAGGCGGGGCAACATCTGACGCTAAGGGCGACCATCAACGGCGAAGAGGTACGGCGCAATTATTCGCTGTGCACGGCGCCCGCGGAAACGGACTGGGTGGTCACGGTCAAGCGGATCGGTGGCGGACTTTTTTCAAACTGGGTTGGCGAGACACTGAAGGCTGGCGACACCATCGAAGTGATGGTGCCGCATGGCAGCTTCACGACGGAGTTCAACGCGCACCATGCGCGTCACGTCGTCGGAATCGCCGGCGGCTCGGGGATTACGCCCGTCATCTCACTTATCAAGACGCTGCTGACCGAGGAGCCCGCAAGCCACTTCACGTTGCTTTATGGAAATCGCGACAGCAGTTCGGTGATCTTTCTCGAAGCGCTCGCAAACTTGAAGGACAAATATCTCGGGCGATTGGAAATCTACCACTTCCTCGATCAGGAAGAGCAGGACATCGACCTTTTCAATGGAATGTTGAACCGAGAGCGCCTCGAGGACGCGATTCCCGCACTGATCCGGGACGCAGCGGAAGTCGAGAGCTGGTTCATCTGTGGACCGGGGCCAATGATGGATGCTGCCGAAGGTGCGCTGCTCGATCGAAACGTGCCGAAGGATCGCATCCACATCGAGCGCTTCACCGCGGATCGGCCGACCGGATCTGTCTCCCGGCAAATTGAGCAACTGCAGACGGAGGCTGAGGGCGTGGCCCTTTCCGTCACGCTCGACGGGCGGACCCGGCGGGTACAATTTACAGCTGGCAATATCCTCGACAGCGCTCGTGCCGCGGGTCTTCCTGCGCCCTTTGCCTGCAAGGCCGGCGTTTGCGCCACATGCCGAGCGAAAGTGACAAGCGGCAAGGTTGAAATGGCCGCGCGCTACGGGCTCACGGACGAGGAGGTCGAAGCGGGCTATGTGCTGACCTGTCAGTCTGTTCCGCTCGGCGATGGAGTTGCTGTGGATTACGACGCGTGACTGGGCTAATCGCGCGCTCATGCTGACGAAAGCGAATGCGAAGGCAAGGGGGCTTGCCGACCTGCCGCCGGTGAACAATGACTCGCTCATTGCCCTTATCGGAATGGTCAACGCGGACCCCCGCGAGGACAAGATCGATGTCGGCGTCGGCGTCTATCGTGACGGGGCGGGCAACACGCCAATCCTCAAGGTCATCAAGGAAGCCGAAAGGCGCCTTCGAGAAACGCAGGCGACGAAGGCCTATCTTGGCAGCGCGGGCGACAAACGTTTTGCCGAACTGCTCCGGCCGATCGTCCTTGGCGAACACGCAAAAGATGATCGGATTGTCGGACTTCAGACGCCGGGCGGTTGCGGCGCGCTGCGCCTCGGCTTCGAGCTTCTCGCCGTCGCCAATCCTGCGGCGCGGGTTTTTATCGGTGGACCAACCTGGCCCAATCACCCGCCGATCGTTCGCGCGGTTGGCCTCGAACCGGTTGAATATCCCTATTACGAGCGCGGGCAGGGTGCGATCCGGTTCGAGGACATGCTCGCGGCGCTCGCGACCGGCAAGCCGGGCGATGTCGCTCTGTTGCACGGTTGCTGCCACAACCCGACCGGCGCGGATCTTAGCGAAGACCAGTGGCGACGGGTTGCCGAAGTCGTCGTCGAACGCGGGCTCGTTCCG
>DASZBO010000112.1:0-4998 GCA_035944075.1 Sphingomicrobium sp.
CAACGACCGGGGGTTTGGAACGTCAAAGTGCCATCGCTCCACCGTCCTTGGCAAAGCCTGGTGCGGATGCCGGCGATATGGCGCCGGTTGTGTCGGATAAATCCAACGACAACCGTGTTTCGGAGCCGGTCGAAGCTTCCGCTCAAAACACCATTGCGGCTCCTGCCAATAATGCGCGGGTCCTGGATCCAAGACCGATTGAACAGACGCCGGTGCCGGGCTCGGGATTGTCGCCCAAAGGGGAAGCGGCCGAGGCGCCGCCTCCGGCGGTCGCGCTCGCGCCGCTCGCTGATCTGGACGCCGGTTCCAGTTCACACGTGGACAGATCGCCGGGGCAAGTCACCGCGGCGCCTCCGGCCGATCGCCAGCAAGGCGCGGCTGCAGCGCCTATCGAGCAAACGCCTCTCCCCGCGTCCTCAAGTACAATGCAGCCAACCACCCGAATCCCGGCCTGGCTGACGGCGCACATCGGCGATCAGGACGGAGAGATCACCAGGATCGTCCTGCAGCGGGCGCGCACGCTTTATCAGACCAAGGTGAGCGAGGGGCAGGTCAAGAACGCGTGCTACTTCGCGATGGATGCGACGCGACCGAACGTCCTGCGCGGCAGCGAGGCGGGACGCCGGTTCTACATCATCTGCGAACACAAGCGGCTCTTTCGAGCCATATCGGCAGGGCACGGCAGCGGACGCAAGCTCAAAGGCATCGCAGACTTCTCGAATGGACGAAGCTGCGTCAAGAACTTCGGCAACACGCTCGACTCGCGGTTGACCGCCGGCGGCGCCTATCTCACCAGCGAAACAAAGACGTCCTTCAAGGGCTATTATCAACTCTCGGCGAAGAAAAGCGCGCCGTTCTCCCGCACGTTCATCCAGTACGACGGAGAGGGCGACACCGCCAATGCGCGAGAGCGGCAGATTGGCGGACATGCGGCGGAAACGTTGAAAAACGTATGCCGGCGAAAGAACCCGAAGAGCCCCTATGCGGACCAAGACGGATACGTTCCGGTTGGAAAGCTGGTGAACTACAGCAGTGGCCGCAGCGACGGCTGCACAAGCTGGTCAGCGCCTGACGCCCAGCAAATCATATCGATCGTGAAGGGCAATCCGACGACGCTATACATTTACCCCGAAGAGACCGATATCGACGCCGTGGCCGCGGCGCTCGCCGGCGGGCAGTCTCTGGCGCAAAAGTCCTTGTACTGGAACAAGACCTGCCTGAAGGAGATCGGCTCGCCCAAATTCTGGTCAAGCGCAACGCTAGGACCGAAACTGGCTCAATATAAGAGGGACCATTTGGCGTCGCCCGCCGAGCCACTACCGATCTGCAAGAAGTAGAATCCCGATGTCCGCAGCCCTGAGAGGTGGAGCGAGGCACGCTTGTCACGGCTTGGAATCCTCGGCTTCGTGGGTCGGTCTAGTGCGTTGCAAGGCAGATCTGCTTCCCAATGGGCACGCCTACACATGCGAGGAGTCGACAGCCGCTGATGGCGCAGTCGTAACCTTCACGGAATTCCGAAGGAGCATCGCGCTGACGTACCTGTCCTCGCCTCGCGGCCTTGCTGTAGCCATGCCCAAGAGCTAAGAACGCGCCCAGGCGGCACGAGGAAGCTTGCGGTTGAACGTGCGCGTATCTAACGCTAATCCGAAGACTGACGATATCGCTCCGGTGATGCTAGGCACACGTCTCTCGCGGGCGGATGTTACCGTCTATGCGGTGATCATGGCCACCGCTCTGCTGATGTGGTGGCTGTGCAATCGGCACGCTGCAATCCTACCATTATTTGCCCCTTGGGAATTTTCCTTTGTCGAGTTCCTCTCCGGCTGGCTCATTGCGTGGTGGTATCTGCGCGGAATGACGTTGACGCCAATGGCTGAGCGGCCATCTTTCGCGAGACGAGCTGCGTTCTTCGCCGGACTGATTGCGGTCTATCTCGTGCTGGAGACGCGCTACGAGTACCTCGCCGAGCACGAGTTCTTCTTCAATCGCATCCAGCACGTGACGATGCACCACCTCGGACCCTTCCTGATGGCGCTGGGTTGGCCTGGGGAAATGCTGGCGCGCGGCGCGCCACGATGGGTGTTGCGCCTTGGGCGTCATCCGATCACCCAAACTGCTCTGGCCGTGTTGCAGCAGCCAATTATTGCCGGGTTCCTGTTTGTCGGGCTCATTTTCTTCTGGCTCATACCTCCCATCCACTTCCGCGCGATGATCGATCCGCGGCTGTTTACGTTGATGAACTGGAGCATGTTGATCGACGGTGTCCTATTCTGGTTTCTCGTGCTCGACCCGCGGCCGGCGCCGCCAGCGGGGGCTTCGTTCGGCGCGCGTGCCGCATTAGCCGGTCTAGTGATGTTTCCGCAGATCGCAGGCGGCGCCATCATTGCGCTCGCCCGCACAGATATCTATCCGTACTACGATCTTTGCGGTCGCATCTTTCCCAATCTCGGTCCGCTCTACGATCAGACGATCGGCGGCGTTATCATCTGGATTCCGCCAGCCATGATGAGCGTGATCGCCGTTCTGCTAGTGCTCAATTTTCTTCGTAAATCGGACGAGACGACCCATCATGTCAACATCGTCAATGACGATTATACTGGCCCGGTCATCGACACGAGCGCCTGGACGGGGCGCTAAGCGCGCTGCGCGTTGACGGTACTTGCGTTCGTGCTGGCTGCAGCGCTGCCGGCTTTTGCCGCCGACGGCGTAAGTATCGATAGTACGTGGATGCGCTTCATCATCAAGGCGCGACCCCGCCGCAGGCTATTTCACGCTGAAGAACAGCGGCGATAAGCCCGTAGCACTCGTCGCTGCCAGTTCACCGGCCTGCGGCATTCTCACGCGGCACAAGAGCAAAGAGGAGAATGGCGTCGAGACAATGCGGCCGGTGAAAAGGGTCACCGGCCCGGCGTATGGCGTCGTAAGCTTCGCGCCCGGCGGCTATCATCTGATGTGTATGCAGTCGCGACCGAGTTTTCAGGCCGGCAGCAACGTCATGGTGACGCTAAAATGTGCTGATGCCCACTCGCTGGCAGAAGCTTTCCCGGTAAAGGGTGCTAGCGGCAAATAGTCGCTAGAGAAGCCCAAGCAAGCGGTGCAACCAGTCGCCATTGCCCGGGTTCGCGATCAGCGTTCGCAGGTCTGCGAGTTCCGGCGCTGTGTCGGCTTTTGCCAAGGCAAGGCCGCTAAACAGAAGCTTGATATTACCGGCGCGGTCGAACACGTAGACAGCGGCACCGTGCGTGACTTCGTAAGGCTGCCCATTCGCCGCGGGGCTGACTGAGTATGAGACGCGATAGCGCTTGGCGAGCGTTGCCAATTGGTCCGGCGTGCCGCGCAGTCCAACAACATGCGGTCCGAAAGCTTTTGTGTACTCATTTAGCACGGAAAGAGTATCGCGCCTCGGGTCCACGGTGACGAACAGCACCCGAACCGCATCAGCATCTTTGCCGAGCGATTTCAGCATCATGGTAATGTTTAGCAATGTGGTCGGACATACGTCCGGGCAGAATGTGTAGCCGAAATACAGGAGCACTATCTTACCCCTGAAGTCGGCTGCAGTGACGAGCTTGCTATCCGAGGCCCGCGTCATCGTGAAGTCGAGTGCTGGGAACGCTCCGCTGATGTCCGTCGAGTTCCAGGCGAAGGCCGGTGCGGCGATCGCTAATCCGGCGAAAAGCGTGGCGGTAGCTAAGAAGGTCCGGCGCGTCGAACAAACGCTGCGAGAAAGCGATGGGAGCGAGGCCATACAGCACACCTTAATTCGCGTCGCCGTCTATGAATTACGCTCGCGCGGCGAGGAAGTTAAGACCCTCCGAGTGTCACGGGATGGCAGTGCCGGAAGGCGAACGCGAGATTGTGTTTCGTCTGATCGAAAATTGTCGCCCAAAGGCGAGAGCAGAAATGGCTTTTCGGGCGCTCAACACTCGATTATGGTGAGGGCGTATGCGAGACGGGCCTATTATGCGCTCGATGTGGCGACGAACCATAACGTTGGTGGCGCTGTATGCAGTGTCTCTGCATATTGTGTTACTCGGCTTTTTGCCCGCGGCGGCGGCCGGTTCTGCCCCTGTCGATTCATTCGCAATTATCTGCCACACAATAGCTCCGTCGCAGCCAGGCGAGCCGCCGCAAGGCTCGCTTCAATATCTGCCGGGGCGGGCAATTGATCATTGCGATTTAGCCAGTGCTGTAGGGCTCCCACCATCCCCGGAAGAGTTCTTCAAGGTCGACCTTCGACGGACGTGTCTAGTCGACGTTTTGCGTCCCCATACGGCCCCTGAGCAGAAATCTCTCGTCTATCCGGCAAACCTCATACGCGGCCCTCCCCAAGCGTGATCGTGACTCCTTCCTAGTCCTGAACACGTACGCTTGAAAGAGGAGGCTCCCGATGGGACGCCTGTGGCTACGCGCCGGATTGCTGGCGTTGATGACGACTCTCGTGCCGTTGGGCAGTGCGTTCGCGCACTGCGTGGTCGGCAATCGCTTTTTTCCTGCAACACTGAATGTCGACGATCCTTGCGTCGCCGATGAACTGTCGCTGCCGACGATCTCTTCGTTCAAGACGGGCGACAATCCGGCGGCGAACGAACTCGATATTTCCGGCGAGTTTTCCAAGACCATCACCGAGAACTTTGGCGTCTCGGTTGGGAGCACGTGGACCCAGTTGCGGACCCCGGGAAGCCCGACGGCAAGCGGCTTCAAGAATCTGGAGACGGCGTTTCAGTATCAGTTGCTCAAGGACCCCACGCACGAATTCGCGATGATGGCGAGCTTGGGCATCGAGTGGGGCGGAACCGGCGCATCCTCGGTCGGCGCCGATCCCTTCACGACCTACACACCGACGCTCGATGTCGGAAAGGGATTCGGCGATCTGCCGGACGAGGCCGGGTGGCTGCGGGCGTTCGCGGTAACCGGCAGCCTCGGCTATGCCATTCCCGGCAACTCATCGACGACGTCGACCGGTCCGGATACGGGCGACGTCACAGTCACGCAGAA
>DASZBO010000113.1:0-7703 GCA_035944075.1 Sphingomicrobium sp.
CCATCTTCAAGGCCGCCGCGGAGCGCCGAACCAGCGGCCGCACGGGAATTTTGATCTATTTGTCGATCGCCGAGCGTCGCGCCGAGATTGTTGCCGACGAAGCCATTCTCAAAGTCACGGATGAGCACTCATGGGGGGAGCCGATGACCGCGTTGATCACCGAGGTGCGTCAAGGCCGTCCCGCCGACGGGATCGTTGCTGCGATTGAGCGCGTTGGAGCTGTCCTTGCCGAGCATTTTCCGCGTTCGGCAGACGACGTTAACGAGATACCGGACGCGCTGATCGAACTATGAATCTTGAAGATCTGCCTCCCGCCGAACTGATGTGGGAAGGAAAGTTTGTCCGGGCGATCCGCCGCGGACATTGGGAGTATGCGAGCCGAGCACGGAACATCGGCGCGGTCGTCATCCTCGCCGAAAACGAGGGAAAGGTCATTCTTGTCGAGCAGCCCCGGGTAGCGCCGGACTGCCGCTGCATCGAACTGCCTGCCGGGCTCGTTGGCGACAAGGATCCCGACGCGACCATCGAAGCGACGGCGATCAGCGAACTGGAGGAGGAGACCGGATTCACGGCCGATCGAGTTGAACGGCTCGGTGAATTCTACGCTTCACCCGGAATGCTGTCGGAGGCATTCACGATCGTTCGCGCGCATGGCGTAAGAAAGATCGGCGATGGCGGCGGTGATGAAAACGAGGACATCAAGGTTCATCTCGTTTCGCGCGCGGAGATCCCGAACTTCATCGAGCAGAAACGCGCCGAAGGCTTGGGCATCGATGCCAGATTGCTGTTGCTTCTAAATTTTTGAAGCCCTGACCGCTGAACTGGCAAGCTGCCGGCGCGTTCTGGGGAAATCCATGGCCCGTATCGTCCATCTTTCCGACCTGCATTTTGGCGCTCACGACGAGCGCCTGGTGGAGGCTGTCCAACAGGAAGTGGACAGTCAGAAACCAGACCTGGTGGTCATCAGCGGCGACTTCACGCAGCGAGCGCGAACGGAACAGTTTCGCGAGGCGTGCGCCTTCCTTGAGAGTTTGCGCGATCACGGCCACGAGGTCCTCGGAGTTCCTGGCAACCACGATGTGCCTCTTTACGACGTGCTTCGGCGCTTCCTTTCACCGCTTGCTCGTTACCGACGCTACATCGACGAGACCCTCTGCCCATTCGTCGAACTGCCCGGCGTTGCCGTGCTGGGGATCAACACGGCACGGTCGCTGACGTTCAAGGATGGACGAATCAACAAGGATCAGGTGGCATTCATCCAGGAGACCTTCTCCCGCACGGCAAGCCAGTCGATGCGTATTCTCGTCACCCATCATCCGCTGTTCGCACTCGAAGTCGGCGATGAGCTCGAACGAGCAATCGGACGGCAGGAACTGGCGCTCGACGCCGTTGAAGAATCGGGAGTCGACATGGTTCTTGCAGGCCACAATCATCACGCATCCAGTCAAGTCGCGAGCGACCTCGTGACGCGCGCCGGAGGTGTCCTCGTCGTGCAGGCGGGCACCGCAACTTCAACCCGCGTGCGCGAGCAGGAGCAAAGCTTCAACAGTATCGACATCGGCGAAGGAACGGTGACGCTGACCGTGCACGCGTGGAAGGGCCAGCAATTCGTCGCAAGTGACGCGCGCCGGTACGAATGGGATGACAGCCGCTGGATCATTCGCGAAGCCGCCAACGCGAACCCGTAACTTGTCGTCCCCGTCGGCGTTCGCCTAGACTCGGCGAATGACGCTTCCTCAAAAATTTGCTCTCGACGCGTTCCTTCAGCGCGTGCTCGCCGAAGATCTCGGCAGTGGGGGCGACGTGACTTCGGCCGCTACGATCCCAGCGAACGCGCAATTCAGTGCCGAGATGAATGCACGGCAGCCTATCGTAGTTGCCGGAATTGAAATCGCGGCCGCTTTTTTTCGCAAGCTCGATCCCGATGTCGAGATACGATCGTTCGCCACGGACGGTGGTGCGGTCGAGAAAGGCGCGACTTTACTGCGTCTCAAAGGCAATGCCCAAGCGATGCTGGCCGCCGAGCGTTCCGCGCTCAACACGCTCCAACACCTCTCAGGAATCGCAACGCTGACGCGCCGCTATGTCGACGCGATTGCGGGAACGGGTGCGGTCCTCCTCGACACGCGAAAGACGATCCCGCAACTTCGCGTCCTGGAGAAGTTCGCGGCACGGATGGGAGGTGCACAGAACCATCGCATGCGACTCGATGACGGCGTTCTCATCAAGGATAATCACGTGGCGGTCTGTGGCGGCGTGGTGGAAGCCGTTCGCAGCGCCAAGGCGGCGCGTACCGGGCTCCCGGTCCAGGTCGAGATCGACCGGCTCGACCAGATCGAACCCGCCCTTGCGGCGGGAGCGGACCGGTTGCTCCTCGACAATATGGATCCGGCGGAGTTGCGCGAAGCGGTGCGGATCGTCGCTGGCCGAGTTCTCCTCGAAGCATCGGGAGGGGTCACTCTCGAAACCATCCGTTTCCTCGCGGAAACGGGCGTTAACTTTATCTCGGTGGGGCGCATTACGCAGTCCGCACCGGCCGTCGATATCGGTCTTGATTATTCGATGGCTTAGCTGGGTAAACCACTGAAAACGATTGTAGGCATGCTTATCGATTCCTGACCGCAACGTTCAGATCCTCGACAGCTAGTCACGCGTACTTGCCTGGTTAGTTGGTCGCGAAGTCCCTCCACGACCAGGAAGTTCAACGGAGGAAGATCATGTTCAGGAAGATGGTGCTGGCGCTTTCGGCTGCGGCGATGGTCGCAGTTCCTGCAGCCAGCGATGCGCACCGCTACTATGGCGGTTACGGCTACCACCACTATGGCTACGCCTATCCGCGATCGAGCACCGTAATTACGGTCGGCTATCCGGGTTATGGCTATTATGGCGGTGGTTACTACGGGTATCCCGCCTACGGCTATGGTTATGGCTATGGCTATCCCGCTTACGGCTACAGCTATCCGGCCTATAGTTACCCGGCCTATGGCTACGGCTATGCTCCGGGCTATTACGGCTACAACAATTACTGCAGCCGCAATACGACTGCCGGTGCGGCGGTCGGCGGTGTCGCCGGCGCGTTGCTCGGCAGTTCCGCAGCGGGCGGTGGACGCCACTACTATCGCGGCGGCGGTGACCGAGCGGCCGGCGCCATTATTGGCGGCGTGCTTGGCGCGGCCGTTGGCGGCGCCATTGCCAACGGCAGCTGCTACTAAAACCTGACGCAAGTCCGGTAAAAAAGCGAGCGAGGCTTCGGAACATCCGAGGCCTCGCTTAACTTTTTTCGCGCATTGACTATCAAGCGCTTCTATATGGGCGCGACGAAAGGCGCATGATGCGCCCGGGAGACGGGTTTTGTTCAACGGGCTCAAGCCCATCCTCTATGCCGGCCGCGAGGTGTGGCCGCTCATCGAAGGCGGTAAGGGCGTGTCCGCCACCAACCATGCGAGCAGCGGAGCCTGGGCGGCCGCTGGCGGCATCGGCACGGTCTCGGCGGTTAATGCAGACAGCTACGATCCCGAAGGTCGGATCATCCCGCAAATATACGAGGGACTAACTCGGCGCGAGCGTCATGAGGAGTTGATCAAGTTTGCGATCGACGGCGCCGTGGCGCAGGTTCATCGCGCTTACGAGATGGCATCGGGCAAGGGCGCGATCAACATCAACGTGCTGTGGGAAATGGGGGGCGCGCAGCGTGTGCTGCACGGTGTACTCGAGCGAACCAAGGGGTTGGTCTCGGGTGTCACGTGCGGTGCCGGCATGCCCTATAAGCTGAGTGAAATCGCGGCATCGTACGGCGTCAATTACCTGCCGATCATCAGCTCGGCGCGTGCGTTTCGCGCGCTTTGGAAGCGCGCCTATCACAAGGCTGCGGAATGGCTCGCCGCCGTGGTCTATGAAGACCCCTGGCTCGCCGGAGGTCACAACGGTCTTTCAAACGCGGAAGACCCGCGCAGACCGCAGGACCCTTACCCCCGAGTGAAGGAACTGCGCGAGACCATGCGCGCGGAAGGCATTTCCGACAGCGTTCCCATTGTCATGGCGGGCGGCGTTTGGCGGCTCGACGAATGGGCGCACTGGATCGACAATCCCGAGCTCGGCCAGATCGTATTTCAATTCGGAACGCGGCCGTTGCTTACCCAGGAAAGTCCCATTCCGGCCGAGTGGAAGGCGCGGCTCCTGACGCTCGAGGAAGGCGACGTCCTGCTGCACCGGTTCTCGCCGACTGGCTTCTATTCATCAGCCGTGCGCAATCCGTTTCTACGCAGCCTCGAAGCGCGAAGCGAGCGCCAGATCGCGTACACGAAGGAAGCGATTGGCGACCATCATTTCGAACTCGACGTCGGTATCGGTACGAAGAAGAATTACTGGGTCACCAAGGGCGACCTTATTCATGCGCGCGAATGGTTCGCGAAGGGCTTCACGAACGCGATGAAGACGCCCGACGATACGCTGATCTTCGTTACCCCGGTGGAAGAGAAACAGATCCGGGTCGACCAGGCCGAGTGCATGGGTTGCCTCAGCCAGTGTGCTTTCTCTTCCTGGGCTGACAATGAGAAGAATTCGACCGGGCGGCTGGCCGACCCACGCAGCTTCTGCATTCAGAAGACGTTGCAGGACATCGCACATGGCGGGCCAGTCGAGCAGAATCTGATGTTCGCGGGACACGCAGCCTTTCGCTTCAAGACCGACCCGTTCTACTCGAACGGCTTCATTCCTACCGTGAAGCAGCTCGTCGATCGGATCCTGACGGGGGCCTGATGCTGCGTTCGGGCGCTTGTACTGCGTTTTTGATTTTCGCTGCGGCCGCTCCAGCCGCTGCGCAGGAAAAACAGCCGCCTTATTGGGCATCGATCGCGAGCGGCCAAGCGATGACCCACACCGGGCCTGGCCGAAATTATCCGAACGTCTGGCTATACCAGCGACGCGACCTGCCGGTGCGTGTACTCAAGAAATATGAGAACTGGCGCCTTATCCAGGATCCCGACGGGGCCCAGGGGTGGATGCTGGTCACGATGCTTAGCGACCGCCGGACCGCGATCATCAAACCTGGCGATCCAAAACCCATTCGTGTCGGCCCGTACGACGGCGACCGGATTGCCTTCGAGGCGGAGCCTGGTGTCATTGGGCGGATCAACAAGTGCAACAACGGCTGGTGTCGTATCGATATCGGCAATCATCGCGGTTATGTTCGCCTCGCGGACGTCTGGGGCCTAAGCGAGGGCGAGGTAGTAAGCTGACCGTGAAGGGGGACACATGAAGGCCATTGCGGCGCTTTCAAGCGGAGTTCTGCTCATGACCAGCACATCTGAAGCTGCACCGTCGCGGCCGGAGATCCAGCACTTTGCGATGCCACCGATTAATGGAACGCCCGCGCCGTTTTCGAAGGCGGTGCGAGTGGGCGACATCCTCTATTTATCGGGTGTGATCGGCAGAAACGCCGACGGCAAGGTGCCCGACGGCATCGAAGCGCAGACGAAGGCGGCAATGGACGACATCGGCGCTACGCTCAAAACTGCCGGCCTTGGTTATGCCGACATCTTTCACTGCACGGTCTTTCTTAGCGACATGAAGACCTGGCCTGCATTCAACACGGTCTACGTTGGCTACTTTCCCGTCGGGCATTTGCCTGCCCGAAGCGCACTGGGAGTAAGCGCCCTAGCGCTTCCGGGCGCGCTGATGGAAATCGAGTGTCAGGCGTACGCGGGGCGCTAAAGGCGCGCCCCGCGTTGCAACTTACTTTGGCATTTTGAGCGGGTGGTAAGCGACCCGGGTCACCCTGAGCTTCTCGCCTTTGTCGCTCGTCGTCATCAGGGAATGCCCGACTTTGACCGGCTTGGTTGTCCAGCACACTTCGCCTTCTTTGGTCATTGCACTGGTAAAGCAGGCTTTGCCGTCCTTCATGACGACAGTGCCATGGTCAAGATGCTTTCCGGCTCGCGACTCGGCGATGAAATTGCCGTCTGCATCAACAGACTCGCGCACCTTGGTTCCGTTTTTTTCCGTGAACGTCCAGGTGGTCTTGTTTAGTTGAAAGGCCGCCGACTTGGCCGCAACTTGCGTCGAGCCGCTAGCGAACGCGAGTATGGTAGCAAGGCAGATAGTTAGGCGCATTGGCTTTCTCCCCCAGTAGAGGATCGGCTTCTTAGCATTGTCGCGCCGCGGCCGGGAGTGGGGCGCTCAGATGAGTTCGATCGCAACGGCCGTGGCTTCGCCGCCACCGATGCACAGGCTCGCCACTCCGCGCTTCGATCCCTTCTGCTTGAGCGCGTTAATGAGCGTCACGATGATCCGCGTGCCGCTCGCGCCGATTGGATGGCCAAGAGCCGTCGCGCCGCCGTGCACGTTGATGTTTTCGTGGGGGATACCAAGGTCCTTCATTGCGAACATGGCAACGCAGGCGAATGCCTCGTTCACTTCCCAAAGATCGACGTCTGAAACCTTCCAGCCGGCCTTTTCGAGGACCTTGTGGATGGCGCCGATGGGGGCCACGGTAAACTGCGCTGGCTCCTGGGCGTGTGCGGCCGTCGCCACGATCCGGGCAACCGGCGTCAGACCCTTTTCTTCGGCAGTCGACTCGCGTGTGAGAACCACCGCAGCAGCGCCGTCCGAAATGGACGACGACGTCGCGGCCGTGATCGTTCCTTCTTTCGCGAAGGCCGGTTTTAGTTGGGGAATTTTGTCCGGACGGCCGCGGCCGGGAGCCTCGTCGGTATCGACCTGGGTCTCGCCGGTCCGGTTTTTGATCGTCACGGGGACGATCTCTTCCTTGAAACCACCACTTTCGATCGCTTCCTTGGCGCGCCGCAGACTCTCGATCGCGTAACTGTCCATTTGCTCGCGCGTGAGCTGATATTCATCCGCGGTGCATTGCGCGAAACTTCCCATCGCGCGCCCTTCCTCGTACGCATCTTCGAGGCCGTCGAGGAACATATGGTCATAGGCGATGTCATGGCCGATGCGCGCGCCTGAACGATGTTTTTTCAGGAGGTAAGGTGCGTTCGTCATCGACTCCATGCCGCCGGCGACGATCACATCGGCGTTTCCGGTACGGATCGCCTCGTCACCCATGATCACCGTCTGCATGCCCGAACCGCAGACCTTGTTCACGGTCGTCGCCTGGACGGATTTTGGAAGACCGGCCTTGATCGCCGCCTGGCGAGCCGGTGCCTGGCCAAGCCCGGCGGGCAGCACGCAGCCCATGTAAATCCGGTCGATGTCGTCGCCGCTCACCCCGGCGCGTTCGACTGCCGCTTTCACGGCCGTGGCGCCGAGATCGGTTGCGGATGCATCAGACAATGATCCCTGCATCGCGCCCATAGGCGTCCGGGCAATCGAGAGAATGACGGTGGGGTCAGAAGCTTGCGTGGCCATTGCCTACTCCAGGGTGGAAGTGTTGCAGCGCACATAAGACTGCTTGTGTAGTTGTTCAAACGCTTCGCGCTCTGCTAGCGGCGCTCGCGAACAGGAGAGACCCAATGTCCCAGCCCGGCCTCGACTTCGATCTTGGCGAAATGGCCGACGCGATCCGTGACACAACCCGCCGGTTCGCCCAAGACAAGATTGAACCTATCGCCGCCGAAATCGACGCGAAGGACGAGTTTCCGCGCTTTCTTTGGCCGCAGATGGGCGAACTTGGTCTTCACGGGATCACGGTTGAGGAAGAGTTCGGCGGTCTCGGCCTTGGTTATCTCGAGCACGTCGTT
>DASZBO010000114.1:0-64706 GCA_035944075.1 Sphingomicrobium sp.
GAGCTCAAGGATCAGCCGGAGTACGCCATGAGCGGCAGGATGCTGAGGACCAAAATTGATCGTGTAGTTGCTGATCCGCTCGTCGCCGGGGTCGCGGACGTGGCCGAGCTCGTCACGAAACTCCTCGCCTTCGCCGCCTGCGCCGAGGCTTACCTCGACCGTGCGCATGCGCACCTCTTTCGGGTCGGCGCCCGACCTGCCAGCAACCGGCCGGGGATCGATGTCGCTTCGTATGTCGGTCATCCAGCACCTCCGCCGGGGCGACGACGACCCGAGCCCTTGGGCTTGGAAGCGGGCACGTCACTCGGCTTAAGGACTTCACTCTCCGCTTTCTTTGCGCGCGGCTTGCGCGCCTGCCGGCTCGCTTCCTTGTCCGCAGGCGCGCCTGCGCCCGTTTGCACAGGCGTCTCGGTAACCTTCGATTCCTTGGCCGGGGTTTTCACGTTCTGAGGCGCGGAGCCACCAGGAGCAGGAGCCGGAGTGGGCGCGCCCGGAGACTCGCCCTTCGCTTTTTCATCGCCAGGAAGGACGTATTCCGGGCCCTCCCACGGCATGAGGAAGTCAAAGCTGCGAAAGTCCTGTGGAAGCGACACGGGCTCGTAGACAACCCGCTTCTCGACCTCGGAATACCGCATCTCGACATGGCCCGTCAGCGGGAAATCCTTGCGGAAGGGATACCCCTCGAAGCCATAGTCCGTAAGTATCCGACGCAGGTCCGAATTGCCCACAAACGACACGCCGTACATGTCGAACACTTCCCGTTCGAGCCAGCCCGCGACCGGCCACAGGCCCGTGACGGTTGGAACGGGCTTCTGCTCGTCGGTCATGACCTTGACGATGATACGGCGATTAAGCGTCAGTGAGAGCAGGCAGTAATTGACATCGAACCGGTCCGAGCGGTCGGGAAAGTCGACGCCCGCAATCTCCATAAGCTGCTGATACTCAAGACCAGGCGTGTCGCGGAGCGTGCGGCAGACATCGACGATTGCTTCACGATGGACCACCAGCGTGATTTCGCCAACATGCTCGCGCGCTTCGACAAGTGCATCGCCAAGCGCGGCCTTCGCCGTTTCGATCACGCCGTCATTGGGTGCCGTTCTTGGCACGTGAGGAGCAAGATTGACGGGCATCAGCGCTCGATTGTCCCTTCGCGGCGGATTTTACGCTGCAGTTGAAGGATGCCGTAGAGCAAAGCCTCAGCAGTCGGCGGGCAGCCCGGGACGTAGATATCGACCGGCACAATCCGGTCACAGCCCCGAACTACCGAATAGCGGTAATGATAATAGCCGCCACCGTTGGCGCAGCTTCCCATCGAGATGACATAACGCGGCTCGCTCATCTGGTCATAGACACGCCTCAACGCCGGAGCCATCTTGTTGCAGAGCGTTCCAGCAACGATCATGACGTCTGACTGACGCGGCGATGCGCGCGGTGCCGCGCCAAATCTTTCAAGGTCATAGCGAGGCATGTTCACATGGATCATCTCGACCGCGCAGCAAGCGAGGCCGAAGGTCATCCACCACAACGATCCCGTGCGCGCCCAGGTAAAGAGATCCTCGGCCGTCGTGACCATGAACCCCTTTTCGTTGAGCGACTGCTGAAGCTCGAGCAGCTTTGCCTGGTCGACCTCTCCGGGAACGAGCCCGGCGATACGCGCGAGCTCCTCCTCGGTTGGCATCCGGTCTTCCGGGCCTCGAAGCATCACTCCCATTCGAGCGCCCCCTTCTTCCAGGCGTAGGCAAGGCCAAGGCCGAGTTCGACGAGGAAGATGATCATCGCGGCCCAGCCGGTCCATTTGGTGAAATTCAGGCTTACCGCCCACGGAAAGAGGAACGCCGCTTCGAGGTCGAAGACGATGAACAGGATTGCAACGAGGTAGAAGCGAACGTCGAACTCGGCGCGCGCGTCTTCGAACGCGGGGAAGCCGCACTCATATTCGCTGAGCTTCGCCGGGTCCGGCTTGTGAGCACCGGTAAACCGGGCGACAATCATCGGCAGCACCACGAAGGCCGTGGACAGGCCCAACGCGATGATCAGGAAAAGCAAGATCGGCAGGTAGCCTGCGGCGACGCTGGCCAAGGGAAACACTCCGGGATCGAGAACTTGGCGGCGCTTTAGGACAGGGAACTCAGGGCCGCAACACTATCGACGCGTCAAATGTGATGGTTATGGACTGCATTCACCGGGAAGCGGGATTTCAACGTCCCTGCCATCGTCCCGCCTCGGCAGCTCAACCTTACCAGCACGCATCCATCTCGACCATGATGCGACCAGCAAGCACTTGTTATCAAAGGCCATTTTGCGGGAAGTCGGAATTTTGGGTCTCGCTCGCGACAACGCGCACGTCGATTCCATCGGCGCGAACCGCCGTTGCGAGAGCAAGCTCAGGTGGGAATGAGTTATTCACATCAAAGTGACGCCCCCCCCCCGTCCTTCCGGCCGATGGAGGCAGCACCTCATCGCGTTGCCGCAGCGCTGCGCTGCCGTTGGCTGCAACTCTTTCGATCAGCGGAGCCGGGGATCGGTGGTCCGTTCTGTTCCCCGACCGATCAGCGAAGCGCCCCGGCGATGAGTTTGTGAAGGCGCGAGTGGATCTCGCCGTTCCCAGCAAGATATTCGCGGCGTTTGAACATTTGATCGGAGCCGCGATAATCGCTGACGAACCCGCCGGCTTCTCGCACAAGCAAGACGCCCGCGGCCGTGTCCCAAAGATCGAGTTCGGATTCAAAGAAGCCGTCCATGCGCCCGGCGGCAACCCAAGCAAGATCGAGCGCCGCTGAGCCAAAACGCCGAATTCCGGCGACCTGGGGCGCGACGTTGGCGTAGATCTTCGCCCATTGCGCCGAATTACCGCGGCCAAGAAAGGGAATGCCCGTTCCGATGAGGCTGTCAGCGAGTTCGCGGCGCGCCGAAACCCGCAGGCGCGCGTCCTGAAGCCACGCGCCCCGACCCTTCTCGGCCCAGAAACTTTCGTCGGTCAGGGGCTGGTAAACCAGGCCCTGCGTGATCTCGCTTCCGCCTCCGGGCCGTCGTTCCTCCACCGCGATCGAAATCGAAAAATGCGGCAGGCCGTGAAGGAAGTTGGTGGTTCCATCGAGCGGGTCGACAATCCAGCGCGGCTTTTCGGGATTGCCCTCGATTTCGCCGCCTTCCTCAAGAAGCATACCCCAGTCGGGGCGCGCAGCGCGCAATTCCTCAACGATCGTCTGTTCGGCTCGCTTGTCTGCCATCGACACGAAATCCGCAGGTCCCTTGCGGCTCACCTGCAGTTGCTCGACTTCGCCGAAGTCGCGGCGAAGGCGTGGCGCTGCCTTCCGCGCTGCACGTTGCATCACCGTGATCAATCCCGAGTGAGAAACCACTCAAACCTCCGATCGTGTCGAGCGACGTCGAAACCCGTTCCCCGACCCAGGCTCGGGACCAACCCTATCGTCCTGCGATTAATCCGCCCGACGGACGTATTCCCGGTTGTAAACGTCGACAACGATTCGCGTTCCGCTAGTAATATGCGGCGGGACCATGACGCGAACGCCATTGTCGAGCAGAGCCGGCTTGTACGACGAGCTTGCCGTCTGGCCCTTAACGACCGCGTCCGCCTCGACAATTGTCGCTTCAACCTGGTCGGGCAACTGAACACTAATGGGGCGCTCATTGTAGAGCTCCATCACCACGTCCATCCCGTCCTGGAGGAATTCAGCAGCGTCGCCGAGCAGGTCCTTGGGCAGCGAAACCTGATCATATGTGTCCTTGTCCATGAACACGAGCATGTCGCCGTCATGGTACAGGAACTGGAAGTCCTTCGTGTCGAGCCGAACGCGTTCCACGGTCTCGGCCGAACGGAACCTTACGTTGGTCTTTCGGCCATCGATGAGGTTCTTCATTTCCACCTGCATGTAGGCGCCACCCTTGCCCGGCTGCGTGTGCTGAATCTTCACAGCCCGCCAAATGCCGCCTTCATATTCGATGATATTGCCGGGACGAATGTCCACGCCGCTGATTTTCATGTCTGTCTTCCGGGAGTTTCTGGAATTTCGCGCTGGCCTTTAGTGGCGGGCCAGCAACCGGGCAAGTCAGGGCCGACGAGCCGCGTTGAAACGCGCGGCAGCGGCAGCATTCAGGAGCGGCGGATCGCTGTCCGTCGGGAGCATCTCGAACTGGGGTATACCGTCGGGAATTGCGACCCATGAATGCTTGCTACGCACGAAGAAATGAGCGTCGGGCGCAATGCGCTCGCCTTCGTCGAGGGTTCCCAACCGGACAAACTTGATTGTGTCGCCGAAGCGGGAGTGTTCGCCCCAGAGGAGTGTTCCGCATTCGTTGCAGCGAGCTTCCCCTTCGTGGCGTGCGAGCTTGTCTCCACCTTCGGTCAGCTCCAGCCGATCAGATTCGATCATCCCGTTGATCGCAAAGGCGGAACCCGTGATCTTCTGGCACTGACGGCAGTGGCAACAATTCACGAAGATCGGCTTATCGCCCATCCGGTAACGCACCGACCCACACTCGCAGCCGCCCTCATAGTGTGCCATCGAGCCTCCTTGCCAACGATCGCTAGCCAGCGGCCTTCCTGCCGGCAAGCAAGGGATATGGATTGATGGGAGTGCCATTCCACCATCGATCATTGGCCGCCATCGTGTTGATTGCGAAATGCAGATGGGGACCAGCGGCATTCGCATCACCGGTGTGGCCGACGCGCCCGATCACCTCGCCTCGCTTGACCTGCTGCCCTTCGTGCAGGCCAGGCGCGTAAGCCGACAGATGCGCATAATAATATTCCCACTTCTGATCGGGCGAGCGCTCATAGATGGTGATCCCACCGCGGACGCTGTTGAAGAGCTTTTCGATCGTTCCATCGTTTGCCGCGATCACTGGCGTACCTTCCGCCGACATGATGTCGATCGCATCGTGGCGTCTACCCTCCGCCCTCGCCGCATCGAATGTGTCCGTCAGCTGGTTCGCCTTCACGCCAACGACCGGAATGGCGAGCCCCGACGGCTCGACCTGCACCTGTTCCGAAACAACGACCGGCGAAGCGTTGGATGGCTTCACGGTCACGACGGAGCCCGTGCGCGCTACGGTTGGCGGCGAGGCAGGAAGAAAATTGTAAAACCAGATCCAGAACATGCTCGTCACAAATGCGGTGAGCAGCGCCGTTCCGATGACCTTGAGCATGATTTCGCAACTCTCCGCTGCTGACCGTAGTTGCGTTGCAACGATGGAACCAACAACTGTTTCCCAAGAGACTCGGATCGATTTGCCCGGGCCGACTTTACGAACACCGGCAATGGTCGGGCGATCGAGGATGCGCGCACGCTGACCTCCCTGGTCGGCGAGATGGCACGCTGATTGGCAAGCCTGCCAATCTCAAGCAAATTGGCGAATATGGCCGACACGCAGCACCCGCTTTATTACGAAGGACCCACGCCCTTTGCGCAGCAACGGTCGGACCTGCGGGCCGGCATTGGCCGGCGGATCGGCAAGAATCTCGATGCGACTCCGGGCCTGTGGCGGCTGTGCTGGAACGAAGAGCAGTCAATTCAGCTCTATGTCGGCGACAATTTCCTCGACGCCGAGACATGCCAAGGCCTGTGCGCGACCATCGACGAGGGCAGCTACCCTTCGCCGCTGTACGACAAGGAGAAGTTCGAGGGCGTGCGCACCAGTTACAGCTGCAATCTCGACGTCTACGATCCTCTCATTGCGCAGGTCGAAACACGCATCGCGGACCTTCTAGGGATGGACAAGGCGCACGGCGAACCACTCCAGGGCCAACGCTACGAAGAAGGGCAGCGTTTCCGTGAACATGCCGATTTCTTCTACATCGATCAGCCCTATTGGGCCGACTACGAACCGCATGGCGGCCAGAGAACCTGGACGGCGATGGTCTATCTCAACGCGCCCGGTGCGGGCGGAACAACGCGATTCAAGCTGCTCGATTTCATGGTCGAACCGAAGCTCGGTCGAATCCTTGTCTGGAACAACATGGCCGTCGACGGAAGCCCGAACCCATGGACCCTGCACGAAGGCATGCCTGTTGAGCAGGGGTCCAAGTATATTGTCACCAAATGGTATCGCGAGCGGATTTTCGTCTGAGTTAGTCTTCGTCGTTTACGGCATTGTCATTCTCGCCGACTTTCTTTGAGCCAAGCTGCCCATCGCCGAAATAAGCCGGATCGCTCTGGCCGCCGTGAAAGGCGCCTTTATCCCTTCCTTGATGGGGGTTCGGGTAGGCGCCTCCGCCGGACTGGCCGAGGTTTTCTTCCATGTCGGGACGACCCGCACTTGCGGGATCTTTTTCCCCGGCGATCGCTCGACCGACACCGCCGTTTCCGTCCGCGTCCATCGGCTCTTTTTCGCCAGCCATCGCTTGCTCCTCTTCCCGGAACAAACTGTCTTAGAACGGCCCGCGTTCCCGCTTACCGCGACATTACATCGGCGAAAGCGCTGACGGCAGTCTCGGGGTCACCAGTCCCCCAGACGGCCTGGCTCACCGCGAGAAAGTCGGCGCCGGCATCGACCAGCGGCTGGGCATTGTGCGGCGTGATGCCGCCGATCGCGACGCATGGGATTTCAAACAGGGTCGACCACCAGGTGAGGATGGTCGGGTCAGGGCGATAATGGGTCAGCTTCGTCGTGGTGGGATAGAATGCACCAAAAGCAACATAGTCGGCGCCCGCCTCCCCCGCATCCATCGCAAGATGACGACTGTCGTGACAAGTCTTGCCGATCTGTGCGGCGGGACCGAGCAGCGCGCGTGCCGCCCGAACGTCGCCATCGCCCTGACCAAGGTGCACGCCGTCGGCGCCGATACGCTTTGCCAGCGCCATGCTGTCATTGACGATGAAGGCGACGTCCGCGTCCGCGCAGATGCGCTGCAGCGGCTCAGCGAGCCGGGCAAGTTCATGCTCGTCGGTATCTTTCACGCGGAACTGGAACGCGGCCGCGAGACCGGGTTCGAGCGCCGCCTTTAGGCAGTCGCCGAACGTGCCACCGACTTCCTGTGGGCTGATAAGATAAAGGCGACAGGATCCGTGCTTGCCAGGAGCAAAATCGCTGGCAAATTCCTTCGTGACTTCTTCCAAGGTCAGGCTGGCACCCCGCCAACCGACGCCTGGTAAATCTCGTCGATTGCCACTTCGAGGGTTCGGTTGAACTCTTCGTCACTCTGCTGGTGGCGCAGGTCAGAGAGGAGCGCCCGGCTGAAACTCGCGATCATACCCGGATTGCGCGCGAGCTGGTGGCACGCTTCTTCACGCGAAAAGCCGCCTGACAAGGCAACGACACGAAGGACGTTGGGATGACTGACAAGCGGTTGGAACAGGCCCGCTTGCGCCGGGATCGAAAGTTTCAGCATGACCCGCTCGCCTTCATGCATGTCGTCGAGCCGCTCGACGAGTTCGTCAAGCAGGATCCGGTCAGCCTGGTCGCGCGAGGGACTTTTGATGTTCACCTCAGGCTCGATGATCGGCATCAGTCCGTGCCCAAGAACCTGACGCGCGACCGCGAACTGCTGTCGGACGATCGCGGCAATGCCATCGCGGTTCGCGACGTTGATGACCGAACGTTCCTTCGTGCCGAAGACGCCAAGCTGTTTTGCACGGCTAAGCAAAGCATCGAGCTCCGGCATCGGCTTCATCAGCTGGACCCCGTTCTCCTCGTTCTCAAGGCCCTTGTCGATCTTGATGAAGGGTACGACGCCCTGGTCGATTAGCGCCTGGGGTGTCGGCTTTCCTCCAATCTGCCCGTCCATGGTCCGCTCGAACAGGATCGCGCCGATCACCTTGCCGCTGCCAAAGCACGGCGCGGTGACGATCCGTTCGCGCATTTTGTGGATGAGGTCGAACATTCCCTCATCGTTCGACCAGGAACCTTCGTCGATCCCGTAACCCTTGAGTGCCTTCGGGGTCGACCCACCGGACTGATCGAGCGCTGCGATGAACCCATCGCCTTGTTCGATCTTTGCGCTCATTTCGGACTGATTCATTCAACACCCCTGCCTAGGATTCTCCGAGCCTTTCAGCTCGACTCCGTTCCCTTCCGGATCCTCGATGTAAATCGACGGTCCATCACCGTCGGCACCGTAGCGCGCCTTGATCTCGCACTTCAGGCCATGCTTTTGCAACTCGGCGAGGATCGCTTCGCCATCCCATGGTTTCACGCGGACGGCGATATGGTCGACATTGTGTCCCTCGCGACCGGCCGCGGGGCCGCCAAGTTGACCGATTGGACCATCGACGGGCACTAGGTCGATCATGAAGTCGCCAAGGCGCAGATGATGCAAGCCGAGGTCATGGCGCCGCCGATCCCACTTCCCGCCCAGGACCCACGTCGGTTACCCGAAGGACCACATGATCGACCGACTGGACGTGGATCATTGGCGCTCGAGTGCGGCGACGCCTGGAAGCGTTCGGCCTTCCATCCATTCGAGAAATGCGCCGCCAGCAGTCGATACGAAGGTGAAATCCTGCCCCACTCCCGCGTGGTTCAGCGCTGCAACGGTGTCGCCACCACCGGCCACCGAGACCAGCGACCCTTCCTTCGTCAGCGCAGCGGCCGTCCTCGCGAGCGCCACGGTTGCCGTGTCGAACGGCGGAACTTCGAACGCTCCGAGCGGACCGTTCCAGACGAGCGTTCGGCAGGTTTTGAGGGCATCGGCAAGCGCCTCGACCGCCGCTGGCCCGATATCGAGGATCATTTCGTCGTCGTGAACTTCGTGAACGTTGCAGGTGCGAAGGCTGGGCGGGTTCGGCACCAATTCGCGGGCAACAACTACGTCGTACGGAAGGTGGACGGTGCAACCAGCCTTTTCAGCGGCTTCGAATATCCCATTAGCCTCCCCCGTCAGCTCATGCTCACAAAGGGACTTTCCGACGCTGACGCCGCGCGCCGCGAGGAACGTGTTCGCCATCCCGCCCCCAATGATCAAATGATCAACCTTGTTCACGAGGTGACCAAGCACGGCGAGCTTCGTGGAAACCTTGGCGCCACCGACGACCGCGGCGACCGGCCGTTCAGGATTGCCGAGCGCGCGCTCCAGCGCCTTGAGTTCGGCTTCCATTGCGCGGCCGGCAAAGCTTGGAAGATAGTGGGTGATGCCCTCGGTCGACGCGTGAGCGCGGTGCGACACGGAAAATGCGTCATTTACATAAAAATCGCCGAGCGCAGCCATGCCCCTGGCGAGTTCGGGATCGTTATTTTCCTCGCCGACGTGAAAGCGCGTGTTTTCAAGAATACCGATATTTCCCGGAAGCATGGTCGCGACCGCCCGTTCCGCCTCGGGGCCGGTGCAGTCCTCGATGAAACGGACCGATCGGCCGGTCAGCCGGTGCAAAGGCGTTACCAGCTGTGCAGTCGACATGTCCGGCCGCTGTTGGCCCTTGGGCCTCCCGAAATGCGACAGCAGGAGCACAATGGCGCCCCGATCGCTCAATTCGGCGATCGTCGGAACGGCCGCGCGCAAGCGGGTATCGTCGCTTACCGCACCCTCCTTCATCGGCACGTTCAGATCAACACGGACAAGGACCTTCTTGCCGTTGAGGTCGACCGGAAGATCGTCGAGCGTTTGAAATCGGCTCATCGTGCCGCCGCGCCCGGAACGCACAATCCCGCATGAATGCAGCTAAACGCGCAGCACGAACGTGGATAATGGAGGTTTCGCTTCATCCTGCAGCCCATAAACCTCAAGCGCTCCTCCAAGACACGGCTCAGCCGAGCTTCCCCATCGCGCAGGCGGTGTCGACCATGCGGTTCGAAAAGCCCCATTCGTTGTCGTACCAACTGACCACACGGACGAGCTTGCCTTCGAGCACGGCCGTTTCAAGGCCATCCACCGTCGAGCTCTGCGGCGTGTGGACGATGTCGGCGGATACCAGCGGGTCTTCGGAATAGACGAGAACGCCTTTCAGCCGGTCGCTTTCACTCGCGGCCTTCAGGATCTGATTGACTTCCTCGCGGGTCGTGTCGCGCTTCGGCGTGAACGTCAGATCGATCAAGCTGCCGTCGGGCACCGGCACCCGAACCGCCGATCCATCGAGCTTTCCCTTGAGTTCGGGAAGGACCTCTCCAACGGCGCGGGCAGCACCGGTGGTCGTCGGGATGATGTTCATGGCGGCAGCGCGGGCGCGACGCAGGTCCTTGTGGATCTGATCAAGGATCTTTTGGTCGTTGGTGTAGGCGTGGACCGTGGTCATGAGTCCGCGCTCAATCCCGAGGGCATCGTTAAGGACCTTCGCGACGGGGGCAAGGCAGTTCGTCGTGCAGGACGCATTGGAGACGATCCGGTGCTCGGCGGCGAGCTTGTCGTCGTTCACTCCATAGACGACCGTAAGATCGGCACCCTTTGCGGGAGCCGAGATCAGCACCCTCTTTGCGCCGGCCTGAATATGCTTCTCGCCGCCCTCTCGATCGGTAAAGAAACCCGTGCACTCGAGCGCGATCTCAACCCCGTTTTCACGGTGGGGCAGCTTTGCCGGGTCTTTCTCCGCAGTAACGTGGATGCGCTTGCCGTCAACAATCATGTCGTTGCCATCGGTTTCGACCTCGCCCGGGAACTTTCCGTGGACGCTGTCATGCTTGAACAGCCACGCATTCGCCTTGGCATCGCCAAGGTCATTGACGCTGACGAGCTCAAGGCCGCAATCCGGCCGCTCGAGGATCGCGCGGGCGACCAGGCGGCCGATGCGGCCAAATCCGTTGATTGCGACTTTGGTCATTGGATACCTCTTGTTCTCATGAAATCGGTAATGCGCATTGCGATCTTCTCGGCTGTCAGTCCGAAATAATTGTAGGCGTCAGCGGCGGGCGCCGAGACTCCGAAGCGGTCGATGCCGATGCGAAGCCCATGAAGACCGGTGTAACGTTCCCAACCGAACGTGCTTCCGGCTTCGATCGCGACCCGCAGGATTTCGCGATTGCTGACGTCGGGCAGGATATCTTCGCGATAGTCGAGGGGTTGCGCATCGAACCGCTCGGTACAGGGCATGGAAACGACGTCGGCACCGATTTCCTGTGCCTCGAGCCGCTGCGCCGTAGCGAGCGCGATTTCGACTTCAGATCCCGTCGCAACAAGAATGACTTTTCGCTGGCTGTCGGCAGCCTTCAACCGATAAGCGCCGCGCGCGCAAAGGTTATCCGGCGCTCCAGGAGTGCGCACGGGGGGCAGGTTCTGGCGGCTGAGTGCAAGAATGCTCGGCTCCTCGCTCGCAAGAGCGAGTGCCCAGCATTCCGCCGTCTCCACGGCGTCGCAGGGACGATAGACCGCGATCCCCGGTATCGCCCGAAGGCTTTGCAAATGCTCGATCGGCTGGTGGGTTGGCCCATCCTCGCCAAGACCGATCGAATCGTGGGTCATCACGTAGATCACCCTTGCCCGCTGAAGTGCCGACAGCCGGATCGCCGGTCGCGCATAATCGGTGAACACAAGGAACGTGCCGCCATAGGGGATGACTCCGCCATGCAGCGCCATGCCGTTCATTGCCGCGGCCATGCCGAATTCGCGGATTCCATAGTAGATGTAACGACCGGCGTAATTTTCGGCCGTCAGCGGCTCGAGCGCTTTGGTCTTCGTATTGTTCGAACCCGTAAGGTCTGCGGAGCCACCGATCGTCGAGGGAATGGCCGCGTTGATCGCCTCAAGCGCCATTTCCGACGCCTTGCGCGTTGCAACGGGTTTCAGGTCGTCGAACAGTCGCGCGAGGTAGGGTCGCAACCAGGCATCGCTGACCTTGCCCGCGACCCGCGCCTCGAATTCGACCTTCCGTCCGCTCTGTTCCAGCCGCTCCTTCCAGAGCGCATGCTCGACCGAGCCGCGCTTGCCGGCCGTGCGCCAGGCGGTCAGCACGTCCTCAGGCACCGTGAATGCCTCGTCTTCGAGGCCCAACTCGCGGCGCGCCGCCTCGACTTCGTCCTTACCAAGCGCGGAACCGTGTGTCGCGGCAGTGCCCTGCTTGTTGGGCGCGCCATAGCCGATGATCGTTCGGCAACGGACAAGACTTGGACGGGGATCGGCAAGGGCCTCCGTGATGGCCCGGCTGACATCGTTTGCATCAAGCCCGTCGCATTCACAGGTGTGCCACTGCGCCGCCTGATGCCGCGCAACCACATCCTCGTTTCGCGAAAGATCGGTCGATCCATCGATGGTGATCTTGTTGTCGTCCCAAAGGACGATCAGCCGTCCAAGCCGGAGGTTTCCGGCAAGCCCCACCGCCTCGTGGTTGACGCCCTCCATGAGATCGCCGTCTCCGGCGATGACGAAGGTCCGATGATCGACGAGTTCATCGCCATAGACCGCGTTCATGTGGCGCTCGGCGATGGCCATGCCGACGGCCATTGCGACACCCTGCCCCAGCGGTCCCGTCGTGACCTCGATCCCGGGCAACTCGAAGTTTTCGGGATGTCCTGCTGTCGGCGAGCCCAGTTGGCGGAAGCGCCGGAGGTCATCGAGCGTCGGGCGCTCGTATCCTGTAAGGTAGAGGAGCGCATAGATCAGCATCGACCCGTGGCCGGCGGACAGGATGAAACGGTCCCGGTCCGGCCAATGGGGATCTGCCGCGTCGAACTTTAGATGCCGTGTGAAGAGAGCCGTCGCCGCATCGGCCATTCCCATCGGCATGCCGGGGTGGCCGCTATTCGCGGCCTCCACTGCATCCATCGCAAGAGCGCGGATGGCGTTAGCGAGACTGCGGTCGGTCGGCTGCATGATGCTCCGCTTTGGGGTTTGTTCATTCGGGAGTCCGAACGATTGTGCGGCCCCATTAGCCAGCTCTCGCGGCGCGTCAAATTGCTCCTTCGCAATGCTTGCCCGCGATTGCCAACTTGCGTAGCGGTAACTCGATGGATGATCGCGAACTCAACTCAGCATTCGACCGGGCGGAACGCGCGCTCCTGCGGATTGAGCGCGCGCTCGCGGACAAACGACCTGCTCCACGGGACGAGGAACTTCGCGCGAAAGTCCGGGAAGTCGTCGATGAGCTCGATGAGCTTATCCGCCAGGCTGCCGCTTGATGGCGAAAATGGTCGATCTCACGATCGCTGGCCGGGTGTACCAGGTCGCCTGCCGCGAGGGCGAAGAGGAGAATCTTCGCCAGGCAGCGCGCCTCGTTGACGGCAAGAGCCGCGAAGCGCTCGCCGGTCTCGGCACGTTAAGCGAAGCTCGGCAATTCCTGTTCGCCTCGCTCCTGCTTGCCGACCAGCTCATTGAGAAAAAACCCGCCGCTGCCGCACCGCCGTCTCCCTCACTGCCCGATCGGGCGACGGTTCGCCGCGCCGAATCACTTGCCGAGCGGCTCGAGTCGCTTGCAATGGCGCTTGAGAAGGACGCCGTTAATCCCTAGATTGGGAGCGACGGGCACTACCCGGTGCGAGCCTTCGGAAAATCCCTGAGGCGATTAAACATCCTAGGGAGCTGACCCTGTTCGGATCCTGGTCCGGAGCAATCGGCGCCCACCTGACGTTTTGGCGTCAGAGGATTTTAGGGCAAACGGCCATGGTGGTCCCGTCACCTCCCTTTTTCCCCGGCCCGCGGCCCGAGATGGAACCCCTGTCAAAGGACTCGCTGCGCCGTGCCGCGCTCGAAGCCCGCAAGGCCTTTGTCCGCACGCTCAGCGACGGCGACCGAGCGCTTCTCGAGAACCGGCTTGCCGAACATCTTACTTCGCTGTTTGCCGGAGTTGCCGTGGTCGGCGGCTACTGCCCTCTTGGATCGGAGATCAGTCCGCTTCCGGCTACCGAAGAAGCGCGGTCGGTTGGTGCGATCGTCGCCTATCCCTCCTATTCGAATCCGGCCAAGCCGTTTCGATTCCTCGCCGGCGACCCCCTCGAGCCTGGCCCATTTGGAATGATGCAGCCCGCTCGGCGCCACCCCGTGGTACAGCCCGACCTTGTGCTGGTTCCCTTAATCGCCGTTGACGGACACGGGTCACGGCTTGGACGTGGAAAGGGACATTACGACCGAGCGCTGGTCAGCCTGAAGAAGAATGGCGCCCGGCTAATCGGTGTCGGTTGGAAGATCCAGCGCCTGACGGAGACTATTCCCCACGACGAGTGGGACATTCCGCTCGACGCCTTCGCATCACCCGATGGTCTCGAGGTCTTCGACAGTCACCGCCTGTAGGGGACGAACTCACTAAGAACGCAGGATGGACCCGGGATTCGGCTGTTCCGGTCGAACGAGCGCACGATATCCCCGCCGCAAAGCTGTGATCCCGTCGGCTCCATCACCAGGACGTCATTGCGGCCAAAGCTGCATTGTCCAAGTTGATTGGCCCAAATCATTCGCCCGCTTCCATAAACCAGCGTGTGAGGATCGTTCTGCGACACGCGCAGCGAATCGAACTGGTCGAGCATCAGGCAGCGCTGGGCTGCTCCTGGAAGCGCGCCGGAAAGTTCGACCGGCGGCCCTCGACTCTCCGAGCCCGGCTGGGTCGCTGCACACGAACCGAGCAGAAAAGCGATCGTGAGGGCGCCAGGTCTCATCATGATGAACCTACTCGCAATTTGAGCCGAGGTCTGTAGCTTTGAACTGTGCAGCGGTTCACTCCGAGCGGACATCCGTGACGCAAAAGCCACATTCACAAAATTGCTTTGTTCGGAGCGGCTTAGATTCGAATTCGGGGCAAAAGCGTCCTTCTTTCGGTAACTCTTGAGTGATAAACGACGAGCCTCGTGAGCGGCTTTGTCGCGCGCGAACAAGGGGTAACCACCATGCCGCTCAAGGCGATCGCGTTCGTCGTCATCGTTGGATTAAGCGTCCTTCTATTCGTGGGACTGCACAAGGAGAACCGCGCCGATGCGGCGGGCGGCAATTGCTACGCCTCGGCGCAAGGGCCGTCGTCCCCGACTCTCTGCCAATAAGCGTTCGGCTTAACCGCGCCTAACAAAGCGCTGCGGACGCTTTTCGATCTGAGCAAATTTCCAAAAACGGTGCCGCAGCCAGCTTCGCGCCGATCTCTACCTTAGACGGCCTCGCAATGCGGAGGCGAAGACTCCTCCAGTCATAACAGCTATGAGGGGAGTTCATGCGAGCACGACAGCAACCATCTTCGCGAACGGGAGCGGGTATCGCCGCAATAATGCTCCTCATCGTCCTGTGGGCGGCGTTAGTCGCAAGCCTCGCCCGGGTCGTCGGGGCGTGGCCTGTTCTGTTGCAGGCGCCTTTCTATCTCCTGACGGGGCTTGCTTGGATCATTCCGTTGAAGCCCCTCGTTCGGTGGATTCAAACAGGGAAGTTCCGTGCGCGCCGGTAGCTCCGGTTGAATCGGGTGTATTAGACAGGTATAGCAGTAACGGTGGCGACGGTCCTCACTCACACGCACCCGCTTGACGGGGTCCGGCAGCTCGGGCCGTGGGCCAAGTCGCGCTCGCTGAAGCTCTGGCGCTCGTATCCGCGCGAGACGGTCGGACTAGGCGTTCTGGGCATTGTTGTCGCGGGCGCCCTCGTGGTGCCGAGTCTCACGCACCATCCCCAACCGCGAAGCAGTCAAGCTGCCCCTCCCGCGCCACCCCCGATGGTGGTTCGGCCGATTGCGCCCGATCAAGCCGTCAAACTCAATGCGGCAATTCCGGTCAACAGCGGCCCAAATCCTGCCGCAGCGCCGTTCGTGTTCCAGGGCAACGCAGCGACGCGGAACCAAGCGCTGACCTGCCTTGCAAGCGCGATCTACTATGAAGCCGGGAACCAGGACGCGGACGGTGAGCGCGCCGTCGCGCAGGTCGTTCTTAACCGGGTGCGGCATCCCGCATTCCCGGGGACGATTTGCGGCGTAGTCTACGAAGGATCGACCAAGCCGACAGGCTGCCAGTTCACTTTTACCTGCGACAATTCACTGGACCGTCAGCCGGATACTGAGGGGTGGCGGCGAGCTCTGGCGGTTGCCGAGGCTGCGCTCAACGGGTTCGTTTATGACCCGGTTGGCTGGGCAACGCATTACCACGCCGATTACGTCGTTCCCGTCTGGGCCGCGACGATGGCCAAGAACGCCGTCGTCGGCGCGCATCTTTTTTACCGATGGGCGGGAAGCTGGGGCCGACCCGCCGCGTTTGCGCGGATTTACCGCGGTCACGAACCGAGTGCTTCAGCGCTTCGCACGGCAGCGCTATCCGTCCCTCACATCGCCCCAAATTATGCGCAGCGGAATCTGCAGACGGAGCTTAAGGTTATTCCGGGCGCCGAGCCGTTGAAGCTCTCCCCCTCGCTTCGCGGTAACAAGCGTGTTGCGGCCCGGTTCAACCTCGTCGCGCGCAAAGCATCGGATGACGTCAAGCACACGGATTACACCAACCAGTTCGAGGTGTCAGACAATCTCAAATGGTCGCTATCCGGTGATTCCGTTGCGCAAAACCAGCAACCTTTAGGACACCGCGCAGCTTCGACGACGACGTCGCAATCATCGACTGGCGAGACCGGGCAGCGATAGTCGCAGCTACTCCGGATTTGCGCCGGAAACGAAAGTCACCCCAGCACATTCAGGCCTGATGCTTGCCATCTGCGTTCGTGAGGGATGACGCCAAAAACCAGCCCCCGCCACGAGCGTTCTGTCCCATTGGACACGAACTGTTTGATGACGTTTTACAATCCATTTGTCCCGATTGGACAGAGAGATTGTGGCGCGAGTGACGGGGCTCGAACCCGCGACCTCCGGCGTGACAGGCCGGCGCTCTAACCGACTGAGCTACACCCGCGTTTTTTGGCGTGGGGCGGCACCTAAGAGCGGGGCTTTGGAGTGTCAACCATCGCCGGCTGTATTTGCTGCCGATCGTCAACTTCCTCTTCGTTGCTGTCGCCGATATGGGTCAACGTCCCGTGCTCGAAGAGGAAGCCGGCGATGTCCGGCGTACCAGCCGATGAGAAAATCGTCTTCATGATAATGAGCAGAGGAACAGCAAGAAGCGCGCCCGTCGTGCCCCACACCCATGCCCAGAAGGACAGAGAAACGAGGATTGATAAGGGGCTGATGGTCAGGCGATGCCCGACCACCATGGGCGTGAAGAAATTCGCCTCGACGAGATGGAAGCCAATGAATGCTGCTGGAGGCGCAAGCGCGCTCCAGACGTCGGGATAGGTCATCAGCGAGCCAAGGAAGAGCAGGAGCGCACATACGATTGGACCAAGGTACGGGATATAGTTCGCAACGGCGACAATACCGCCCCACATGACGGGCGAGGGCATACCAAGGAGCCACAGCGCGCCCGCGGTAAGGGCACCAAGACCGATGTTGATGAGCGTGATCGTGCCCAGATAGGTCGAGGTCGCATCAACGACCTGCTGGATCACGCGGGCGGTCGTCAGCGCTCCTTCAAAACTGCCGCGGCTGACGATTGTCTTCTTGCGCATGGCCGTCCAGCCGGCGAGGAAAAAGAAGATTACGAGAAGCGCGAAAAAAATCTGGATCATGAGATGCGGCGCCGAACTGATCAGCAAACTCGACACCGAATTGGGGGTTTCGATCCGGACGGCCCGCGTGTGTTCTTGCGTGATCGCAATCTGCGAAACAGTGCGATCGATGAACCGGTCGAGATGCTTGTAGAGCTGGATGACGGGCTCAAGCGCAGCGCGCACCTTCGGGATCTTGGTTGGAACCTGGGCAATCCAGTTGCTGGCCGGCATCACGATGGAGCCGATCGCAAAGAGCGCAAGCAGCAGAAACAGCACAAGGCAGAGGCCCGCGGCGGCTTTTGAAGGGATGCCGCGCCTCTCGAACCATTCGAGGAGCGGCACCAAAGCGATCGCGACGACCAATGCCGCTGTTACCGGCATGAAGAATTCCGCCCCGGCCCGAAGTGCGAACGGCAGGATGACGATCAGGCCGATTCCGGCAATCAGCGTTAGTGATGCAAGAAGGCGATCGCTTTTGGCGGTAATCGCCTCCGCGAGCGTCCGGGTCTCGTCGGCGATGCTCTCGTCGACCTCGTCGTGCTTGGTTATGCGCGCATCCATCTCGCGAAGCATAATCCGGCGCTCCCCGGGTCGCCAGCGATTTGGATGCCGAGGAAAATTCTCATTTCCCGCTCCTCCATCGAAGAGCGATCGAAAAGGGGACTGTACGATTAATCGGTCTCGTTGGCCTGACGAAAGGGAGCGGTTCGGGTGTCCCTCGAGCCGGCGACGCGAGCCCGCCAGCGGCGCTTTTGAAATAATGAATGGTGCCCCTGGTCCGACTCGAACGGACACTCCCGCAAAGGAACTCGATTTTGAGTCGAGCGCGTCTACCATTCCGCCACAGGGGCACGCGCGGCTCTAGCTAGCGGGCAGGTTGATCGCCCGCAATGCCCCTTCGCGGCGAAGTTCATGCAGACCCACGGACCTTCGGGGAAAAGTTGGCGTTTGCTCCCTGTCACACACATCATTGGGTGCAGCGATGAACACATCTGATTTCTGCGTCGAGCGGCTGAAGACCTGGGGCGTGAAGCGGATCTTCGGTTACTCGGGCGACGGCATCAACGGCGTCATCGGTGCAATCCAGCGCGATGCCACGCTCGACTTCATCCAGGTCCGGCATGAGGAAATGGCCGCCTTCATGGCGACCGCGCAGGCCAAATTTTCCGGTGAGCTCGGTGTCTGCCTTGCAACCGGTGGGCCGGGAGCGACGCATCTTCTGACGGGCCTTTACGACGCGAAACTCGATCATATGCCTGTCCTCGCGATCTGCGGGCAGGCCGAGACCAACGTTCGGGGTGCGAGCTATCAGCAGGAACTGAACCTCGACCGCATCTTCCAGGATGTCGCGGAATATGTGCAGGAGGTCGATACTCCCGCGCAGCTCCCGCACGTCATCGATCGTGCGATCCGGCTGGCCATAGCGCGACGTGGGCCCTCCGTCGTGATCCTCCCCAAAAACGTCCAAGAACAAGCATTTGAAACACCAAAGCGGCAGCACGGCTACACGCGGTCCGGCCCGGGCTACTCGCGGCCGCTGCTTGTTCCCGGTGAAGCCGACCTGAGGCGCGCCGCGGAGATCCTCAACGCCGGGGACAAAGTCGCCATCCTCGTTGGTGCGGGTGCGATCCATGCGGTCGACGAAGTCGTGGCAGTCGCCGAAACTCTCGGCGCGGGCGTTGCCAAGGCGCTCCTCGGCAAATCGGTGCTCCCGGATGACCTGCCGTTCGTGACGGGGGCAATAGGCCTCCTTGGCACCAAGCCGAGCTCGGATCTCATGAACGCGTGCGACACGCTGCTGATGGTCGGCACCGGTTTCCCTTGGTCCGAGTTCCTCCCCAAGACAGGTGCAGCCCGGGCGATCCAGATCGACGTCGATCCCGCAATGCTGTCCCTTCGTTATCCGTGCGAGGTGAACCTCCAGGGCACCGCTGCGGAAACATTGCAGCTACTGCTCCCCATGCTGAAGCCAAAGACCGACCGGAGCTGGCGAAAGGAAATAGAAGACGGGATGCGCGCATGGTGGCGGACGCTCGAAGCCCGAGCCCTCACCAGCGCGCATCCGGTCAACCCACAGCGCGTCGTGTGGGAGATGTCCCCGCGCCTTCCCGATAACGTCATCGTCACGAGCGACAGCGGCTCGTGCGCGAACTGGTATGCGCGCGATTATCGCGTGAAACGTGGCCAGATGGCATCGCTCTCGGGCGGTCTTGCTTCAATGGGCGCCGCTGTGCCCTATGCAATCGGTGCCAAGTTCGCGCATCCCGATCGGCCCGTGGTAGCCCTCGTCGGCGACGGCGCCATGCAGATGAACAACATGGCTGAGCTGATCACCATTCAGAAATATTGGGAACGCTGGGCCGACAAGCGACTCGTAACCTGCGTCTTCAACAACCAGGACCTGAACGAGGTCACTTGGGAACAGCGGGTAATGAATGGCAACCCGCGCTTTAACGCGAGCCAGGACATTCCCGACGTTCGTTATTCAAAGTTCGCTGAGATGATCGGCCTTGACGGTATCTACGTTGACAATCCCGATGACCTTGGCAGCGCCTGGGAACAGGCATTGTCCGCCGATCGGCCGGTCGTCCTTGAGGTCAAAACGGACCCGGAGATCGCGCCCCTGCCGCCCCACGTGAGTTTCAAGGAAGCGCGACATTTCATGATGTCGATGACCAGGGACGAAGATGCCGGGCACGTCATCCGCGATACGGCGCGCCAGGTCGTCAACGCCGTGCTTCACCGGGATGACGCAAAGTAGGAAGAGGGATCGCCGCGACGGCCACTCGCGGGGATGCTCGCTCGTCCGAAGAGGGTAACGAAAGGCTCGGCGCGTCGATAATAGCCCCGATGTTTGATGGGAAGGTTCTAGCGGCGCGAGCGTGTCTTCAAATGCACGAGCCGCTTGTGAAAGCGCCGGTGTGTCACCACATCAACACGCATGCGCGTTCGAGCCAAATGGCGTCGTGTCCTCGGCCGTCCGGTCGTGGAGTGGACCATGTTTGCTCTCGGCGTGATCCTCTTGGCGATTTCACCGGTCGTTGGAGCAATCCCGGGACCCGGCGGCGTTTTCGTCGCCGCCATCGGTCTTGCGCTGATCCTCAAGAGCAGCATCTGGGCGAAACGGCATTATGTACGGTTCAAGCGGTCCCGGGCCAATGCGGGGCGTTGGACGGACTGGGCATTGCAGCGACAATCCGCAAAGAGGCGGGAAAAGCGCCGCAAAGTCCAGCAATTGAGTGTCCGCAATTGACTTGCCCGCCCTCCTCGACTATCGGCGCGCACGACAGCGGCTGCCTTATGGGGCGGCCCTTTTTCTTTGAATTCGAACACAAAGGCATGAGCGATGAAGCGCACCTTCCAGCCGAGCAATCTCGTCCGCAAGCGGCGTCACGGCTTCCGCGCCCGGATGTCGACCGTCGGCGGTCGCAAGGTACTGAACGCGCGCCGGGGCCGCGGTCGCAAGAAGCTCAGCGCCTAGTTACCATCAAGAAGCGCGCCGATTTCGTGGCTGCCAATGGCGGCCTGCGTGCCACTACACCCGGATTCATCTTGCTTGTCCGTGACCGCAAGGACTCGGACAGCACGGTTCGTGTCGGCTTCACGGTAACGAAAAAGATCGGTGGCGCGGTGGTCCGAAATCGCATGAAGCGCCGGTTCCGCGCACTTGCCCGCGAGATCATGCCCGCCAAAGGGCTATCCGGGGCTGACCACGTGATGATCGGCCGCGCGAAGGGCATCGAGCGCGATTTCGCGCTCCTGCGGGCCGAGCTTCACGCCGCACTCGACAAGCTGAGTCGGTCATGATCGCCAAGTTCATGATCCTCATCGCCAAGGCGTGGCAGAAGGGCCCATCCACGATCCTTCCGCCAAGCTGCCGTTATCAGCCGAGCTGCTCAGCCTATGCGATTACTGCCATCAGCCGCTATGGGGCCGCCCGTGGGGGCTGGATGTCTCTGAAACGAATTTGCCGCTGCCATCCCTGGGGTGGACAGGGCTACGACCCCGTGCCGTGAGGACGCATTCCAAGTGAACGATAGCAAGAATCTGATCTTCGCGGTGGTGCTAAGCGCGCTCGTGCTGCTTGGCTGGACCTTTGTCGCGAACAAATATTTCCCGACATCCAATCCGCCGAGCACGAAAATCGTCAACGGGAAGCCGGTGCCATTGCCGCAGCCGGCCGCGCAGCCCTCGGCACCCGCCACGGCCAAGGCGGTTCAAAGCGTCACGGCAGCGCTTGCAGCGAGCCCACGCGTCGCGATCCGCACGCCTGCCCTTCAGGGCTCGATCAACCTCAAGGGCGCGCAGATCGACGATCTTCTGCTCCTCAACCAGAAGCAGACGATTGCCAAGAATTCGCCGCCCGTGCGGCTTCTCTCGCCGCTCGGCGCACCGGGCGCCTATATCGCGACATTCGGGTGGACGGCGCAGGGCGGCCAAGCCCCTGCCCTCGACGCCGTGTGGACAGCCGACCGCCAGCTATTGGCGCCTGGTCAGCCGGTTACTCTGTCAACGCAGACGCCGGACGGGACGCGCTATCAAATCCGGATCGGTGTCGATAACGGTTATCTGTTCACCATCGAGCAGAGCGTCACCAACGGCGCGGGCCAGCCGATTACCGTCCGTCCGATCGGCCTTGTGAGCCGCGGCGCACAGTCTGCGGATCGATCAACTTGGCAGAACCACGTCGGTCCAATTGGCGTTTTCGACGGCAAGGCGAACTACAGCATCAACTGGAAGGACCTCGATCAGGGCGCACGCGAAGCGTTCGACGGCGTTGGCGGCTGGCTCGGCTTCACCGACAAATACTGGCTGACCGCGCTTGTGCCAGCCAAGCCGTTCAGCGGTGAGTTCCGCCGTTCGCCAAACGGCGGCTATCAGGCGGATTACGCGCTCGTCCCGGCCGCGGTTGCGCCAGGTCAGACGTTTGCAACCCAGACCCGGCTGTTCGCGGGCGCCAAGGAAAAGGCTTGGCTCGATCGGTATGAAGACGCAGGCATTCCCAAGCTTTCAAAATCGATCGACTGGGGCTGGTTCGAATTCTTCATGCGGCCGATCTTCGACCTCTTGATGTTCCTGTTCCACGCGGTCGGCAATTTCGGCCTGGCCATCATCTGCCTGACGCTGATCGTTCGAGCGATCATGTTCCCGGTTGCGCAGAAGCAGTTCCATTCGATGGCCGCGATGCGCAAGCTCCAGCCGAAAATGAAAGCGATCCAGGAGCGCTTCAAGGACGACAAGCAGCGCCAGCAGCAGGAAATCATGAAGCTTTACCAGGCCGAAAAGATCAACCCGGCCGCCGGTTGCCTGCCGATCCTGCTTCAGATCCCAGTCTTCTACGCGCTTTACAAGGTGCTCGTGGTCAGTGTTGAGATGCGTCACCAGCCGTTCATCGGCTGGATCCAGGACCTGTCAGCACCCGATCCGCTGACGCCAGTAAATCTCTTTGGCCTGCTTCATTTTGTGCCGCCGCCAATGCTCGCGATCGGTGTCCTTCCGATCCTCGTCGGCGCAACGCAGTACATGTCCATGAAATTGAACCCGCAGCCCATGGACCCTGCACAAGCACAAATGTTCGCGATCATGCCGTGGGTGCTGGTTTTCGTGATGGCACCGTTCGCGGCGGGGCTTCAGCTCTACTGGATGACCAACAACATTCTGACGATGGCCCAACAATGGTTCCTCTACCGCAAGTTCGGGCTGCATTTGTCGGACACCCATCCGGTCCACACATGAGCGACCCCGGGCACGACGAACTGGCAGAACAGGCGCGGAAGCTCTTCGCGGGGCCGATCGCGTTCCTGAAGTCGGCGCCCGGGCTGCGTTTCCTACCCGATCCTGAAGCGCCCGAGATTGCTTTCGCGGGGCGATCGAACGTGGGCAAGAGCTCGCTCCTCAATGCCCTCACCAACAGGAAGGGCCTGGCGCGAACGTCGAACACGCCCGGCCGCACGCAGGAATTGAACTTCTTCGACATCGGCGAACCGCTCCAGATCCGGCTCGTCGACATGCCGGGATACGGGTTCGCGGAAGCACCAAAGGACCTCGTGCGGCAGTGGAAGCGCCTGGTGAACGATTATTTGCGCGGGCGGTCCGTACTGAAGCGCGTCCTGGTTCTGGTCGATTCGCGCCACGGCCTGAAAGAGGTTGACCGCGACATGATGCGCATGCTGGACGAGGCTGCGGTCAGCTATCACCTCGTCCTTACCAAGGCAGACAAGGTCAAACCGAATTCGCTCGGCGGTTTATATGAAGCGACTGCGCTGGAAGCAGCGAAGCACCCTGCCGCCCATCCGACGATCTTCACGACCTCGAGCGAAACAGCTAGCGGCATTGCCGAATTGAGGACGGCAATTCTCGAATCAGCGATGTCCTGAGGGAGGCACGATTGTTCAAGCTGATCATCGGCAATCGAGCCTATTCGAGCTGGTCGATGCGCGGTTGGCTCGCATGCAAGCAATCAGGCGAAGACTTCGAAGAATATGTCGTTCCGCTGTTTGACGCGGAATGGGAAAAACGGCGCGAAGGCGACGAGTTCGCGCCCTCGCTCGGCAAGGTTCCGATCCTGTGGGACGGGGACATCGTTGTCTGGGACAGTCTCGCAATCATCGAGTTCCTCGCCGATCGTCACGGAAGCTCGCTTTACTGGCCCGAGGATGAAGGAGCGCGAGCCGTCGCCCGTTCCATGTCCGCCGAGATGCATTCGGGATTTTCAAATCTCCGGCGCGAGCTGCCGATGAACGTGCGAAAAAGCTTTCCCGCGGTGAAGCTCAGCGACGTGGTCCGCGAGGAGATCGATCGCATTCTTCAGCTCTGGGCGCAGGCACGTGCCCGTTTCGGAGGCACCGGCGACTTCCTTTTCGGTGACTGGTGTGCAGCGGACATGATGTACGCTCCCGTCGTGACAAGGCTCATCACCTACAGTGTGAACGTGCCCAATTTTGCGGGCGTCTACATGAAGAACGTCCTCTCGCATCCGCATGTCGCAGAATGGATCGACAAGGCGCAGGACGAGCCCTGGGTGATCGACGCCTACGAAACCCACAAGGCCGCTTAAACCCGGCGCCGCTCGCCGTACGGAACCCCATTTCGATGGGCGTAGGTGCCTTCGGCCGTAAACACGAGATCGATATCCGAATAGCCGCCACCGGTGTTGGTGCCGCCGCCGACAACGATGAACGCGCAGTCCTCCTTGCTTTCATTGCGAAGATGATGGCCGTTGGAGCTTCCCTTCGGCCAGGCGGCACAATCGCCGGCTCGAAGCCTTGTCCGGCCCCCGTCTTCGACGAGGATTGCCTCCCCCTCGATTACCACGAGGAACTCATCCTCGCCGTCGTGCCAATGACGCTGCGAGGACCAGGCACCAGGCTTCAACACGACGTGGCTGACCCCGAAATCCGTAAGCCCGGTCGCCGACGCAAGGCGCCGATACCAGCGACCTTTGACCTCCTGGTCGAACGGTGGCGGATAACCCGTCCGGTTCACCTGCTCGATTGAGTCAATGTCGATTTTCGGCATTGCCGCTCCCTATCTGATTTCGGTGGCAGCAGCCTTGCTGCTTCTCGTCGCTGCCCTACTCGAGCCAGCGGGTCGATTAGTAAACGGCGGGCCGCCCGTGCTTCAACGGACGAACGCTCGCACCGTCATCACCCGCCACCCGAAACGGTACAGAAACACGAGCTCATTTTGCGCGAGAGCCGGACGTTGCTAGGCATCAACCATGGCAGATCCGATTGATCCCGTTGAGCTTGCAGCAAGGCTGATTCGCTGCCCAAGTGTGACGCCGGCCCGGGGAGAGGTGTTTGACGTGCTGGAAAGCGCGCTCGTGCCTTTGGGATTCACCGTTCACCGCTGGGTCCTTGGCGAGCCGCCCGACGGGCCGACGGAGAACATGGTCGCGATCCGCGGCAATGGCGGGACCCATTTTGGTTTCGCCGGGCACCTTGACGTCGTACCGCCCGGAGACGGGTGGGACAGTGATCCGTTCGCCGCTAAAATTCACGATGGTCTGCTTGTCGGCCGGGGCGCGAATGACATGAAGGCCGCGATTGCTGCCTATGTCGCTGCGCTCTCGCGGGTCGCTAATCATGATTCGACCCTGTCGCTGCTGATCACCGGTGACGAGGAAGGTTATTCGACGTTCGGGACGCCGCGCATCATCGATTGGCTGAACGAGCGACAGATCCGGCCGGACATGATCCTCATCGGTGAGCCGACCAGCGTCGATCGGCTCGGCGATACGGTGAAGATCGGGCGCCGCGGTTCGGTGAACATGTGGATCGAGGTCCCGGGTATCCAGGGACACGTCGCCTATCCGCACCGGGCGAACAACCCGGTCGCACCGCTCGCGAAGGTCATTGCCGCTCTTGATGCCCTTCATCTCGACGATGGGACCGAGCAATTCCCGCCATCGAACCTCGAGTTTACGGCGATCTCGACACCCACGCAGGCGAGCAACGTCATCCCCGGCAGTGCGACGGCCCAGCTCAACATTCGCTTTAACAACCTGCAATCCGGGACCGATCTTGTGAAGCAGGTCGAGGCAATCGCGGCCCGCGAAGCGCCCGGGTCAACGGTCCGCGCCAGGATTTCGGGGGAAGCGTTCCTCACTCCACCCGGACGACTATTCGACGTCGTTGTCACCGCCATCGAAGAAGAAACCGGTCTGTCACCCGAATTATCGACGACCGGCGGAACGTCGGACGGGCGTTTTCTCATCCAGCTATGTCCCGTTGTGGATTTCGGTCTTCCGAACGCGACGATGCACAAGGTCGGAGAATCGGCCACAGTTCACGATATCGAGACACTTTCTCGTATCTACGAGCGCATCGTGAGAAAGGTCGTCGCGGCGGCATAGGCCGGACGCCAAGCCACCGACCCGCCGGGGCGGGTCTTGTGCGCTTCACGCGACCGACTTCGCCTCGCGGCCGCGAGAATTGCTTGTCCAGCTCAGGAACTGTTCCTCGAACATGGGCTGCGCAAAGACATAGCCCTGAACCGTGTCGCAGCCCATCGCGCGCAGAATGTCGGCCTGGGCCACCGTCTCCACCGCTTCGGCGACGATCTCGCAATCGACGCCCTTGATCAGCTGCAGAACCGCCTGGACAATAACGCGGGCTTTATCGGAATGCTCGATGTCGGCGATGAGTGAAGGGTCGAGCTTGACCCGGTCGAGCGGCATCGTCCGCAATCGCGCGATATTCGAATAACCGGTGCCAAAATCGTCGATTGCAATGTGCGCGCCGTCGTTCCGCAAGGCCGCGATGGCCTCCAAGGTCGCCGTCCCGACCTCCATGGCGGCGCTCTCCGTGAACTCGAGCTCGATCATCGACAAGGGCACGCCATGATCAGCAAGTGTCTGACGAACCTTGGCGAAGAAGTCAGGGCGTTCGACCTGGCGCGGGGAAATGTTGAATGCGATGCGCCCCTCAAATCCCTGCCGATGCCAGGCTCCGAGCGTCGCTGCGACATCGCACAGCACCCAATCGCCGATTTCGGATATAAGGCCGGTCCTTTCAGCGACCGGAATGAACGTCGCAGGAAGTCTTAATCCATCGCGGGGATGGTTCCAGCGGAGAAGCGCTTCAGCACCGGCGAACTCACCCGTGACGAGGCTCATTTGCGGCTGGAAGGCAAGGACGAACTCGCCCCGTTGCACGGCCTCCGTCAGCGCCTTTTCCGTATCGATCTTTTGCTGGTGCTCCGCTGCCAGATCAGCATTGAACAGACAGTGCTGCCCGCCGCCGCTGGCCTTGGCCTGGTACATTGCGATGTCGGCGGCTCGCATCAACGCTTCGATACTGGTCCCATGATCCGGAAAGACCGCGATCCCGATCGAGGCGCCGATGTCGACGCTGTGCGAGCTGAGCTCGAACGACTCGGAAATCGCCAGCGCGATGCGTCGTGCGACGCGTTCGACCTCGCTTACAGAATCGATTTGCGGAAAGAAGATCGTGAACTCGTCGCCGGCAAGCCGGGCCACCAGCGGTCGGCTCTTAGACGTTCCCGAGAACTCCGCGTTCACCACGACGCGCAGGCGATTGGCAACCATGATGAGCAACTGGTCGCCGCGAGCGTGACCCAGACTGTCATTCACCATCTTGAAGCGATCAAGGTCGACGAACAGCATCGCCGAGCGCGATTCGGGCGCAGCATCGCCGATCATCCTGTCGGCCTCGGAGCGGAAGTGGAGGCGGTTGGGTAGTGACGTAACGGGGTCATACATCCCGAGCGCCTGCGCATTCTCGATCGACGCGCGAACTTCGGCGAACAAGCTGTCTACTGCCGCAGCGAGCTTTGGCATGTTGCGCTTCACCAAGGCCGGCGCCGGCGAGACAAGGTCGCCATCCTCGACGGCAAGGAGACGTTCGCTCAACGCGGTTAACGCGCGAGCGCTCTCGCTGTTGGGCCGCTCGGCCGCGACATAACTGACCAGCAGGCAAAAGGCGCCCGCAATGAGCGCGGCGAGGATCTTTAGATCAAGCTCGGTAAGATACAGGAGTGCTGCGAGCGAAAAGAGGAACGACGCAAGTCCCGCAGTGCACGAGAGCACGGCGTTACTGATCTTCTGGGCTGTGCCTGCAGTCATTTACCTGGTGTGTCTCGCGGGCGGAAACTGTCCGCCACCCCCCCGGCAGGTAAGGATATGAGGTTAAGAAATTGTCACAGGACGCGAACCTTTGCGTCTCAAAACGAGATACAGGCTGCCACCGCCGCCGTGACGCCGATGCGCCTCGCGAACTGCGGCGATTTCGGACGAATGGCGGGACGCTGCGAGCCAATCATGGACGGCCGCTCGAATGCGGCCGCGCTGTATCGGCGGTTCGCCCTGGCGATGATGGCCGGTTATCAGGAGAAGAACGCGCTCCCCGCGTGCAATCGCCTCGTCAAGGGTGCAGTCGATCGCGGCGTAGGCCCCGTCGAGATTCATGCCATGGAGATCAAGGACCCGATCCGGCTCAACCGCGCCGCTCCTCAACTTCTTGTCCCACGTTCCGTCGAGTGTGCGTTCGCGGATCGGCACCCTTGCGACCGGTTTGGTTGGCGCACGCTCGACCACTTTGCGCGTCAGAACCGGTTTTTCGCCAGCCGGGTTCAGGCTTTCGTTCGTGTGGGACGCAACTGGTTGTCGCGACAGGGGACGAATAGTCGCCGCCACACGAGCCCAAAGCTCTGCTTCTTCAGTGCTGAGCGACCGCACGGGACCCAGCGCCCTTGGGAACCAGGATCAGCGCTTCTCCATTTGCCGACATGCCGCCGGCCGTAGCCACGGCGTCAGCCCCTGCGCCCCAGAAAGTGTCAAAGCGGTTCGGGCCCTTGATTGCGCCGCCCGTATCCTGTGCCACCCACAGTCCATCGATCTCCGGCCGGTCTGCGTTCCCGATGAAAATCGGAGCGCCGAGCGGCACGTAATTTGCGTCTGCCGCGACACTGGAATGCGGGCTGACGGGCACGCCGAGGGCGCCAAGCGGCCCGGGTCCGGTCAATTCCTTGAAGAAGACGTAGGACAGGTTCTCGCGCATGAGTTCGCGACCCTGGTCGGGATTGGCACGGATCCAATCCTTGATCGACTGCATGTTCGCGCCGCCGGGAGGCAGGATGCCACGGTCCCGCAGCACTCTTCCGATGGCCACGTAGTCGCGACCGTTCTGGCCGGCATAGCCGACGCGCATGACGGAACCGTCGTCGAATCGAATCCGCCCTGATCCCTGGATCTCGAGAAAGAAAAGATCGAGCGGATCCTTGGCCCAGGCCAGTTCGAGCCCCTTGTTTGCGAGCGCTCCGTCCTCGATTTCCGGACGGGCATAATAAGAGACGCAGGTTCCCGTATCGTCGATCCGGCCCCTGCCGGTTGTTCCGTCAGGTCGCGTGCAGCGAACCAGGTCAGGTGGCAGGCGATAGATCGGTACATAGCCTGGCAAGGGTGTCCGAGAACCCTCGATTTCGGGCTCGTAATAGCCCGTTGCGAAGGCGCGTCCGTCCCCTACTTTCACCCAATCAAAGCCATAGTAGAAAAAACCGGAGGCGAAACCCGGATCAAGCGTTGCGGCCTGCGCACAAAGCGGACGCCAGTCCGATGGCTGCGTCATCCCCGAGCCGTCCTTGCGTGCGGTTACCGCTGAACAGCTGGTCCGGAAGGCGTTGAGGGCCCGCGCCGCTGCATCGGCGGCAATGACGCGCGGACGATCAAGCGTGATCCCTGTATCGACGGCGTTGCGTCCCACGGGCGACGGCGGCTGGAGCGGTGGCGGCGCTGGCGTGACAGTAGGTACGGGCGCTGGAGCGGGAGCCTGCGGAGGCGCTGTCGGCTTTGTTGCGCAGGCCGCGAGGAGAGCGAGTGTCGCGGCAACAGCCGCGCGCGGGAAGAACCTCACTCTTCCTCGTCGGTCTCGATCAGCAGCCAGTTTGGATCGCGCGAACCGGTGTCGCGGCGGAAGGTCCACAGATCGCGGGTTTGGACGGCGTCGCTAAGCGAACCAGCAACAACCTGCCGTTCTGCATTGCGCGTGATGGCAGCGATATCGGCTTCAAAGCGCACCGTGATGACCGCTAAACCGCGTTCGAGGGACGCTTCCGCGATTACCGCCTGTTCGATTGCAACAAGGCGGTTGTCGAGGGTGAGCCCCTCGGCCTTGCGCTGCTCGACAGCGCTTTCGAACGCGTCGAGGACATGGTCGTCGACATGACCCTTGAGTGGGCTGAGATCCCCCTTCCAGAAGGCCTCGAGGATCATCCGATAGGCACTCTTAGCTCCCTCGAGGAAGCGCGCGACGTCGAAACTCTGGTCCGCGGCAAGGATGGCCCGGACGCCGGGGCCAGCAGTCGGGACGAACGCCATGTCGCCCGCTTCGGCCGGAGCGGCCTGCGGCGGCACGGGTTGAGCCACCGGGAGCGCGGCACGAGCGTCCGAGTCGGCGGGCTTCAGGATTGGCTGTTGCTCGTGCCCAGTGCGCTCGCCGAGCACGCTATAGAGGCGCAAGCCGATGAAAAGTGCAACGAGAGCGAGGATGACTATAACGGCCAAATTTGGATCCTAAGTATCTCAGCCAACCAACATAGTGTGCTTATCGTAAATATTCCAACACCAGCTAACGCACGAACGCACATTGCGCCCCATAAATGCGACTGCTAGGCGCACATCGCCTGAAACGCCGCTGCAACCAAGCGGCTCCAGAACAGCACAACAATTTGTAAGGACAGCGATAAATGGCGGACCAGGAACCCAATGCGGGCCCCAACGGCGCGGGTGACAACAGCTTCCAGCCGCAGGTTTCAATCCTCGCGCAATATGTGAAGGATCTCTCGGTCGAAAACCCGAGCGCTCCGCAGGTTTACTCCTGGCAGGTTCAGCCGGCCCTCGACGTGCAGTTTAACCTCAACGTCCAGGCTGCGGGCGACAACGTTCACGAAGTGACGCTCAAGTTCGACATCTCCGCGCGTTCCGACAATGGTACGCATTTTGTCGTTGACCTTAGCTACGCGGGGCTTTTCTCCATTCAGAACGTGCCTCAGGAGGCGCTATCGCCCTTCCTTCTGATCGAGGCCCCACGCCTACTCTTCCCGTTCGCCCGACAGGTCATTTCCGAGGCGGTCTCGAGCACGGGCTTTCCCCCGCTGATGCTCGATCCCATTGACTTCGCCTCCGCCTACATGGCGCAGCTCGAAGCGGCCCAGCAGCAACAGCAGGGTAGCTTGGGCGGTGACGACGGGAACGGGTCCCTTCCCCAAGCCTGACACCGCCCGGGGGGACATTCGGTTATGAACCTTGCGCGGTCGCTGGGATCGGTCGGCGGGCTGACGCTCGTCAGCCGGATCCTCGCGCTTGTCCGCGATTCACTGCAGGCGCGCTATGTCGGCGCGAACTTCGCTTCGGACGCCTTCCTTGTCGCGTTCCGGCTACCGAACATGTTCCGGGCATTCTTTGCCGAGGGCGCCTTCTCGTCGGCTTTCATCCCGATGTTCAACCGCAAGCTTGCCGAGGCCGACGGCGAGCGCGGTCCAGCGTTCGATTTTGCCGAGCGGGCGCTGTCGGTGCTGTTCGCCTTTCTTGCCGCCATGACGGTCGTAATGCTGGTAGCAGCCTGGCCGCTCACCGCGATGCTGTCGGGCGGCTTTCACCGGCAGCATCCAACCCACGATCAATTCGCTTTTGCCGTGCAACTGGGCCGGATCACCATTCCCTATCTGATGCTGATCTGTCTCGCCTCGCTACTCGGCGGGATCCTCAACTCCCTCGAAAAATACTGGGTCAATGCCGCGGCGCCGATCCTCCTCAACATCGCCATGGTCTTTGGTCTTTTTGCCTTCCACGGAACGCCTGCTCAATCGGCTCGCGTCCAGGCGCTTGCGGTACCGGTGGGCGGCGTACTTCAACTTGCCTGGCTTTATTTCGCCTGTCGTGCGGCCGGCGTCTCGCTCCGACCGCGGCTCCCGCGCATCGACGGCGACGTCAAACGCCTGATGGAGCTCATCCTTCCCGCAGCAGTCGGCGCCGGTGCGGTGCAGGTCAATCTCGTCGTCTCGACGGCCCTCTCCGGCTATCTCCTCGGTGAGGGTTCGATTTCCTACATTTATTACGCCGATCGCGTGAACCAGCTGCCGCTCGGCATGATCGGTATCGGGCTCGGTACGATCCTACTCCCGACGATTTCGCGCCTGCTGAGCGCGGGCGAAGACGAAAAGGCGATGGACACGCAGAACCGCGGCATGGAACTCGCGCTGTTTCTGACGTTGCCCGCAATGGTCGCGCTCATCGTCGCTGCCGGGCCAATCGTTCGCGGCCTATTTCAATATGGACATTTCAGCCCCGAGGACACAATTCGATGCTCCTGGGCGCTCGCCGGTTTCTCGATCGGCCTGCCTTCCTACGTGCTCGTGAAGGTGCTGACGCCTGGCTATTACGCCCGCCACGACACGAAAACGCCGGTTCGCTATGCGGTGCAATCCGTCGGTGTGAACCTCGTCGGCAATCTCGTCCTGATCCCGTTCCTGGGCCAGTTTGGCTATGGGCATGTCGGCCCCCCACTGGCGACGGCATTATCCTCGACGGCCAATGTGTGGTTCCTGTACGCGACGCTCGCTCGACGTGGGCACTTTGTCCCGGACGCGCAGCTCAAGCGACGTATCCCTCGGCTCGCGCTGGCGGCGCTCCTCATGGGAATCGCCATCTTCGGCGTCGATCAGTTGCTTGATCCCTGGCTGAAGGCGAGGATCTTTGAGCGCTACATGGCGCTCATCGCACTCGTCGGCGCCGGGGTGGTCGTTTACGGCGTTGCCTGTTTCCTGACCGGCGCCTTCGTGCTTGAAGACGTGAGGATTCTGATGAGAAGGCGGGCGCGACCGGCATGAGCGAAGTGCGAGTTGTTTCAGGAATTCAGCCGACCGGCGGGCTTCACCTCGGCAACCTGCTAGGAGCGATCCTGCGATGGGTACGCATGCAGGACGAAGCGCAATGCCTTTATTTCCTCGCCGACCTCCACTCGCTTTCGGATTATATGGAACCGGCCGAGCGCCGAGGCAGCGTGAGCGAAATGGCGGCAGCGCTAATCGCGAGCGGCATCGATCCTGCCAAATCAATCCTATTCGCCCAGAGCGCTGTTCCCGCCCATTCCGAACTCTGCTGGATCTTGAACGGGACCGCGCGGATGGGCTGGCTCAACCGCATGACCCAGTGGAAGGACAAAGCCGGCAAAAACCGCGAGGGAGCCTCGGTCGCACTTTTCGATTACCCGGTGCTGCAGGCGGCGGATATCCTTCTCTACCGGGCAACGCACGTGCCGGTCGGCGAAGACCAGAAGCAGCATATCGAACTCACCCGCGACATCGCGCTGAAGTTCAATACCGACTTCAACACCAATGTGTTCGTTGCTCCCGAACCGTTCATTAGCGGCGGAACAGCTGCACGCGTTATGAGCCTTCGGGACGGCAATTCGAAAATGTCTAAATCCGACCCGTCGGAGATGAGCCGGGTCCACCTGACCGACAGCGACGACGCCATTGCTCAGAAGATCCGCAAGGCGAAGACGGATCCCGAGCCCCTCCCCGACAATCCCGAAGCCCTGGAAGGGCGGGCTGAAGCAAAGAATCTCGTCGGCATCTACGGAGCGGTGACGGGTGAAACCATCGAAGAGGTGCTAAATCGCTTTTCGGGCAAAGGCTTCGGTGCCTTCAAACCAGCGCTTGCGGATGCTGTCGTCGCGCTGATCGCGCCGATCCGAGAGCGTCTCGATGACCTTCGTCGCCATCCTGGCGAGCTCGACCGCATTCTTGCCGATGGCGCTTCGCGCGCAAGCGAAATCGGATCGCCAGTGCTCGCGCGTGCGAAGTCGGCGGTGGGTCTTACCCGTTAGCGACGCGACCTTGGAAAAGAACCCCACTGAAACGGTCGAAAGACCACTCGCCCTCTCGCGGCGGCTCGAGGAGATCATCGACGAGACGGGTCCCGATCGTTTGACCTTTACCGATCTTGCGGCACAACTTCACGGCCGCGCCTGGGGCGGTCTGCTGTTCATCTTCGCCGCGATCAACGTCCTACCACTCCCACCAGGAACGAGCGCCTTTTTCGCGATCCCGATCTTGCTGGTCGCCGGCCAAATGGTTTTCGGGCGCGCGAGCCCGTGGTTTCCGACGCGCCTTGATCGCCGCGGTGTGACCAAGAACGAATTGGGACGTCTCATCAGCAAGATCGGCTGGCTCGAAGCGCGCGTCGAGCGACTATTCAAGCCTCGCCTGCCGGGACTGACGGGGCCAACAGCAGCCCGCATTATCGGCGTTATATGTTTCGTGCTCGGATTGATCGCTGCCATCCCGATTCCCCTCTTCCACATGGCCCCTGCGGCAGCGATCGTGCTCTTCGGCCTCGCGCTCATCTATCGTGACGGAGCGCTTGTGATCGCCGCGGGTGTCGCTGCCGTGCTCAGTATCGTTTTCGATGCCCTGATTGTCGGCTCGAGTGTCGTCGCGCTCAAATACGCGGCCTCGTGGCTTCATCCTTAGCAGAGCCGAAACGATCGCGGTTTCGTCTGCTGTCAGGCACGCTTCATCGCCCGTTCACCGCTGTTAGCAGAATAGCGCAACCTACCGCATTACTGCTTCACGCCCGCTCAAAGAGGAAAATATGATGCGTATCCGCCAGTTCGCCACCGCGATTGCATTCGGTGCTGCGGCAATTTCGCTGTCGGCCTGCGCCGAAACAATCAACACGACCGTCTCGCGTTACCAGGCCATGCCAGCGCCCCAGGGGCAGACTTTCTACGTCGTTCCGGATGGCGGAATGGCGCGCAACGGGGGTCTTGAGTTCCAGCGGTACGCGGGTCTCGTCGCGCAACAGCTCGCGGCTCGCGGGTACCGGCCGGCCACCGACGCGCAAAGCGCGAACATGGTCGTTGAGTTCGGCTATGGCGTAGACCACGGCCAGATGCGCTACGTTTCGGAACCCTATCCTGGGCCCTTTTCCTACGGTTTGGGTTTTGGCTGGCACCGACCCCGCTTCGGATGGGGCTTTGGCGGCGGCCTTTACTCGTTGGGCTGGAACGACCCGTTCTGGTACGGTGAAGGTATCGACAGCTATGTCGAATACCACAGCCGGGTAGAGCTCCACATCCGGCAGACCGGCACGAACGCTCCGCTGTTTGATGGCCGGGCACAGGCCCGCTCCGAGACCAACCGGCTCGACATCGTCATTCCAAGCCTGGTTGACGCGATGTTCACGGGCTTCCCTGGTCGGAGCGGCGAGGTCGTCAAGATCACGATCCCCACCCGGCACCCGCCGCGGTAGGTTTCGCTGAGGGGCAACGGGAAAGGCCCGTCGGAACCTGTCCGGCGGGCCTTTTTTGTTGCGCTAAAAAAGGTCAGCCTTCGAGCTGTCGCGTCAGCAGCCGGATATCAGCATCGAGCTCGGCATCGCTTGCGCGCAATTTCTCGATTTGACGCACGGCGTGAATCACGGTCGTATGGTCACGGCCGCCAAAGCGCCGACCGATGTCCGGAAGCGACTTTGGCGTCAGCTGCTTGGAAAGATACATTGCGACCTGTCGCGGACGGGCGACTTCGCGTGCCCGGCGCGCCGACGTCATTTCCGCCTTCCTGATGCGATAGTGTTCGGCAACCTGCGTTTGGATTTCATCAATCGAGATCCGGCGCTGGTTCGCGCGGAGCACATTTGCGAGCACTTCTTCTACGAAGGCTACGTCGATCGTGCGCCCGGTCATCATTGCGTACGCGCCGATACGATTGAGCGCGCCCTCGAGCTCACGAATTGAGCTGGTTACCCGCCGTGCGAGAAAATCGATGACAGGGCGCGGCATTTCGACGCCCGGAAGGGACTCGAGCTTGGACACGATGATGTTGAAGCGGAGCTCATAGTCCGCAGAGTTGATGTCGGCGACCAGCCCCCAGGACAGTCGTGACAGGATTCGCGGCGCGATTCCGTCGAGGTCCTGCGGCGCGCGGTCCGACGTGATCACGAGGCGCCGGCCCGCCGTGATGATCTCGTTCATCGTATGGAAGAATTCTTCCTGCGTCGAATCCTTGCCGGCAATGAACTGAACGTCGTCGATCAAAAGCAAGTCAGCATTGCGCAAACGCTGCTTGAACCCAATCGTATCATTTTCCTTCAGCGCCCGGATGAATTCGACCATGAACTTCTCGGCCGACATCGACACGACGCGCGCACCGCGATTGCGGGCGAGGAACGCATGGCCAATCGCATGAAGCAAGTGGGTTTTGCCGCGACCGGTGCCGCCGTGGATGAACAAAGGATTGAAGCCGACAGTCGGCGAAGTCGCAAGCGTGCGCGCAGCCGTTGCAGCGACTTCGTTCGCCTTGCCCACCACGAAGGTTTCGAAGCGATAGCGCGGATCGAAGTTCGGTGCGTTGGGATCACGCTCGGCAGGTGGAGGCGTCTCCTCGAGGATGAGCAGCGGTGCTGGGCGGGGCGCATCCACGGCCGCGATGATGCGAACATCCCGCACGATCGGCAAAACCGTCTTCCAGGCAAGCGCAAGGCGCTCACCGAAGTGGGACCGAACCCAATCGGCCATGAACTGACTGGGCATAACGATATCGAGCGCGCCACTGTCCGGCTCGAACGAGCCCAGTTCGGCGGGTTTCAGCCACCCGTCGAAGGTCCGCGCTCCAAGGTCGCGGCGAAGTCCCGCTCGGATCGATTCCCAGGCCGCTTCAAGCGGCGCTGCGACTTGCGCGCCGACTGAATCTAGTGACGTTTTCACCTCACTCGCTTGCACTGGTCCGCGCCTCCCTCGTCAAAGCCCCCCATACAAGAGACAAGCCTCTCCCGTTGCGCGCGACCGAGTCGCGCGCCCGAGTTCACTTTTCTCTCTTGCCCCCGGCGCGTTTTCGCACCTGGAAAGACCTTTGTGTGACTGTAGCCGTTCGCTTGCAAGTGCCGTTTTTTCACACAAGTGAAATAATCAGCCTTGACACAGCATTACCGCCGAAAGTTCGAAGGAATGGCTGAAAAGCGCCATTTTTTCGATTAGTCCCGCGTTGAGTGAAGCGCGAATCGCGGGAATTGCTGCATTTTTTTGACCGTGCAGAAACGGGACGAGCCGCCGGTTACCCGACGGCTCGATAAGCGACTTGCTTTGAGCGCGTTTCAGCTGAGCGACGCAACCCTTTTGGTTAGGCGGGAAAATTTCCGCGCAGCCGTGTTCTTGTGGATAACTCCACGCGAAACGCCCCGCGCGATCTCCGGCTGAACCTGCTTCAGCGCTTCGAGTGCTTCGGCCTTCTTGCCCGAATCAATCGCCGCTTCGACGGACTTGATGAAAGTCCGGATGCGGCTGACGCGCGAATGATTGATCGTCTGGCGCTTTCCATTCCGACGGATGCGCTTCTTGGCCTGCGGCGTATTCGCCATGATATTCCTCTAGCTCATGAAAAAAGGCGCGGCCAGCAGGCTCGCACCGAAGCGGCGCGTCCCCTACCCCGAAGAGTGCCGAAGGTCAACGCTGGCATCGCGGACAATAGAAGGTTGAGCGGCCCCCCTGGGCGACGCGCTTCACTCGCCCGCCGCAGGCGCACGCGAGCCCTTCCCGATCATAGACGGCGAAGGTTTTCGAGAAATAGCCGAGCTCACCATCGGGAGACGCGAAATCACGAAGCGTTGATCCACCTGCAGCAATCGCCTCGCGCAGCACATCGTGGATTGCGGTGACCAGACGCACGACGCGTCGGAATGCGATAGAGCCTCCCTTGCGTCCGGGATGGATCCCCGCGCGGTACAGCGCCTCGCACACGTAGATGTTGCCAAGCCCCGCTATCACGCGCTGATCGAGTAGCAGCATCTTTATTGGGACGTTGCGCCCCGCGAGCCGTTGCTTCAGTTCATCGGCGGAGATTTCAAGGGGTTCAGGTCCGAGCTCCTCGAATACGCTCCAACTGAGAAGCTCTTCGGAACGGACGAGGTCGAGGGAGCCGAAGCGGCGTGGATCGTTCAGCGCCACTCGCCGACCTTCGTCCGTTTCGATGAGGAAATGATCATGCTTCTCGAGCTCGCTCGGATCAACGCGCCAACGGCCGGACATGCCGAGATGAAAGATGAGACTGTCCCCCCGATCGGTGCCAATGATCCCATATTTCGCTCGCCGCCAAAGATCGACAATGCGGGCGCCCGTGAGCCGCTGGCCGAGATCTTCGGGGAATGCTCGCCTGAGGTCTCCACGCCGGGCCTCGACGCGCGCGATCCGGTGACCCTTTAGAACATTCGAAAGACCGCGCACGGTTGTCTCGACTTCGGGAAGCTCAGGCATTGGATGGTCGATATGGCGGAGGGCAGCCAACCTCGCTAGAGCCCCTGCCCTATGCCCGAGCAGGTTAATTTTGGAAACGAGCTGGTAACGCCCGAGGAGAAGACGCGCCGAGTAGGCGAAGTTTTCAGCTCCGTTGCGCGCCGTTACGATCTCATGAACGATCTCATGTCCGGTGGAATGCACCGGTTATGGAAGGATCGCTTCGTCAAGCGCGTGAAGCCCCGCGCGGGCGAAGAAATTCTCGACATGGCGGGCGGTACCGGAGACATCGCGTTCCGAATGGCCCGCCGCGGTGCTCGCGTGACCGTCAGCGACATCAACCCGGACATGCTCAAGATCGGAAGCGAGCGGGCCGAGCGACAGGGCCTGAGAGACCTGACCTGGAAGGTCGAAAATGCCGAGACACTGACCTTTGCGAAGGCGACCTTCGATGCCTACACAATTGTCTTCGGGATCCGGAATGTAACCGATATCCCCGCCGCACTGAGGGAGGCCAATCGCGTCCTGAAGCGCGGTGGTCGCTTCTATTGCATGGAATTTTCATCAAGCGACTGGCCGGGATTCGCGAACCTATACGATGCCTATGCCGCGAACGTGATCCCGCGTGTCGGCAAGATCGTCGCCCATGACGAGGAGAGTTACCGCTATCTCGTCGAGAGCATTCGCCGCTTTCCCAAGCCCAGCACGTTCCGGGCGATGGTCGCCGACGCCGGCTTTGTCCGGGCCAATGCAGAGCCGATGCTCGGTGGTCTCGTAACGATTCATTCGGGCTGGAAAATTTGACCTCCTCGGTCACTCACCTCTGGCGGTTGCTGAAATGGGGTCGGACGCTTGCCCGTCACGGCGCTCTTCGCGGCATCGAGGAAGATCCGCTCACGCCGGCGCCCGTGCGCCGCCTTGCACGCATTGCCCGCTTCGGCGCCCGCGTTCCTGAAACACCGCAATATGCGGACGCGCTGGTCGCAATCGGACCCGCTGCGGTGAAACTTGGCCAGGCGCTTTCGACCCGGCCCGATCTCGTGGGCGAGAAAGCAGCGGCCAATCTATCGCAGCTCCAGGATGATCTTCCGCCAGCGCCGTTTACGAAGATCCAGCAAACGATCGAGGCGTCCTTCAACGCTTCCCTCGAGACGCTGTTCTCGCGCTTCGATGAGGTGCCGGTAGGTGCGGCATCGATCGCGCAGGTTCACCGCGCAACCACGACCGATGGACGCGAGGTCGCCGTCAAGGTGCTTCGCCCCGGCATCGAGGAGGACCTCGCTAAAGCGATCGAGACCTATGAGTGGGCCGCGGCGCATGTCGAACGCTACGGCGGCGAAGCGGAGCGACTGCGTCCGCGACTTGTCGTCGCGCATTTCAAGCAATGGACGGCGCGCGAGCTTGATCTTCAACGGGAGGCCGCCTCAGCGTCCGAACTGCGCGAGAATATGGTCGCGGAGCCCGGCTATTATGTGCCCGAAATCGACTGGCGGAGAACCGCGAGACGGGTGCTGACGCTCGAGTGGCTGGATGGGATCAAGCTCAATGATCACCCGGCGCTTATCGCGGCCAACCAGGACCGTACGAAACTAGCGGCGACACTGGTGCGCGCCTTTCTGAGGCAGGCAGTGATCGACGGCTTTTTCCATGCGGATCTTCACCATGGGAACCTGTTTGCGCTGCCCGACGGACGTATTGCCGCGATCGACTTCGGCATCATGGGACGGATCGACCGGCGCGCCCGAATGTGGCTTGCCGAAATCCTATATGGCCTGATTACGGGTAATTATCGCCGGGTCGCGGAGATCCATTTTGAAGCGCAATATGTTCCTGCACACCACAATGTTCAGGAGTTTGCGACGGCGCTGAGGGCTGCGGGCGAGCCTATCCGTGGACTTCCGGTGAAGGAAATATCCGTCGGCCGCATGCTCGAAAGCCTGTTTTCGATAACGCGCGACTTCGACATGCCGACCCAGCCGCACCTGCTCCTCTTGCAAAAAACGATGGTCATGAACGAAGGCGTTGCAACGGCGCTCGATCCCGACATCAATATGTGGGAGACCGCAGAGCCATTCCTTCGCGACTGGATGCGCTCGGAGCTTGGTCCAGAGGCGTTCTTCGCGGACCGGATCATCGACGTTGTCCGTGCTTTCAAGAACATCCCAGAACTTATCGAGCGGATCGACGATTACTATCCAGCGCGCGGAGCCGCCCCACCCGCTCCGCCGCTTCCCGAAATCGCGGTGATCGAGCAACGCCGATGGTGGGGCTATGCGCTTACGGCGGTGATTGCCGGCGCATTGGGCGCCGGCGCCGCCTGGTTGTTGCTTTAGGCTCGCTCAACTTCGTGCCGACCAAAGCCTTCCTGGCCGGGCGGCCGTGATCGGATCCAGCGAGACGCCAGGTACTTGATGCCCTTCGTAACCGGCGCCCCGGAATGGCGCGTGCGATGATCGGGACTGCCCTCGTCGCACGTGTTGGCAAAGATCAAAAGATCGCCGCTTGCACCGCGCTCAATAATTCCGAGTTCCGAGAAGCACGTTTCGCCTCCGCAATAATCGTCGTTCAGCCAGACGAGAGCCGTTTGGACACGCGGATTATCCATGCCCGGGATCGCATCGACATGTGCCCGATATTCCTGGCCCTCTTGATACCGCAGCACCTGCAGGGGCTCGCCGCATTCGGCGGACGTGCCGGTCGCTGCAGCAATCCTAAGGTTGATCGCGCGAACGAACGGCCATTCGGAAACGGTCGGAAAAGCGGCTTTATCGGATCTCCGAATCGGGTCTTCGACAAAGCGCTGCTCCGCTTCGTGAAAGATCGTCGCACGGCGCATCCGAGGTTCGGCCAGTTGGACAAGGAATGCGCATTCGTCACGGCTCAGCAAACCATCGACGCGCACGATGCGTGGGTCGTGACAAACCGAACGCACGCGAAGGTCGACAACAGGAATTCCTTCCGCGTCTAGTGGCATGCGTTTGATCAGCTCGAGCTGCCGTGCCGCGATCGGGTCGCGGCTCGACCAGCTATCGAGCATGGCAAGGGCGGTATCCCAGGAGGGTGCCGCGCCGACGCCGGATGCAATCAATCCCGTTAGCGTTCGCGCAGCGCCCAAATGGCCGCGATCCGCCGCTTCACCGAGCGGCCTTCGCGCGCCAAGGAGGTCACGAGGCACGAAACGCCCCTCCAGCATCCATAATCCTTCGAGAAGGAAAGCCTCACGGTCACCTTGCGCCTGCGCGTCGCGAAGCACGCGCAGCCCATCAAACGGATGGCCGGCCTTCGCGAGTAGCATTGCTTGCTGAGGCGCAGTCGGGCTCATAGGCTCGACGGTGCCCGCAAGTTCAGGCAATGCGCAACCCTTATGGCCCGGGTACTCCTCATCGTCGGCGGCGGGATTGCAGCATATAAGTCGCTCGAGCTCATTCGCCTTCTGAAGAAGGCGGGGCACTCGGTAACGCCGGTCCTCACCCGCGGTGGGGAGCACTTCGTCACCGCAATGAGTCTTGGCACGCTCGCGCAAAGCGCGGTCTACACCTCATTGTGGGAGTTGAAGGATGAGGTCGAAATCGGTCACATCCAGCTCAGCCGAGCGGCAGATGTCGTTCTCGTCTGTCCAGCAACCGCGGACCTCATTGCAAAGATGGCAGGGGGGATTGCGGACGATCTTGCGACCACGCTTCTTTTGGCAACAGACAAGCCGGTCGTCATTGCGCCGGCGATGAACATTCGCATGTGGCTTCACCCGGCGACTCAGCGCAATATTACCCAGCTCAATGCAGACGGTGTTCGGATCATCGGTCCGGTGGAAGGTGAGATGGCGTGCGGCGAGTTTGGCCCGGGACGTCTTGCGGAACCGGATATGATCGTGAGCCACCTCGTCGACCTCCTCGCGTGACGCTCGCCGGCATTCACATCATCGTAACGGCGGGGCCAACTCACGAGCCAATCGATCCGGTGCGCGTGATTGCTAACCGTTCATCAGGCCGCCAGGGCTTCGCGATTGCAGGGGCTGCTGCGGCGGCTGGGGCATCCGTCACACTTGTCGCCGGACCGGTGGTCCTCGCGACGCCGCCCGGCGTAAACCGGGTCAACGTTCTGACTGCGGACGAAATGGCGAACGCGGTCTTCGCTGCTCTCCCGGCCGATGCTGCAATCCTCGTTGCGGCAGTCGCCGACTGGCGCGTGGAGCCATCCCCGACGAAGCTCAAGAAGAGCAGCGGGCCGCCATTGCTGAAGTTCGCGCCGACGCGGGATATCCTGGCAGAGCTTGGCGCCAGCGCGCAGCGACCGCGTCTACTCGTCGGTTTCGCCGCGGAAACCGAGGATATCGTTGCTCAAGGAACAGCAAAACGGTCAGCGAAGCGCGCTGACTGGATCGTTGCAAACGATGTTTCGGGGGAGGTCATGGGGGGCGCCCGCAACAGCGTTCATCTCATAACGCAATCGGGCGTTGAGGACTGGCCAGAAGGACCCAAGGAAGAAATCGCGCGTCAGTTGATCGAAAGGGTCGCCGACGCCCTAGGCTGAAGCGCAGGTCCGGCATGTTGGATCAGCCGGGATGCGGATCGTTCGCCAACCCAGACTCTCCGCTTCGAACAAATGCAAGCGGCCGGCCTGGTCGTCGCCGACGCCGACGATCGAGTTGATTGCAAGGAGTGCCGCGAAGCTCCCCACCGTAGCGGTCACCGCGCCAAGGACCCCGAGCTCGGAGCAATTGTCGCAATCGTCCGCATCGAACGCGTCGCCAACGAAGCAGCGATAGCACGGGCGCGCACGAAACATGCCAACCTGACCCTGGAACTGGGCGGCAGCCGCCGAGATCAAGGTTACACCAAGGCCGACGCATGCGTCGCTGACGGCGAGCCGCGTTGCGAAATTGTCGCTGCCGTCGATCACCAGATCATGACCCGCAAGCAGATGTTCCGCATTTTCGGCGCTGATGCGCTGCTGGACGGGCCGAGCTTCGACGAAATGGTTGAGGCGCTGCACGAACTGCAGCGCCAGATCAGCCTTGGAATAGCCGGCATCACGCTCTCGAAACATCGACTGCCGCTGGAGGTTGGAGAGCTCCACGACGTCGGGATCGATGATCGTAAGATTGCCCACGCCAGCGCCCGCGAGTGACGGGATCACAGCGCTGCCGATGCCGCCTGCCCCGACGATTGCAACCTTGGAAGACTTCAGTCTGCGCTGTCCGACCCCGCCGACCTGGGGCAGAACGATATGCCGGGCATAACGATCGAGCTCAGCATCACTAAGGGTCACGTGCCGGTTGACCCAAATCCCCCGGAACCGCGGCTCGTATCCCCGAGCCGATCTACTTCACGAAAGCCTGCTTTCAACACCGGGGCGGGCACGAGCTGCGCGATACGCTCGCCGCGACGCACTGCGAACGGCTCGGCGCCAAGGTTCGCGAGGATCACTTTCACCTCCCCACGATAGTCTTCATCGATGGTGCCTGGCGTATTGAGACAGGTGATGCCGTGCTTCAGCGCGAGTCCAGAGCGTGGCCGCACCTGCACTTCATAGCCGGTCGGGATCGCGATCGCGAAACCGGTGGCGACGGCATGCCGCCCTCCCGGTGCGATCGTGACGTCTTCAGCCGCGACGACGTCGAGCCCGGCAGCGCCGTCGGTGGCGTAGCTGGGCTTTGGCAAACCGAAGCCATGCGGAAGCCACTGCAGGTCGATGTTGATCATTTCGCCTTTTTCCGTGCTGGCTTGCGGCCTTTCTTCGCCGGCGGGCCCTTCGCGGCCCGCTCGTCGATCAGCCGAACCGCATCTTCCAGCGCGACGGAATTGGGCTCCGTGCCCTTGGGAAGCGTGGCGTTGGTGGTGCCGTCGGTGACGTACGGACCGTAACGGCCGGCCATGACCTTGATTTCGCCATCACTCACCGGGTGCTTGCCAAGTACGGCGATCGGTTCACGTGCGCCGCCTTGCCGTCGACCGGCGGCCGATGCTGCATCGGCAAGCTTTGCAACGGCAGCATTCATGCCGGTTTCGAACACTTCGGCGGTTGAACTCAGCTTTGCATATTTCCCGTCGTGCGCAAGGTATGGCCCATAGCGGCCGATGGAGGCCGTAATCGGTTTGCCGGTTTCGGGGTGCGGACCGATCTCGCGCGGCAGCGACAACAGTCGCTCGGCAACTTCGGTCGTTACATCCTCCAGCGGAATGTCCTTGGGAACCGAGGCCCGCTGTGCGTCCTTGCCTTCACCACGTTCAACGTAAGGTCCAAAACGCCCGCTTTTAAGGAGGATACCTGCGCCAAGTTCGCTCGGTCCCTCAGCCTGCGCCTGTTCGCCACCCTGGCCGAACTTCTGGGTGTACCGGCACTCCGGATAGTTCGAGCAGGCGACGAAGGCGCCAAACTTCCCGCCGCGGAGGGAAAGACGGCCATTCCCACACTGCGGACACACTCGCGGGTCCTCGCCGTCGGCGCGTGGCGGGTAAAGCCACGGAGCAAGGAATTCGTCGAGCGCCTGAGTGATTTCACTCGGCTTCTGATCCATGACTTCGCCCGCCTTTGGACGGAAGTCACGCCAGAAGTTCTCGAGCAGCTTCTGCCAGTTGAGCCGGCCACCCGAGACGTCGTCGAGCTCCTCTTCGAGCTCGGCAGTATAGTCGTAGCTGACGTATCGCTCAAAGAACCGCTCGAGGAATGCGGTGACGAGCCGGCCGCTCTCTTCCGGAATGAACCGGTTTTTGTCGACACGAACGTACTCCCGATCCTTGAGGGTCTGGAGCGTCGCTGCATAAGTTGACGGACGGCCGATCCCAAGCTCTTCCAGCCTCTTGACGAGGCTGGCCTCGGAATAGCGCGGTGGCGGCTGGGTGAAGTGCTGGGTTGCCTCAACCTTGGTCTTGTGCGGGGCATCGCCCTTGCGAAGGGCAGGCATGCGGGCGCCCTCTTCGTCGTCGGCTTTCTCGTCTCGTCCTTCCTCGTAAAGTGCGAGATAGCCCGGGGAAAGCACGACTTGGCCCGTCGCGCGGAGAACGGCGCCGCCCGTGCCGTCGCTGAGCTCGACGATCGTCCGCTCGAGGCGAGCCGAGGCCATCTGGCTCGCCAGGGCCCGATTGTAGATCAGTTCATAAAGTCGCGCATGATCACCTGAGCCCGCACGAGCGCGGTCAAAGTCGGTCGGACGGATCGCTTCGTGGGCCTCCTGCGCATTCTTGATCTTGCTTTGATACTGACGCGGACGATCGGGCAGGAAAGCGGCATCGAAGCGGTTCGCAACGGCCCGCCGGGCAGCACTGATTGCTTCCGGCGCCATGTCGACACCGTCGGTACGCATGTAGGTAATGAGCCCGTCTTCATAGAGGCCCTGCGCGACCCGCATTGTATGGCTCGCCGAAAATCCGAGCTTGCGCGCAGCTTCCTGCTGCAAGGTCGAGGTCGTGAAGGGGGGCGCTGGGTTCCTTGAAAACGGCTTGGTCTCAACCGACGAGACCGTAAAGCGTCCTTGTTCGACGACAGTCTTGGCGGCGTCCGCATCGCCGCGGTTGCCGATCGTCAGCCGATCGATCTTGCGGCCGGCCAGCTGGACGAGGCGGGCCGTAAACGATTGACCGTCCGTCTCGAAGGTTGCGCCGACCTGCCAATATTCCTGAGCCTTGAAGAGCTCGATCTCGCGCTCCCGGTCGACGATCAGTCGGAGCGCGACCGACTGCACGCGCCCCGCGGACTTGGCTCCGGGAAGTTTACGCCAGAGGATGGGCGAGAGAGTGAACCCAACGAGATAATCGAGCGCGCGGCGCGCCCGATACGCGTCGATGAGGTCTTCATCGAGGCCGCGAGGCTTTCCCATCGCCTCCGTCACCGCGGAATTGGTGATGGCATTGAAAGTCACGCGCTGGACTTCCTTGGGGAGGGCCTTCTTCTGGCGAAGCACTTCTTGCACGTGCCAGCTGATCGCTTCGCCCTCCCGATCGGGGTCGGTGGCAAGGATCAGCGTATCTGCCTTCTTGGCCTCGTCCGTGATCGCCCGCAGCTGCTTGGCGCGGTCAGGCGAGACCTGCCACTGCATTGCGAAATCGTCGTCCGGATCCACCGACCCGTCCTTGGGCGGCAGGTCGCGCACGTGTCCGAACGAGGCGAGCACCCGGTGCCCGCTTCCAAGATATTTTTCGATGGTCTTCGCCTTTGCCGGCGATTCGACAACAACCAGCTTCATGAATGTCCTTCACGCATACGCGTAAAGGTGGTTGGTGGAGCGGGCCCGTCAAGCTTCGAACATCTCCCCTACCTTGGGGATGGCGAGGTGCGCGGTTCAGCTGATAATCTGACGGGATCCGGAAGATCGCGCGTTTAGGACTTTGCCTGACCGACGCGAGGTTCGGTCCCGCGCCGCAGGCGGACAATGTTTTCCCGGTGTTTCCAGAGGACCAGCAAGGCAAACCCGAGGAACATCGGAAGGAGTGACGAGTGCATGACGCCGGCAACAATCGGTGCGCTGAGCGCCGCCGCCATGCCCGCCACGGACGAAATTCGAACGATAAGCAGGAGGATTATCCAGATTGCCGCATAGACGGCCGCAGCAGGGGGAAGCAGCGCGATCAGGATCCCGAGCAGTGTCGCGACGCCCTTGCCGCCGCGAAAGCTGAGCCACACGGGATAAAGGTGTCCGATCAAGGAGCCCGCGGCAGCAATCGGCGCCGCCTCTTCGCCAAAGAGGCGCTTCGCGAGCAGAACGGCCAGTGTCGCCTTGAGGCAATCGAACACCAACGTCAGCGCGGCGAGCGGCTTGCTGCCCGTTCGAAGAACGTTGGTCGCCCCGATGTTGCCCGAGCCAATCTTGCGGATGTCGCCCTTCCCCGCCAGCCGGGAGAGAAGAAGGCCAAACGGGATAGACCCCAGCAGGTAGCCAAGCGCTAGCGCAAGGAGCGTGTCACGGGTCATCGAGGGCCGTGAGTAGCAAACCCAAGCGCAAGCGCAACTTGCGGGCGGACTTCCCTCAGGCCAGAGAGCGCATCGTGGATAAGAGCGCTCCCATTCTCTTCTTTGACTCCGGCGTCGGGGGTCTCTCCGTTCTGGAACCGACGCTGAAACTCCTGCCCAATGCCCCGATTATCTACGCTGCCGACAGCGCAGGTTTTCCCTACGGAAAGCGCAGCGAAGCCGAGATCGCAAGCCGGGTCCCTGCGCTGCTCGGCAGGCTGGTCGAGCGTTTCCATCCGCGACTGGCGGTAATCGCCTGCAACACGGCTTCGACGATCGCGCTCGAGCACGTCCGTAACGCACTCGACCTCCCGGTGGTCGGGACGGTCCCTGCAATCAAGCCTGCGGCCGAAATTTCGAAGACGCGCGTGATCGGCGTGCTCGGAACACAGGCCACGGTTCGCCAGCCCTATGTCGACGATCTCGCGCGCCGGTTCGCGCCAGACTGCACGATTATCCGGCACGGTTCACCCGAGCTTGTCGAACTTGCAGAAGCAAAGCTCAAAGGCGAGCGCGTCGACCTTGACGCGGTAACCCGTGCTGTCCAACCCATGTTTGCGGCGCCAGGGGGAGACGCGATCGACACGGTGGTCCTCGCCTGCACCCATTTTCCGCTCCTCGAAAATGAGCTTGCGGCCGCCTTCCCGAGCGTGAGGCACGTGCATGGAGGACCGGGAATCGCCCGCCGCATCGCCTATCTCACTCGGGGCCAGGAATGGCCGGAGGCGCCGGTTGAAGGAACGATGCTGTTCACTTCGCCAACTCAGACGCCCCCGCTCACAGCGCTCGCGCCTTTCTCGATCGGCGCAATTCGAATACTCTGAGCGGAAATTTGCAGAAATATGACGGTGGCAATCGCCGCAGCCAGCTACTAAAGGCGCGACAAGCGAGAGACGTAAGCCCGTGAACTACGATCAGATCTTCAAGTCCGCCATCGACCGCCTTCATGACGAGGGCCGGTATCGCGTGTTCATCGATATTCTTCGATCGAAGGGAAGTTTTCCGAACGCGCATTGCTTCGGCGGGAATGGCCCCAAGCCAATCACGGTGTGGTGCTCGAACGATTACCTCTGCATGGGCCAGAACGACGCCGTGATCCAGGCAATGGAGGGCGCGTTGCGCGACGTGGGCGCGGGCTCTGGCGGAACGCGCAACATCAGCGGAAACACCCACTATCACACCGAACTTGAAGCGGAGCTTGCGAGCCTGCACGGCAAGGACGGGGCACTCCTGTTCACCAGTGGCTACGTATCCAATGAAGCTGCGCTGTCCACGCTTGGCCGACTACTCCCCGGGTGCGTAATTTTCTCGGACGAGCTCAACCACGCCTCGATGATTGCCGGCATCAAGAGCAGCGGCTGCGAAAAGCGCGTGTTCCGCCACAACGACCTCGAGCATCTCGAGGAATTGCTCGCCGCCGAAGACAGCAACACACCCAAGCTGATCGCCTTTGAAAGCGTCTATTCGATGGATGCCGACATCGCGCCGATCGCTCGGATCTGCGACCTTGCCGACCGCTACAATGCGCTCACCTATCTCGATGAGGTTCACGCCGTCGGAATGTACGGCGCGCACGGCGGAGGCATCTCTGAACGCGACGAAGTCGCTCATCGCCTGACGATCATTGAAGGAACGTTGGGCAAGGCGTTCGGCGTCATGGGCGGCTACATCGCCGCCGACCAGACCATCATCGACTGCATCCGCAGTTATGCCCCGGGCTTCATCTTCACCACGAGCCTTTCGCCGGTTCTGGTCGCAGGCGCGCTCGCAAGCGTCCGGCACCTCAAGGCGTCCAACGAGGAGCGCCGAGCGCAGCAGGAAGCCGCAGCCATGCTGAAGGCGAAGTTTGCTGCCGCAGGGCTGCCGGCGCTGCCAAGTTCGACGCACATCGTGCCGCTTATTGTGGGTTGCCCGATCAAGGCCAAAAAGATCAGCGACATCCTGCTTGCCGAATACGGGCTTTACGTTCAGCCCATCAATTTTCCGACGGTTCCTCGAGGCACCGAACGCCTGCGGTTCACCCCCGGTCCTGGTCACAGCAGCGCGATGATGGATGAGCTGGTTGCTGCGCTCAGCGAGATCTGGAGCCGGCTGGAGCTTCGGAAGGCCGCCTAGCTCGTGAACATGGAGCAGAAGTTACGCGCCAGCGCCGGTTCAACGGTGCTGGAGCAGATCGTCGCGGCCGTGGACCGGTCGGAACTTCGAGCGAAGCCCTTCGACCATATTGCCCTCTCGGGCCTGCTTGATCCTGCTTGCTACCAGGCTCTCCTCGCAGACATGCCGAGCCGGCGCTTCTATCACGAGTTGAAGCACCAGGACGCGCTTCGGAAAGACGGCAGCAGCACGCGACTTCGGATGTACCTCTACCCCGAGCTTCTACGGAGCCTTCCGGAAGAGCAGCGCGCGGTATGGATTCCGGTCGCCGAAGCCCTCTGCTCGCAAGAACTGGAAATTGCGTTCAAACGGAAGTTCCGCCGATCGCTCGAAGAACGGTTCGGTAAGCCCGTCGAGAAGATCGGCCTCTACCCCATCCCCATTCTTCTGCGCGACCAGCCGGGCTATCGCATCGGCATTCACAGCGACGTCAAAAAGAAGGCGATCACCGTTCAATTCTATCTGCCGGCCGACGAGCGGCAGCGGCACATCGGCACCCTCTTTCATGAGGGCAAGAACGGCGAGGGTGCGACCAAGACGATCCAGATGCCCTTCCTGCCCGCCTCCGGCTATGCGTTTCCAGTCGCTCTGACCAAGAGCTGGCACAGCGCAGCGACGACCACTCCAGAAGATGGCGAACGCGTGTCGATGATGGTGACTTACTACGTCGCCGACAATCTCGTCCAACGGCTCTATTGGAAGGCCCGGCGTGGTCTTCTGTCGCTCGGCATACACTCAAGGCATTGAACGACTGCTGCCCAGCCTCGGCCGGATCGAGGAAACTGCAGAGCCGAGCCTGGTGAACGAAGACTTCATGAGCTGGCGAAAATCGAACTTCCTGCAAGCGCTGCATGGGGCCGAATTTTCACGCTCGTTTGTGACGGCACTGGCGAATCCAGTCGACCTGCCCTAGTCAGTGGATATGCGCATCGCCCTCGCCGCCGACCATGCCGGCTATGCCCTCAAAGACGAAATCGCCCAATGGCTTCGGGAGCAGGGTCACGAGGTTACGGATCTTGGGACGAATGGACCGGAAAGCGTCGACTATCCCGAATATGGCGCGAAGCTCGGCTCGTTCATCGGATTGGGAAAGGCCGACCGGGGCATTGCCGTCTGCGGAAGCGGCATCGGGATCTCGATTGCGGTCAATCGCAATCTCGAGTGCCGTTGTGCCCGTGTTGACGATCCGCTCTCGGCCGAACTCGCTCGCCAGCACAATGACGCGAATGTCATCGCACTCGGCGCGAGGCTCGTTGGCAGCGACATGGCAAAGGCCTGCGTTGCCGCCTTCCTCGATACCGAATTCGCGGGCGGACGGCATGAACGCCGGGTTGCTCAACTCTCCCAACTTCTACAGGAATCCGACTGATGGCCACTGCCGCTGAACTGGATCGCGAAACAAGCTATCGCGTTCCGACTGGCTTCTTCACGAGTTCGCTCAGCGAGATCGATCCCGCCGTCGAGGACGCCGTCCGCGCCGAACTTCACCGGGAGCAGACGCAAATCGAGCTCATCGCTTCCGAAAACATTGTCAGCAAAGCAGTTCTCGACGCGCAGGGCTCGGTACTCACCAACAAGTATGCCGAAGGATACCCTGGCCGCCGTTATTACCAAGGATGCGCCCCCTCGGATGCGGTAGAAACGCTCGCGATCGAACGCGCAAAGAAACTCTTTGGCTGCCAGTTCGCAAACGTTCAGCCGCATTCCGGAGCGCAGGCCAATGGCGCCGTGATGATGGCGCTCCTGAAGCCCGGCGACACTATCATGGGTCTCAGCCTTGCTGCGGGTGGACATCTCACCCATGGAGCGCCTCCGGCCCAATCCGGGAAATGGTTCAATGCGGTACAATATGGCGTTCGGCCTGAGGATCACCTGGTCGATTTCGACGAGGTCGAGCGTCTAGCGAAGGAGCACCGCCCCAAGCTCATCATCGCGGGTGGCTCGGCCTATCCGCGCCATTTCGACTTCGCCCGGTTTCGCGCGATCTGCGACGAGGTTGGAGCTCTTTTCTTGGTCGACATGGCGCATTTTGCGGGTCTCGTCGCCGCGGGTGAACACCCCAGCCCGTTCGGCCACGCCCATGTCGTCACCACGACGACGCACAAGACCTTGCGCGGGCCCCGCGGGGGAATGGTTCTCACCGACGACGAGAACATTGCCAAGAAGATAAATTCGGCGGTGTTCCCAGGTCTTCAGGGCGGTCCGTTGATGCACGTGATAGCGGCGAAGGCTGTCGCATTTGGCGAAGCGCTCCAGCCCGAATTCAAGGCGTACGCAAAAGCGGTAATCGCCAATGCCCGGACACTCGCAAACCGGTTGAAGGAACGGGGCGCAGACCTTGTCGCCGGCGGCACCGACACACACCTGGCGCTCGTCGATCTTCGGCCGCTCGGCCTTACCGGGAAAGATGCCGACGAAAGTCTCGAGCATGCGGGGATCACCTGCAACAAGAATGGCGTTCCATTCGATCCGCTGCCGCCAGTAAAGACGAGCGGAATCCGGGTCGGTTCGCCCGCGGGCACGACGCGGGGGTTTGGAACAACCGAATTTCGCGCCATCGCGGACATGGTCGCCGATGTCCTCGACGGCCTTGCAAAGCATGGACCCGAGCAAAATGGCGAGGTCGAGCGCACCGTGAACCAGCGCGTCCGGGAGCTCTGTGCGCGCTTCCCCATCTACCAAGGGTAAGAATGCGCTGCCCATTTTGTGCCCACGAAGACAGCCAGGTTAAGGACAGCCGGCCGAGCGAAGACGGGGCGGCGATCCGTCGCCGTCGCCAATGCGAAGCGTGCGGAGCCCGCTTCACCACGTTCGAACGAGTCCAGCTGCGGGATCTCACCGTCGTCAAGAAGGACGGGAAGCGTGAGCCTTTCGACCGCGACAAGCTCGCACGTGCGATCGGCCACGCCTGCCGCAAGCGCGACATCGATGCGACGCGCATCGATCGCCTGGTGAGCGGCGTCCAGCGGCAGATGGAAACGCTTGGCGATGAAGTCCGGTCGGCCAAGATCGGAGAGGCCGTCATGGCTGGTCTTAGAGCGCTCGACCATGTCGCCTACATACGGTTCGCAAGCATTTACAAGGACTTCAGCGACCCTGGCGATTTCGCCGAAATCGCCGAACGGGTCGAAAAGGAAGCAACGCCCCCGCCGGGTCACGACAAGCTGCTGTGAACGGTCAGAAGAAACCGGTCATCGTCCTCGTACGTCCACAGCTTGGCCAGAACATCGGCAAGGCTGCGCGAGCGATGCTCAATTTCGGGCTGACCGAAATGCGACTTGTCGCACCGCGCGACGGCTGGCCCAACCCGGATGCAGGTCCTTCTGCAAGCGGAGCGGATGCGGTTCTTGAACAAGCACGGCTATTCGAAACGGTCGAAGATGCGATCGCCGACTGCTCGCTCGTGTTTGCGTCGACCGTACGCCGTCGCGACCTTGTTATGCCGGTTGTCGGGCCACAGGCGATGGCCGATCAAATCGTCGCGGGTGAAGAGCGAAGCGCCATTCTTTTCGGACCGGAACGTTCGGGACTGGCGACAGAGGATGTTGCGCTCGCCAATGCGATCGTCACGGTGCCGATCAATCCGGAATTTGGTTCGCTCAACCTCGCGCAGGCAGTCATCCTCCTCGCCTACGAATGGTCGAAGCGAAGCGATCTTGCTCAACCTACCGTGAAAGATGTGGAACCTGCAGCTCCGCTTGGCGAACTCGACGGGCTTATCCGGCAACTGAACGAAGAACTGGAGGCGAAGGGCTATTTTCATCCGCCTTCGCGGACGCCCGCGACCAAAAATACCCTTCGGACGATTTTCACGAAGACCGGCTGGTCATCGCGCGAGGTGAAAGCGGTTCGGGGCGTTCTGAAGGCGCTCGTGCGCCCACCAAGACAACGTTGATTTCCCGAATTTTCGACGATGATTGAGCTCTTGACGCTTGTGAGGCAATTACGTCGCAGTGCCATCGTTTGAGAAGGCGCATCGTACTTTAAGCACCCGATTGGCGGATCAAAGCGCCTTCGAACGATTGGCCGGCTATCACCGCGACCGATGAGTACGATCCCCGGAACTTGACGATTTCCGCTGCCACGCCTAGGTGCGCGCCTTCGCAATTGATCCCGCATGCCCGGTGAAGCGGTGATCGCGTCAATCGCCTCCGAGACACTCGGAAAGGCAAGGACTGACGGTGCGGTTCCGGGCGCTGTTGAATAAACGCGAATTGGAGAATTGAAATGTCGAAGCGCACAAGCGCCAAGTACAAGCTCGACCGCCGGATGGGCGAGAACGTCTTCGGACGTCCCAAGAGCCCGGTCAATCGCCGTGAATATGGACCCGGCCAGCATGGCCAGCGCCGCAAGGGCAAGCTGAGCGATTATGGTATCCAGCTTCGTGCCAAGCAAAAGCTGAAGGGTTACTACGGCGACATAACCGAGAAGCAATTCAAGAAGAATTACACCCAGGCGATCGCCATGAAGGGCGACGCGTCGCAAAATCTCATCGGTCTTCTCGAGCGCAGGCTCGACATGGTCGTCTACCGGGCAAAGTTCGCTCCGACCATCTGGGCAGCGCGTCAGCTCGTCAGTCACGGCCACGTTCGCGTAAATGGCGTCAAGTGCAACATTGCCTCGCGGCGTGTGGAAGTCGGAGACGTGGTGGAGCTCGGTTCCAAGGCGCAGGAAATGGCGCTGGTGATCGAAGCGCAAAGCCTCGCTGAACGCGACATTCCCGATTATGTCGTTCCGGACGGCACGTCGAAAATCACGTTCACGCGCGTCCCAAAGCTCGACGAAGTGCCTTATCCCGTGCGGATGGAGCCGAACCTCGTGATCGAGTTCTACTCGCGCTAAATCCGATTTCTGCCAAAAAATAAGGGGTGGTCGGCCAAGTGCCGACCGCCCCTTTTCCTTTCTAGTGGCCGATCGTTCGATCGAGCAGTTCCCCGATCTTGGTCAGCATTTGCGTGCGCGCCGCGCCATCCTCGAGCTGATGATCGAGGGTCTTGAAGCGCAGGAACTCAACCGGCGTCCCGGCGGCGTGAAGCGCCGCCTCCATCTTTTCGGATTCGAGCGAATGAACGTTCATGTCCATGTCGCCGTGAACGAGCAGTACTGGGACCTTGATCGCGGTCGCATGGCGCAGTGGAGATCCGTCGACGATATGCGGCCCCGAACCGATAAACTTCGCGACGATTTCGGCGTTGGTATAGTCTTCACTTTCCTTGGTGAGCATCGCAAGGTCGGTAACGGGCGCAATCGCGGCCACCGCCTTGAACAACGCCGGATCGGTGGAAGCGGACTGAAGCGCGGCATACCCCCCGTATGACCAGCCGACGATTGCAAGCCGCTTCGGATCCGCGATCCCCTGGCTGGCGAGCCAACGCGCTGAGGCAGTTATATCCCCGATAGACGTCCGCCAGCTCTTGAAGCCGTTTTTCATGAGCCACGCATCGCCAAAGCCCGAGGAACCGCGATATTCCGGCTGGAGGACCGCATATCCCTTGGCCGCGATATATTGCGCGAGCCAATCGAATCCCCACTCGTCGCGGTCGCTCGGTCCACCATGCGGCAAAATGACCGCCGGCAGGTTCTTGGGCTCCTTGCCTGGGGGCAGCGTCAAGTATGAGGGGATCATGACACCGTCGGCCGACTTCACGAAGATCGACTGAACAGTAGCGAGTTTCCTGTTTTCCAGCTCCGGGCGAACGAGCATGATCTCGGCAAGATTGCGGCGCGCTTTATCAAATACGAAGTAACGGCCCGGATCATTGTCGCTCCCGGCGTAAATCAGGACCTTGCTGCCATCCGCGCTGGTGCGCTCAACGTTGATGATTGGAAGATTCGGAATGGCTCCGGCGAGCGAAGAGACGAGCGCCTTGTATTCGGGGTCGAAATATTCAGCCGTGCGCTTGTCCACGACAAACGTGTAACCGATGACACGTTGCCCGTTGGCCGAACGGATGATCCCGCCAATATCGACCCTTGGATTGGATGCCACGAGCTCTGTCGAGGGCGTCGCCGTCAAATGGATCCGATAAAGTGCCTTTCGGCCGTTCAGCGGTTTTAGCGCGTAGAGCGAATCCGTCGTTGCATCGATGCCCAAGGGTTCAAATGTGTCGCCATCAACCCATTCGGTAAGCGCCTTCCAATCGCGAGTGTTCGCCGTCCGGTAAAAATATTGGCTCTTGCCGGTCAGCAAACCTTCTTTGGCCGCGACGCGCTCCATGAGCCGAACGCTGCCTCTTCCATCCGTCATGTATCCGTCGACGTCCGCGTGAGGCTCCTCAATGACGGTGGACTTCAGCGTGACCGTGTCCAGCCGATCGACGCCTATGCCATTCCTCGTCCGGACCATCCGCGTGCCGGTCGTTCCCGCTTCACGCACATAATCGCGTTCCATGAGGATCGAGCCGTCCTGACCGGGAAGCCAGTCAAGGATGCTGCCGTCGTTCTGGCGGATATCGGCGTCGAAAAAGGAGGATGGTTGTCCAAGCTCCTTAAGATCGCTGCCATCACTGTTCACGGCAACGAGACGCGAGAAACCAACGAGGACCCCGTCGGCCCGAACGACGTTCGCGACATAGCGGCAGATCAGGCGTCGATCCGTGACGAAATGGCACCAGCGAAGACGCTCCGGTCCCTTGCCGCTGTTCAGGAAAGGCTTTGACTCGCCCGACTGTACGTCGGCGGTGAAGGCGACCGAGCCGCCCCCGGACGCGGGGGCAACATAAGAGACCAGCTTTCCGTTCGGCGACAGGTCGACGCCAATCGCGCTTGGGCGCGCACCAAACATCGCAGCGATCGGATCGGTTACTGCCGGCGCCTGTGCGGCTGCACCTTGTGCGCTCGCCAATGCCAGCGAGGAAACGGCAACCAAAGCAAATTTTGAAACCATACGCTTACTCTCCCCCTCTATGCCTGATTGTATGATTGAGCCGTTGCCCGATCTTCAAAGGCAATGTCGCCCGGAAACAGTGGTCCTCCAGCTGTTCACCAAAACCTTCCCGCACACACACATGATCTGTTTGCTCGCGGGCCTCGGCCGCAGCCAGCTCGTTCGAATGTTGAACCTCGTGTCCCGGTCGGCGTCGACAAAAAGCACGGGAGATCTGTTTGGATTGTAACCGGACCAGGCTCGACATTGTCGGCCTTAGTTCCATCGGGAAACGGATTGACCGGTAAGGTCGCATCCATCGATCCGAATGCGAGCGCCGGTTCGACTGTTTTCTGGCTTTTGCATTTGCCGTAACGGCAAACGCTTGGGCCGTAGCCGAAGCGAGCGCCCCCATTACGCAACATCATTCCCCCTTTTCGGCGGGGTCATCATGCATGCGGTTACAGCAAGTTCAAGAGAGGCTGACTTGGCGCTGACGCATCGGCCTGATAGCGGCGCGTGCCATGGCGGAACATGAGCTCAGACCTCCACTGCCCGAATGGGCACCTCACGAGGCGGTATGGATCGGATATCCCAGCGATCCCAATCTCTGGCTTGGCGACCTCAAACCCGCGGAACAGGAGGTGGCTGCTTTTGCCAACGCCGTTCACGCTGGCGGGCGCGGCGAAAAAGTGTGGATGGTTGCGGCGAACGAAGGCGCGGCCGAGAGCGCCCGGACATTGTGTCCCTTCGCTGAGGTAATTGTCGAGCCCTTCGGCGACATCTGGCTGCGTGATACGGGACCAATCGTACTTGGGAATGGCGCGAACCGCATTGCTCGGGGTTTCGGTTTCAATGGCTGGGGCGGCAAATACGATCTCGCTGGTGATCAGGATGTTGGTGAACGACTTGCAAAGAAGGCCGCGATGCCCTTCTCCAAGGCCAATTGGGTCCTTGAGGGCGGCGCACTCGACGGTGACGGTTCCGGGACAGTGCTGACGACCGAGCAGTGCCTCCTCAATCCCAACCGCAATACCCTAACGCGCGAAGAGATTGAGGAAAGGCTGCTTGGGGACCTTGGTTTCGACAGGGTCATCTGGCTCGGCGCCGGGCTGATGAATGATCACACCGACGGACACGTCGACAATCTCGCGCGCTACGTCGCCCCCGGCCGCGTTGCCATTCCGACGGCATCGAAGGACGATCCCAACGAGGCGATTTACAAGAGCGCCGCAAGACGGCTCGGCGAGGCGCATCTCGACATCGTCACCCTGCCGTCACCCGGCCGGATCACCGATGAGGACGGCGATGTCGTCCCGGCAAGCTACATGAATTTCTATATCGGAAATGCCAGTGTCGTGGTCCCGCAATATGGCGCAGACAACGACCGCGCAGCGGTCGACGTGCTGCAGGCGCTCTTCCCCGACCGGATTGTAACGGGACTGCGGGCCGACCACATTCTCACGGGAGGCGGAAGCTTTCACTGCATTTCGCAACAGGTCCCCGCATGACAAGCATCACGGTCGCTGCCTTACAGCTCTCCTTTGGTGAGGATACGGACAAGAATATCCGTGACGTCTGCGAGCTCGTTCGTGAGGCTGCTGCCAAGGGCGCCAACGTCGTCCTGCCGCCCGAGTTGTTCGAAGGGCCATACTTCTGCCGGATCGAAGACGAGAGTCTGTTCGCGACCGCCAGGCCGACGGCCGAGCACCCGTCTGTCATCGCCATGCAAGGGCTTGCAGCGGAACTTCGGATCTGGATTCCCACGAGCTTCTTCGAGCTCGATGGTCCCCATCATTATAATTCGCTCGCCATGATCGGGCCGGATGGGAAGATTGCCGGCATTTACCGCAAAAGCCACATCCCGGACGGTCCAGGCTACGAGGAGAAATTCTACTTCCGACCTGGGAACACGGGCTTCAAGGTCTGGCCCGGACCACAGCACTCGACCCTTGGGATCGGCGTTTGCTGGGATCAATGGTACCCTGAAACCGCGCGAGCGATGATGCTGATGGGCGCGGACATATTATTTTATCCGACCGCGATCGGCTCGGAACCGCACGACCCCGATCTCGATACCTCTCGCTTATGGCGCCGAGCAATGATCGGACATGCGGTGTCGAACGTCGTCCCCGTCGTTGCTGCCAATCGCGTCGGGACCGAGGACGGACAACGTTTCTATGGCCACAGCTTCATCTGCGATGAGCGCGGCGACATCCTCGCCGAGTTCGGGGCCGAAGAGACCGGCGTTCTCGTAGCCACGCTCGATCTTGCACAGGCGAAGAAACACCGCGCGGCCTTCGGGTTTTTTCGGGACCGGAGGCCCGAGCTTTACAGCCGCCTCACCCAGGACATCTGAGCGCAAGGGCTCGTTCGAACACGCTCTCGAACATCTTCGCGTCGAGTCGACGGGTATTCTGGTTATATCTTGAACAGTGATAGCTTGAGAGGAGCACGCGCCCACCCGGCGCAGCATGTTCCGCACCATGCGCGAATTTCGTCCCGCTCGGCGGCAATCCCAGTGCGCGCGCGGCGGCCACGTGGGCAATCTGTCCGAGCGCGACAATCACGCGCACTCGGGCCAGCGCCGCGAGAGCCGCTTCAAAATAATTGCGACAGGTCGCAATCTCCCGTGGCTCGGGTTTGTTTGCTGGTGGGAGGCACTTGACGGCATTCAGGATTATTGCGCCCTTTAGTTGCAGGTGGTCTGCTGGATCAGCGCCATATTCTCCCTCGGCGAGCCCGAGCTTCAGCAGGGTCGAATAGAGCAGTTCGCCCGCGTAATCCCCGGTGAAAGGTCGCCCGGTTCGGTTCGCCCCGTGCTTACCAGGGGCAAGTCCGACAACAGCCAGCCAGGCATCGCGGTCACCGAACGCCGGAACGGGCGCATTCCACCAGCCGGGATATTCGTCGCGGCACTCCTCCCGGAATCGGACTAGTCGGGGGCACAAGGGGCAGTTGCGCGGCGCTTCCGCCTCCGGGATCGGCGACAATTCAGCGGGACTAGCGAAGCTCATAGTCATGACCTAGGCGAGCGACCGTGTCGGCTGCAACGCACCTCTTCGCGATCGCTCTTGGTTCCAATCGTCCGCATGGACGCTTTGGAAGTCCAGCCAAGGTGGTTGAGGGCGCCATCGCCCGCCTCGACCGTGACTTTGGCCTGTTTGACGCTTCACCGATCTTCCTCAATCCCGCACATGGGGGCGCGGGGCGCGATTTTGCGAACGCTGTAGCGCTCATTGAAAGCGAACTCAGCGCTTCGGAAATGCTTAGTCGATTGAAGCGGATTGAACGGGAGTTCGGGCGCCGAGCAGGTCGGCGCTGGGGGCCGCGCGTCCTTGATCTCGATATTGCGTTGTGGAGCGGAGGTCGCGTCCGATCGCGGCTATTGACGATCCCCCACCCACAACTTGTCCGACGTTCCTTTGTGCTCAATCCGCTTGCCGTGATTGCTCCAAACTGGCGAGTAGGAAGCTTTAAGGTCCGGCATCTCGCCGAGCGCCTTGCCCGAAGGCGCGCACGCGGCTAACCGCCCTCATTGAGGTGGGCCCATAGCTCAGTCGGTAGAGCAACTGACTTTTAATCAGTAGGTCGCTGGTTCGAATCCAGCTGGGCTCACCAGATTCCAATAACTTAGCCATCTTTCTCGAACCGAAGAGGGGACATGGCTAACATTTTTTATGAGCAAGTTACCCCAAACGGGGTATGCGTTAACAATCGTTAACCGCGATGCTCTCATCAACTCAGGGGCGAGTCGAAGGGGGCAAACCAAATGCGTATGAGTGCCTACGTGCGACCGATTGCGGCAACGCTCATGCTGGCGCTTTTTCAGGCCGCCCATGCTGGGACCACAGCCGATCCGGCTGCGATTCCCGGCGGGAATCAGCAGCTAGACTATTTCGGAGGGTCTTCTCTTCAGATTGCTCCTACGCACGTAGGGACGGCAGACCTATCTGCCCCCATCTCATACTCTTCCCCCGCGGTAAGCGTCATCTCAAATCCGCTTGGGGAGCCGACAGTAAGTGCGTCAGCTAGCGCCGGGATCGGCGATACAGTTGCAACTGGTCGTGCAGCTTTGTCATACTTTATCTATGTGTCTGGACCTGATCCGGCGCTCAGCGTGCCAATATTCTTCTCATCAAACTTGTCTGTCACTGCAGGCGGCACTGATGGCGCGCCTAATGGCAACGGGAACGAAGGCAGCCTCGCGTCTGCAGAGTTCTACTTGCAGGAATACAATGCGAGCCCGACCGTCTCAAACAGCTACGTAGGCGAGATCTATGATAAGTCCGTGTACGCTCAGACGAGATTCAATAATCCTGGCTACAGCAACGATCTCAGTCTGTTTGACTCAGTTACAATACCCACAGGGTTCTACTTAGGAGCAGTCATAACAGCCGATGTAAGTACACAGGACGGCGGCATCGCTAGTGCTTCTGCCGATCCGTATTTTTCTATCGATCCTGCATTCCTCGCAGCTCATCCGGGTTATACGCTGTCTTTCAGCCCGTTTGTCGGCAACGACGCGCCGTCACCTGGCGGCGTGCCTGAGCCCGCCACTTGGGCAATGATGCTCATTGGCTTCGGCGGGATCGGCTTCACGATGCGAGGGCAAACCAAGGCTATATTTACCCAACCTGTTTAAGCGGCTTAACGAGAGACCACATTATCCACGCGCGGGGCGTGCAAGCTCTAGAATGAGGCTAGGCGCGTCAATCAGGCCGGCGCAGCTCATTTGCCGCACCGGCCCCGATCAGTTCCTTTGATCGGGTGTGCTTGGGCCAAGGAGCAACAGCCAATTCGCTGGGGCACTTGGATTTCAACCGAGGAAGCGAGCGCCATTTTCAATTGCGCCTATCCGCGGTGACATCCGCAGTTTCCCGAAGATCGCATCTTCGAACGCCGCGACGCATGCTGATCGCTTGTAGCCAGCAGGATGGATGAACTCACACGCCGCCATCGTTTTCCGAATGAAGCGGAGGGTGACTGATGAAGGATCGCGCTTACTTGAAACGCCGCGCTGCGCAGGAAAAAAGCCTAGCGTCCAGCGCCACGGACAAACGATCCGCGGCGGCGCACGAGGCAATGGCGGCCGCGTATCTCAGCGAGCTTGCGAAGTTGGCCGAATTGGAAGCCCATTCAACCGAATGGCGGAAGCCCTAGCAATCCTGACGCAAGTCTCGACCTTTGCCTGACATTTCGTCGGTGTCTGCCGAAGCCGAAACTGAGCGCGATTGCCCGGCAAGCCTGACGAAGCTGAGGCCCGAAGAATTATTGGATCACTTCCAATTGCCCTCTCTGGCCGAGTGTTCCTGACGAGCATCAAAGGGTTCGCCGGCCATCGTTGAGTCGATGAGGGCCGCCAGTGCAGGGTCCACGCTCGACGCCATTCGGTAATCAGTCGCTTGTCCTTGCGGCGTGGCAAGAAGACCACGAAGCTGCCAGCGGCCATCGGCACGACAGGCAAGTCCGCTTGAAGCTATGCCCGTGAAGCTGCGGCAAATCGAGCCCGCATGATCACGAAACGTGAGGCCGATGCGCACGTTCGCTTCGGGCGCGCTCGCGAGTTGGGTTTCGAGGGCCCGGCCGAGCGATGCAGAAGCATATAACTTGCCGCCGCGCACCTCCACGGGACTGCCGCTCTGCGGGCGCGGGAGACCCGTGCCCACCAACACGCCGATGACAAGCGTCGCTGCGATCGACCCCAATTGCGCTACGAAAGACCATCGCCGCGGCGCGCGCCGCCCCCTCGCCTCGGCGAAATCGATGATCTCCGCAGGACGCGGCGAACGGATCGCCGCAACGAGGGTGGTCGGCACCGGTTCGTCGAGGAGCGTGTCGAACCCGCCTTTCAGGCGATCCTGCATCGCTCGATGTTCGCCTGCGATCGCGGCAAGGCGCGGATCAGCGGCGACTTCAGCCGCGACACGCGCAGCCTCCGCAGCGTCAAGTTCATCATCAAGCCAGGCAAAGAAAGTTTCGTCGTTCACCATTTCATTCGCCAATCATCTTGAGCAACGCATTGCGCCCGCGGACGAGCCGGCTCGACACGGTTCCGAGCGGGAGGCCAAGGATCTCCGAACATTCGCGATAGCCCAAGCCTTCGATCAGGATCAGAGCGACGATTTCGCGCTGCTCGTCCGGGAGCTGCTGCATCGCATTCATCGCCGTTCGAAGGTCGATCGAGGCTTCTATCGCTCGTCGCGGATCTTCCCCGATCCGCTCGGCTTCCTCGACAGGCGCATGGAGGTCCTCCTTCCGACCTCGTGATCGCACGGTATCGATCCAGATGTTTCGCATGATCCGATAGAGCCAGCTGTCGAGCCGCGTTCCCGGCTCCCATTGCCCGCGCGAACGGAGGGCGCGCTCGACCGTGGCTTGCGTCAGATCGTCCGCGTCGGCTGCGTTTCGCGACAAAGCATGCGCAAAACGCCTCAGGCGCGGAAGCAGCGCGGTCAGTCCGTCCTCGAACGAATGTGGTGAATCCATCGAACCCCATATGGATGAAACGAGGTAATGTGCACGTTTCATCCTCATCAGGGATGATAAAGGGATCGACGGATGTCCAGATTCGCACGTTATCTTCTTTACACGGCGGCTGCGCTGGGCGTGTGGGCAACCTGTGCGGACGCGCAGCTTCTCGGTGGCGTCGGACTTCCGCAAGCGGCACTTCCGGTACCCATTAGCACCGTGCCCGTTGCCGGTCCGGTTCTTCAGGGCGTCCTCGGCGCCTCCGAGCTTCAACAGCGGGTCGTGAAACCGACACTGGACGGGGTGGCCGGCCTTCCAACAGCTATCGCCCAGTCTGGCAGCGCAAGCTTGGCGGATCTGCGACGGATGCGCCTCCAGGAGCTAATCCGTGAAAATTCGGCAGTACTTGAGGCCGACGAACATGGGGCGCCCGTGCGACGGGGCATTTTAATCGCCATCGACCCGGCGCCGCTCTCGCTGCAGGGTGCGCTCCGCGCAGGATTCGCCGTTTTGGGTGCGGACAATGAACAGTCGCTGGGGTTGAGCTTCGTCAAACTGGCGGTTCCGAAGGGAATGAGCGTGCGCCAGGCAAAGAACCGGCTCCACGTTGCCGCTCCAGATCTTGAGGTCGACTACGATCATGTTTTCGAGCCCGCCGGCGGGTCGCTGACACCAGCACCTGGAGCGCTCGCCTCCTTTGCCGGCGCTGGGAGGGGTCGCGTGCTCGGCATGATCGACGGCGGCGTCGCCTCGCACCCTGCGCTTGCAGGCTCGTCGATCGAGCAGCGCGGTTTCTCCGGCATGCCAAAGCCGACGGGGCACGGGACTGCCGTTGCCTCTCTCTTGGTAGGAAATCAGGGACCTTTTCACGGTGCTGCAAATGGTGCCCAGCTTTTTGTCGCCGACGTTTACGGCGGAAGCAGCGCGGCCGGATCGGCCTCGGCGATCGTCCAGGCGCTCGGCTGGCTTGCGACACACCGGCCGCAGGTCATCAATATCAGCCTCGTCGGGCCACCCAATGCTGTCGTCGCCCGCGCGATCGGAGCCGTTCAGCAGCGCGGCATCCGGGTTGTCGCCGCCGTCGGAAACGATGGCCCGGCCGCGCCTCCGCAATTTCCAGCGTCTTACACCGGAGTGATCGCGGTCACTGCTGTCGACGCCAAGGGCAGAGCCCTGCCCGAGGCGGGCAAGGCGCTGCATCTCGATTTCGCGGCGCCCGGCGCGGACATGGCTGCTGCGCTTCCGGGTCAGGGATTTGCCCGTGTCCGCGGGACCAGCTTTGCCGCACCGCTTGCCGCGGCTCGCCTCGCTCTTGACGGGTCGCCCGAGCGGCTGGCCGCCGAGGCTCGCAAGGGTTCGGGTCGCGTCGGTCGGGGCATCGTCTGTTCCGACTGCCGCGTCGACCCGCGGATGGTCGGCGTGAAATAACCGGGGATGAAAGGCTAACGTGCGGTCGTTCTCCGACTGACGAGGGGCGAAAGCCTCATCGCGGATAAGGAGAAGATACATGAACAAGTCTATCCTCATTGCCGGAGCGGCTCTGGCACTCGCGGGAGCACCGGCGTCTGCGCAGTTGCTCGGCGGTGTCGGAGGAGCGGTTACCGGCGCGGTCAATGGCACCCTCGGCGGCACGCTGGGAGGCGGCCTTAATGGGGTTGGCAATTCGGGCGGTATGCTGAACAGCGTCGGCGGCGCCGCGCGCGGCCTCACCGCGAACCTCAGCGGCCCCGCTTCGGTCACCCAAAGCGTGAGCGGTCTCGCCAGCGGTTCGGCGAATGCGTCGGGCAGTCATTCGGTCAATGCACGCAATGGCACGGCCAGCGGCAATGTCGGTCTCGCCGGAACGGTGACCGGCGCGGTTAATTCAGTGAGCTCGGCTACCGCCGCGGGCAATACGCTCGGGACGAACGGCTCCGCCGCTGGCGGAGCGTCAGCAAGCAAGAGCGCCGGCTTTGGTGTTCAAGGCATCGGCACCAGCTCGGTTGGCGCACTTGCTGGACAGGCGGCCGCGAGCGGCCGTGCTGCAAGTAGAGGCGCAATCGGCACGGCACGTACGGCGGCCGCCTCGACGGCAGGATCGGCCGCGGGCTCCACGGGCCTGGTGAACAGCATCGCCAATAGCCCAGGAGGAATGGGCGTCAGCGGCAACATC
>DASZBO010000115.1:0-3234 GCA_035944075.1 Sphingomicrobium sp.
GGCCGGGAGTGCTGCCGCAAGTTCCTCCGCCGAGCCATTGTCCTCGTCTTCGTCCCCGCAAACGACCAGCGTCGGCATGGTAAAAGCGGCGAGCCAGTCGAGGAAGGCGTCGGCGAAGCTCTCGAGCAGCAACGCTGCAGCAACGCGATCGATCTTCTGACTTTTCATGAACTGGATCGAAAGCCAGTGCGGATCGCTGCGCGGTACTCGCTCGAAACGCTCAATAGCCTCGAGGAAGAAGTGCTTTCGGCGCTCCCAATGACGCAGTCCCTCGAGCCCTGCTCCGCCCAGGATCGCTCGACGGGGCTTTAGACCTTCTCCAACGGCTTCGACCGTGGTTCGAGCGCCCAGTGAAAATCCGCCGAGGTCGAAATCGACAAGACCGAGCTTGCCGATCAGTTCACGAAGGTCCCGCGCAAGGACGCCCTTCGGATAATATTCGCGTTCGTGCGGTCGGCCGCTCAGCCCATGTGCGCGAAGGTCCGGCATGATTACCCGGAAACCGCATGCAGCAATCCGCTGCGCGTGACCAAATTTGATCCAATTCATGACGGCGTCGGAAAAGAGACCGTGAATGAGGATGACGGGCCGGCCTTCGCCAAGCTCGTGATAGGCAAGCTCAATGCCGTCCGAGGCCCTCCAGAAATGCGCTTGTGCAACACTCATGCCGGAAGCTGGCCCGTCGCTTCGATCCATTTATCGACGAGTTTCTGGTATCCGTCCGTACGGATTTCCTTCAGCCCTTCAGTACTCAACCATTGTCGATGCATGCTCTCGGCTCCAAAATGATGTCGCGGCACGAAAATAGACGGATCGTCGAACGAAGCGACGGTCAGGTCCATGTCCACGCTCCCTTCCTTGAACCGAAAGCCGCGATGTGCCGCATCTGCGGCAATAGGACCGTTCGGCAATCGGAGAACTATCATACCAGTCCGGTTCGCGCGTCCATCGAACATCCGCCTGATTGACGCTGGTAAACGCGATCGAGACCGATCCAGTCGCGCGCTGGCACATTCGGCAGTGACAGAGATAGGCGTCGGGACTGTTGATTGTAGCGATGTATCGAACTTCACCGCAGGCGCAGCCGCCGCTCATTTGTTCACGCATCGCGCTGCTCCCTTTAACGCTGCCCATTTGCGCGGCTAAAGGGAGGCATGTCCAGCGCTCCAACGGCCGAGGAAATCGCGCGCGATGCCCGATGGCTCGCGCAGGCGCTTGATCCGACCGCCGGCGACGTTCGGCTCGTCGCGATGGACCGCGCGAGTTACCGCACCGCGAGCTTTCTCGACGATCGCCTGATGCAGCAACCGGTCGATGCACAGATTTTTCCATGGCCAATGATCGAGAATGCTGTTTCCGGAAATCTTCGTACTGACGCTCGCTGGATCTTCCACATTGGGCACGTCGGCTCCACCCTCGTCTCCCGTCTGCTCGGTGAAATCGAGGGCGTTCTTTCCATCCGCGAGCCGCGGTTCATTCGCGACCTCGCACTGACGCCGGCCCCAATCCGGCACCGATACATCGCGGCGATACCGAAGCTTATGTCCCGCACCTTTGGTGCCCATGAGAGGGCCTGCGTCAAAGCGACAAGCTTCGCGAGCGAAATCGCGCCCGAACTCGTCCCGGCCGGCGAACACGCATTCTTCATGTACGCAGGCCCCCGCAACTACATTGCGACGATCCTCGCCGGCGAAAACAGCATCAAGGAACTGCGAGCGCTGGAGCCTTATCGAACGAAGCGTCTCGAGAGCCGGGGAATCACGCTTGGAATTCTTCGCAATGACGCGGACCGCGCCGCTGCGGCATGGGCGTGCGAGATGACAACGCTCGAAGCAGTCGCAGAGGCAATGGCCGATCGGCAAGTTTCCTGGGCGGATTTCGACGCAATGCTCGCAAATATGCCGCGCGAACTTGGACGCGCGGCGGACTTTTTTGGATTCCTGTCGGACAAAGATCGGATCACGGCCATTGCTTCTGGTCCGCTGATGCGCCGTTATTCGAAGGACGCCACGTACGAATATAGTCCCAATCTCCGGCAGGAACTGATCGAGCAGGAGCTGAGGATTCGAGGCCGCGACATCGACGAGGCGCTTGCCATGCTGACCGCCGCATCCGAAAGGTCGCCGCTACTTGCGAGTGGCCTCAGCCGTGCCAAAGGGACGTGAATGTATCGAATTCTCCAGCTTCTGAACGAGAGCGAGGTCGCGGAATGCCGCCGCATCGCCGCAAGCGCCCAGTTCGTTCATGGCCGCATCAGCAATCCGCACATGAAAGCGAAGCAGAACGAGCAGTTGCATGAGGCCCAGGCGTACCAGAAGAGCTCACAGCTACTGCTCCAGGCGTTCGGTCGAAGCGAGGAGTTCCGCGAGTTTGCTTTCCCGGTCCTCATCGCGCCGCCGATGATCACCCGCTATCAGCCAGGCATGCATTACGGGGCGCATGCGGACTCCGCGTTCATTCAGCTCCCCGGCGGCTCCCTGCGAAGCGATCTTAGCTGTACGATCTTCCTCAACGAGCCGGAATCCTACGAAGGCGGTGCGCTCCACATCGAACTCGGGGATGCGGATATGCAGTTCAAGCTTCCGCCCGGATTTGCGGTCATTTACCCGTCGGATACGCTCCACCAGGTCGACCCCGTTGTGAAGGGAGAGCGACTTGTTGCCATCACCTTTATCCAGAGCCGGATCCAGGACCCGTTCCGCCGTAACGTCCTTTTCAACCTCAACGAAGTTGCGGCCCTTGAAGGCCTCAACATGCGCCAGGAGAATTTCTCGCGCCTGCAGCTCATCCAGAACCAACTGCTGCGCTACTGGGCAGACAAATAGGCTCGCCTAGGCGGCTTTTTGCAAATGCTTGCGGCCGAGTAGTTCGGCAATCTGGACCGCGTTCAACGCGGCGCCCTTGCGAAGGTTGTCGCTGACGACCCACAGGCTGAGGCCATTCTCGACGGTCGGGTCCTCACGGATTCGGCTGACATAGGTCGCATATTCACCGACGGCCTCGACCGGCGTCACATAGCCACCCGACTCCCTCTTATCGACGACCATGACACCAGGCGCCTCGCGAAGGATGTTGCGCGCTTCGTCCGCTGAGATTTCATTCTCGAACTCGATATTTACCGCTTCGGAATGGCCAACGAACACGGGAACTCGGACGCAGGTCGCCGTCAGCTTGATCGAGGGATCGAGGATTTTCTTGGTCTCAACCACCATCTTCCACTCTTCCTTTGTCGAA
>DASZBO010000116.1:0-1894 GCA_035944075.1 Sphingomicrobium sp.
CCCAGAACCTCCGCAAAATGGCGAAGCTCCTCGGACCCAAGCAGCTAGTGATACCCTGAAAGGAGATCAGGCGTTGCTCGCCCGCAGCGCAGAGCAGAGCAATCTTTGCTCCTGTCAGAAGCCGACTTCTTCAACAGTATCCACCCTCCCCAGCCCTTCACCAACGCGGTTGGTTATTCGCGAAAAGGCCGATCCTTGCACACGAAAGTGCGCAGTGAGAGGCTTTCGATGCGACCTGCTGACCGGCCGAAGCGGACGATTGCGGGCCTACCGGTCTCCGTGCGACATTTCGAAACTGGGCGGCGGTTCCAACTGACGCGAATACTTGCTGGCCGACCGCGGAGTGCTGTTGATGTACATTGCGTTCCTGTATGCAATAGCCGCTGCGACGACGGCGACCCCAATCGATCGCTCAACGTGGTTCAACGCGAACGATTATCCGTTCGAAGCCATCAAGAAAGGTCTCCAAGGTTCGGTTGGGTTTGAGGTCGACGTTGACCCCGACGGCAAACCTACAAGCTGCCAGGTGACGAAATCTTCGGGACAGCAAATTCTCGATCAGACAACTTGCGAAGTGGTTCGTTCGCGGGCGCATTTCCATCCTGCGCTCGACGCCAAGGGGAGGCCGGTTTCAGGCCACTACAGCACCAGTGCAATCTGGAGGTTGGCCGGCGACGCGTTTCACACCTTTCACCATGCCGTGATCCTCGATTTCTCGAGCGATCCAGGACATCCTAGCTGCATTGTCCAAACGACGGCACCGGCGGGCAATCAGCTCCCCACTTGCGAACAAACTCTGGCACAATCACGGCTGATGGAAACGCTCAGTAAGAAATGGTCGCTGGCGGTTATCCTGATAGCGGCTGGAGCTGGGGACGAGCAGGTCTACAAGGGTGAGCCCGGCTGGGGTACGCGCCTGTCTTACCTCGCTAACGAGCAATACCGTCTCAAAGGGCAGAATGCTGTCGGATGTCTAAGCGTAGCTGCCGAAGGCATGACTGCAGGGCAAAATGCTTGCGCCGCCTTTCCGGCCGCCCAACCGATCAGCGATGCGGACAAGAAAAACGCATTGAAGATTGGTCGTTTCGAACTTTCGACCTTCGGCTTACCCCGCCCAGCTGAGCAGCACGCGAGCGGCTGCCGGACCGGGGAAGCAGCAGGGGAATCATCGGGGTGTAACTAAGTACCGGCTTTCCGCAGGGCACCTTACGCAGGGTACTTGAAGCCGTTCACAGTCCGCTTACACTGACCGAGGTTATTGTCGCATGTTGAAGGGGGCTCATGTGAACCGCTTGTTTCTTGCTATGGCGATTGGGCCGCAAGCGGTGGCCGCTCAGGCCAGCACCATTCCTTCCGCTCGCGAGGTCAAGTATGATGCCTCTCCGGCGTGGGTGGTCCCACCACCGACAGCCAAGGTTGAGGCTAATTCTAGCGATGCGGCATTCCGCATCATCTACCAAGATATGCAGGAAAGGATCACACCTGGCCGCATCGAATCCTACACGGCGTACCGCGTTAAGATCTTAAAGCCTGAGGCATTACCGATGGGCAACGTGGCCCTTCTATGGTCGCCGAGCGGCGGATCCGCTGAGGTCCATTACGTGCGAATCATCCGCGACAAGCAGACGATCGACGTGCTCAAGCAGGCCAAGTTCAAGGTGCTTGAGCGTGAAGCCGGACTCGAACAATCCATACTCGACGGAAATCTAACCGCTTCGCTCCAGGTTCCGGGACTCCAGGTCGGCGACGAACTCGAGTTTGCCGCAACGGTTATACACAGCGAGCCGGCTTTTGGCGACCACGCCGCGGGCGCAGCGCAGTTGCCGGTTAACGGCTTTCCCGGCACCTATCGATATCGGCTCGCGTGGCCCGAGGCGAAGTCGCTTAGTTGGCG